>NZ_NIPR01000053.1 GCF_002872255.1 Companilactobacillus nuruki
ATAAAAAAGTCTTTCGTCCCAGTTATTAAACTAATAATAACTGGGACGAAAGACTTTTCGCGGTACCACCCAAGTTGTCTATATAAAAATAGACCACCTCAATAAGAGCACTAACATGCTCCACCGATGGTAACGTACCGGTTAACGTCTGAACTTACTTTGATTACTCATTTTAGCCAGAAACATAAGAAAGTGTTATTCAAACAATCCATTTACCGATTGGGTTCTCACCAGCCCCAACTCACTGTCAGTGTGGAATGTCTTACTCTTCTTTCTTGTCGTTTTTATCTTGTGACACTTATATTAGCATGTTTTTTGAAAATGTAAATAATAAAATTTGAAATTTATTAATCTTTATTTGATTTATTAGATTGAATTTAATTATAAAGACCCATTCTTGAAGGCTTTTAATGCATTAACAAGGTAAAAAAGTTTAGTAATAATTTTCCGCCATATAAAATAATAATTGCTCCACAGATTAGATTAATAATTCGTAAAATTTTAGCGTTAAATTTATCTTTGAATTTGGTTACTACGGCATTGAGAATAAAGAACCAAAGTATTGAAGCAATTCCAACTCCGGTAATGAAAATTGGGTAACTATATGCCGGCAAAGTAACTTGAAAAGCGCCTAACATCATTGAACCATCAATAATAGCTTGAGGATTAAACCAGATAACTACAAAGGCTGATGTAATAGTTTTTATAACAGTCATTTCAGGTGTAGCCTCACCACTAATGTCGGTAGTTTGAGATCGAAGTAAATTTATTCCCATGTAAATTACGATCAAACTGCCAACTAAAAGTATAACTAATTGTAACC
>NZ_NIPR01000054.1 GCF_002872255.1 Companilactobacillus nuruki
ACTACTCAATAACATGACCATAAGGCAAATTCAACGCTTCAAAGATTTGTTGCTGAGCACCATATGTCTGTCGATTGTCTAACTCCATCAATCTAAACTTTTCCTGTAGAACAAGTTTAGAGTTTTCAGCTGCCATATCCATCAAGTCTTTCTTTTGTCCACGTTGAGGTGTCCTAAAAGGAATATTCAATACTTGGGATAAAGTATCCTTGTCTAAATTATCTGGTACTAATATTTCTTTGGGTAAAACCTGATTACGACGGTTATAGAATTGTAAAATAAACGTTGACAGTTCTTCTTCAGGAGTATTGATACAGGCAAAAACTTTCTTTTCTCGCTTCATCAAACGCGCCTGTCGTATAAAGAAGATTTGGATTGAAATCCAGCCTTTTTCAACATAATAATTAAATATATCTCTTGGCGTACTATCATTCGAAATAATTTTTTGCTTTTCAACAGTTGTTTCAATGTACTTTATTTGATCTCTTAACTCGGCTGCACGTTCAAACTCCATCTTCTCCGACGCTTTAGTCATCCGATGTTCCAATTGATGTTTAATTTCACCAACATTACCACCCAAAAAGCGTTTGATTTTTTCAATTTGAATATCATATTTCTCTTTAGGAACAGTTTGGAAACATGCTCCTAAGCATTGTCCCATATGATAATACAAGCAAGGACGACCTAAGTTACCTTGACATCTACGTAGTGGATATACTTTCTGTAGAAAATTCAGAGTATTGGATGCAGCCCAAACATTAGGATACGGACCAAAGTAGTAAGCCCCATCCTTTTTTATCAATCCGGTGATTTCCATTTTGGGATCACGTTCGTTAGTTATCTTGATATAGGGATAACCCGTACCACGTTTCAGCTTAATGTTGTAATATGGCTGATGTTTTTGGATCAAGGTTATTTCGAGCAAAAAGGCTTCTTTATCATTGGACGTAATTATAGTTTCAAAATCTCTAATTTCTGAAACTAACCGGGCAGTCTTTCCCTCATGTGAACTTTTAAAGTAGGACCTAACACGATTCTTTAAATTTTTAGCCTTACCAACATAAATTATCTTCGAATTAATATCTTTCATTAGATAACATCCTGGACGGGGTGGCAATAGACTTAATTTATGTTCAAGATATTCAGTTGCCAAAAATATCCCTCCCTCTTGGTATAAATGAACTTATCTAAGTTTAATTTAATCTCTTTAATTGTCAAACTAAATGCAACCATATGTTCTATTATACTTTTTTTGATTAAATTTTTTTACTTTTCTTAACTTAAACATGAAAATAAAAAGAAGTACAAATGATTGTCTTTTTTTCTGAATGGTTTTATAATGTAGTTAATTATAAAAGATAACTGAAAGGGGCTGATACCGATGGGCCTAACAGTGAAACGTGAAAGTAATTTTGGCAGTTTGTTTGATAAGTTTGCCTCTCTTCCCGATGATGTAAAAGAAAATGTAAAACGCGTAGATTCTGCGGATAAAAATTCTTCAAAAGAAAAAAAGAATCTTAAAGATAAAAAATAAACTTCTCTTGTTTAATGTCACTTATTTAAAATAAAAGCCATTTATTTTTACTATTTCTTTAACAAAGAACCCTTTTGATAAAAAAGAGCCTAGAACATATTGTTCTAGGCTCTTTTCTTATTCATCTTGATTACTAGATCTGTCAGGTCTCAATTCTGTTGTAAGCACCTAATAACTG
>NZ_NIPR01000055.1 GCF_002872255.1 Companilactobacillus nuruki
AACAGCTAAATAAAAAAACAGCTAGACCATTTATGGTCTAACTGTTAACTTGAACCGCCATCAACTTGATTTGACGAACAGCCTAATTATCTCGGGCACACGCAGTATAACTAAAGTTAAGATTAATGTAAACAATAAAAAGCCCTCATCAATTAAGATGAAGGCCGTTAATTTGCTACTGAGCCATCGTTAATGATGGCCATTTTGTTCTAAAGTACATTCGTGATGACGCAATGATTCACCGATATCTCATCCAGATACTAAGCCTTCTTCTCTCGAATGGAGCCCACCAGATCATCTGTAGCTGGAGCGTTCGCAAGCAATGCGCGAACATCATCAAGATTCACCTTAACATTCCAAACTAAAACACCAACTAACTTATCGGTATCTATGAAATAGACAAGCGATCCATGCGTTCGCCGATCAAAAATCAATTGCAATTTAGGATCAATATTACCGATTGCTTGCCAGGAAATATCAAAAATCATGGAATAGAAGTATGGGGTATGCTGATAGCTCATGTGAGCACCTGCCATATTACGGCCAACTAATTCACCAGAAAGTCGGGCATGGTCCACGTGCTCAATCCGTTGCCGACCCAAGATGTGATCTGGATAAGAGGCAATATCTCCAGCAGACCAGATGGCTGGGTCACTAGTATTGAGATACTCATTAACTTTCACACCACCATCAGCTAAATCCAAACAACTGTCTTCAGCTAAACTAATCCGCGGCGTAACGCCTAACCCAACAATGATCGTATCGGCTGCGATCACCGTACCATCCTTTGTCAATAGAGTCAAGTGGTCACCTTGGCGTTGATATGATTGGACAAACTGACCACTCATCAGTGTGACACCATTGCGTTTGAACGTGGCTTCATACTCAGTCCGAATAGGCTCAGGAAATTTACCCTCACCCAGTGCTTTTTCTGGAAAAATCATCGTAACTTCAGTCTCATTTTGGGTCAGTGACGATGCGAGCTCTGTACCAACATATCCACCACCAATGATCACAACTCGCTTGTTCGGACCACTAAATTTACGTAACTTGCGATAATCTGACCACTGTCTAAAGACTAGCACATGTGGATCAGAAGGTCCCTGGATTTGTCTAGGTTCTCCGCCAGTTGCTAGCAATAGCTGTTCATACTTGATTTGCTCACTATCGTCCAATGTAATGACCTTATCTTGCCGATTAATAGCCGTAACCGTTGTCTTGAACTTAAAAGTCACATTGGGATAATTTTCAGCACCAATCTGAATGTTCTCTTCAGTAAATTCATCATCTAGCCATAGTTTTTTACTCAGTGCCGGTCGTTCATATGGGACATCCGCCTCTTGCGAAATAATTAAGATCTCACCCTCTGAATCTTCCTGTCGAATTCCCTTGACGGCATAGCCAGCAACCACTCCGCCACCAACAATGACGTATCGATAGCTGTTTGTCTGATCCAAATCACTCATCTAATCGCCTCCATAACTTTACTTTTTCTAGGATCATTGTAATATAAAAACGCCATGATTCGAAAAATAACGCTCAGAATTGTCAATCGTTGCTTGCCTTTATCAGAATAATAATTTTATTTACATACTGCTACAAAGCTATCAAATATCACTATGATCCAGATTTAGAATTGCGGATAACACAGCATAAAATAATATTATTTTAATTAAAAAACCTCAATTTTTAAGGTAATCATTTTTGATTTTAATTTGAAGTAACAATATTCGAAGAGTTGTCATTTTTCTTGGTCATTTCTCGGATTTTAGTGGAGTTAGAAGTTTCAAGTGGTCCGCTCTGCTATGATTCTCTCATGTAAACATCATCTTTGTATATTGAATTTCTTTCGATATCTGATAAAGGTCGTCCGTTTAATCCCTGTATTACGGGCAACATCTACATCACTCATACCCGTTTGATAAAGCTTAAAAGCGTGTTGCAAGCGGGGATCGTCTTGGGTGTATTGGGGTTTGCGCCCATGATATTTACCCTGCTGCTTAGCTAAGGCAATCCCTTGCTGCTGGCGCTCAATGATTCGCTTACGTTCACTTTCGGCCTGATACTTATAGAGTTCAATAATCAAGTTGGTCATCAGTTGACGTAAATTTGGGTCAGCAATCCCTGTCATGGACGGTAAATTCAACACATCTAGGGTGGCACCCTTATTTTGAATGGAGTTCATGATCTTAGTCAAATCATGGTTGTTTCTGCCTAAGCGATCTAATTCAGTGACCAGGACAATATCTCCCTCACGAATATAGGCCAGCATTTTTTGCAGTTCTGGCCGATTAGTGTTAGCCCCACTTAATTTATCCGTAAATAATTTATCAACGTCTTTTAAAGCCGCTAACTGTCGATCTAAATGTTGCTCCTTGGAACTCACACGCGCATAACCGATTTTAGCCATTTTCAGTTCTCCTTTTGGACAGTTCTAATGAACACTTGTAATTCCTAGTATAGCACAGAAATAAAAAAGGCCAATAGGGTATACCCTAGTGGCCGTTTTTGATCCATTATCAATGGCTTTTTAAATTAGGGCCTAGTACTTTTGGAATGGAAATACTTTCCAACACCAAAAATTCTAGACCCAAATAAATTTACCTACGGGTTATTTATCAATTAACTTTGATAGATAATAACCAACTACAAATCCTAAAGTATTAGCAAGCACGTCATTTATATCTACCCAACGATGTGTTATTGCCAAATTGTCTGTTATAAATTGAATAAATTCGATAGTGAATCCAATAAGGATTCCAGTTGTAATCACATGAGAAATTTTGAATTTGGGAGAGAATAAAATATAGGTAAATATTCCTAAGGGACAAGTCATAATGATGTTTAGCCAGAATCCTAATTGATCTAATTCTTGAAAGGGAATGTAAGCAACTGGTGCCTTACCAATCATCATAAAGCTAATAGCTTGATTTGACGATGGCAATTTAATAGGTAAGGTTGGGTTAAAACATAAAAAACAAATTGATAAGGCTGAAATTCCTAATAATACCCAGGCAAATAATTTTGAAATATGGTTAATAATTCATCATCTACTTTCATTATTAATTGAATTAAAAATATTGCGATAATTTATAAATTCTTCCTTAAATACATATTTTTGAAAACTAAATTTCAATTATAAGCATTTTTATCAAAACTATCACAAAAAAGTAGTAATAACGGAACTTTAACAAATCTTTTGAGAGCGTAAAATATCTTGTGTAAATGCATAAAAGATTTCTGAATTGTATAGAAATAGGGAATGCCTTCCCTTATGATATTTAGTAATCACAGAAAACATCACAGGAGGCATTCCCCATGAATGAACTTACCACAGAAATTATCGCTGCACTAGCCCAAAAGCAAGATTTGGACGAAGTTTTTCGTCACCACCTCGAAATTGCGATTAACCAGCTGCTTCAAACCGAATTGGCAGAGTTTTTGGGTTACGAACGCTACTCATACGCTGGGATTAACACTGGTAATAACCGCAACGGCAGTTATGAGCGCTCGTTTGATACGAAGTACGGCCAACTTACCTCGAGATCGCAATGGCCGGTTTGAAAATCATACCTTGCCAGCCTACGGTCGGCACAGTGATAATTTAGAAACAACGGTCATTCAGTTGTATACTCTAAGGGAATTACCACTGCTGAAATTGCCGAACTCATTGAGAAAATGTACGGTGCTCACTACTCCAAAGCTACGGTTTCCAACATGACTAAAGCCGTCAATGAACAGGTTCAAGCTTTCCAGCAACGTCGACTGGCTTCACAATATGCGGCCATCTTCTTAGATTCCACTTACTTGCCGTTAAAGCGGGATACCGTTCAAAAAGAAGCCGTTCATATTGCGATTGGCATTCGTCCAGATGGTACGAAAGAAGTGCTGAACTACCAAGTGGCGCCAACGGAATCGACTGGAATCTGGACTGAACTGCTGGGAACCTTGATCAAGCAGGGCGTTAAAGATGTGCTGTTGGTTTGGATGAAGGCTTGAATCGGCATTTCCCTAAAGCCAAACGATAACGTTGCCTGGTTCATGTTGGGCGGAATCTGATGAACAAAGTTCGCGTAAAAGACCGCAAGGCCGTGATCAGTGACTTTAAACAAGTTCATCGGGCCGCCAACCGTGAAGCAGCCGAACTGAAACTGAATGAGTTCGCCAACAACTGGCATCAGACCTATCCCAAATTAATCAAAGATCTGCTTAAAATGCCGAATTAACTTGCTGATAGTCACTTAACGCCAATGGCTTATACAACGAAAATGTAATTGCACTTCCAATACCTAATTCAGCAAAAGATAAGAAACTTATCAAATTTGTAAAAAGTCCATTTGCACCTAAATAGCTAATGGATAGGTTTTTGATAAAAATAGTTTGTAAAGTAAATTGTCCTATTATTATGATTCCTTGTGATAAAAATCCATAGGCTGCATTTCTAATGGATAAACTTTTTCTATTCATATAGTATTACCTAATATTTCCCTATTTATTTTACTCTCTCTATTGCACAAGTAACGTTAAAATTTTCGAATATTAACTATATTAAAATGGTCCCTAATTCTCTTAAAGCTAAAGCTTAACTTCCAAATTATTTGAGAACCTGCTTTGTACCCAAAAATATGCCATATTATTTTAGCTAATACATATTTAAAGCCGTTAGAAGATTGAATAATATTTTTATTGTTTTTAATAAAATTTATGCATGTTGCCCTGTCATGGCTATTTTGGATTAAGATTGCTTGAGGTGCTATACTAGTATAACAATTAGCAAAATACATCTTCATCAACTTTGGGGTTTCAAAACCACTAGCATTATTGTACGCTTTTCTAAAAGTTAGTAACTGACTTATTACTGTTTTATACGTTTTTGTATTATTTATAGATCCCTCCCGGTTAAGACGATAATTTACAAAAGATAACGATGTGACTTTAAATGAATGTATTTTTGGAATAATTTCAAAAAAGAATTCGGCATCTTCTGCCCCAGAATTCTTAATATTAAATTTAACGTGGGATTTTAGTAAAAACATCCTATTATATATAGTCTGGTATGCTGGCCATGGAAGTTGTAATCCCCTTTTTACTATATGTTCACATAAAGAGCTCATAGTATTAATACCATTTTGTTGAAATTCAGTAAGATCATAACTAACGTATTCATTGTCAGGACACCAATTTGTTCTATTTCCAATAATAACATTATAATTATGATTATTAATTAAGGAATATATATTATATAATGCATCATTTTTGAGCATATCATCTCCGTCAAGAAATATGATATATTCTCCGCTAGACATACCTATTCCAAGGTTACGTACTTCTGAGAGGCCTCCATTCTCTTTATGTATCGTTTTAACTTGTTTATGCAATTTGGAATATTGATCGCATACTTCTCCACTATGATCTGTGGAGCCATCATCAATTAAAATCAATTCATAATCATAAAACCGTTGCTTTAAAACACTATCAATGCACATTGATAAATAATTCTCTATGTTATATACAGGTACAATTACAGAAAATTTCATATACTACTCCTATTTTAAAATCTCTAATTGTTTTTAGTATTATTCATACCAATAAGAAATTTGCCCTTATTTTCTCCCATCCTTGCTTTAAATGTCACATCATTTAATTTTAATAGAATGATTAAAGGAATAAAATCACTTATAAATTCAGCATATATGTTTTGTGTACTATATCCCATACACATGGAACAAACATAACCCATATATGCATATATATATTTATATGATATCTTATTTGATCTAGTCATTAAAAAATCTAATTTAATAACATAATGCTCAAAAATTATAGAAAACAAAAAAGGAAACGCAGGAAAGTAAACATATCCTATTCCCGAAATCGGAGCAATCAGTGATTGATTACTCATACCATTAAAAATATTAAAGTAATAGTTAATCCGATTTGCCTGATTTACATAATTTGAAATGAAAGGTAAACTCCCGGTAAAGTCATTGATAAATGTGCTTATATTAATATTAAAGCTGCCATATTTCTTCATATCTATCATTTGGCCAACTAACCTTGGTCCTGAAAAATAATCTTGAAATTGCCCGCTCATAGTTGCAATCACTGATTTTACAGGACTAGTACTCAAAGAAAGAGCATAAGAAAATTTATTAATCGAAATTAAAATTACCGGAATTATTAAGCCCATGCTTAAAACTACATAAAATGTTAGCGGGATTTTCCCCAAAATATATCTAGTAAAATACAAGCCCAAAACAAGTGCAAAAATAATTCTTAAGCGATTGTAACCCATATTCAAAAGTACACTTAAAAGGATTATGGATATTCCCCAAAATAGATGAAAATAATATAAATGGCCTTTATTTTTTATGTATGATTTATGTAATAGTATAAATAAAATAATCACTATTACTTTTTTAAAAGTATCTGAAAGAATAGTGAACGCACCATATAAATTATTATTCCCAGTAAAAATAGTGGGATCATTTGTGATAGCATTTTTTATTAAGGAACCGATGGATAACAGAGATGGTTGAAAACACAATACAAGAGTGCCCGAAAAAAGAGCATAAACAGATAATACCAATAAGTGATCACAATTATTCTTAGTAAAAGACTTCGCTTGATTATTAAAAATATTTCTATATCTTTTACTATAGTATTTTATAGAAAAATATTGTGTGCAATAAATGATAATTAGCTCTAAGCTCATTAATATCTCAGCAAATAGCATTGATTCTTTTAAAGGATTAGGTCCCCAGCCCCAGGAAATAAATTTACCTGAGAAGATAGTGAAAAAGGGGGTCAACACATATCTAATAAATATTAGTACATAGGCTACATAAAAAATTATATTTAACCCATATGTTTCTGTGCGGATTAAAAAAACAGTAAATGTAATATTAGCAATTGAATAAATTAATGGAATTATAAAAAGATATTGATAAAGATCATTAGAATTACTGTATAAACAATAAAAAAAAGTGAACAGTGAAAAAAAAGACATTCCATAAGACGTAAATATAAATTTTCTTGATATCAAATATTATTTCCCCCTAAAAAAATTTTGTGAGCCTAAACAAGAATTCATCGCATTAGTATCTGATTTAAATAACCCCATTTTCATAATCACTAAATTCTTGCCGGTAACGCCAACAATATACCGATCTTGAAGTTAATAAAACAAATTCTGTAAATCCTCTTAAAATTGCAATATTTATTAAAGTAAACTGTCCCAAGATAATTAAGTTCGTAACCCAAAAACTCTGCCAATTCGGTTTGAAGCAGCTGGTTAATCGCAATTTCGAGGTGGTGACGAAAAACTTCGTCCAAATCTTGCTTTTGGGCTAGTGCAGCGATAAGTTCTGTGGTAAGTTCATTCATGGGGAAGGCCTCCTGTGATGTTTTCTGTGGTTACTAAATATCATAAGGGAAGGCATTCCCTATTTCTATACAATTCAGAAATCTTTTATGCATTAATAAGTAGTAATCGTAAGTTCCTCATGTAATTTTACGATAGAATTTTCTGGAATATCTTTATATATTAGGCAGTTAGCACCAACTATAGAGTTATTTCCAATATGAACTCCTTTTAAAATAGTTACATTACTCCCTATCCAACAATTTTCTCCAATACTAACTTCGGAAGTATTAAAGCCTTGCTTAGAAATTGTTACTTTCTTATTTCTAAATCTATGATTTTGATCATAGATTTTAACATTTTCTCCAAGAATACTATTATCACCAATAATAACGGATTTATTTGCTGAAATAGACAAGCCATTGTTTACAAAGACATTTTTTCCAAAAACAATTTGCGCTTTATCTGTTACAAACAACGAAAAACACCCTCTGGATCTAAATCCACGTTTAAAAATTACTTTTTTACCGAAAATAAACTTATAATAGCCAATTAATAGCCATCTTCTCAAAGTCATATTCAAGCGATGAAAAAAAAACATTTTGACTCCTCACAATCATTTCTTTTTATTATAAAGATACTTATATTTATTAAAGTATCCTAAGCGCATAAGTAGGATTACTACTTGACTTAAAGTCCTTAGGACCATTATCCAAAACAGCGTCATTAAATGACAGGACACCAAGATCACAAGTCCCATAACCTGGCAAACAGCCCCCATTACAGTAGAAAATGTTACTTCTTTAACTTTGCCTATTGGTCCTAGCAGGGGCCATCCGTGCAAAATAGTCAAAAATAAGATAAAAAGCAAAGGAACAGATAATCGCATCAAAAAAGAAGCCGCTTTATATTTTTCTCCCCCTACGATCGTAAGTATCAGTGGGGCTCCTAGAAATGTTATTAAGCATCCTAATAGAACTAAAGGACTGAAAAACAAAATAATTTTTCTGAATAATTTTAAATCCCTTTTTTTAACCATTTCAGGATATATTCCATCTTGAATTGGGTTATACAAACTTTGAATAGCACCAATGAATTGCATTATTAATGCCCAAAAGGCGACATCGCGTGCTGATAAAAAGATCCCAACACAAACCGTATTTAGAGCATTGAAAGCTGTACCTGACATATCTGATATAAAATATATACTTGATTCACGTAAGGCGCTTATAACATTATTAAAACTATCAAAAGTTATTTTTATTTTTAGCCTTTTTATTTCAAAATTTACCCAGAATACTGCAATCAATGAGCCTAAAACATCTAATAATGGTAATTTGCTTAAATCACCATTATTTCTTATAATTGCAAAAGTAAGTGCTACCGCAATTCCTTTAGAAATTAGATACCTCATTGTTACTATGTTCATTTTTTCTAGACCACGAAAGAGATATTCATATATAAAAGTATCTAAAAAAAGTGGGCAAAACATTATTATTGTAAATATAGCATGTTTGTTCAATATAGGAATGGTTTTAATCATTATCAAAAGGACAATAAAAGCTATTACAGATAATAACAGTTTTGCTTGCGTAATCTTTCCAACAATTTTCCCAATTTTTTCTATATTTCCTTTTGCTTCAACAATTTCTCGTGTTCCTGATATCAAAAAGCCAAATTGCATTATCAAATTAGCATAAACCACTACAGATTTTACATAGCTAATGACACCATAATTTGATACTGTAAAAATTCTTGCTAAATATGGTAACGTTACTAGCGGCAAGATTACTTGTGTAATACTCATAATATACAACAGTGAAATATTACTAGCTGATTTACTTATCTTTAGTTTCATAAATTTTAACCTACTTGCTATATTCTATATTTATCAATAAAGTAATTCACGATAAATAAAATGGGAACAAAAAATAAAATACTATTATAAGTATAACTTCTTCCATACCAAACCATTCTTGGAATGGAACTAAGCATCAAAATAAACTCATATTTAAAAAATAGATTTTTATATTGAACAAAAATTCTGAAAAAGAGGAAATCTAATATAGATACAAAATAAATTCCTTTAATTCCAAAATCCATAATGGGCATCGCCAATATAGGTTCTCCACCAGGATTAACATATTTAACTGCTTCAGTAAAAGTATTGAATCCTGAAGGTGAAGTAAAAGGTATTGCAGAAATTAAATTTGCCTTTAAAAGTTGGCCTTTTAAAGTTCCAAAACACTGTTCATAATCAATCGCAACATTAAAAAGGTATCCCACATCAGATGTCGTTGGAGTAGTTAATAATCCTTTAACTTCACTAAGAAACGTAACCTCTTGTCCATTTCGGAGTGTGGCAATACTGTTAAGCAATACCAGAAATAAAAATAAAAACAGAAAAATTAAAAAAGCACGTAATATCTTACCAAGATCCTTTTGACCACTTTTCTTCATTAATATATAAATAGTAATACCAAAAACTAAGCCTGTAATGTCTGCACGCTCTCCGTTTATTAGAAACCAACTAACAACAAACAAATACGTTAACTTTACTGAAGTTTTCTTTCGTAAATAAGGAAAATTAAAAATCAATGCTACAATTGCCAGTTGATTCCAAGCATGTCCCGGCAGGAGCATATTAAATCTTTCATTGGCACTGCTAGAAAATTCTAATCTCGGAAACGCAACAAATGTAAAAAGAACTGCCACTAAATTATTTACAACAATTGTCAGATTCTTTTTATTATTGAATCTTAATTCAACTAGATCTAACTCTTTTTTTC
>NZ_NIPR01000056.1 GCF_002872255.1 Companilactobacillus nuruki
ACACAAGATTTAGCGACAAATCTCCATAGGAGGAATTTGTGAAGTATTGAATCATTATTGGGAATAATAATGCCGTTGTACAAATTAAATAAAACGTTATAAAATCTATTCCATTAACATAAAATGAAATGAATATAAGTACTAAGTTTGTTATAAATCCTATCCATATACTAATAGTTGAGTAATTGTTTAACCCACTATTATTCAATAACATTACAAAGATTGTCATCAATAGCAAAAAGAAACACAATGGATACTTTGAAATGTTTTTTTTCGACAAACTAATCATTTTTCCCCTTTTTATTTATAGTAACTATTTAATAATTTCTGAAAATGATAAGTATGTTTAATTTGTCCAATAGAAAATTTCTTTATTAATTTTTCTATTTTATTTACATAAAAATCAAGATAAAATTGGTCCTGTAATGTTTTACTTAGGTCTATTTGATGAAATTGATCAGTTGAAATAAATTCATTTGGAATAATATAATATTCCTTACTAAATTGATTTATTTTTACATCCATATTTCTTTTTTGTAGATGAACATAAATCTTGAGCGTCATCTTATAAATGCATCCATCATAAGTGACTTGAGTTAATCCATACTGTTCATTCCAATTGAAGTATCGTGGTAAAGAAAAATCTGAAGCATTTTTATAAGTATAAAATTGATAAGAATTAATTAAAATGTCTGCATAAGGTGGTTCATCTTCAAAACTTAATATATTTAGATTCTTTTTTTTGCAATTAATCCAATACCAATTTCCTCATCAAAATGATATGCATATTTATGAGTAAAAACATACTTATAATTGCGAAACTTTTCATCATCGATTATTTCTGTAAACAACATTTTTTCTTTAACCGAGAAGAATTGAAAATGTCCTAAATATCCTACTTTATCATAATTTTTTTCATAGAAGCTTTTCTTCTTAAGAAACTCTGATATTCTCCCCCATATAACATCTGGGTCGCAGAACCCCCAATAATCAAGTCCATATTTCTCAATTAGATTATCAAAAATGTAACCATATGCTGGCCTAAAATCACACAATTTATA
This sequence comes from Companilactobacillus nuruki, assembly GCF_002872255.1. Lineage (GTDB taxonomy): Bacteria > Bacillota > Bacilli > Lactobacillales > Lactobacillaceae > Companilactobacillus > Companilactobacillus nuruki. The sequence continues at coordinate 1,062 of NZ_NIPR01000056.1, forward strand.
AGGACTATCCAATGAAATATCCAGCTTATTAAACTTATCTTTTATTAACCGTTGAATATCTTTAAATTCTTTCTTTATAACACGCAGATTAGAAGGCAACGTGGCAGTTAAATTTTGGTCTGTAATTAATATAAACTGTATCTCAGGATTAATTGCTACACTTTTAATCCATAACCTAAAATAATTTGGGAATTTACCGAAATAAGGTAAAAATAATCCTATTTTTTTATTCATCTTTTTCTCTTTTAATCTTTAATAAAGTCTAAATATAATCGATAGATTTTTGAGTATTGTTTTTCTATATTATATTTATTATCTTTAGATGGCTTTTCTCTATAACTTGGTTTTAATTTATTCACTGCTGATATCCATGGATCTACACCATGATTAATCGGAACGAAAACGACATTGTTATTATATCTTACTTCTTTATCAATATTATCCGATAAAATCATATTTACACCACTCGCTTGAGACTCCACGGCTGAAACGGGTAACCCCTCATATAGCGAAGGCAACATAAAATAGTCAAACGCACAATAATAACTCTCTGGATCATTTGTGCCAGAAACTATAATAACATTATCCTCTTGATTATTCGCTTTTATTTTTTGAGTGAGCTTATCCTTTAATTCACCAACTCCAACAATAATCAACTTGGAATCCTCATTGACCTTCCAATAACGATTAAAAACGTCAATCAGAAATCCTTGGTTTTTTTGTTTTGTTAATCGCCCTAAGGTACCAAATACAATGGTTTCGTCTGAGATACCTAATTTTTTCCGAAGTCCCTTTCTTTTTTCTAGATCAAATTTATACTTATCTTGGTCAATGGCATTATACATTATATCAAAGTCATGCCCATTAAATAAGTATTCTCCCGCCGCTTGTCCACACGCAATATAATGATTAGCAAAAATTAAATTTAATCTTTTAAAAATTTTTGCTAAATGTGGATTAACATTATCTTGTGCAATGTGTGCATGTGCAATACGCGCTTTAACCCTCAACAACCAGGCAATAGACAACGGATAAAAACTTAGTAAACTCATGTGAGCATGAACTATGTCTGGCTTTTCTTTTTTTATCAACTTATACGTATCACGCAAATTAGCAAAAGGATGATCCGATTTATAGGGTATTTCATAAAGACGATTACCAATTCTTTCAAGTTCTGCTAATTTAGCGCGGTCTACATGATGCTGATAAACAATAATATTGTCGATATCATAGTGTCGATTTAGTCTACTAGTATAATTTTTTATAACTTGTGTTACACCATCGTTTCCTAATCCAGAAACAAAGTGCATCACTTTAATTCTTCTTGTCATATTATAATCCCTGATATAAATCAATGAACTTCTTTATTGTAGTATTCAAACCATAGTTGGAATTCTTAACCGTTATTGCATCATTCTTACGATCATTAAATTTAATATTCTTTAATATCATACCTGCTATTTCCTTTGGCCTTTCATCTAAAGAAAACATTTTAACGTTTTTAGTCAAGACAACTTCTTTGCTTATCGTATTTGCTAAGAAGACATCTAATCCTTCTGACTGCGCTTCAACAGCAGATATTGGTAATCCCTCATATAAAGACGGCATTACAAACGCGTCCATTGCTGATAAGTATGCAGGAATATCAGACTGCTTCCCTACAAAATTAATCTTAGATGTTAGGCCAAGCTTCTTAGCTTTTTGTTTCACTTTATCTAGCAATAAGCCATCTCCAACTAATATAAGTCTAGAATTAGGCACAGCTTTTTTAACTTCACCAAAAATGTCTATTAGAAATGATTGATTCTTCTGTTCACTAAACCGGCCGACATTTCCTAAAACAAGATCACTAGGTGAAATACCCAACTTTTCCCTAATCAAGTCTCTATCTTGGCCTGAGTAAGTAAATTTATTTATATCAATTCCATTATTAATTATTTGAACATTATTTAATGTACCAAACATCCATTTAGCCGCAACATTAGCACATGCCACTTTTTTGTCTGCCATAAGATTGACAAGCCAACGATTACTCTTATGTAAAAATGTCAAAGCCGCGTTATTCACACTAGGAGATGTATTATGAGAGTGAATAATTATTTTAGGATGGCTTGAATGATGTTTGGCTAATAAGATAGGAATGATATTAGCGGCAGAGTTTTTATGAAAATGCACAATATCGTAATTATTATCTAGCACATGATCAAATGTTTTAATATATAAAACAGTGTTCTTAATTGAAGGCATTAAATAAATATTTGCACCTAAGCTCTTTAATTTATCCTGATACGGCTTTTTAGCCGTTGTTATAAAGTCAAACTTGAATTTTTTCCGATCAATATCCGAATAAATATTAGTCAATAACGACTCTATCCCACCGTAATTATCTGTAATTTGGACGTGAAGTATTTTGATTTTCCTTTTCATTGTTTTCCTTTAATTTAACATTACTTTTCTTTCAATGCTTCCCTATAAATATCAGCATAGCTTTTTGCCATCACAGTGGAATTATAATGTGTTATTACATCTTCATAAGCATTATCCACAACTTTATCCGGTATATTTACCAACAATCTTTTAATGGTGCCAGCGTAATCGTCAATTGAGTTACAAAGATAACCATTTTCTTTATTAACAATGACATTATTATTCCCACTTACATTCGAAACCACGCATACTTTTTTCATATACATAGATTCTAAAAGTGACATTGGCAATCCTTCCCACTTAGATGTTAATAGAAAAATTCCATATTTTGAAGCCAACTTTAATGCTTCACTTCTATTTTTCCATCCGGTTACTTCAATGTTAGGTGATGTTAACTGAGATCGAAGTTCCCCATTACCTATCCAAACAAATTTAGTATTAGGTAAGCTCTCAGCAATTTTATTAAAAACCTTGGGCCCTTTTTGTGTCGAGATTCTTCCAATTGTAAATACTACTTTACTTTTATTCTTATTTGAATCCTGATTATTAAGAACAGCATCAATATCTTTAACATTTATACCGTTATCAACATGAAAAGCACGCGAAGTTAACTTCTGAGTTTCACGATTTTCACCAACACTACATGAGATTGTTGTACAGTTTCTTTTAGCAGAAATAAATTCCATAAATCTATATAACTTTTTCTTAAAAGGACTAATATTGGACATCAAAAAGCTATATCCATGAGGAGTATAAAAAACAGGAATATTTTTCCCATTAAAAGCCCATCTTCCCAATACACCAGCTTTAGATGAGTGTAAATGAATTATATCCGGGTTAACATTTTTACATATCTTTTTGATTTCAAAGAAAGCTTTTATATCGTGAATTGATATTTGACGAGTAAAATTGTTGACCTTAATTAAATGCACATTTTTATTAAAGTAGTCTTTATAATTAATGGGCGTCTGTTTTCGAACAGCGTATGCTACATAAACATCAAAATCTTCTGATAATCCATTAGCTAAATTGGTAATATATGTGAAAACACCGCCACCCATGGCCTCTACAAAGAATAATACCTTTTTTTTACTCATATTTTCCCTCGTCACTTAATATGATCCATTTGGTTTAAAAATTATGGCAACAGTTTTCAAAATAATATTCAAATCATTCATTACACTGGCATCTTGGATGTATTCAAGATCTAATTCAACCATTTCATCAAATCCAACATTATTCCGCTCAGTGGCTTGCCAAAGGCCTGTACATCCCGGCACTGTTGTACATGCCACCCGTGGTGGTCTTGAGGTTGTGCCAGGCCACCCCCGCAAAGAAGAGGGCGACTAAAACTAGGATCCCACAGCACCATCAGACATAAGAATAACGCTTCCTATTATTATGATTTTTTCGTCAACAATTCTAAAAAAATCTTTTAATTTATTCTTAATAAGTATGACAATATCCCCCCTGCTCGTCAAGCTGGATTGAAGTCAATATTTGAGACAGATTTTAAGAGACATTCAGAACCGCGTTTACCTTCCACAGCTCAAATAAATCATTAATCGCGATTAATAACTTATTTGAACCCTGGAAAGCATTAAATCAGGCGGCCATTTGGCTCGTAAGTGTTGCAATTTCAACTTGTAAGGGGGTCTGGTAGCCCAGTGAACTATGAATTCTCTTCCTATTGTAGAAAGCATGCACATATTCAAAAAGGACGGCAGCGGCAGTTTCATAATCTGAAGTGCAATAAAAAAGTTAGACATTTTTATAAGTTTTAAAAAATCATGGATTGTTCCCTGTATTCTACAGGGGACAATCCATTTTTCTTTAAAGAAATACGTTTATTGTTGTACCAATTGATATATTTAGCGACTAAGTTCTTTAATTCGGTTAGGTCATCGATATTATACCTATAAAGACATTCTCTTTTTAGCAGATTAAAGAAGCCCTCAATTGGGGCATTGTCATGACAATTGCCTTTTCGAGACATACTTTGTTCAATACCCATTGTTTTTAGGGTATCTCGATAATATTTAAGTTGATAATGCCATCCTTGATCAGAGTGAAGGATTGGCTTTAAAGAGGGAACTATATTTTGCTTCAATTTTTCTAGAGTATCTAATATTAGTAATTTATTAGGGCTCAAACTTATTGAATAAGATAATATTTCGCCGCTGACCTGGTCCAGCACGGCGGATATATAACCCCATTTGTCTTTACGCAAACGTATTTGAGTTACATCCGTATGTAGTACTTTTAATGGTTCTGTCTCAGTGAATTTCTGTTTGAGTGTATTAGGAGCTATTTTCCCAAGGTTACCTTTATAGGAACAGTAACCAGATGTATGTAAAGATAAAAAGTAGTGCCTATGGACTGTCTATTATAAACATCTCCGAGCCCACGTGACTCATGAGCAAATCGTATGCCACCTTCTGCTTGAAAAAAAAAAATGCACAACATCAACTAACACACGTTTATTTACCAGTACCACTAGGCCCATGTCTATATGCAGCTTTATACAACTCCGCTACACCTGATACCACTCTTTATACAACAAGTGTACCACACTACCGTCGCGCCACAT
>NZ_NIPR01000057.1 GCF_002872255.1 Companilactobacillus nuruki
ATTTTAATTTGGCTGTTCGTCAAATCAAGTTGATGGCGGTTCAAGTTAACAGTTAGACCATAAATGGTCTAGCTGTTTTTTTATTTAGCTGATGAGCTTGCTCGAAGCCAAAACATTTGAATATTTATACGTTCAGTAAAGTTGTTCCAACTACGATATCTAAAGTGCAACACAAAAGTTAGACAAAATTGAATATTTTTAAACTGCTAAGGCATCTTCCCTGTATTCGCAGGGAGTCATGCCTTTTGTTTTCTGTGATATTCGTCGATTGTTAAACCAATCGACGTAATTCTTTGTGATTTCCTTGAATTCTCCAATATCTTTACACTGTGGAAATCCATTAAGACATTCTGTTTTAAGAAGATGAAAGAAGCTTTCAATTGGCGCATTATCAAGACAGTTTCCCTTACGAGACATGCTTTGTATAAATTTTTTTTCATAGAGTTTATCGGTATAGTAATTCAATTGATAATGCCAACCTTGATCTGAATGAATTATTGATTTTATTCCTTCCGGAATATTTTCTGTGAGTTCATCGAGTGTATCCATAATTAGTTTACTGTTAGGACTATTACTTACTTGAAATGCTAAAACTTCCTTGCTTGCTTCGTCAGTAATAGCTGAAACGTAAGCCCACTTAGTATCGGCCAAGCGTACTTGTGTAACATCGGTATGTAATACTTTGAAAGGTACGGTTTCATTAAAATGCTGATGTAGAACGTTACGGGCCACTTTTCCAACTGTACCTTTATAAGATGAATATCTACCATTTCTGTGGCGGTTATAAAGGCTTACTTGAACATTTAATTCATCCATCAAACGACGCACTACGGCGTCTGATAGATGGATATCTAATTTAATGAGCTCTTCTTGAACGCGACGATAACCGTAGGTTAGACGTCCGCGATATCTTCCGCTTTCGGCAATTTTTAGTATCTCTACTTTTACATCTTCATACTTATCTACATAATTTTTGATACGTTTACGTTCATCATGATAAGTCGCTTTCTTAAGTCCAATGGTCTTAAGAATATCGCCGACTTTATACCGGTTAGATTTCGGAAGAGACTCTTGTTCGACCTTGATCTGATCAACTATTTGTGTTTTCTTTCGTCCTTTGAGGTTCCGAACAGGGTCATTGATTTTTTTAAGATTTCGTTCTCCAATTTTGCATCATATAATTCTTGATTCTTTTTCGTCAATTCTTCACGAAGTTGATCGATTTCGTTCTTGTTTACTAACTTACGTAATTTCTTCTTATTATGTTTCACTTTGGTTTTTCTGCCTTTCGGATGAGGCTTCAAGGTTTCTATACCATACTGATTGAAGGCTGTCCTCCAAAGACTGATTTGACAAGAATTAACATCAAATTTTGCGGATACTTCGGCTAAAGTTTCATCATGAGTTTGATAGTAATTTATCACATCAACTTTAAACTCAACTGAGAAACTTCATTTAACTCTTCTTCGTTTAAGAGCGTCTGCGCCGCTCAAACGAAAGTTTTGTACCCATCTACCTACTTGTATTCGAGGCAAGTTACGTTTCTTTGAAAGAAGACTGATACTAATGTCACCTTGAAGATATTCACTAACGACTTCTGCTTTTAATTCTGAACTATATTTGACCATAGAAAAAGTGCTTCATAACTGTTAGATTTCTTGTCTAACAATTATGGAGCACTTTACTTTGGCCGGTTGCGGACGATCTTTTATTAGATAAAAAGTAACTAAGCCACTGCTGGCATAGTTGCTTTTCTTCGTGTTTAGGCTTACTATTTTGCAGTGCTATATTTCAATAATTAGCGTTGGAGGCAAGCAAACATGAATAAGCAACTAGAACGTGTTTCTTTTGCGGGGGCACTTGTTACTTTAGGAATTGTGTACGGTGATATTGGCACTTCACCATTGTATGTTATGAATGCATTGATTGGTGACGCCGGTAAAATGGGAAATATTTCTCCCAATTACGTGATTGGATCGATCTCGTTGATTTTTTGGACATTAATGATCATTACAACGTTGAAGTATGTTGTCATTGCAATGCAAGCCGATAATAAGCGTGAGGGCGGAATTTTTGCTTTATATGCATTGGTTCGAAAAAATTCAAAATGGTTAATTTGGCCAGCCTTGATTGGTGGGGCGGCCATTTTGGCCGATGGAACATTAACTCCTGCAGTAACTGTGACTTCAGCCATTGAGGGATTAAAAAAACAACACCTTGGCCCTGTGGTGTTTAGTAATTCTCAACATAACGTCTTGATTATCACAACAGTTGTTCTACTCGTATTATTTATGATTCAACGTTTTGGAACAGGTGTGATTGGGAAATCCTTTGGACCAGTGATGATTTTATGGTTTGGCTTTTTGGCTGTCTTTGGAATCGTTAATCTAATCAATTATCCAATGATATTGAAGGCTATTTCTCCTTATTATGCAATTAGGGTACTATTCAGTCCAGTTAACAAAGTGGGAATCTTTATACTTGGAAGTATCTTTTTGGCAACCACAGGAGCAGAGGCTTTATATTCCGATATGGGTCACGTTGGCAAGCAGAATATTTATGTAACATGGCCACTAGTATATAGTACCCTATTTTTAAATTACTTAGGTCAGGGTGCTTGGATAATTAGACATGCAGGTGATACTGCTTACAGGAACTTATCGAACTTAAATCCCTTTTATGAAATGCTCCCCGGAACTTGGCGCCTAGTTGGCATTTTGCTAGCCACACTCGCTGCAATTATTGCCTCTCAAGCGTTGATTACGGGTTCTTATACTTTAGTCGATGAAGCAATTGGCTTAAAATTTTTACCTAGAATGGTTATTAGACATCCAAGTAATATAAAAAATCAAATTTATATTGCAACTGTTAACTGGATATTATGTATAATAACAATTAGTGTAGTCTGGTTCTTTGGTAGTTCACAAAAAATGGAGGCCGCGTATGGTTTAGCGATCACTATTACCATGCTTATGACTACTGTGCTTTTGCATGAATTCTTAAAGAAACACCTGGCTAAGGGAACAGCACTTATAATTGCCTTGTTTTTTGGTTTTATTGAGTTAATCTTTCTAATTTCAAGTTTGGTTAAGTTTATTCATGGCGGTTATGTTACGTTAACAATCATGTTGGGCATTCTTTATATTATGTGGCTTTGGTACTTTGGAAATAAACGAAGAGACCATTATGAGAAAGAAAGCGAGTATGTTTCACTTCTTGACTATCGTGATCAACTCTCTAAATTAAGCGCAGACAATACAGTACCTTTGTTCACGACTAACTTAGTGTATATGACTAAAATTAAGGGTGATTACCAAATTAAGCGTAGTACCATGTATTCTATTCTCGACACACAACCTAAAAGAGCTAAAGTTTATTGGTTTGTTACAGTCAATGAAACCAATGCACCTTATGAAAGTAATTATACAGTTGATTTACTTGAGACGCATAATGTTGTTAACGTTCAATTTTACTTAGGGTTTAGGAAATCTCAATCCGTTAGTGTCTATTTACATCAAGTTGTAAATAATCTAGTGGAACAAGGTATTTTAGAACCACAAATACCCACGTATTCAACAGAGCGACAACGGAAAGTCGGCGACTTTAAGTTTGTTATTATAAAGGAACAACCAGCAGATTTAATTGTCAATGATAAGTTAAGCTCGTTAGATAGAAGATTGATTGGCGGGCGCATCTATTTGCAGAAAATTACGGCCTCACCTATTTCATGGTATGGTTTGGAGTTTAGCAATGTCATAGAAGAAAGTTCTCCGTTATTTATTACTCAAAATCAGGATCAATACTTAATCCAAAAGAAAATTTATCATCGAGGCAGATTAAGTAAGACTGAAAAATGAGTATGCAGTAGTTTAAGTGCAACAACTAAGTTAGAAAAATTATATTTAGTTTTAATTAATGGTCTGATCTCAGTACTTTACTGAGATCAGACCATTTTATGGAAGTTTGTCAAATGGTGTTGAAGGATAGTTTCTATCCTTTGGAGATCTCCTCGTGTGGGAGATCTTTTTTGTTGTTTTATTAGTTGCGGCGTTTAATCTGGTGTGTTGTCTGAATATCGTACTTGAAGGCATAAAAAATAAGCCTACCATCGTGACGTTATTGTGGTAGATAATCAGGCAATCAGCTGGTAGACGCGTGTGAACATATTGGCCTGATTGGAGAAGCCATAACAAGCACGTTTGAGCTCCTTGATCTTACGGTTGATGCCCTCTATCGGTCCGTTAGAGTAGGACGATTTGGCGGCGTTAATTACTCCATTAAGATTCTTTCGTAGGGTATGCATGGCCGTATCTAGGGGCTTGCCGTTAGGCTGATAGTTAGTGATGATATTCTTGAGTTCATCAGCGTGACGCCCCATCAAAGCATCGTGGAGATCGATGTAGGTTTCATAAGCTGTTTTGAAGGCCGGAAACGTATCGGTTCCAATACCAATAGCGTTCTGTTCGGTCGAGTACTCATTCAGGCCGAAGAGGTAGCGGCTCTTTTGTGCGTCAGGGTTGGCCTTGTGGAATAGGCGCCATAGTGATTTCAGTACTTTATATTCCCGCGAATGCTTGTCGAGTTGCTTTAAACATTGAGTGCGAATGGTATCCATCGTCCGGCCCATTAATTGAATAATGTGGAACCGATCAATAATGAGTTCGGCGTTAGGGAATAGTTCGTGCACGAATGCCTGATAGGAGGCGTTCATGTCCATGATGACGCGTTGAACCGCGGCCCGTTCTGCGGTGCTGTACTGACTAAGAAAGAACTGTTTGATGGTTCTATTAAGGCGGCCGCTAAGTACTTTAACTGATTTGTGAGTGTCGGCATCAATGCAAATAAACGATATGGAGCCGTGCGTGGAACGGAATTCATCAAAGCATAGATTAATCGGTAACCGGCGGCTCGCGTGTGGATGAATATTAGCCGTCAAAATACGCTGAACTGAGTTTGTCGAAATACCGGTGAGACTGGCGATAGTCTTAGCCGGGAGTGATTTACTGGCTAGCTTCAGCACATGAGTCGCTAGTCCGTGACCGATGGCGTGGTTGGTTGATACCACTGGAGTGGTGGCCGTACAAGTGCTATGGTAGTTACTACAACGCCAGCGTTGCTTGTTTAGCTCTAGAATTACGGGCCGGTCCATGGGTACTGCAATGTGGACATGAGTGAGCTTGTGTCCGTTAGGGTGCAACGTATTGTATCCACAGCTGGGACAGCGCCTGAGTGTGTAGGTAAGCTCTGCCTGGATGACCAAATACTTTTTGCGACCCGAGCCCCGACCATGAAATTCCTCACGAGTACCGAACACCTGAATGTTTGTGTCTGTAATTCCCAGTAATTTAAGTGTATTATCTAGTTGAGACATCTATTCCTACCCCGCTTATCTTGAGTTTCGTCGCTTAAAGCATAGCACTAGGGAGGATTAGATGCCTTTTTTTGTTATCAAAAAGGGCCTAGTACTTTTGGAATGGAAATACTTTCCAACACCAAAAATTCTAGACCCGACGCGTTACACACTTACCTCTTAGATAAACGCCAAGAGCAAATTATCAACGAAAAGCATTTTGTGATTTAACATGGACAGGTCAAATAATCAGTGACTGAAATATAAAGGAGGCACAAAATATGGCTAAGACACGAACATATATGGACAAGTATAAATTCACAGCTGCAGAAAACCAACGGTTTGCCCGAGCAAACTTTACCAAGTTAGTGCATACTAATGCTCGTTTTGAAGGCGTTAATACCACTTTGCCACAAACACAAACTATTATGGACGGTATGAGCGTAGCAGGAGTACCTGTTGAGGATATTTTGACGATTGTTAATTTAAAGCGTGGGTGGCAATATATCACTGCTCAAAATTCCCCTTTAACGTTAACCATGGAAAAACAAATCAACAAGATTGTGGCAGCGGAAGACGCCTTAGTACCGGGAGAATTACGGCAAGGGAAAGGAGGAGTTGATTTAGGTAGTGAAGACTTTTTTGAACCATCTTTAATTAACGAAAAACAAGAACAATCCTTTTTACAAAAAATCTTGGCTGATCCACGAACGACGATTACTGATAAAGCATTGACTGTCATGTATCATAATATGCGCCAACAAATCTTTTGGGACGGGAACAAAAGGATGGCGACTTTAAGTGCTAATAAAATTATGATTGACGGTGGTGCAGGCTTAATCAATGTGCCGTTAGATAAGTGGGATCAATGGAACGAACTAATTGCCAATTATTATCAGACTAATGACATGACTAAAATTAAACAGTGGACATATGATAATGGTATTCAAGGATTACAAATTCGAGCAAACAAAAAAATTAAGTGCTAATGAATTAAACCAGATGTACAAGCAACTAAAAAAAAACGGATAAATTAGAACTTAAATTAGTTGAAGACGAGATTAGTAAAAGAACCCAAAACCATTTCAAAGACTTTGCTAAAAACAATCTAGAAGTTAAGCCAAAAAATAATCCTGAAAATAAAAACGATCGGCCTAGTTATTAGGTTGATCGTTTTTGAGTTTATTTGGTTTATGGACATTAACGTAATCGGCAAATATTTTTAAAAGCTCTTCGGTTTGTTCAACCGAGAGATTATCAGCTTGAAAGTATTTTTCTAGCAAAGCCCCTTTTTGAATTAATCGGCGAGAACGGGCTTTGCGGGCTTGCCGATTTTCGTAGTATTTAGATTGCCGTAATTTAAAATCTTCTCGCTCAATTTTTTGTTTTAAACGCGCTTGTTGCTCAACTAGTTTTTCATATTGATTAGGCATAGTCATTACCACCTAACTATTATCGGTTATTTTGAGCTTGATTTAAAAAGGCGGCAACTTTTTTAGCAATCATTTTAATCTGTGGAGTAGTAAGTGTCCCATAATCCAAATTGGCTGATCTAATGATTTGCTTACCGAGATTTTGTTCAATTTTATTTTTTTCAGCTTTAATCTTTTGATTAAGCTGTTTTAATTTAGCTTCTTGTTTTTCTAAGTTACTTTGAGACATAATGATTCCTCCAATCGTATTAAAAATAATCACCGACACTATATCATACAGAGAACGTTAAATCAAAGGATAGAAGTTGAAATAGCGAAGCGGAATGCATACACTATAAGTAAATTTATGGGAATCAGCAGGATGAGTGAAACGAGGTCAATGCGCACTTACACATAGAATAAATTCTATGTTGTGCTAACCCCCCAAAAACCTGTATTAGAAGTCGCCGATGTCGACAACAGAAGAAAACCCATAGAATCAAAGTAAAGAGGTGACTTACATGGCAATTTTTCATATGAGTTTTAGTAATATTAGTGCTGGAAAAGGACGAAGTGCGATTGCCAGTGCCGCTTATCGAAGTGGTGAAAAATTATTTGATGATAAAGAAGGTCGCCGATATTTCTATGCCAGATCGGTAATTCCAGAAAGCTTTATTTTAACCCCCAAAAATGCACCAGAATGGGCCAGTGATCGAGAAAAATTATGGAATGAAGTTGAAAAGAACGATCGTAAATCAAACTCACGGTATGCAAAAGAATTTAACGTGGCTTTACCGGTAGAATTAAGTGAATCCGAACAGAAAGAATTACTGACAAAATATGTGCAAGAAAATTTTGTCGATCAAGGTATGGTAGCTGACGTAGCAATTCATCGCGATCACTCAGACAATCCGCACGCACATGTGATGTTAACCAATCGCCCATTTAACCCCGATGGTAGTTGGGGATTAAAAGCAAAGACGCAGTACATTAAAGATGAAAATGGCAAGCAACTTTTAACCAAAAGCGGGTTTCCAAAACAAAGAAAAATTTGGTTGGTTGATTGGGATAAAAAGGAAAAAATTAATGAGTGGCGAAAAAATTGGGCGTTGAGTGTTAATCAGTTCTTAGCACAAAAAAATATTCCG
>NZ_NIPR01000058.1 GCF_002872255.1 Companilactobacillus nuruki
ATCAGTATGCTTCAAATCGTCTAACTGGTGACCATGTTTGGCTAGTACCGTGGTTAATTGCTTCTCAATTGTTTGGGCCTGCTGATTAACTAACTGCCAGCTGGTATATGGCCGCTTGGTAAACGTCAATAATTGCTGGGTTAATAAGTCGTTTCGAATATTCATTAAACGTTCGTTTAATTCACTGCCTTTGAAAATCGTTTGTTCACTATTAGTTTCTTTAATCAGTTCCCGTCGTTCAGCTGCGGTTGTCTGTTCAAAATTAAGTTCCGGATAAAGCTTTTTCGTTGCTCGTTCCACCACTTTATTTAACAACTGGTTAGCTTGTGCTAGTGATGTCGTTTGCTGGTCAATAGTCAGCAGTTGTTTAGTTACATCTTCACCAATGGCATGTTTGATTAATAAGCTGTTTTTCCAATTAAACAGCATGCGCTGTTTATCATCTAAATGTTCTAAATCGACATAGGTTTTCAATTGCTGACTTAGATGACTAATTGTGTGTTTTTCAGAGAACGATAGCTCGTCAGTTAACGCGTCAAAATGTTCATGATTTCTTATCTTTTCGTCAAGATTATGATATTTAGCTTGAGCGTTTCTTTGCGCTCTAACTTGTTGATTAAATGCTTTTCGATTTTTTCTTTGGCTGTTAATGCCTTCGTGTTGGGTAGGTGTCTCTTGAATCCCTTGATCGACAAACGATTTTTCACTAATCCGATCCGGAATATTTTTTTGTGCTAAAGACTGATTAACACTTGTTGCCCAATTATGCCGCCACTCATTAATTTTTTCCTTTTTATCCCAATCAACCAACCAAATTTTTCTTTGTTTTGGAAACCCGCTTTTGGTTAAAAGTTGCTTGCCATTTTCATCTTTAATGTACTGCGTCTTTGCTTTTAATCCCCAACTACCATCGGGAATAAATGGGAGATAGGTTACCATCCCAT
>NZ_NIPR01000059.1 GCF_002872255.1 Companilactobacillus nuruki
CTTTAGATATCGTAGTTGGAACAACTTTACTGAACGTATAAATATTCAAATGTTTTGGCTTCGAGCAAGCTCATCAGCTAAATAAAAAAACAGCTAGACCATTTATGGTCTAACTGTTAACTTGAACCGCCATCAACTTGATTTGACGAACAGCCACTAAAGGGGCCATTCCAAAGACGTTACTGAGTAACGTCTTTTTTTATATGTTGAAGATTTAAGTTGTCTTTCAACAAAGTGTTAAATGTTAAATATATAATGTTATTAACATTTAGTTCTTCATATTATCTTTTTCTTCCAAAATTTCAAACATCCTATCAAATCTACTCTTATCACTTTCCGGCAATCTGTCTATTTCATTCTCAACCAACTGTTTGACTAATTCTTTTTGAGATTTCGCCATACCCAGGTTCAACAGAGCCGATATTTTGTTTCTAATATGATTATCCACTCGAACATTTACTGGGAAAGTAACACCAGAGTCTGGCATGTCAACGACATCTTTTCTCTTTACTTGGTTCTCAACGACAACCTTGGTGCCACGCTCAAGCGTAGATTTCTTTGGTTTTGAAATTTTTTTGTCATCGTGTTTCAGCATCCCCATGACTATTCACCTAACCTTTCGATTATTTCTTTAGCCACACCCGTAAATGCTGCATGTACCTTTTTGTCCCAAACGTCTTTTTTATTATCGGTAATACCGGTCATATCCATACGTTTGATTCTTTCCATGACCATAATTTTATGCTGGAAAATATTATCTTTACCAAATTCAGATTCGGCTGAATTTAAAATTTCTTCATCAACTGCCGCATTACGTTTTGACAAAACAGGTAAGATACCCATGACATCAACATCAGAATTAAAATCATCAATCAATGTTTTTTGTAGATAATCAATTAACACTTCTGCACCTGACAATGATCTTTCTTGTGTTTGTAAAACGACGATGATCTGATCACAAGCATTAAATGCAGTGTCATTTGGCAACGAAATTGTTGGCGGAACATCAATAAAAATAAAGTCATAATCTTTCTTCAAAGATTCAATCTTATTTTTAAAGAAATCTACTTTATCCTGCTCAGTTTTAATATTCTTATCCAAGTATCGGTTATACATACTGAAGTCCACTGCGTTAGGAATCAATGATAAATTCTCATCGATTGAAATTGCAATATCCTTCAAGTTAAGATCATCATTCACAGCTGTCATAAGTGAAGTTTCAATTGTAATGATTTCATCATTTGTTTTGATACTTTTAGTCTTTAAAAATAAAGATGTTAAGTTAGCCTGAGGATCAAAATCAATTGCCAAAACCTTATAACCTAATTTGGCCAGGTTATAACTTGTTAAAGCTGTAGTACTTGTTTTTCCAACGCCACCCTTAAAGTTCAAAAAAGATAATACTTTCGCAGTCATAAAAGCTCCCCCAATAATTTTATACTTCAATATTAACACACCTCTGCATAAGTGTTAATAATACTTATGGTTCAATGTATAAGTAGTGTTAAATGTATTTAACATATAACATTTAACACTTTGTTCTAGGCTAAACTACCGATATTTTTATATAAATATTTTTCAAGAAAGCTATCGTATCAAAGATTCTCTCTGTTAAGCCTTTTACATAATGTTAAATACATTTCACACATAACATTTAACATTATGTTATATATATAATGTTAAATGTGAAATGTTATATGTTAAATGTATGAGTTGTTGATATATCAAGATTTTTGTTGATTTTATGCTTCACAGAATATATATTTAAGACAGAAAAAAGAGTCGCACTTTTTAAAAGTACGACTCTATATATAAAAGAAAAAAGCGTTGAATCCTTAATCGCTGGTAACAATTAAGGATTCGGCAATGAGTATTCCACACATACTCACTACTTTTAACGCTCTGCTTTAATTCTTATTATAGATTGTAGGCAGAGATAAATCAATTATTTAATCGTTAAAAGACTGGTGGGGATATTTGCTCATTAGTCTTTTTTCTTTCTATGAAAAAACATGGAAGGATGACAATAATATGTCTAACGATAAAACACTACAAGAAGCGATGAAGAGGGCTAAACAAGATTTTGTTGAACCGAAGGGATACATTGCATTGATTGATTTAGGAGACAAATCTCTTAATGGAAATCCAACTCAAGTTTTCTCAGCTATTTATAATCGACTTGGCTTAAGTGTCCAAAATGGAGAAGACTTCTTCGATCGTAAAGAAAATCGATACTACGTTGTATACACTTATTCCGATTTGGCAGAGTTGATCAATCAATCAACTAAAACTATCTCAAGAATCATGGACAAACTAGTTGAAGCAGGATTAATCTTCAGAAAGAAATGCTTTAACGGAACTTACAAATTATTTCCATCTTTGCCTGATGCTGTTAAAGAAAAGTTCTTAGGTCATTCCAAAAAAGACGTTGCAACAGATGCTCCTCAACAAGTAGAAAGCGCTGATACAACACCTGCGGACAAAAAGTCTTCTTCGAACAAGACAAATAGTCTACTTAATTACTTGAACTTCAATCACTTGAAATTACGTTCTAATAATACTAATAATTCTAAAATTAACAAAAATATCGACAATGTCGAAATAGCTGCCGAAGAAAGCACTCTTTTATCATATGGAATGCCTCAAAACCTAATAGACACTTTGGTTAGTCTTTCTTACGGAAGTGCTAAAAAACTGACTAACTATGCTAAATTGATTATGAACGCTAAGAAGAAAGTTTATCGAGATCTGAATTATCGTAAGGAACCTCTAGCAAGAACGGCAACAATGTTTGAAAGTAATGAATTTATTAAAGACCGAATCAATCGTGAAGTTTCTAGAATTATTTTGTATGTTGGTAAAAAGTATCATGATCAAGAATCAATGGATAAAGTTATGTTTACATCGTTTAAAAACTTCTTCCAAGAATGCTTTGACTTATTAAAAATGTACGGCTCTATTGAGAATCAGACAAGTCTCGTTTGTTAATTGTCTCCCACAAAGTGTTAAATATATTTAGCATATAACATTTAACACTTTGTAGGAGGATGACATAAATCTGAAAACTGATGATTACTTAATGCAAGATAAAATAAAAAGGTCGAAAAGGGAAGATTAGAAAATTTCCTTTTTTAAACACAAAGAAATCAAGGTTTAAACTGGTCAAGGGTGTGGATTAGACGACCCTGTTTTGACCACAACTTTTGAGAAAAACGAGTTTATATAAACGACAATAGTTAACGAAATAAAGAGAATTGTCATGAAGACGCTAAAAAGTAAAAAGGCCAGACCGGAGAATAGATCGGCCTACATATTTAGATCTTTCCAAAATTATTTTGCTGAAGCATATTATAATCACTACGAATCTATTCAAGATAAGCCGGATAATGAGGACCTGTTGGCTTTTTGGTTAAATACTGTCAAGTTATCAGATATTAAGTTGTTGAATCATACTTCTATTTTATTTATGAGAAGGATAGAGCCTTTATAACTTTATAAAGTTATA
>NZ_NIPR01000006.1 GCF_002872255.1 Companilactobacillus nuruki
AAGATTAATTCCAATAAATAAAAACACGATTAAATTCCTTATTAAGGTTTTTAATCGTGTTTTTATTTATTATTTAATCATTCTCATGAACATCAAAAGCTGATAACAGCATCTCTTCAACACCAGGAGCATCCGGATTGTGGGAACCATGTCCTTTATCTAAAGTACGCATTTGATCAATTTCATCATCTGTCAATGAAAAATCAAATATGTTTAAATTACTGGCAATTCTTGCTTTATGAGTTGATTTAGGTAACACAATAATTCCCTCTTGATTTTCAAAACGAAGAATTATTTGACCAACGTCCTTATTGTACTTATCAGATAATTTTTTGATAATTGGTTCATTAAATAAATCTCTATTTCCTTGTCCTAATGGTCCCCATGCTTCAATCTTAACATTGTTCTTATCCAAAACTTTTTTCAATTCTACTTGCTGAAAATATGGGTTAAACTCTACCTGATTAACAGCCGGAATAGTCTTAAAATTGGGAACAAACTTTCCCCATAATTTAGGTGTCATATTGCTAACACCAATGGATTTAATTTTTCCTTCTTTTTTAGCTTCTTCAAGAGCCCTCCAAGCACCAGCTACGTCACCATATGGTTGGTGAAGTAAATATAAATCAATATAATCTAATCCCAATTTTTTCAATGATACTTCTAAACCTTTTTTAGCAGCCTCATAACCATAATCCTGTAACCATAACTTACTTGTCACAAAGATTTGGTCGCGTTCGATACCACTATCCTTGATTGCTCGGCCAACCTCTTCTTCATTAAAATAGGCCACTGCGGTATCAATATGACGATAGCCAGCCTCCAATGCATCTAAAACTGCTTGATAAGTTGATCCATCATTAGGAATTCTAAAAACTCCAAAACCAATTGCAGGTATTTCATTACCATCATTTAATAAAATTTTTTCCATTATTATTACCTCTTTCTTAATTGTTCCAAACTAGAACCAAAAATTTGTTCAATTGTAACTGGATCACGATGATCAAAAAATTGACTTTCGTTTCTATCCAATGAAGCAATTGATTTCATTTCTGAATCCGATAATTCAAAATCAAAAACATCTATATTTTCTTGCATTCTTTCTTTATGAACTGATTTAGGAATTACGACAATTCCTCGTTGCAGTAACCATCTTAATATAACTTGACCACTAGTTTTATTATACTTTTGACCAATAGAAGCAAGTGTCTCATTAGTAAAAATATTATGCTTTCCTTCAGCAAATGGCGCCCATGCTTCAACTGCAATATCTTCACTTTGAGCAAATTCAACTTCTTCTTTTTGTTGATGCCAAGGATTAACCTCAATCTGATTAATTACTGGTTTGATATCATTTGATAACTCCAAATTTTTTAACTGATCTGCATAAAAGTTTGAAACACCAATAGCCCTGATTTTTCCAGCTTCATAGGCTTCTTCCATTGCTCTCCATGCACCTGAAACATCACCGTAAGGTTGATGCATTAAATACAGATCTAAATAATCAGTTTTTAAATTTTTTAGGGTTTGATCGATTGCCTTTTGAGCCTTAGGATAATTTGCATCTGAAACCCATAGTTTAGAGGTTACAAACAGATTCTTCCGATCAATACCACTCTTCTTAATGGCCTTACCAACTGCGGTTTCATTTTGATAAGCGGCCGCTGTATCGA
Source organism: Companilactobacillus nuruki (assembly GCF_002872255.1). Lineage (GTDB taxonomy): Bacteria > Bacillota > Bacilli > Lactobacillales > Lactobacillaceae > Companilactobacillus > Companilactobacillus nuruki. The sequence goes on from NZ_NIPR01000006.1 coordinate 1,674, forward strand.
GTAAGCGATAGCCTGAAGCAATTGCATCAACCACTGCAGTTTCGCATTGTTGTAAATCTGTTATTTGAAAAACTCCAAAACCTACTTGTGGCATTTCTATGCCATTATTCAATTTAATAGTTTGCACTAATTTTATCCTCCCGCTAATTCATAGATTCATTCTAGAACTTAACTTATAATTTGAAAATTACTAGATAGACATGCTACTATACAAATAACGTATACTAAGAGGCAAAAAGAATGATTGATAATTACTTATTGCAAGAATTAATTACTTTTGAAAAATATGGAACTCTAGCCGCTACAGCAGAACAATTGTCTGTTACACAACCAACAGTAACTCGTGGTATGCAAAAGTTGGAAGACGATTTGGGTGTAAGAATTTTTGATCGAAAACCTAATAAAATTACTCTAACAAAGACTGGTCAAATTGCTGCAATTGAGGCAAAGAAAGTTCTCCAGCAAAATCAGCTTCTTATCGACAGGGTTCAAAAATATGATTACAACAATAGAATCCTAAAAATAGGTTCTATTGCCCCCGGTCCTTTAATCGTCTTAAAAAACATTCAATTGGAATCAAATGTCAGAATAATTAATGAATTTATTTCTAACCAAAATATTGATTCATATTTACAGAATAACGACTTTTCTATACTCATTACTAATCAAGAAATACAAAACAACACTTTAGAATCATATTTTATTGGATCTGAAAGGTTATCAGTTAATTTAGATAAGTTTACCTTCTTAGCAAATAAAGCCTCTGTTAAATTTAAGGACTTGAAAGGTATTAGTTTTATTGTTTTAAGTGAAATTGGAATTTGGAAGGACATTATTCAAGCACAGATTCCTAATGCCAAATTTCTTTATCAAAATCAAGTTGATGCCTTTACCGAAATTACCAACTATTCTAATTTTCCATACTTCACCACTAATTTATCGAAACTGGAACCTGATCGTCATCCTGACCCAAATGATGATCGAGTTCAAATACCCATTAGTGACCACAATGCCAAAATTGATTTCTACGCCGTTTATAAAAGGGACAATAGAAGCTTAGTTAATCCCTTAATTAAAAAAATCATTCAAACTTGGATTTAGGTCATCTTATTTCTCCAAAGTACTCTAGCGGCTATATAATTGATTATGCAATCACTTACAAAAAAATTTCGAAAGTGAGGCATAAAATTGAAATATCTTACCTTTAATCATCAGAATACATCTACCATTGGTATAGGAACCTGGCATATCGGTGAGGGAAACCATGAAAAAACTAATGCAGAAATTCAAGCAATGCGTTACGGACTAGATCATGGGATTAATATCATTGATACTGCTGAAATGTATGGTGAGGGTTTGTCAGAACGACTTGTAGGACAGATTATTAAAAATTATCATCGTCAGGATTTACAATTAATCTCCAAGTTTTATCCATTTCATGCTACGCCTAAGTTAATTGAGGAAAGCTTAAAAGCCAGTCTCAAGAGACTTCAAACTGATTATTTAGATCTATACCTACTACATTGGCGGGGTAATACACCACTTGCCCAAACTGTTTTCGGTCTGGAAAAAATGGTCCAAGCAGGATTAATAAAAAATTGGGGTGTTTCTAATTTTGATTTGAGCGATCTTAAAGAATTATCTGAAATTACCAATGGTAATAATTGTCGCGTAAATGAAGATCTTTATAATATAGGTAGTCGTGGAATCGAATATTCCATTTTACCTTGGCAAAAAAGTCATCACATGTCTTTTATTGGTTATTCTCCATTTGGATCAGATGGTAGTGAATATTTAAAAATTGATCCTATTTTAATAAAAATGTCACAACAAAAACATATCACTGTTCATCAACTTCTTTTAGCATGGGTTATTCGGAACCTCGATATTTTGAGTATACCCAAAACTAGTTCTATTGAGCATATGAAGGCAAATCTTGAAGCACTTGAGATTAATTTTACAAGTGATGAATTGGATTTACTTGATCAAATTTATCCTGCACCTAAACATGAAATTCAATTAGATACTATTTAATAAAATAAACCTAGAAATATTCTATTTTTAAATAAAGAACCCGATTTAATAACTATTTGTAATGGTTATTAAATCGGGCTTTTTGTTGAAATAATTTAACTTATATATTCCATTCTGACTATTTCAAACATTCAAACAAAAAAGCCCGATAAAAGTTTCACAACTTATATCGAACTAATTAAATTCTATGAATGTTTATGATTGATTTCAAAGCCTGCAATTCCAATTAACATTGTAAATCCAACAATTGATGCCAATAGATTTTCTTTATTTCCAGTCTGTGGGAACGTCTTTCCATTATATCCATTAGCTGCATATGGGTTGGTTGCAAACGTAGATAATGATGGATAAGAACTTACCCCGTGGTTGGCACTTGTATTGCCTGTAACTTCAGGTAATTCAGGTACAACTGGTTTCAAAGATTGTCCTGGTTTATTAGGTGATCCGGGATTAGTTGGAAAAACTGGTGTCTCCGGTTCACTTGGTTTTACCGGTGGATTTGGCTTCACTGGTTTTTCGGGTTCACTTGGTTCTCCTGGTTTTACCGGTGGATTTGGTTTCACTGGTTTTTCAGGTTCACTTGGTTCTCCTGGCTTTACCGGTGGATTTGGTTTCACTGGCTTTTCAGGTTCACTTGGTTCTCCTGGTTCTACCGGTGGATTTGGTTTCACTGGCTTTTCAGGTTCGCTTGGTTCGCCTGGTTGACTAGGTTCAGTAACTTTTTCATTTGTAGCTGTCAAAACTGTTACATCATTTGGCAAAACTGTAAAATGAATTGGTGTACTATTCAATTCATATCCTTCTGGTGCTTGAACTTCTACCAATGTATATTTTCCAGGAGTTAATTCATCAAAGAAAATCTTACCATCTTTATCAGTCGTTAGGGTCTTTGCAACGACATTTCCATTTTCAAATCTTAACTCATAAACTGCTCCTGGAAGCCCAACTTTAGAAGATTTATCTGTCTTAGTTAGCTTAAATCCACCAGTTGATTCACCACTATCTGGTTTAGATACATCTAATTTAGTAAGTTGGATAGCTTCGGTTTGATCTTTTGTAATTGTAAATTCAATCGGTGTGGTATCTAACTCATAACCTTCTGGTGCTTGAACTTCAACAAACGAATACTTTCCAGGTTGGAGTCCTGAAACCTCAAGTTTACCAGTTTCATCAGTATATAGATTTTCTTTAACCACATTACCTGATTCATCCAGTAATTTGAATTCAGCACCGGCCAACCCTTCATAAGTGGTTTCATCCAATTTCGATAGAACAACTCCTCCAGTTATTGGCTGATCTGTTTGACTCAATTCAATCGGTGCTGTTTCTTTGCCTGTTACTGTAAAGTGAATTGGTTCTTTATTTAATTCATAGCCTTCCGGAGCTTCAATTTCTACTAATGTATAGTCGCCCTTAGGAATATTGTACAAATTAATCTGTCCATTTGCATTTGTTGTTAGATGCTCTCTAACTACTTTACCTTCTGAATCAAGCAAATTATATCCAGCATTTGCTAATAGTGCTCCAGTTGTAGCATCCTTCTTAACAAGAGTAATACTAGAACTAGGGACTGTGCCGCCTCCTGTTCCAGAACCTCCCCAAGTTACATCGGCACTAGAATTACCTTGAGCTTGATCTGATGTCAAAGTTGCATCATTTGTCCAAATATTCCCACCATTGGGATTAACTGTGGGTTTAACCCTAAAGGTCATATTTACCGCTTTATCAACATTACCAAAGTCAAAGCTAATTTTGTTACCTTCGACTGTAACTTTAGGTGTTAACACTTTCCCATCAGGTAAGAAAAATCCACCCATACTAATATTTCCTGTTTGTGCATAGACACTAGAATCTACATATTCTTGATCAGGTCCTAAAGTATCAGTAATAACAACATTTGTCAGGTTTTCACCATTCGGATTAAAGATGATGTTCCAGATGATGTTCTTCAACATCCCATTCTCATCGTAATCATAAACCCAACCTGCCTTACTGATATTCCAATCATAATGGTTGGGATTCTTAGCACCATTTACAGTATAATAAAGCGACCCGTGTCTACCCTCTCCATTATAATTCTCGCTAAAGGTAATCGTTCCTGTCGTCTGATTAGCGCCAATAGAAAAGCTACCAATGACTTCTCCCTGTTCATTATAAACTGGAATATTAGTCAACCCATTAACGACTTTAACGCCACTTGGAACCTCAAACGTGGCTGTATCGCCGGGGGCTATTTGTACGCCATCAGCAATAGTCCAGTTATAATTTACTGTATAGTAATTGGTAGTAATCGCATCACTGCCGCTGACTACATTGCCGTTTTTATCTTTGATTACCGCACTACCGGCATCCAATCCAGAAACTTCCAATGCAGTTCGTTGTTGGGGAGCTGCAACTTGCGCGGCTGAAACGACTTTGAAACTTAAAAACATCCACGAAATAATAGCAATCATAATCGCTATGAATGTTATTAAAAGGGGTTTTTTATTAACTTTCATGGTCGTATCTCCCTTTTAACTATTTGATCTCCATAAAAAAGTTAAGTTCAGCTTTATTCTTCGATCAAATAATATTATATGCACCATTCATTTAAGTACAAATAAATAGACCATATATTCCTTAATAATGACAATACGACTACTTCAATAAAATATAGGACTCCCCACTTAAAGTAACTAGCGACATTTTCTATCATTCCTAATTTTAAGTTCTATCAATAAAATCTTTAAATAAAGCCAATTGTTTAGAATCATCTTCCCACATATTTTCAGGATGCCATTGTACCGCTTGAACTGATGCATCATCGCTTTCAATAGCCTCGATCACACCATCTGATGCTTTTGCAACAATCCTCAAATCGCTTGGAACACTCTTAATAGCCTGATGATGTCGGGAATTAACAAAAACATTATCACCAATCGATTTGAATAACGCCGAATTATGTATTACAGAAACAAAATGTGTAGGTTGATTTCCAGGAGCTTCTTGATTATGTTTCAAAACTTTACCTGGATATTGAGCTTTTAAATCTTGATAAAGACTACCGCCTAGAGCTACATCAATTATTTGAGCTCCACGACAAATTCCTAGAATTGGAATATGCTTTGCAACTGCGGTTCTAACTAATGCAATCTCGAAGATATCACGACTACGATTAGTTATTCCTAATTCAGGGATAGGTTCCTCACCCATAAAATTTGGATCGACATCTGGACCACCCGGAACAATAATGCCATCTAATCTTTCTAATAATCCATTTACAGATTCTTTAGGCACATTAGGTAAGCCTACCGGAATTCCTCCCGCAAAAATCACCCCATCAATTGTAGAATGTGGTATAAAATTCATCAATCTTTGATTAATAATAGACGTTGCGCCCAAATATACATCCGAACTAATCCCAATCAATTTGCTCATAAGCTTATCTCCTTTCATTTCTCACTTTAATTTTTAGATTATCACTCTGTTTTAATCTGTCAAATATTTTATTAATAATATTAAATAAAAACTAATAAAAGTCTATATAAACATATAACATCTTCTAATAATTTAATTATTCCAATAAAAAAAGATATAATTTTCAAATAAACATTCTTTTTGAAAATTATATCTTAAAATTATTCTCATTTATTTTGATTCAAACCATCTTCCTGTGTAATCCGTTGAATATGAATTATAAAATACAATAATTCTTTACTACTTAATTTTACTCCCATGACATTTTCAATCTTATTAACAATTTGTTTCGCAACATAGGCGGTTCCAGGATAAGTTTTTTCCATGTCTAATTCAATCTTCTTATCAAACCCGGTATCTTGAGAAATATTATTCAGCCTTTGCGATAGATACTGTAAATGAATCATAAATCTATCGTAATAATTACTATTACTTTTGGTTCGAAAAATATTATTACGTATCAAGACTGATTGAATCAATTTATTAAAATCAACTTTATCATCAACTCGGTATTTTGAAACTTGATTACTTTTAGCATTGATAAAATGAAGTGCCAAATTTTTTATCTCTGTTTCCGGTAAAGAAATCTGTAAATTATAATTTATAATATTTAATCCTTTACTGGCAATCAAATATTCATCCAGATATTGATTACTCATATCAGGAATCTGACTGGAATGGTACTTGCCGGCTTGAAAATTCTTATATGCACCAAAGATATGATCGCTCAAAGTAATATAAATATAATCAAGCAGTTGATAATTAAACATTTTTTTCGCATAATCAACTATCTCATACGTAGTAGTAACAATATCAATTGGAATATTCTTAATTAAGAAATAAAGATTTTTCTGTGAATCCACTGTATCAAGATAAAAGATTTTTTCAATTCTTTGGCTATTTAAATAAGAATTTTTCGACTTATTATATGCAATTCCCTTACCTTTAACTATTGCTCGCTGTCCATCTCCCAAATCAATGACGGCTGTATTATTATTAAAAACCTCTTTTATAACTAATTGCATAATTCCTCCTCATGTAATTAATTATAAAGTAGTTTAATTCAATGCAAATTTCTCAATCGCCATACCAACACCACTATGATTATTATCAGCTGTAACAAAATCACTAACATCTTTTACATCTGGCATCGCATTATCCATGGCAATACCTTTTCCAACTATTTTTAGCATTGGTATATCATTATCACGATCACCCATAGCCATGCAGTCTTTTAAGTCGATATTTAAAATATTAGTTAATTTTATTAAAGCCTGTCCTTTATTGACATCTTTTGGAAAAATCTCTAAAAACCCAACACCTGTTCGAACGACAAAATAATCCTTATCAAAACGCTCATGTACCATTTCTGAGATACCATCTAGTTTCTCTTTATTACCATTAATAATTGCTTTGGCTATTTGAAAATTACTTGGCAAATCAGCTGGTTCTTTAAAGTAGAGTCCATTGGCATTTTCATATGCTTGCATAATCGTATATTTATCAATCCATTCACGATTACTTGTAAAGGTTCGACCAAGATTATCAACTACGTTGTATTGTAATTTATTCTCATGAACAAATTGAACAAATTCCCGATAGAATTCATTACTCATCATTTTTTGAAATACGATTTTCCCTTCCATATCTTCTATAATGGCTCCACCATTTGTAATTATGTACTGATCCGAACCTTTAATATCAAGGTCATTTGCATACTGCATAACGGCGTTATGCGTTCTTCCTGAGCAAAGCACAATTTTGATTCCTTGATTTATCGCCTTCTTAATTGCAATCTTGTTTTGATCAGAGATCGATTTCTGAGTCGTTAATAATGTGTCATCCATATCTAGAGCTATTAATTTATAAGTCATAATTTTCCTCCGTTTAGTATTATTGTAATATTCTTTCAAAAAAAAGAGAGCAAAAGAACTAAAAACATAGTCTAAATTTGCACTATAAATACAAAAAAACATGTTCAGCAAACTGAACATGTTTTTTCCACTCTCTTTAACTATTTCATTGTATCTGAGAGTTCTTTAAACCATAAAGCACTCTTTTTGACATAACGTTTTTGATTATTAAAATCAACATAGAAAAGTCCATAACGCTTATTGTAGCCATTAGCCCAAGAGAACTGATCTTGTAAGGACCAAATAAAGTATCCGTTGACATCTACTCCTTCAGCACGTGCTTTTAATACGGCTTGTAAATGTTGATCGACATAATCGATTCTCTTAGGATCATCATAAATATAATCGTCAGATACATTATCTGGAACCTTTTCCTTCATGCCAACACCATTTTCGGTAATATAAATCGTTTTACAATTTTGATATTCTTTATGAATTCTAGTTAGAACATCATATAGACCTTCTGGATAAATATTCCAATCCCAATCAGTTATTGGTATATCTGGATTCTTAACTGTTTCACATACTCCATGAAATCTAAATGAACTTGTTCCCTTATCGCCAGTTCCATTAAAGGTATTTCCACTTTCACCATCATAGGCCTGAACATATTGATTTTGATAATAATTTAAACCAAAGAAATCATTTTGAGTACTTGCTCTTTTCAGGATTTCCATGTCATCTTTTTCAATATCTAATTTAGCATCATTTTTGTCTAGAATTTCATTGATCAATGCCATAGTTTCTTTACTGTACTCACCCAAGAATGTTCCATCCAGTAAAAAGCGATTAATAAATGCATCCTGTAGATCGGCTGCATGACGATTTTCTGGTGTATCGATAATTGGATAAACTGGTTGAATTACATGAATCAAACCAATTCTTCCTTTACATCTCATCTCTTTGAAAAGATTAACCACTCGAGCATGAGCCAATAGTTCATTATGTTCAGCTTGAATCGCACTAGAAACATCAAAGTGATGATTTGGTGGAAAATTACCACCAATGTACTGTGACTGAGCTAAAGAAATTAATTCATTGATTGTAAACCAGTTAGTTACTTCAGAAAATTCTTTAAAACAAAACTTAGCATATTCTACAAAGGCATCAATTTGTTTGCGATTCAACCAATCCCCCTGATCAAACAGAGTTTTAGGCGTATCAAAATGATGTAATGTAACATATGGTTCAATTCCATCATCCAAACATTGCTTAAACAATCGATGATAATATGTAACACCCTTTTGATTAGGTTCACCAGTTCCATCTGGAAATATTCGTGACCAAGCAATAGAAACACGAATAGCATTCAATCCATATTCTTTTGAAAGAGCTAAATCTTCTGGATAACGGTTATAGAAATCACTAGCGGGGTCAGGACTGAAACGACCTTGTTCTTTCAAATAATCGTCCCACATTGTTTTACCTTTGCCGTCAACTTTAGTGTTACCTTCAACTTGATAGGCTGCCGTTGCTCCACCAAGCACAAAACCTTTTGGTAGTGATTTCACACGATTAATCAATGTCATTTTGCTTCTCCCTCATCATCGTTATCTTGTAATTTATTAACAATAAATTCCAATGCTTTATCAGCATGTCTCGTCAAATCAATATATTGTTTACCAGTAGTGGTAATCATTTTAACATCACTGTGATCAGCTTCTTGTTTTAATGAATCTTTCATGGCGTCCATTTGTGGTGCAAGTACAGTAACATCCATATCTGGTAACAAATCACTGTGTGCACCATAAGCAGCAGCTGCCGCCTCAACGGGTAAATCTTTTTCTTTAGCCATCTTATTCAAAGCATTGGCAAGGATACCGGAAGTACCACCACCGGCACAAATAACTAGGATATTTAATTCTTTTTTATCTTTAGTTAAACCTAGAGGAATATCACCAGCGGCCGTTGCAACAACAGCGTCTGTAGCTACATTTGCATCTGAATCAGGATTTTCAGCAACAGCCTTATCTTTTTCAGCTTCTTCCGCAACTTTTTGCATATCGTATGCTTTGAAGAATGGGTAATAAACAGCTGTATCCATTACTAGTAAAGCAACAACTAGAATCAAAGCTTGAATTGAGAATCCAACACCCATAAATAGTCCAATAGGACCTGGAGTTGTCCATGGTAAGTTGTAAATAAATCCGTTCATTCCAAAATGATCAACGAATATCTTGAATAACCAAACATTCAAAATGGGAGCACCAATAAATGGAATGAAGAATATTGGATTCAAAATAAGTGGAGCACCAAACAAGATTGGTTCATTAACACCAAATGTAACAGGAATTGCAGCAGCACGTCCAACGGCTTTCAATTCTTTTGATTTTGCCCAAAGGGCAAACATATATGTAATTACCAATGTAGCACCAGTACCACCTAATGTGGCAACAAAATATTGAGTACCTTGTGCCAAGATACTTGTAGCGTGTCCACCAGCTTGAAAAACCTTCATATTAGCTTCTACGTTTGTCAGGTAGATAGCTGTAACGGCGGGTTCAACAATTGATGGCCCTTGAATACCAATGAACCAGAAGAATGCCATGGCACCATAGACAATGGCTAAACCAACATAACCATCAGCGGCCGTAAATAATGGAGCTAGAACTTGAATAATCCAAGCAGCCAAGTTAGTACCAGTTGCCATTCTGAAGAAGACATCAAACAATCCAAAGAATGATGTTGATAATGCGAATGGAATAATATTAGCGAAAGCTGATGAAATATTCTGTGGTACTTGATCAGGCATTTTGATAGTAATGTGATTCTTGAAACATACATAGTACAAGTTTGGAACAATAAAACCTACTAAGAAGGCTGCTAGTAAACCTTTAGTACCCATGTAACCTTCTGTAAAAAATAGACCTAATTTATTTGTAAATGGATCAACTGCAACTAATAGAAAAGCAATTTGTGCAGCAAACATTACTGATGCCGTAGGAATCTGATTAATCTTTGGCAAACGTAAATTTAAGCTCTTTGTCAAAGCTCGTGCAACATTAGCAGCAGCCATTAATGAAAGAACGCCCATTGAATAATTATAAATTTTCATTAGACCATCATTAACATTGGTTGGCCAATAAAAGCCCCAGATATTAGGTACAGCTGATACCAAAATGAATAATGATGAAAAAATAATGATTGGCATCAATGAAATAAAACCATCACGAACCGCTTGCAAATAAATATTAGCTGAAAGCTTTTTAAAAAACGGTTGTGCTTTTTCAATTTGCTTAACAATTGTATTCATAAGTACTTCCCCCCAGATAATTAATAATTTCTAAATAATTAATCCTTTATATCAAGTTTTTGTTCGATTTTGTTTATACGCTCGTATTCATCAATAAAGAACTTACATTGATCCATCAACATCATCGTTGTCATCAATGTATCTTGTCCATGGACCATAATAAATGTCACATCCATATCCATCCCACCAGCTTCATCAGCTAATAGTTTTGTTTGTTCATTGTGAGCATCAACAATTGATTGATTAGCTTCTTCAACTAATTTTTTAGCTTCTTCGATCTTACCTTCACGAGCATTATCCAAAGCTTTAAGTAAAGCCGTCTTAGCATCTCCTGCATAAGCAACAATTGCAAATCCTGTCATTGAAATATCTTCTTTAGTAACTGCCATAATAATTACCTCTTATTTTTTAGTTTTCTCTTGTGTTAATCGTTGAATATGAATTATGAAGTACAATAGTTCACTACTGCTAATTTTCTTACCCAACTCGTTTTGAAGACGATCATAAATTTCTTTCGCTATTTGAAATGATTTAGGATATGATTCCTTCATCTCAAGCTCTAATTTTTTATTAAACTTTTCATTTTCATCTTTGAGATCATCCAATCGAGCTGTTAAATATTGAAGATGTATCATAAACCGATCGTAATAATTTCCATTACTGTCCTTACGGAAGATGTCGTTATCAATCAAAACCGCTTTAACAATCTTATTAATATCAATTGCTTCGCTCTGTTTTAATTGATTGTTTTGATCTTCTTCGCCTCTGGCATTAATAAAATGTAAAGCAATACTTCTGATTTCAGATTCAGGAAAATTAACACCTAAATTAGTATTTATTACATCCAATCCATGGCTTGCAATCAGATACTCAGTAGTATATTGATTGCTCATATCGGGAACTAAACTTGCTTGATATGAATGCGATAGATATCTTTTATAAGCACCAAAGATATGATCACTCAATGTAATATAGACATAATCCAAAACACTATAGTTCAGTTCTCGTTTAGCATAATCAATAATTTCATATGTAGTTGTAACTATGTCAATTGGAATATCTTTCATCAAAAAAAATAAATTTTCTTGAGATCCTTTTGTATTCAGGTAAAATATCTTTTCGATTTTACTTGTGTCCAAATTTGAACCTTTATTCTTATTGAAAGCAATACCTTTTCCTTTAACAATCGCTTGTTTATGATCCCCTAGGTTGATCAAAGCATTATTATTGTTAAAAATCTGAGCAATCTCAACCATCAAATACTCCTCCTTTCCAGACAATAAAAAAGCGAGATTACAGACACCTCCACTTATACATAATTATGGTCTTACCCATATCTACGTATCTGTGATGTGTCTAGTAATCTCGCCTAATTTAATAGTAACAATTTACTAGTTATTCATCTTTCAACACAAATTAGTATATAACAGCTTCAAACATTTGTAAACGTTTTCAGACAATATTTTTCTTTTTTAGAGAATTTTATGGTAAATAACTAAATTAAATAAAAAAATAGATTCAGATATTAAATATTCTGAATCTACATTTATAAATATAATCATTCTAAAATCTCATGTGTCTCACTTAACTTCTTAAACCAAAAAGCACTTTTCTTAACATAACGTTTTTGAGTTGAGAAATCTACAAAGAACAATCCGTAACGTTTACTATAACCGTTTGTCCACGAGAATTGATCTTGCAAAGACCACATGAAATATCCTTTAACATTTGCTCCATCATTAATCGCTTCAGCGATTGCTTTAAAATATTTTTGTAAATAATCAATTCGTTTAGGATCATCGATCACAGTATCATTATTTGCATTCTTAGGTAAACTTTCCTTTAATCCAATACCATTTTCCGTAATATAAATTGCTGGTACAAGTGGATATTCATCATGAATGCGCATTAATATATCATGCATCCCTTTAGGATAAATTGGCCAATCCCAATCGGTCGTTTCAATTCCGTCAGGTTTCTTTTCTTCACCAATACCATGTAATCTCGAAACTGAAGTTCCTTTAGCACCAGTTCCATTATGAACTGTCTCGGAAGCACCTTCATAAGCTTTCATCCACTTACTAAAGTAATTATTTACACCAACGAAGTCTAATTGATGTGCAGCCTGACTTAATTCATTCATTTCTTCTGGTGTTGTTTTAAACATTGGTTGATTATTATTAGCAAGTATTTCTTTAACTAAGGATAATGTTTCAGGACGATATTCTCCTGCCAATGTTCCATCGAGATACAAACGATTTTCAAATGCATCTTGCAACTTGGCCGCATGCTTATCTGCTTGGCTATCACTATATGGATAAACGGTTTGTAACGCATGTACAACCCCTATTTCTCCACCTAGATTCATATCTTTATAAGCATTTACAATCCTAGCATGAGCAACATTCTGATTATGCTCAGCTTGAAAAGCATTATCGAATCTACCCTTTTCCCCAGGAGGAAAAGTTCCAGATACGTGTTGTTGAATCGCCATTGATGTCGGCTCATTAATTGTTATCCAATGCTTAATTTCAGGAAATTCTTTGAAACAATACTTGGCATAATCAACGAAGGCATCTTGCATAACTGGACTTAACCAATCACCAATCTCATGCAATTCTTGTGGTGTATCAAAATGGTGTAACGTTACAAAAGGAACAATATTATGCTTAGCACATGAAGCAAATAATTTATGATAATACTCTACCCCACGTGGTTCAAGTTTATCAGTTGTTCCATTTGGGAAAATTCTGGACCAGGCAATTGAAACTCTAATGGCCTGAACACCATATTTTTCTGACAAAGCTAAATCTTCATCATAACGATGATAAAAATCAGCCGCTGGATCAGGACTGAAGCGCCCCTGTTTTTCTAAGTAGTCGTCCCAAAGGACTTTTCCTTTACCATCTTCTTTAGTAGCACCTTCAACTTGATAAGCTGCACTGGCACCACCCATTAAAAAATCTTTTGGTAGTTTAAGCATTCTTAAAACCTCCTATAAATTTAACTGTGACAAATAAAAAGAGACCACTAGCATACATCAAATGTAATTTCTACATAATCAGTAATACTGTGATCTCGCCTAATTTAATAGTAACAACTCACTGAGCCATATTCATTTCTTTCAACAAAAACAAGTATAAAACAATCATTTAATTTTGTAAACGGTTTCATTTAATTATTTTTTATATCAATCCTTAATTAATTTAATACATATTTAGAAAAAGCTTCAGCTACACCACTTTCATTATTATTTGAAGTCACGAAATCTACCATATTTTTTATCTTCATTTTGGAATTTCCCATAGCAATACTAATACCCGCCTTTTTTAACATTGGGATATCATTTTCACCATCACCTATTGCCATAGTTTCAGAAATATCTATCTTTAGAAAGTCAGCTAAACTCGCTAAAGCACTGCCCTTATCAATATTCTTAGGCATAATCTCTAAGAACCCATCTCCAGTTCTAACTATATAATAATTTTGTCCAAACCTTTGATTTACAGAATCTTCAATACTATCGAGTTTTATTTTATTTTCATTGATAATTGCTTTAGTTATTTCAAAATTCTCAGGTAACTGATCCGGTGTTCTAATGAATAACCCCTTACCATTTTCAAAAGCCTGAATAATAGTATAAGGATCAATAAAATCATTATTGCTAGTAAAGGTATTACCTAAAACATCTACGACATTATAATGTAATTCGTTTTTTTGAATAAATGCATCAATTTCACGATAAGTTTTGTTAGAAAGTGTTTTTTTATAAATAATATCTCCAGCCACACTTTCAATTATTGAACCACCGTTAGTAATAATATATTGATCATTACCATTAATACCCAATTTATCCAAATATTCTTTCATTCCTGTATGTGTCCTACCAGAACAAAGAACAACTTTTACTCCTAAATCAATTGCCTGATGAATTGCTTTCATGTTTGCTTCCGAGATTATCTGATTATCATCAAGCAATGTATCATCAATATCTAATGTTACTAATTTTATTTTTGACATTTGCTTTCCCCCGCCTAAACATTAAACTAACATGTATCCGTTTTCAAGAGTTCCTGATCATAAATATTTTTTAACAGCAAGTCATTTTAATAAAATGATATTTGAAATCCTATTAACAGGTTATTTAAAAGTAAACTTTTTCTAATACCTTTCATTATAGTATTTGAAAGCACCTACAAAGATATAGTCATACTAAAATAACGAAGATTAATACCTATATCTCCTTTATGAATTATCGTAATTAGTAAAGTACGAACATTTTACTGTTTATTTACATTAATATTCATGTTATTCTTATACATATAAAATTTAAGGAAGTGTTAGATTATCACCTATCAATTAGTTTTTGAAGGAACGGTTATTTCCTCAGCGACTTTTGACAAGGCGGATTTTACACCAGATGTTCTTATATGTGTAGACCAGTCAGGTACGATTGACCGGGTTATATCCGTTGCTGATAAAGATTATCAGTCTGTCAAACAAGCTGCAATTAATAACAGTACCTATATCCATATTTCCGAAGGTAGTTATTTACTGCCAGGATTTACTGATTTACATATTCATGCTCCACAATGGTCACAGGCTGGGTTGGCTTTAGATAAACCATTAAATGAATGGCTTAATACCTATACTTTCCCATTAGAAGCGAAGTTTAGGGATCTAGCTTTTGCTCAAAGAGTTTATCAAAGTCTCGTTGCTGAGTTATTGGCTAACGGAACAACTACCGGATTATATTTTGGTTCGATTCATACTGAGGCAAACTTGGTTCTTGCTAAGATCTGTGCTTCACTTGGTCAACGGGCTTTCATAGGAAAAGTTGCAATGGATAATCCTGACCAAACTCCAGAATATTATCGCGACAACGACTCAAAAGAAGCCCTAGAAGAAACTGAAAAATTCGTTCAAAAAATGATTCAGTTAAAACAAAGTTCTCAAGCCGAAATAACAGCTGTCATCACTCCGCGTTTCGTTCCAAGTTGTAGTGACGAAACATTGTCTGGATTAGGAAAATTAGCTCAAAAGTACGATTTGCCAATTCAATCACACTGTAGTGAAAGTATCTGGGAAGATCAATATGCAAAAGATCGATTCAATATGCATGATGCTGAGGTACTTGATAAATTTGGCCTTTTAACTGATAAATCCATTATGGCTCATGGTACACAATTAAGCGATTCAGATTTGAAACTTTTCCATAATAAGAAAACAACGATCGCTCATTGTCCTATTTCAAATATTTATTTTGGCAATTCAGTCACACGTGTCAAAAAAGCTCATCAACAACAGGTAAATGTTGGTCTAGGTACTGACATTTCCGGAGGTTTTTCTCCAAGTATTTATCGTAATATGCAACAGGCCATTATGTCATCTCAAATCTTAACCGATTCAGGCGACAGAAACGCTCGGATCACGGCTGCTAATGCTTTTTACTTAGCAACTGTTGGGGGAGCAAAGGCTTTACATGTTAAAACTGGACTTATCAAGCCTGGTTATCAGGCTGATTTTCAAATAGTAAAGGATCAATATTTTGATATCTCTTCAAATGATCCTCAAGAAATATTCGAAAGACTTGTTTATCACACTAATAAGGAAAATATCAAACAAGTTTATGTATCTGGAAAGCTAGTCCACAGTATAGGAGAAAATGATAATGGAAAATAGCAATAAGAGCAGCTTATTAGTTGGTCCTGACGACAAGATTGGTATGGGTGAAGCTGGGTTTTTAGGCTTACAACATGTTTTAGCAATGGATATCTACGTACCCCCTATTATCTTAGCTAGTATGATGGCTATGGGACTTGGAGATCAAATGGGGCTTCTTCAATCAACCTTCTTAGCAGCCGGTATCGGAACCATTTTACAAACCTTTGTTTTTATGAAAATGCCTGTTTCTCAGGGTCCTTCATTTGTTCCCCTCGGTGCAGCAGCCGGTGTTGTATTAGCATCTGGTGGATTAAAAGGTAATGGTATGGGAACCTTAATCGGAGCCCTACTGGTTGGTTCAATTATTTTAATCATCTTGGGAGCCACTGGTATCTTCCAAAAAATTATTAACCGTTTAGTTCCTGCTTTAGTTGGTGGAACAATCATTACATGCGTTGGATTATCCCTAATTCCAACTGCTCTTAATAGTAATATTTTCAATGCTCCTGGAAAAATTGATAATAATATTATTTTGGCCTCTGTTACTGCTTTAACTTTATTAGTTTCAGTTGGTATTAGTTTAAAGTTTCCTAAAGTACGTCGCTTTTTCAGAACTAGTTCTATCATTCTAGCTCTTGGTGTAGGAACTATTGTTTCAACAATGATGGGGATGTTCAATTGGAAAGAGGTTTCTGAAGCCGCTTGGTTCGGATTCCCTCAAAGAACTATTCTTCACTGGGGCATTAACTTCAGCCCTTCAGCTATCATTACATTTATTATTATCTACGCTGTAATCACAACTGAAACTACTGGTACTTGGTTCGCCATGGGTGCTGTAACTAATCACGAGATTACAGATAAACAATGGAATCGTGGTATTATCGGTGAGGGTTTAAGTTGTATGATAGCGGCCTTGCTGGGAACTACTCCTGTTACTGGATATTCAACTAACGCCGGTGTTATTTCAATCACTGGTGTTGCAAGTAAACGTGTTTTTCTATTCGCTGGTATTTGGTTCTCAATCCTTGGATTCTTCAGTAAATTATCAGCTTTCTTAGCCGCAATTCCCGCTCCTGTCATCGGTGGTGTCTTCGCAATTATCACAGTGACAATCATGCTTAACGGTTTAAATGTTATTCGTGGACTTGAAACAACTGATCGTGATCTCTATATCATTGGTATTCCAATTGTTTTGACACTTGCTTTGGTGCTCCTACCTGCCGGAGTAACTAAAAATGCTCCCCAAATTCTTCAGTATCTACTAGGTTCTCCAATTGCTGTTGCCGCAATCGCTGCAATCATTCTTAATCTAGTAATGCCCAAAACAAAGGCAGATACTCACAAAGTGAAAACAGTTTAATTATTAATAAAAAAAGTTCGATTTAGTAGCTATTAAAATAGTTACTAAATCGAACTTTTTCATTATCTAAAAATCATAAACTTAATTAACCCTATTCAGCAGTAATCTGCATACGTCCATTTCTTTTAGAATGATATAAGCGATTGTCAACTCGATTATAAAAATCATTTGGTAAAACATCATCATTTGAAATAGCCGACAAACCAACGGATATTGAGATGTAAATTTTCTTTCCATTAATATCAATACCCAGATGATTAATGGCAGAGAATATTTGATTAACAATAACTTTGGCCGCATTCAAATCATAATCTGGAAACAAGACATTAAATTCCTCTCCACCTGTTCGGTACAATTTAATTTTAGGATCATTCTCATTAATTATCGTTTGAACAACATCTACGGTATGTTTAAGAATTTTATCCCCTGCCAAATGACCATATGTATCATTAACTTCTTTAAAATGATCAATATCAAACATCATCATTGAAAGATTTAAATTATTATCACGATAAGTATCAAATAAATGCTTAATCTCTGATGTATATGCAGCAAAGTTTTGAGCCTTAGTCAAAGCATCATGATTAGCAAATTCTAAGAGCCTCAATTTCAATTCATTTTCCCGTAAAATCATCGTTACATAACTATAGAGTAACGTTTCAAATACAATAAAGTAAGACCATTCTTGCCAATAAACCATCCACGATAACGAAAATTTAATCTTCATAAACAACCAAAGGAACAAAGCAAAAATGGCTCCTAAAAACACATAATAAATAAATAGTCGATTATTCTTTTGATGTCTTCGATAGTAATTCATTGTTTGATAGAAAAACATCAATGTTATTCCATGACACTATGACTCCCAATAGCCAATAGAACCATTAAAAATCATATAGGCTATTACTATAGGAATAAAATAATAATATTTTACACGAATATTCAAAAAATATGCACAAAAAATCAAAGCTATCAATTGAAAGTTCACGAATTGCCAAGAAATCGGAGTTCCGGTTAAAGTGGCCTGCATACTAATGATAAAAACCATCATATAAATTACGCCAAACCAGGAATTCAAAAGATCATCATCAATTTCAATTTTTTTAGTATGTAAAAATGTTTTCAATCCATCATACACAACCTGATAAAGTGTAAATACACCTAAAAGAAAGAAAATACTAGTAATAAACGGCGATACACGCCATACACTCCATGTCAATAACTACAGACCTCCTGCTGAAAATATATTTAAAAACAGCAATACTATTGTTTTTAAAATTCAATGTAAAAAATTCAAAAAATATATTATTTAGCCGTTATCTGTATGCGACCATTTTCTTTTGAATGGTAAAGATTTCTATCAACACGATTATAAAAATCGTCTGGTTCTAGGTCTCTTTTAGATACAGTTGAAACTCCTATTGACACACTAATATTAATACTATTTTCGCCAACATCAATATTTAAATTATTTAAAGATGCAAATATTTCTTTGACCATAGGTTCAGTTGTCGACAATCATATAATTAATAAATTGATGTCTCTTACTTCTCATCGTTCGAATATAATTAAAGGGCCAATACGTAAAGATGATACTAGCCGCATGTAACCAAGATTGCCAATAAGTGATTGATACATTAAAAATCATATAGATCAAAACAATAGGAATAAAAAAGTAATACGGGATATGAATATTAAGAAAATAAGCACAAAATATTAACGCTATAACGATAAAGTTCATAAATTCCCAAGAAATAAATTTTCCTACAATTGTCGATTGCATTCCAAAAATAAAAATCAACATATAAAGCACGCCGAGCCAAGAATTCAATGCATTTTCATTAAGTTGAATTTTGTTAGTATCTAAAATTGATTTAATCCAGTCAAACAAGACTTGATAGAGGGTGAAAACACCTAAGACAAAAAATACACTTGTAATAATTGGCGTTATTCGCCAAACCTACCATGTCAAAGTGACTATGCCTCCATCTTATCAATTAAAATTCATTATAAAAGAATTTATTTTACATTATTTAATTTTAGACGTTTATTTAAATAAATGTCAACTTCCTATATTTTTATTTAAAATACTTTGTATAATTTCTTAGAAATAATCAATCAACTGCGGTTTATCATATACAAAAATATCATTTAATTTATTGACTTTATCAAAATCACCTTCAATATATCCACTTTCGAATAGAGAATTTAAATTGCGATAACCAAACATTGCCTTAGTTAAGGTTTGAATAGTTAATGTAAAATCCGCCTTAAAATCATCCGTAATTTGTAAGTCCACTACCCCATTGTTAATTCTTAAAGACCAAATATGATCATTATATTCAAGTGTATCTTCAACTTTAAAACATATTCTTTTCATATTATCTTTTTGAATGGGATACCTTTCAATAAAGTCTTTTAAATTGACTATCCTAGCCATCATATAAGGAACTACCTTTAATGAAGCGATTCTTGGATTTTCAAATAGGTCTGCTTTAAAATCAGGGTCAGGTGACTCATAAACAAACTTTTGAAAAATTGATTGATGTTTAGTAATAAACTTTGAAAGAATTTGACGACTTAATATATTTGTATTAACCCATTCTTGAATAAAGAAAGTCTCTCCCTGATGATAATAAATTAAATAACCTATTAATTCATTACCATCATCATATGCTAAAGCAATTTTATAGTCCTGATGTTTATCCAACATGTGATCCCACCACCATTGGGCACGGTTTAAACCTCCCATATGTGGCTGTTTAGAATATAAAACTTTAACACTATCAGGAGTGTCTCTAATATTCAAACGTTCTACATATCCATGTGAACTACTCTTTACCTTAGGAAGATTATCATTATTGATAGTTATCTGAGTGTGGTCAAATACCTGTTCATAACCAAATTGACGATAATAACCAAACGAAAATGGTGCTAAATATGACAATGTAACTTGATTCTGATACATGTCTTCTAATGCATTATTCATCAATGTACTAGCACCGCCTTGCCCTCCAAACTCTGGAGCGCTCATTACATCGCCAATACCATTCATTTTAAAATTGACACCATGAAATTCAACATCAAACGGAATACTGAATAAACCACTACCTAATTTCGAGCCATTCATAATCCCATATGATAAAGAATGGTCATATCTTTCTTTAAAAACGTTTTTTCGATGTTCAGAATCTTGCCGATTAAACGAATACAGGTACAAATCATAAAACTTTTCAAATTTATCTTCGGTTAATAAATATCTATTCATGCCTATCTCCCTATAAAAAAATACTATTCAATTGAGAATAGTATTTCTTTTATTTTATTCTGCTAATTTAAAGCTACTCCAAGGCTCAATGTAATTCAATAAGAAAGCCTCATTAGAATTTAAGTGTCCTATTACATTACGACGACCATCATTCTTAATATCTCGAAGTGCAATCTGAGTTTCACCTTTATATTGGCCGTAATTCTCATTAACAATAATTATATCGCCACGTTTGATATCTTGTGTATCATGGGCGGGAAAGTCCCCATTGCGATAATGAACTCTTGTCATGGTACTACGTAACAAGTAATCAGACGCATCTCCGCGGTATACATGGGTAGACTTCAAAATAACTTCTTTTTCGAGATCAGTTACATTCGAAGAAAAATCTACCTTCAAAACTGGATATGATGAATAAAAAGCATCTGCAGCCTCTTTTAATTCTTCATCTGAAGCATAAGTGTTACCAATAATCACATCATCAATTACACCACTTAATAGTAAATGCTTAACTTGTGTATCAATTGGTAAATCACGATCATCTTCAAGTGTTGGTAAACCGTCTTGAACGGGCCATGGACCAAATTTGGCACTATGCGAACTAACAAAAGCGGCAGAGTGAATGTTTCTTTCTTTAAAGAAATTTGACCATTTAGTAAAGAATTCTTCACCTAATCCAGTATATCTTTGAGGATAAAAATTATGACACCCGAGAAGATTGTTTGTATCAGGATGATATGAAATAATATTGTCCAAATAATGTGTACCTGAACTCATATTTATTTCAATTTTCAACCCATACGGATTGCGAGTCATTTTAGCCTCTTCCATACCTGAAAAGCCTTCATCTAATCTAATTCCAGCTGCTCCCAAATCATGGAAAAATGACAAATCATCATAACTAATACCCAATGCTTTAAACAGTCTTGGATTCATATCAACAATCGTAACAAAACCTAACTTATTTCCATAAGAAATTGTTTCTTTAAAACGATTGATAGTTTTATCCTTATCATCACCTAGTTCAAGTAATGAAGCAAATATTCGTGAATAACCAAGTTTGCTTGCCGTATCAAGATACTTCTTATCTTCTTCTATTGTTGAATGTTCTGGATATAATGATAATCCAAGTCTTCTCAAAACATGACCTCCGAAATTATTTAATCTTATTTAGCAGCCTCTTTTGCTTGTCCAAGTTCTTCAGCTAACTTATCTCTATCCATTGACTTGAAGAAGTAGAAGTAAATTAATGTATCAAGTACAATATTGATAATTTGCATTACAGAACCTGAAATATGACCAGTTGCAATAAATCCTGATAGGATTGGTGGAGTTGTCCATGGAATATAAACACCCATTGGTCTTGCAACTAAATTAGTAGCCATAGCAATATATGTAGTTGTTACGTTAACAAGTGGAGTTAGAATAAATGGAACAGCCATTTTGTAGTTCATAACAATTGGTAAACCAAAGACGATAGGTTCATTGATGTTGAACAAGGCAGGACCAGCAACAAGTTTACCTAATGTCTTAAGTTCCTTACTCTTAGCGGCAAAAGCTAATAACATAGCCAAACCAATTGTGGCACCAGAACCACCCATGTGAACAAAGTTATCAAAGAATGATGTTGTAACAATGTTTGGTAAAGCTTTACCAGCAGTAAATGCTGCGTGGTTTTGGTTCAAAGCTGTTAACCAGATTGGCATCATAACACCTGAAACAACGTTAGCACCGTGAATACCGAATAACCATAGGAATGAAACAAGGAATTCAGCAACCAAAGCACCTGGCAATGTGTTACTCAAATGACCTAGTGGATCAGCCAAGAAGAAGGAAATAATATTTGGAATACTTTGCATTGGTGTTGCTTCAACACCCAAACGAATTACCCAAACAAGTAGTAAAATCAAAAGACCTGGGAATAATGCAGCAAATGAGTTACTTACTGCAGGTGGAACTGTATCAGGCATCTTAATTGTCCAGTTCTTATGAACCATCCAAACATAAAGATCGGTAATAAATAGACCGACAATAATAGCTGTAAATAAACCAGCTGAATCAAATTGTGTCAATGGAATCCACAATGCGCCAGCTTTATCTGTCTTCAATGGAATCGTTAGGACAAAAGCACCTAATGAAACAATTGCAGCAGAGATAGGATCAACCTTATAACTCTTAGCTAAGTTAAAGGAAATACCAATAACAGCAATCAAACCCATGATATGGAATGAAGCGTTAGTTGGATATTGTAATACTGTTGCCCAATTTTTGCCGAAGATACTAGCCATAAAATCTAGATAGGCTTGAATTGGAAATTGTGCGATGATCATGAAGATTGAACCAATAATAATCATTGGAACGGCTAATGTCATACCATCACGCAATGCAATCAAATGACGAGAAGAAGCAAGCTTGCCAGCGATAGGAATAAGTTTATCCTGGACAAAGCTGCCAGATTTCTTTTCAGCCATATGCAAAACCCCCTCAATAAAATTTGTTACCAAGCAGAAACACTTGTTATCCGCTTACAAGAACTATTGTAACCCTTTTCATTAGGATATGTAGGTTTTCCTTAATAAAATAATAAGTTATCAAATAAAAAACATGTTACTAATCCGTAACATGTTCCGTGAATCTATTATCTATTTGGTCTACCATCTTATGATAGGCACAATTGGCAACTTGTTCTAACGTATATACTATAGGAACCTGAGTTGTGACATTGATATGTCCCTTACGATTTTGCGGTGTATCATAAGAAATCGAAAAATCAGTTATCTGATTCAAGACTGAATATGAATTAGCCGTCAATGCAATTGTCTCTGCGCCATTCTTTTTATAGTATCTTGCTTGTTCCAATACCTGATCCGTCTCTCCTGAAACAGAAACCAATATTAACAGCGTTTTTGAAAAATCTCGATCTGAGAATGGTTCTGGTTGAAATGGATCTATTATGGGCAGAGAATAAATTCCATAACTAGAAAGAATACTAGCACCGTATTGGGCGATGCGACCGCTGTTACCGACTCCAAAGAATAATACTAAGTCTGATGCATTAATCATATCCGCTGCCTGATTGATTTTATTATCGAAGGGTTCCTCATCAGCAACCAACTGAAAGAAATTCTTTATTGGTTCCATACTAGGATCTTGTTGAGATTTGACTGGTTGCTTCAAACTTTGTTTCAGCGCAAATTTAAATTCTGAAAAGCCACTATAATCCATCTTTTTCAAGAATCTTAAAATGGTTGTAGTCGAAACATGAGCGGCATCAGCCATTTCTCTGATGGTCATATTCTGAACTTCTTTTGTATGTCCAATAATATACTTATAAACTATTAGTTCTAAACGATTAAGTTCATGTACTTTTTGATATGGAAACATTATCTTACCTCCTTTTACTGGTCTATATCATTTTTAGTAAATATAACTGTAATTATACATGTAACAAGTAACATACTCTATAAAACAAATAAGCTGAGACAAACTAATATGGTTTTGTCTCAGCTTATTTTAATAGATTCAGTCTAATTCTGATCCGTTTGAACGGATTACTTTTTGATACCAGTAGAATGAGTCTTTCTTTGAACGTTCAAGTGTTCCGTTACCTTCATCATCTTTATCAACATAAATGAAACCGTAACGTTTAGACATTTGCCCTGTTCCAGCAGAAACTAAGTCAATACATCCCCAAGGTGTATATCCGAGAAGATCAACTCCATCTTCATTAACCGCTGTTATCATTTGCTTTACATGAGCACGTAGATAATCAACACGATAATCATCATGAATGCCATCAGATTCGACTTTATCATAAGCACCAAAACCATTTTCAACGATCATGAGCGGTTTGTGATAATGTTCAGTTAACCAATTCATTGAGTAACGTAATCCAATTGGATCAACTGGCCAACCCCAATCATTATATTTCAAATTAGGATTCTTAACAGTTTCACGATCACCGACAAATTTGAATTCAGGGTTATCATCACTATATTTAACTGTCATGGAATTATAATAACTGAATCCGACATAATCGACTGTTCCTTCACGTAAAACGACGCGATCTTCTTCAGTAATATCCGGTCTTAAATCATGATTCTTGAAATAAGCTTCCATTCCAACTGGATACTCTCCAAGTGCTTGTACATCTGACCACCAATAACGCCTTTGCATAGCCTTTTCAGCTAAAAGAATATCACGAGGATCTGATGAAGCAGGATAAACTGGAGTAAAGTTGACCATATTTCCAATTTCAAAATCAGGATTGATCTTGTGACCAATCTTTACTGCCAAAGCACTGGCAACAACCTCATAGTGTGAAGCTTGGTACATCAATGCTTCACGCTCTGCCTCTGATTCGTTATTTCTAAAAATCAAACCTGAATCAGTAGCAATTGAAAAATCATTAGTATAAGTAGTCTGGTTATTAATCTCATTAAAGGTCATCCAATACTTAACCTTGTTCTTATAGCGCTTAAAACAAACAGTTGCAAATTTAACGAAGAAATCAATAACCTTACGATTTCTCCAACCACCATATTCTTCAACTAAATGATATGGCATTTCAAAATGTGACAAGGTAATTACTGGTTCAATACCATATTTAAGACATTCATCAAACATATCATCATAGAATTTCAAGCCAGCTTCATTGGGTTCTTTTTCATCACCATTTGGGAAAATTCTTGTCCAAGCAATTGATGTCCTAAAACACTTAAAACCCATTTCAGCAAATAACTTGATATCACCTTTATATTGATGGTAGAAATCAATAGCCTCATGATTAGGATAATTCTTACCAGCAATAATACCATCAGTAATCTCACGTGGTTTTTGATATGCTCCAGCCGTCATAATATCAGATACACTGACACCCTTGCCATCAACATTCCATGCACCTTCAAGTTGGTTAGCTGCGACAGCTCCACCCCAAAGGAAATCTTTTCTTAAACCACTTTTTGTTGTTTCAGTCATATAAAAAGCCTCTCTTTTTCTTTATATGTCTTATTCAGATAGATCTGCTCCATTAGAAGCAATAACCTTTTGGTACCAAGCAAAGGAATCTTTCTTATAACGATTCAAACTTCCTTTTCCTTCGTCATCTTCATCAACATAAATCATTCCATAACGTTTCTTCATTTCACCAGTACTTGCAGAGACCAAATCAATATGTCCCCAAGGTGTATATCCGATCAAATTAACGCCATCCTCTTTAACAGCCTTTTCCATTTGTAAGATATGATCATGGAAATAAGAAATTCTATAAGGATCGTGAATACTACCGTCATCTTCTAATTTATCATATGCACCAAAACCATTTTCAACAATAAACAATGGTTTATGCCAACGTGTTGTCATCCAATTCATTGCATAACGCAATCCAATTGGATCAATTTGCCAGCCCCAGTCTGATTTTTCAACATATGGATTAGAAACAAGATCATTATGTTCATCATAGTCAAAATGAGTTTCACCCTCATGAGCTTTAGTTGTAAATGACATATAGTAACTAAAGCCAACATAATCAACAGTTCCTGCTTTTAAAGCGGCTACATCACTAGCTGTAATGTCCAAATTATAATTCTTACGAGCCCAATACTTCTCAATCCATTCAGGATAAAATCCCAATGCTTGAACATCACCAAAATAATAACGATATTGCATAGCACGTTCTGCTTTCATGATGTCAGCAGGATTTGAGGTCAATGGATAAACTGGACACATGGCAATCATTGAGCCAACTTTTAAGCTGGGATCAATTTCATGTGCAATTTTGACTGCATTGGCACTAGCTACAAACTCATAATGTGCAGCCTGGAACATTTCTTTTTCCCAATTGTCATCTTTATTCAGCTTTAAACCTGAATCCTGTAATAATGGATGCGAATCACGCCAATCAGTTTGATTATTTATCTCATTGAATGTCATCCAATACTTAACTTTGTCTTTGTAACGTTTGAAACATACAGTGGCAAATCTATCAAAAAACTCAATTAATTTGCGGTTGCTCCAACCGCCATACTCTTTAACTAAATGATATGGCATTTCAAAGTGTGACAAGGTAATTACCGGTTGAATACCATACTTAAGACATTCATCAAACATGTCATCATAAAATTTCAAGCCAGCTTCATTGGGTTCTTTTTCATCACCATTTGGAAAAATTCTTGTCCAAGCAATTGATGTTCTAAAACACTTCAAACCTAATTCAGCAAACAACTTGATATCTTCAGGATATTTGTGATAGAAATCATTCCCCCAATGGTTAGGATAAATCTCTCCATCCTTGACGCCATCAGTAACCTTTCTTGCAACATCTTTGGCTCCGGCTGTCATGACATCAGCAATACTTACGCCCTTGCCATCAACATCCCATGCGCCTTCAAGTTGATGGGCAGCCACTGCTCCACCCCAAAGAAAACCTTTGGGCATTTGAATTCCTTCACTCATTAATTTTATTCTCCCTCTTTATCAAGTCTCTTATATAAATCAACAATTTCTCCGGCTAGATCTCTAAAAGTAATAGCATTCATAATATGATCTTGTGAGTGAACCATCAAAAGTGAAACTTTCGCATGTTCACCATTAGCTTCTTTAGTTAACATATCTGTTTGTGAATTATGTGCATCAACTAAAAATTGATCTGATTCCTTTAACTTTTGTTCGGCAACAGTAAATTGTCCTTTTTTTGCAGCATTGATTGCTTCAAAAGCTGAACTTTTAGCGTTTCCTCCATTGATGATCAATCCCATTATTGTTTCTAGTTCTTCGTCATGTTGTTCTTCAGCCATTTTAATATTCTCCTCAATTTAAAGCGCTTACTTTATTTTTAAATAACTAAAGGGGTGCTAATGTGCGCCCCTTTTGGTCTTCTATTTATTAATGATTAACCGATAAGTTTCACGGCTTCACGTAAAACTTTTTCACCATTCATCATTCCATAGTCTTGCATGTTGATTACTTCAACAGGAATACTTAGCTTATCCTTGAATTGACCCTCTAGATATCTAACTTGAGGTCCAAGCATCAATACATCTGGATGTTTTTCTTCTAGCTTTGCATCTGCATCCGCAGCAGCGGCAGCAAAGATTTCTGCGTCAATGCCATCACTTTCAGCAGCCTTTTGCATTTTTGATACTAGTAAACTTGTTGACATACCTGCTGCACAACATAACATGATTGTTTTTTCGGCCATAATCGAATACCCCTCTTGGTTTAAAATTGTATATTTGTTTTTTATTTAAAACGTTTACTAAAAACGCTTTCATAGAACAATTAGATTGTATAACGTCTTGTAGATTTTATCAAGATGTTTTTGATAAAAAACAAATATTAATCGTGCTTCATCTAAAATTTACTTATAGTTGTTTATTACTATGAAACAAATTTCTCAATATACTATAAATAAAAAAAGCTTCCAACTTGTTTTACTAGTTGAAAGCTGAGTAATTTATTATTCTTTCTCTAAAGTTTCCTCTATTATTTTAGCAACACCATCTTGATTATTAGTTGTCGTAATTTTCCAAGCAACATCTTTCACGCTCTCAATTGCATTAGCCATAGCAACTCCATAACCAACTTCTTTGATCATATCTAGATCATTGCCATAGTCACCAAAACACATAAAGTTAGTCATTGGTATCTTCTCGTATTCAGAAATTCTTTGCAATGCTGACAATTTTGTTACATCTTGACCATTAATTTCAAAATAATAGTTTCCTGAACGACTAATTGTTATTGGTAAAGAAGTAAATGATTCCAATTTTTTTTGTAACTCAGTTAACATTGCTGGCGGACAACTAAAACAGACTTTATAAATATCAAAGTTTTTTTCATTATTTATTTTAATTAAATCATCCATCGAAGATGCTCTAATATGGTGTCGACTGATACCCTCAAAATATGTTGTCAGACTACGATTAGGATCATAAATATGAACATCATTTAGGCCATCCAACATTACCTTAAATTTGTTAAATTCAGTCCGCTTTAATATCTCAGCAATAACCTTCTGGTCTAATGGTCGATCAATAATCCTTTCCCCTTTAGGATTGACCACCACGGCTCCATTCAAAACAATTCGATAACCTGGCACCTTTAAATCTTTTTCAAAAAACTTATTTACTGAATGCAAAGTTCTCCCCGAACAAATAGCAAAAGTCTTCCCAGAATTGACCGCTTTACGAATCGCTTGGATATTCTTGGATGATATTTTACTGTAACTATTCAGTAACGTTCCATCTAGGTCAGTTCCAATAAATTCAATCATTAATTAAGTAACCCCTTACATTGATACGATTTATAACCTATCATACGACACTGTTTAATAAAAAAGAAGCCCTTTTCACAATTACTTAGTGACAAGGACTTTATTCAAATCGGCGATGAATCCTGGATATGAAATATCTATTGCTTCAATATTTTTTATTTTAAATGGTGAGGTTGTTAAAATGGAAGCAATGCATAACATCATTGCTATTCGATGATCATTATGGCTGTCTACATCATCTTTAACAATAATTCTTTGATTACCTTTAATAATTATCGTATCATCATTAACATCCATAATAATTCCTAATTTAGCCAACTCCACCCGCATATTTCTAATACGATCGCTTAGTTGCAAATGAACATCATGAATTCCTTCGATGATCGTTTCACCACTGGCTTGTGAGGCCATTAGGGCGATAAGAGGTATTTCATCTATAATAAATGGTACCTGTTTAGCAGTAATTGTCGTTCCATGCAACTTTTGTGATTTAACAATCAAATCACCAAACGGTTCTATATTTTTAGTTGATTTATTGTCAATAAAAATATTTGCCCCCATTTGTTTAGCAACATTTAAGAGTCCAATCCTAGTGGAATTTAATCCTACCATTGGTAAAATTAACTTACTACCGTGTGACAATAATCCTCCGACAATGTAAGCGGCAGCTGATGAAAAATCACCAGGAATGGTTAAATCCTGTCCGGTCAAATCACTATATCCATGCTTGATAACAATAATATCAGGATTAACGTCAATATTGGCTCCAAAATAATTAGCTAGAAGTTCGGTATGATTTCTTGTTGGCAATTTTCTTATAATTGTTGTATCTGATTTAGCATATATCCCCGCCAAAACTAGACTACTTTTTATCTGTGCGCTAGAAATATCTTGATGATATGTAATGCCCTTCAAGTTATCGCTACCAGTTATCGATATTGGTAAAGATTGATCTGTCTTAGATTGATACTTAACTCCCATTCTACTCAACAAATTTATTTGCCGATCAACAGGACGATTACTTAAATAGTCACCACCAACAACCTGATAACTATTTGTACTGCTAGCCAAAACACCAAATAACAGGCTTTCCAAAGTACCAACGTTTTCAATATTGAGTGGCTTATCACTTTCTTTTAACTTATGCCCTACACCTTTAATAATCATATCTTTATTACTAATCTCAGTATGAATTCTAGCACCTAATTGTTTAAAAACCTTTGCTGTTACAGCCAAATCATCAGCATAAGTAAAATTACTAATTTGAGTAACACCACTAGCCAAAGCACCAAAAGTAATTGCTCTATGAGCAATGCTCTTATCCCCTGGTACCATAATTTCACCTTGAAACTTAAACTTAGATGGTTGCGTATTATAATCAAACATTGTTATTACACCTCAAATATTCTAATAAGCTGCTCACTTATAATTAAAAGTTATCTTACGTTACTCTTACTGCTACGCTACCTAATTTTCGAATATAAAACAAATTATTAGTCTCGAAAATTTTAAAATTCCTCTTGCTTTTGTTTAAAAATGATAATTATAAATCCCGTTCTTATGGCATAGACTGCTTATTCATACTCCGCTAGATCAGATATTCAATTTTTGTAAAGAGACACGTCTCATTTTCTAATAACTAAATTAATATAAAGACAAAAAAATAGGGCATTAGCCCTATTCTATGAAACATTAAACACATAATCTATAAATAGCTTCAGCAAAGATTTCCATAGCCTTTCTCATATCTGCCTTACTCCAATTTTCATTAGCTTGATGCATAAAATCAGGAGTTGTTGGTAGCATTCCACCAAAGGCTACACAATTATGCATAGTTCTTGCGAAAGTAGCACCACCAGAAATTGCTGGTTTGGATTCTGTATCTCCCGTCAAATCTTGATAAGTTTGCATCAAAGTTTTAACTAATTCACTATCAGTTGGAACATATAATGGTGCAACATAATCAAAGTTTTCATATTTCATATCAAATTTCTCAACCGCCTCGGAAACTTGATCAATTAATTTATCATGATCAATCTTAACAGGAATTCTCATATCTATTTGCATTCTTGATCCTTCCGGAGTGATCTTTAGACTAGAAATATTAAAAGTTAATTTACCAGAAACATCATCAGATACATCACCTAATAAGTTTGTTGCATTAGCATCTTCACCAAATGATTTTAAGAATTGTAAAACTTTAATATCTGAGAAAACATCAGCTAAAGCAATTCCTAATCTAACTACAGCATTAGTTCCTTCCGGTGCATTCATTGCGTGAACTGATTTACCATGTACTTCAATTTCCCCATCTTTTTGATCAGATTCAAAACCATGCTTTTGTAAAGCAGCATAAACCTCTGCTTGCTTAGGCCCATTGTAAATGGCTTTACCTGGTACTGCATTAAAAGCATTTTCCAAATCAAGGTTTAATTCTGTTGAGCCTGGACCTGTCAAATATGATTGTTGAAGTCCCTTCTCAGCATAAATCAATGGAAATTCAGCATCAGGAGCGATACCCATATCAATTGGATCTTCCTTTTTATTGTATTCTGCCAAACATCTCCAAAGGATTTCCTCATCTGTTCCAAAGATAAAACGAATCTTTTTATTAAACTTATAACCCTTATCTAAAATTGCCTTAATAGCATAAATAGCTGAAATTGTTGGACCCTTATCATCTTGAGTTCCACGTCCATACAATTTGCCATCTTTTTCAGTCAATTTATAAGGTTCAACGTCCCATGCCTCCAAATTCCCAGCAGGAACCTCATCTAAATGTCCCACAATTCCAAAGGTCTCATCGCCCTCACCAATATCCGCATATCCATAATAACCATCAGGGTCTTCATAAGTTTTAAAACCTAATTTTTGGACCAACTCCATTGCCTTATCGAGTGCTTTTTTAGGACCTTTTCCGAATGGTGCATTAGTTTCGGCAGGTTCATTAAATGATGCAATTCCAACTAGTTCACTGAGATCCTTAATAGCCTCTGCTTGAATTTCATCTGTAATAAATTTTTCCATTGTAAATCCCTCCAGAAATTTTAAGAAATACTATTTAATCATCGAACAAACAACCAAGAACGCTGCAACAACTACAAACAAAATTGCCACAAGTTTCCATGTATATTTCCACCATTTAACAATATCTACATGTCCAATAGCCAAAGCGCCCATAACAACTCCAGATGTTGGAGTAACCAAATTTACTAGCCCTGAAGCTGATTGATAAGCCGTAATAACTAATGAGCCATCAACACCTGAAAACTTACCAAGTGGCCCCATAATACCCATTGTAGCGGCCGCTAGACCCGATGTTGATGGAATCAAGAATGACATTGGAATATAGAAAATATATGTCAACACGATGAAAACACCCGCTGATAAATGTTGCAGACCTGTTTCACCCATATGTAGAACAGTCGCTGTAATATAACCATTATTCATAATAACTTGAATACCACGCGCAACGGCCACAATAATAGCAACACTCAAGAAATCATTCATGCCGCCTAAGAAAGCATTAATATAATCTGACTCTGACATTCCAAAAACAAACATTACTACAACTGACATCATAAAGAACAAGGTCGTTATTTCAGTAAAATACCATGTTCCTAACGGTGCCAAATCTTTACCAATCAATGCTCCTAAGAATGGAACATGCGTAATCCATTTAGTAAAGTCATCGAAAAATGTCCAACTAGAATTCAAACTTGACCAAGGAATTAAACTGACAATCATAATTACAAAACTCAAAGCAAACAACCAAAGAACACTTTTTTGTTTACCAGTTAATTGTTTATCAAGATTGTTATCAGTCATTGTAAATTCTTCTAAATCTTTTTGTCGGCGTTCAAAAACGTAAGACTTAGAAGGGTCCTTCTTAATTTTATCTGCATAATGCATAACATAAAAAATACTAATAGCGGTAACAATTATTAACAAAATAAATCTTGGTATCAATCCATCACCAGGTGAAATATGAATCGTTTGTGAAGCAACACCTGTTGCAAATGGATTAACAGTTGAAGCCAAGCACCCAACCTGTGATCCAATCAAAGCAATCGAAATGGCTGTAATAGAGTCAAAACCAACACCAATCATGACCGGAATCAAAATTGGATAAAAAGCAATCGTTTCTTCACCCATTCCATAAGTAGATCCACCAATTGCAAAAAGAATCATTAAGATAGGGATCATAAGTTTTTCTTTACCTTCGTACTTCCGAACGGTCGCACTAATACCATCATCCAGGGCTTTGGTTTTATTAACAACGCCTAAGAATCCACCTATAACCAGAATAAATAATGAAATAGAAATTGATCCTTCGGTCTGATCAGTACCGACCATACCGTTGATTGGAGCTAAAAATACATCCCAAATTCCCTGAGGACTGCTTGTTCGGGCTTTGTAAGTACCTGCTATAATATTTCCTGCTTTAGTGGTCGCATACTGACCGGCAGGTATAATCCAAGTCAAAATTGCAACTAGAATTATTAGGAAAAATAAAATCGTATAAGCAGACGGCATTTGCCATTTTTTTGCCTTTTTTCCCATAAATCAATCCTCCTATTATTTAATATAGTTTCAGAATATACGATAAAATAAACTATTACAATGCCTTACATTGAAATAATTTTAAATTAATTTAGTTATCACTGCAGTTGTGTAAACGGTTACAATGCAATACAATACTATTAGATTCAAAAAGGAGACATTAGAATGCCTGACACGATAGAATTTGGCAAACAACTTACCCATTGGCCAATACTTGTTAGTTTCATCTTGAGTTTTTTTGCCGGTGGTTTTGGGTTAATTATTAACATTAATTTAGCCTTAATGTTATTTTTTATCGTTTTATTCTTACTTACTTTTATCTATTTTCCAAGTTATTTACCAATTTTATTTGGTCATTGGCAACTAGAAAATCATGGAATCTCTTATTACAAGATGAATTCTTATCGTGATAAATTAAAAATGATATTTGCACCTAATAAGGTTGAGTTTCAATTTATTAGTTATTCGCAAATTAAAAGCGTCAGAGTTGTAACACAAGATCAAAAATATTCCATAACTGATATTTTAACCATTAAACCTGATAAACAATCTGTTTTTCCTTGGCTAAGAAAACCATTTTTTCTTGAACTAGAGTTGAATAAAAATACTGTTAATTTGGATTTGTCATTCGATCAAGTACATGATCCACATAATACCTTATTTAGAATTTCTAATGCTTTGGACATTTTGGGCAAAAGAATTTAATGATATTTAATAAAAAACGTTGACTCTTGTAACCAAATGGTTATTGAATCAACGCTTTTTTTAATTAATCTTTTATACTTTTTTTGCTAGTTTATTAAATGGTTATATTGTTAAATGGCTAATAAATTCGTCTTTGTGTGAAAAGATTTTCTTTCTTTCCGACAATCTATTAGCGAATCCACTGCAAAGATATTTTTCTTCATCCGTTTCTGCAACTATTTCTGGTATCTCTATCTCTGATGTAGACCGTAAGACCATCAAAGTACAAAAACTAGTAAAGGCAATCTCAGAAATATCTGTTTTTAAATCATGACTGATAACTTTAGTAAAAACTTCAATTTGTCTCCCGGAAACTCCTGTAACAAACGATTCCAATTTAATATATTTATCAGTCGTAATTGGACGCCAGAAATTAACATGGTCATATCCAGCCGTGGCAATCTTAGCATGTACTAATTTAAAACTAGCCAAACCAGCATTTTCATCTAACAGACTTAATGTTTTACCACCAAAAAGTGTTTGTTTATCATTTAAGTCTTTATCAAAAATAATTCTTTCACTAACGGTTCGTGTATCTTGACATGTCTTTTGTTCCATAATTTACCTCACAAGCTAATTGTAACTTGTATAAGGATTATTTAACAATCAATTTTGATCAAAATATATTATGATAGAAGAAACTAGCTTTTGGAGGAAATTATGGCATTTCAACTTTGGTATACAAATTATTTTATAGATATAAATTCAAAACAAACCATCGATCCTAAATTAATTCCAGGAATAGATGAACTTGGTGAATTTTCATCCAATGGGGACAACACTGCTTGGCATTTTAAATCACAATTACGAGAGGATGATTTCAAAAGGCATTTAACTCAACTACTAACTGATAATACTCAAATCGACCCCCAAGATGTTACTGTTACTAAAGGAATCGACGGCGGTCCTTTAAAAATGTTATAGTGTCAATTTTAGATAATTTATTTTTAATTTATTCATCCAAAATGATAAGATAAAAATTATATAATGTATAAAATTGCTTTAAAAGGAGTTACTTTATGATCTTAATTGCACTATCTGCTGTTATTCTGCCACTTATATTATTAGGTATTCTCAACATGCCAGCTAATAAGGGAATGTCGATTAGTGCATTTATTGTTTTACTGGAAGGTTATTTTATTTGGAAAATGCCAACCAGGGTTCTTTTAGCATCAATCTTACAATCTATTCATAAATCATTGCCAATTCTTTGGATATTATTCGGTGCTTTAATGATGCTTAATATTTTGCAACATACTGGCGCTATTGAACGTATCAACGCTGGATTCCATACTATTTCAGCTGATATGAGACTACAAGTTCTATTGGTAGCCTTTTTATTCGGTGGACTCATTGAAGGAGTTTCTGGTTTTGGAACACCCGCTATGGTAACTGCTCCCCTGATGATAGCCTTAGGATTTACTCCTATGGCTGCTGTAACATTAGCACTTGTAGCTGATTCTACACCAGCCTCATTTGGGGCCGTTGGTACACCTCTTACTGTCGGGCTTAGTAATGTTAGCGAAAAAACCGATTTTCTTAATATAATCGGCCAACATATCACTCAGCTAGACTTGTTTGCTGGAACTTTCATGCCTTTAATATTGATCTTCATGCTTACCTTTTTA
Organism: Companilactobacillus nuruki; assembly: GCF_002872255.1. GTDB lineage: Bacteria > Bacillota > Bacilli > Lactobacillales > Lactobacillaceae > Companilactobacillus > Companilactobacillus nuruki. The sequence continues at coordinate 37,829 of NZ_NIPR01000006.1, forward strand.
TTTGGTAAAAAAGACACAAATCATCTAAAAGATTTTTTAGTTTTAGTTCCTTGGGCTCTATTTATTGGTATTGTATATAGTCTTTTAGCTTTATTAGTATCATTTAGCATTGGTTATGAATTTGTTTCAATTCTTGCTCCATTTGCCACAATTATCATTGCCATTGTTTCAATTAAGTTCAAAATATTTTTACCCAAATCAGTTTTCAATGATCCCTGGTCAACATCGACACAAACAGTCAACACGGATAATAAAATGTCTTTATTAACTGCTTGGTCACCATATATTGTTGTCATTCTAATGTTACTAGCAACACGAACAATCGCACCTTTAAAAGAATTTTTAACTACTAATATTAACTTCTCTTGGAAAAATATTTTAGGATTTAATCAAATCAACTCTGACTGGGAATTTCTCTATTCACCAGGAACACTTTTAACGATAGCAGTCTTAATAGGTTTATTAATCCAAGTAAAATCCTTAAAAAGTTTCTTACCTAATGCGAAAAGGGTCGTATTATCAATGCGATCAACCGCCTTGGCACTGATGGTTACATTGATCATGGTACAAATCTTTACTAATTCCGAATTAAACACAGCCAACTTACCAAGTATGCCGATGTATATTGCTAAAATAATTTCTAAGTATCTTTCTTCTATTTGGATTATCATTGCTCCATTCTTAGGACAATTAGGATCATTCGTAACCGGTAGCACAACAGTTTCTACATTAACTTTTGGACAAATTCAAGCGGATATTGCTACCAAAGCTGGTGTTGGTAAAGAACTCGTACTAGCATCTCAACTAATTGGTGCTGCAGCCGGTAATATGATCTGTGTTCATAATATCGTTTCCGTTAGTTCAGTAGTCGGTCTATCAGGTCAGGAGGGAAACATTTTAAGAAAAACCGTTGTTCCAGCTTTGATCTATGGTTTATTAGTCGGAATTATTGGATTTATTTTTACATTATTTATTTAAACAAAAAGTCTGATTAACAATCAGACTTTTTTTGATGTTTTAAATTGTGGCAAATTTAATAAGCAAACGAACCATTTGACTAGTAAAACTATATTCATTATCATACCAAGCTACAGTTTTTACTAAAGTTGTATCACCGACTGTTGTAACCTCTGTTTGGGTCGGATCAAAAATCGAACCATATGTTGAATTGATCACATCAGTAGAAACAATATTACGCTCATCATATCCAAATGAAGGATTGTTTTCGGTATGTTTTTTCATTGACCGATTTATTTCATCAATGGTTACCTTCTTATTAAGTACTGATACTAATTCTGTTAATGATCCATCAATCACTGGAACACGTTGAGCATGTCCCTTCAATTTGCCATTAAGCTCTGGAATCACTAATCCAATCGCTTTTGCAGCACCTGAAGAATGAGGGATGATATTGACAGCAGCTGTTCTTGCTGCGCGTAAATTATTGCCATGCACTGGTCCATCGAGAATCATTTGTGTTGATGTATACGCATGTACTGTTGTCATAGTACCAGCTTTAATACCATAATCCTTATTTAAGAAGTACGCCATAGGAGCTAGACAGTTTGTCGTACATGAGCCTGCTGAAATAATTTTATCATCACTATTTAAGGTATCATCATTAACGTTATAAACAATTGTCTTCATTTGTCCTGCTGGTGCTGAGACAATAACCTTTTTTACACCTGCATTAAGATGTGCTTGTGATTTTTCGGCTGAGGTGTAAAAACCGGTACATTCTAAAACAATATCAACATCATCATTTTTTACCCAAGGAATTTTGGCCGCATCAGGTTGTGCATAAACTCGAACCTTTTTACCATCGACTATAATTGCGTCTTTAATCGCTGTAACCTCTTTTTGATAAGTTCCATGAGCTGAATCAAATTGCAATAATTGAGCTAACATTTGAGCATTAGTCAAGTCATTGATTGCTACTACTTCTATGTTATTCTCATCCAATTCACTAATTCTTCTAAATGCCAAACGGCCGATTCTTCCAAAACCATTAATACCTACTTTAATTGTCATATTTTTGACCTCCATGTCTTTATTACATGATTAATCATAGTTTGATTTAGCATCAAAAAAAATGGTATAAATGAAGCAGTTAACTATACTTTTTGTCGGAGGGAAAATATGCCTCAAAAAGATCGTCACAAGAATCGTCAAGTTGAAATAGAATTTCATGCTCAGGAGCATTTAACTGATCTGCCATATAACAGACGTTACAGTTTGATTCTTTTAACCCAGGGTAGCTTCAAAGCCAAATTAAATAATTATCCTATTACAGTAAATTTCCCTAGTGTTATTTGTCTTAAATCTGGTGATGATTTTGAAGTATTAAACCAACAAAATATCTCCGCCTCTACCTTTTCATTTGATCCAACCTTTTTGAATACTGTCCGTTTATCTCAATCCAAGGACCTGAATGTTCCCAATACCCCTAGGATTAAAGAGGGACTTTCCCTATTTGAAAATGATCTTCAACATATTGGATTAATTGAATTAGACACTGAAATTTATTCTAAATTCCTGCAATGGTTCTTTACTTTAGGGATGGAGGTGTCTGCTCAAAGCGATGATCTTTGGGTCTGTCGCATCAAACAATATTTGATTCAAATTTTTAATTTACTAAAGCAACTAAAAGATGACGGTCAGAACTCAGCTATTGACCAAGCACTTAAATATATCCACATAAATTATGCCTCACCTATTCGTTCAGAGGATTTGACACAATTGACCCATCTCAATCGTGTTTCACTTAATGAACAGTTTAAAAAAAGACTTAATCAAACTGCTCTTCAATATTTGATGTCTTATCGTCTTAATATTGCTGAACAAATGTTAACCCATACAGGTATGAGTTTAAACGACATTGCTTTAGCTACTGGATTTGAATATGATACCTATTTCATGAAACAATTTAAACAAAAGAATGGCATTTCTCCTACGGAATATCGTAACCTTTCTCGTGAAATTGCTGTTGCACAATAAGCCTCATATTTATCTGTAATATTCAAAAATAGGACCATATCCGTCAGAATAATCTCTGATTAATATGGTCCTATTAGTTATTCTTGATGAAATGAAGCTCCCGAATTGGCATCTATTTCTTGATCTGATTCCAATTCGTCAATATCAATATCCTGTTCATTCCTTATTGGTTCTTGAACAACAGCATTCGTATATATATTTAATCTATTAATAGAATCCTTTTGAGACAAATATTTATTCATTTGATTAAGTAAGGTTGGTCCATTATAAATAAATCCTGTATAAACCTGTACCAAAGAGGCACCAGCCATCAAGGCAGCCTCTGCATCTTCAGGTGTAAATACTCCGCCTGAGAACATGATAGGCAATTCGGGAAACTCTGTATGGATGGCCCTAGTCAAACTCAATGATTTCAAAAAAATCGGTTTACCACTGAGCCCGCCACCTTCATTTTTGTTCTTTGATTTCAAACTGTTATGAACTGAACTTGGATTTGAAGCAGTGTTAGTCAAAATAATTCCATCCATCAGACCATCAGTTTCTTTTATCAATTCAATTAATTGCTTGGCGGTAATATCATTACCAAATTTAGCAAATACAGGTTGCTCAATATGCAAATTATAAATCTTTTGCAGGAGTTGTTTAGCGACTGGTATTTCTTGCAAAGTTGTTACGCCCTTTTGGTTTGGACAACTTTGATTCAAGGCAATATAATCGGCAAATGAATGTACTTCCTTAATGTCGTCAACCATTTCATCTATCATTTCTTGACTAGTCAATCCATGTCCAGGAGCCACACTGATCCCAATTTTAACGTTTTTGGGAGTCCTTTTTAGATGTTTGATTGTTTCTTTGACACCTATATTATTCAATCCCATTCGATTGATAATTGCTTTATCCTCTAGCAATCTAAAAATTCTTTTTTTCTTGTTACCTGGTTGTGCCTCCTTCGTAACACTGCCTATCTCAACAAAACCAGCACCTAAAGCACCTAAACTATTATAAAATTCTGCCTTTTTATCAAAACCCGCGGCAATTCCAATTGGTGAATCAAATTTAACACCTTTAACAGTTACTTGAATATTATTATATTTTCTTGTTTGAAACATTGATGCCAGTATTTGGGGTCTATCATTAAAAATCTTCAAACCCTTAGCTACCATTTGATGATCTATTTCTGGATCTACCTTAAAAATTGCCGGTCGAACTAACTTATACCAATCTAACATTATTTACCCCAACTTTCCGGATCTTTATACCATTGTTGTAATAAATTCATATCACTAGCATCAACATACTTTTGTTCCTGAGCTACCTCGATCATTGTTAGGTAGTTGGTTAATGTAAACAGTTCCGTTTCAGAATTAGTAAAGTTAATAGTGCTTTCAGGCAAACCATACGAAAAGATAGCAACTGTACCAATTACAATCCCCCCTTCTTCACGTACGGCTTTGACTGCCTTTAAAATACTGCCACCAGTTGAGATCAGATCATCAATTAAAACAACCTTATCGCCCTTTTGCAAACGACCCTCAATTTGGCTCTTCTTGCCATGATCTTTCTTTTGGGGGCGGACATAATTAAGTGGAAGATTCAAAATATTAGAAACACCTGTTGCATGAGGAATCCCAGCAGTAGCTACTCCGCCAATTACCTCGACATCTGGATAATGCTCCATAATCAAATCTGATAAGTCTTTAGCAATGGTTTGACGAAATTCTGGATAGGCAATAGTTAAACGATTATCGGTATAAATTGGTGCCTTGATACCACTGGCCCACGTAAAGGGTTCTTTGGGATTCAAAGTAACCGCCTTGATTTTTAATAATTGACTAGCAATATCTGCTGCAACTGCTTTCTTATCCATTATTTATTCCACTCCTTAAAGATATTTGTATATGCTTCGTGTCCATCTTTTGCTTGTGTAATTGGTCGACCAACAACAATCGCATCACTGCCTAATTCTCTTGCTCTAGATGGAGTTGCAACACGTTTTTGATCACCAACTTGAGCTGACTTTGGCCTGATACCTGGGGTAACGCACAAGAATTCATCACTTGTAATTTCTTTTATCATCGGAACCTCTAAAGCCGATGAAATAACTCCGTCTGCACCATTATCAAAGGCTAATTTTGCCAAATGTGTAACATAATCTTGAGACTTCAAAGGTACTTGTAATTCATTTGCTAGTTCATCTTGTCCTAACGACGTCAATTGGGTAACAGCTAGTAACTCAGTAGAAGAACCCTTCAAGCCTTCTTTAGCAGCGCTGATCATCTCAGCTCCACCTGAGGCATGAACAGTCAACATCTGAACATCCCACTTAGCAATCATTTCACAAGTTCTTCTAACCGTGTTAGGAATATCATGCAATTTTAAATCCAAAAAAATATTATATCCACGTTCTCTCAAACTTCTGACAAACGGATATCCAAACTGACAAAACATTTCTAACCCAATCTTCAAGAATAATTTTTCTTCCTTGGGAAATTGATTCAAAAAATTAATACACTCAAAATCATCTGCAAAATCTAACGCTACTATTACCGGTTTATTCATTTTTATCCTCGTTCCTTATTTTGAAAAAACACAGTTACCATTAACATAAGTTTTTTCAACTTGACCATAAACTTCTTGACCTATGAAAGGACTATTGGCACCCTTTGATAAAAAGTCATTTGTTTTAATTTCAAATTCATTATCTAAATCGATGATCGTAAAGTCTGCCTTTTGTCCAATTTTGATTTCCTCTGTATTTTGAATACCAAATATCTTAGCTGGAGCAAGTGACATTAAATCAAGTAATTTTTCTAAACTCATTTGACTACTCTTAACAAAATTTGTATACATTAGTGGAAATGATGTTTCAATTCCACTAATTCCAAATGCACTTTTAACAAATCCCTGATTCTTTTCATTAATAGCATGTGGTGCATGATCTGTAGCAATCATATCGATCGTGCCGTCACTTAATCCTGAAACCAAGGCCAAACGATCACTCTCAGTCCTTAGTGGTGGATTCATCTTGAAGTTAGCATTATCACTTAAAATATCCTGTTCACTTAAAAGTAAGTGGTGTGGTGAAACCTCACAAGTTACATTAATACCCGCATCTTTGGCCATTCTGATCAATTCAACCCCATCTTTAGTCGAAATATGACAAACATGGTAGTGAACCCCAGTTTCTTTAGCTAACACTAAATCTCTTGCTAATTGTGATGTTTCCGCTGCTTGCTTGATTCCTGGTAATCCTAATCTTTGTGAAGTATTACCAAAGTTGATCACGCCTTTATTAAATAAATTTTTATCTTCAACATGTGCTGCCAAGTGGCTATTGATTGCGGCAATTCTTTCCATAGCCGAATACATCGATTGAGCATTCATGATCCCATGTCCATCATTTGAAAAAGCAAAGGCACCAAGTTTATCTAAGGCCTCAATATCAACTAATTCATCACTAGTTTCTTCTTTGGTCACTGGAGCATATTGCAAAGTGTTTATAATTGAAGATTTTTCATTCAACGCTAATTGCTGTGAGAACTTAGTGACATCATCTGGTACTGGTATGACATTTGGCATTGCTCCAACAGTTGTAAAACCACCATGTGCCGAAGCCTTAGTCCCAGTTGCAATGGTTTCTTTGTGAACCTGACCTGGCTCTCTAAAATGTACATGCACATCAACAAGACCTGGAGCTACCAAATTAAATTTAGCATCAATGATTTCTGCATTTTCAGCCGAAATCTGACTGGCAATTTTAGTAAACTTACCATCCTCAATCAAAACATCACAATTGATTAAATTATTATCGTAAAATAACTTGGCGTTTTTTATTAACAATTTCATTATCAGAATTTTCTCCTTCCAAAACTGCTGCAATCATTGCCATACGCATGAATACACCGTTAGCCATTTGTGGGAAAATATACGATTTATCACATTCGACAACATCATCGGCAATCTCTGCGCCACGATTTACTGGAGCCGGATGCATGATCATTGCTGAATCTTTCATTAAATCAACACGATTTCTATTTAAACCATATTTTTTGAAATAATCTTCTTTAGAAAAATTTTCGTTTTCTTCAGCTGATAAACGTTCATGTTGAACTCGTAAAAGCATTACAACATCCATCTCTTTACAAAGATCATCAACATCCATTTGTGGACCCATTTCAGCAAACTCTGATGTATACCAAGCATCTAACCCACCAAAGTATACTTTAGCTCCAAGTCTAGTCAGGATTTCAGCATTAGAGTGAGCAACTCGTGAATGACTCAAGTCTCCAATAATTCCAACCTTCAAGCCATCGAAACTTCCAAAATGTTCATAAATTGTCATCAGATCCAAAAGCGATTGAGAGGGATGTTGACCAGTACCATCACCACCGTTGATAATATGAATTTTCAAATTATGATTATTAACTAAATCTTTGTAATATTCATCTTCTGGATGACGAATAATTGCTACACTGGCACCGATACTTTCTTCTGTCTTGATCGTATCATAAAGACTTTCACCTTTAGTTGTTGAAGAGGTTGCTGCTTCAAATTCAATTTCCTTCATACCCAGTTTCATTTCTGCTACTTGAAAACTGGATTTAGTTCTAGTACTATTTTCAAAAAATAAATTAATAGCAAATTTATCTAACCCGATAGATGATTTTTTCCCAGATTTAAACTCAATCGCTGAATCTATTAAGTCATAGACCTCTTGATTTGATAATTGTGACATAGAAAGTATATTTTTCATTGTTTTCCTCCAAATTAAAAAGGGCTAGCTTTTATCCAGCTAGTCCTCAAAGTTTGGCTAATTATCACCGACTTTTCAGACCTCACTGGATCTATTTAAAAGTTCCCTATTTTTTTTAAGTAAACAAAAAACTTCCTATCCCACAAGGAAAGGAAGTTTACACTTTTATTGTCTCTACGTGTAGTTAACCTTCCAAGCCTCACAGGACTCGATTAAAAGTTTTCGTTGCAAATAATATAAACGATTTCACACTGCTAGTCAATAGCTTATTTAATTGTGGCTAAGAAGTACTTCTTCTTTCCACGACGAATAACAATGTATTTTCCATCAAATGAATCTTTAGGATTAATTTCAAGCGTTGTATCGGTTAATCTCTCACCATTGATTCTAATAGCACCATTTTGAATATCTTCACGAGCTTGACGTTTTGATTTATCAACATTTGTTGCAATCAACAAATCAACTAAGTTAATAGGATCTACTGAGATTTCGGCACTTGGTACACCATGGAATGCCTCCGCGACTTCATCAGTGGTTAATTCTTGAATTTCACCAGAGAACAATACCTCAGTAATCTTTTCAGCTGTTTTCAAAGCTTCTTCGCCATGGACAAACTTAGTAACTTCTTGTGCTAGAGTTTTTTGAGCCAGACGCTTTTCAGGAGCAGTTTTAACCGATTGTTCTAAGTCGTCAATTTGTTCTTTGGATAAGAATGTGAATTTCTTCAACAAGTTAACAACGTCTTTATCATCTTGATTGAACCAGAATTGATAGAATTCGTAAGGGGATGTCTTCTTAGGATCAAGCCAAACGGCTCCGCCAGCAGTTTTACCGAATTTTGTACCATCAGATTTTAATAGTAATGGAATTGTTAGGGCATAGACCTTTGCTTCTTGACCTTCAGCCTTATGAATCAAATCTAGTCCAGCTGTCAAATTACCCCATTGATCACCACCACCAACTTGCAACTGAACATTATGTTCACGATATAAAGTTAGAAAATCTAATGATTGTAAAATTTGATATGTAAATTCAGTAAAGGAAATACCGACTTCCAAGCGACTAGAAATAATTTCCTTATTTAACATAGTATTAACGTTAAACAACTTACCATAATCACGCAAAAAGTCTAAGATACCGATTTGATGTGTCCAATCATAATTATTTACCATTGTAAAACCTGTGAAGATTTTATTAGCTTGATCACTTAAAGCTTTAACATTGTGATTTACTTGATCCATTGTTTGCATTGGACGTTCAGATTTTTTACCACTAGGATCACCAATTGATCCAGTAGCTCCACCAATAACGATATATGGATGATGACCAAACTTTCCAAATCTTTCCAAAGTCATAAATGGCAGTAAATGACCGATATGCATTGAGTCACCAGTTGGGTCCATACCACAATAAAGTGAAATATCTTTTGATTCGACTAATTCCTTCAATCCCTCTTCATCTGATTGTTGATTGATCAAACCACGCCAAGATAATTCGTCAATAATATTCATAAATTCATTCCTCCTAATGATAATCCCCGTTATAGAAAAAAGAGCATCCCTGCAACTATGCAGGGACGCTCTTTTGCGCGGTACCACCCAGATTCAAGTTAAATAACTTGCTCTTTACTCCTATAACGTAGGACACGAATTTTAGTTAAGTATTTCATAATTTACCCTGCTTGACTCCCACCATCCGTCAATTCTCTGTACACTGAGATAAACTATTACTTGAGTTAAAACTAAAATCTACTATAAATATGATAATACAGTGGCAATCGGTAATTTTCAAGGACTTTTTAGAATTGATTTTATTATTGTATAATATGTTTGCTTTCATAATTGGGGGAAAAGTTTATGACAAAAACACTTTATATCATGCGACACGGACAAACGTTATTTAATATTCAACATAAAATTCAAGGTTGGTCTGACTCGCCGTTAACTAAAGAAGGTATTCAACAAGCAAAAATAGCTGGTCAATATTTCAAGGACAACAAAATTACCTTTGACGCTGTATTTTGTTCCACTGCCGAACGTGCCAGTGATACCCTGGAACTTGTCACTGATATGCCTTATAAACGTCTCAAAGGCTTAAAAGAGCTTAATTTTGGTAGCTTCGAAGGTGAACACGAATATCTTCACCCTAAAGACGACCCTAAAAAACATTTTGGCAACTATTATGTTCAATTTGGTGGCGAGGATAATCAAGTGGCACAAAAAAGAGTTAACGATACTTTATTAAAAATAATGAACCAAGATAATGAATCCGTTTTAGTAGTCAGTCATGCTGGTGCTATTATGATGTTTTCTGATCTCTGGACTGATATGCAAAAACTTAGAGCTAGCGGATTTACTAATTGCAGCATCTTAAAATTTATTTTTGATAATAACAAGTTTACATTTGAAAAAATAATTAATTTCTGAAATTAAGCAAAAAAAGATGAATCTAATGACAGTTTTAACCGTCACTAGATTCATCTTTTTGTTCTCAAACATATTCTTATTTTTGCATATGCTCTTCGATCCAGTTCCAAACCTCTTCTTTACCATGCTTAGTTTCTGAACTAAACAATTGTAAATTATCAGTCTGATTAACTCCCATAGTTTTTTTGACCTGACTAATGGTCTTGTTCCACTGGTTACCTTTGACTTTATCCATCTTTGTTGCAACTACTAAAGTAGGGATATGGTAATAGCTAACAAACTGATACATTGATACATCATCTTCACTTGGTGTATGGCGACCATCCACCAAAATCACAACGCCTTTTAAAACATCACGAGTTGTTAAGTATTCTTCAATCATAATGCCAAATTCTTCACGTTGTTTCTTGGAAACTTTAGCAAATCCATAACCTGGAACATCGACTAAGTAAAGTTGATCTTCAATATTATAGAAATTTAATGTTTGAGTTTTACCGGGTGTACTGGACGTTCTAGCAAAACTTTTTCGATTGATTAACGTATTAATCAAAGATGATTTACCAACGTTAGAACGTCCTAAAAGGGCTATTTCAGGGTAGCCTTCAGCTGGATACTGTTTAGAACTAACAGCGCTTAAATTCATTGATACATTATTTACCTGCATAATTCACCTCAATGAAGTAATTTTACCATAAAGAAAAAAGGCTGCCTACTAGGCAACCTCTCCATTTTTTAGAATTAATTCTGGTTCTTTAATTTTTCTAACAGCATCTTTAGTAACTTTAACGCCTTGAACATCATCACGGCCAGGAATATCAAACATCGTATTAAGCATTGTACCTTCAACAATAGATCTCAATCCACGGGCACCAGTATTTCTTTCAATAGACATCTTAGCAATCTCTCTAAGCGCACCATCGGTGAAGGTCAACTCTACACCATCAAGTTCCAATAATTCCTTATATTGCTTAATCAAAGCATTTTTAGGCTTTGTAAGAATATTGACCAAGTCTTCTTCAGTCAATTTCTCTAAAGCTGTTACAATCGGAATACGACCGATGAATTCAGGAATAATACCAAATTTCATCAAATCTTCAGGAATAATCTGTTGCATCAAACTCTTCTCTTCAGCAATTGTAACTTGTTGTTCTGCACCAAAACCAATTGTCTTATCGCCTAAACGATTTTTAACAATTTGTTCGATACCATCAAAGGCACCACCAACGATAAAGAGAATATTAGTTGTGTCAATCTGAATAAGCTCTTGTTGAGGATGTTTTCTGCCACCCTGTGGTGGAACACTTGCAATTGTTCCTTCAAGAATCTTTAGCAAAGCTTGTTGAACACCTTCACCAGAAACATCACGTGTAATAGAAACGTTTTCGCTCTTCTTAGCAATCTTATCGATTTCATCAATATAAACAATACCATGCTCAGCTTTATCAACATCAAAGTCAGCATTTTGCAATAATTTCAATAAGATGTTTTCAACGTCCTCACCAACGTAACCTGCTTCTGTAAGTGTGGTAGCATCCGCAATAGCAAAAGGAACCTTTAAAATACGAGCCAAAGTTTGAGCTAAGAAAGTCTTACCTGAACCAGTAGGTCCAATCAAGGCAATATTACTCTTTTGTAATTCTGTCTCACCATCTTTAAGATGTTCCATTTTGCCAATTCGTTTGTAATGATTATAAACGGCGACCGCTAAGGCTCTCTTAGCATCAGTTTGACCAATTACATAATCGTCAAGAATCTTTTTAATTTCAATAGGTGTAGGAATATTATCCAAGTCGAGTGGTGCAGCTTCATTTAATTCTTCGTCGATAATCTCTTTGCATAAATCTATACATTCATTACAAATATAGACACCGGGTCCAGCAACTATTTTTTTAACTTGATCTTGTGTTTTACCACAAAATGAACAGCTAATCGTGCCAGTATTTTCTGTACTATCAAACATATGCAATTTCTCCTTCAATAGTTCCAATGCTTTAGAAATTCTAGCATTGTCCAAAATAAGAGTAAAGTAATTAGTTTTGAATTGAATTTATAAAAAAAGGAAGCCTTACGGCCTCCCAATTTTTAATAAAAGAATCGCTTACTTTTCAACAGCTGAGTCAACAATCAATTCGATTGCTTTCTTAGCAGCGATGTCATGAGCCAACATGTCATCAGAAAGAGCATTTCTAACAGCTGATTCTTCCATCTTGTATTCATCAGCAAGTGACTTAATTTCAGCCTTGATTTCATCTTCTGAAGGTTTGATTCCTTCTTTAGCAACAATTGCTTCGATAACTAAGTCAGTCTTAACACGTTCCTCAGCATCCTTAGCAAATTGTTTCTTCAAATCGTCCTCGCTTGTACCTGTCATTTGATAGTACAATTTAGGATCGATACCTTGACGACGTAAGTTAGCTAAATATTGGTTAAGTTGATTTTCAACTTCTGTATCAATCATAGCTTGTGGAATTGAATCAATCTTGGCGTTCTTAACAGCACCAGAAATTGCTTCTTCTTGAATATTTTCTTCAGCAGTTTCTTTCTTTTGATCCTTAATTTCATCATGAAGCTTTGTCTTTAGTTCTTCAAGTGTATCAACATCTTCATCAACATCTTTGGCAAAGTCATCATCTAGAGCAGGTAATTCCTTTGTCTTAACTTCATGAAGCTTTGTCTTGAAAATAGCTTTCTTACCAGCTAATTCTTTTGCTTGATAGTCTTCTGGGAATGTAACGTTAACGTCAATATCTTCACCAGCAGCATGACCAATCAATTCGTCTTCAAATCCAGGAATGAATGTTCCTGAACCAAGTTCTAGTGAATAATTTTGGGCGCTACCACCATCAAATTCTTCACCATCAACAGTACCAACGTAATCAATAATTACTGTATCGCCCTTTTCGGCTTTACCGTCTTTAAGAACTAATTCAGCTTGTTGTTTTTGTAATTCAGCCAAACGATCTTCAACGTCAGTCTTCATAACATTACGTTTTTGTTTTTTAACTTCGATACCCTTATAATCACCTAATTCAACATCAGGCTTAACAGTAATTGTTGCTGTAATAGCCCATGGTTGATCTTTTTCCATTGATTCAACAGAAATTTGTGGTTGATCAACAGGTTCTACTTTAGTCTCATCAACAGCATTTTGATAAGCAGTTGGTAAAACAGCATTCAAGGCATCTTCGTACAATGCTTCTTCACCATACATACGGTTGAAGATTTGACGAGGTACTCTACCCTTTCTAAAACCAGGAACGTTTAGATTCTTCTTTACACGATCAAATGCAGTGTTTAAACCTGCTTTGATTGTATCTTGGTCAATTTCAAACTTCAATTCACCAGTATTGTTTTCTTTTTTTGTAAATTTAGCCTTAGCAGACATTTATATTATCCCTCCGGTATTTCAACGATCTCATACTTTGTAATATTACCTTAAAATGGTGATATTGTAAACATTTGACGTGATTTATAAGTACTTTAAGACATCATGCTTTCTATTATAAAATACTTTTCCATATTTTTGAATATCTATGCATAAAAAAAAGAGCTGGATTTAACCAACTCTTTTTAAATTCATTACTACTTAGAATTAGTCTAAGATTTCTGTAACGACACCGGCACCAACAGTACGGCCACCTTCACGAACAGTAAATCTTGTACCATTTTCGATAGCAACTGGAGCAATCAAGTCAACTTCGAAAGTAACTTGATCACCAGGCATAACCATTTCTACACCTTCTGGTAGTTCAATAACACCAGTAACATCAGTTGTATGGAAGTAGAATTGTGGACGGTAGTTTGAGAAGAATGGAGTATGACGTCCACCTTCTTCTTTACTCATAACATAAACTTCACCCTTGAACTTGTTGTGAGTTTGGATTGAACCTGGCTTAGCAAGAACTTGTCCACGTTCGATTTGATCACGGTTAACACCACGAAGAAGTACACCAACGTTATCTCCGGCTTCACCAAGATCCAATGTCTTACGGAACATTTCTAGACCAGTAACAGTTGACTTCATAACTTCTGGCTTCAAACCAACGATTTCAACTTCGTCACCAATCTTAACTTCACCACGATCGATACGACCAGATGCAACAGTACCACGACCAGTGATAGTGAAGACATCTTCAACAGGCATCATAAATGGTTTTGTATTATCACGTTCTGGTGTTGGGATATATTCATCAACAACATCAAGTAATTCTTCAACGTGTTTAACTTCCTCTGGGTCACCTTCAAGAGCTTTCAAAGCTGAACCACGGATAACAGGAATGTCATCCCCTGGGAAATCGTATTCTGATAGAAGTTCACGAACTTCCATCTCAACTAGGTCTGTTAGTTCTGGATCGTCAACAAGATCAGTCTTGTTCAAGAAGACAACGATGTATTCAACACCAACTTGTCTAGCAAGCAAGATATGTTCACGAGTTTGTGGCATAGGACCATCAGTAGCAGCAACAACAAGGATGGCACCATCCATTTGTGCAGCACCAGTGATCATATTCTTAACGTAATCAGCGTGTCCTGGAGCATCGATATGTGCATAGTGACGCTTTTCAGTTTCGTATTCAACGTGAGCAGTGTTGATTGTAATCCCACGTTCCTTTTCTTCTGGGGCCTTATCGATATCAGCGTAATCTTCAGCCTTAGCTAAACCTTTGTCAGCCAAAACCTTAGTGATTGCTGCTGTTAAAGTAGTCTTACCGTGGTCAACGTGACCAATTGTCCCAATATTTACATGGGGCTTTGTTCTCTCATAATGTTCTTTTTCTGCCATTACAAAGAATCCTCCTAAAATTTCATTTCATAAGATTGATCCAAAGAAAATGTTCTTTAGACGACTCTTTACTGAAAAATTATACTACTTTCAGAGGTGAAAGCAAAGTAATTCAACGCAAATCACCGACTAAAAATATACTCTTTGGAGTATACAGGCCGTAAACGTAATTGTAAATACTCAAAGTAAAAAAAAGTTAAAAAATTTCACTCCTGAAAGGTATTAATCAGTCCATCGAACCGTTTTAACCAAGTTTTTACATCGTCCAAACCTTGATTATCACTTACTTGTGAATCATCTACTAAACCATACCTTAAAAGCATTGCTTTTGTCCAGAGTTCTGGGCTTTTTATTATTTCATTCCCAAAAGGATAGACAAAAGCGGCATAGAGTGACAGTTCACCCTTAAAGTTTTCCAATTGCGTCTCATTTTTGTCAGTTAATAATTTTTCTAGTTCGTCACACATTTTCAAATAGATATCAGTTGACATAATAGGCATTAGCTTGCTTGGATTGCAAGTTTTATTTTCGCCATAAAAAGAAATATCAAGTGTCTCGTCAACACCGAGTTTCAAAAGATTCTCCAATGCTTCACTCTTTAAAAGCGGATGTAGCAAGGGATTTTCTAATAAATCTTTAGCGTTTTTGATGTAATCTGCCCTATTAAACTCTCTTAATTTTCTTATCAATTGAATTTGTTCAGGAGTCGATTCAGTAACGATCGACAACAAGCGAGTTGCTATCTTTTCTTTTTCTGGTTTAAACGAACGCTCATGTCTGTCTTCCGCAATCTTAATTCTTTTTTTAAAATCATCGATCAAATCTGATTTAATATTTGTTTCAGAATTAGTATCGTAAAAATTTAACATTTGATTGGCCAACAAAAAATCATTATTTTCTAATATAATATCCAAAGCCAATTCAGCTGTATTAGGTTCATTGAGGTAATAATTAAAATAATCCAAAATTACTGCCTCAGCATCACCAGGCCTTTTTTGATTCAATAAAGAAGCAGCAAGCCCTTTATTAATAGAAAATGACTGCTGCATCGAATAAGCCTGTGTATATAAATCAGTTGATTCATCCCAATTACCTTGGTCAAAGGCCTCATCAGCCTGATCAACAATTTTTTTTAGATTATCTGAGTCGTCCATATAATACCTCAACACTATCCGAATAGATTAAAACTATCTTTATTTTTTAGCTTTTCTATGTCTGTTTTGGTTAACTTCCATGATGACCGGCAAAATAACAGGGTGTCTATTTGTTTGTTCATACAAGAAATGATTCAACTTGTCACGAACGCCTTGTTTCAAGTCTGACCAATCAAAGTCCTTACTATTTTGCATATAATCAACAATTGTATTAACAATAATGTCAGAACTTTCGCTTAAAAGATCACGACTGGCACGCATATATACAAACCCACGTGCCGTTATTTTAGGCTTAGCAACGACTTTTTTCTTTTTACGATCAATTGTAGCTACGGCAATAAAAACGCCATCCTCGGCCAATAATTCGCGATCACGAAGAACAATACTACCAATATCACCAACGCCAATACCATCAATCATAGTATCTCCAGCATCAACACCTTTTCCTTGATAAAATTGTCCATTTTCATAATTAATAACATCACCCTTTTTAGTGAGGAAGATATTTTGATATGGAACACCAGTTTCGTGTGCAATTCTAGCATGAGCATCCAATAGACGGTATTCACCTTGAATTGGAATAACATTTTCCGGATTCAATAAGTTAATCATTAATTGTAGATCAGATTTATTGGCATGACCTGATGAATGTTTATCATCACTAAGCGCCTTTACCTCAGCACCAGTGCGATAAATAGCATCGCGAGCTTTGGCAAAAGTTGTATCCATTGCATGTGAAGGTGTTGTTGCTATAAATACTAAATCGCCCTCTTCAATTTGAAACTTAGTTTTAGCAGCTGGATTAGCCATTTTTTGCAATAATTTAATTGGTTCACCCATCTTACCTGTCTCAATAACAACTAACTTATCTTTATCAGCATCTTTTAATTCCTTAGGTTTTAGAATCAAGTCCTTATCACTGATATTCAAATAACCCAGCTTCATAGCCGTTTTCAAAATCTTTTCGGCATCGGTTCCTGATAAAAAGACTCTTCTACCGGTTTTGGCAGATGCATCTAATACTTGTTGCATTCTTTGAATATTAGAAGCAACTTGAGCTACAATAATTCTGCCATTATGATAACTGAATGTATCCAAAATATATTCATAGATATCTTTTTCACTAGAATTTTCATATGGTGATTCCGCATTGGCAGAGTCGCTTAATAAGGCTAGGACACGTTCACTACCAATTTTAGCAATCCGACCGTAATCAGTTTTATAAGTTGGAGCAGCTGCTTGATCAAATTTAAAATCACCAGTATAAACAATCTGACCTTCGCTTGTTTTAATAACTGTTCCTAAAGATCCAGGAATTGAATGTGTTGTCTTAAAGAAAGAAACTGAAGCTTCTTCAAAATCAATCGCTGTATTCTCATCAATAATATGAAAATTAGAGAATTTTTTACTACGATTGTCATTAGAGCAAACAATCTTAGCCAACTCAATTGTCATTTCTGAACCAAAGACTGGAATATCAAACTCACTGATCAAATAAGGCAAAGCCCCAATTGCATCAGCGTGTCCATGTGATAAGAAGATACCCACTACTTTATCAATATTTTGCTTGATGTAGGTCATATCTGGAACAACCACATCAATACCATAGAGATCATTGTCTGGATACTGTAAGCCAATATCCAAAATATAGATCTCATCGTTTACTTCAACCGCGTACATATTTTTTCCATTTTCACGTACGCCACTTAACAAAATTATTTTTATTTTTTTGTCCATTTTCATCTCTCATTTCATTAAAATAGCATAGATCATAATATTCTATTGTGATTTTTAAGCCTTTTAAGACTATTTAAGCTATACCTGATTTTCATTTTAACATATCAACACCGAATAAGAGAAATTAAGAAAAAAAAAATAGGAGATCCATTGCTGGATACTCCTAAAAGTTTTATTAACGACGTAGACCCAATGATTTGATTAGTTCACGGTAACGTTGAACATCCTTGTTACGTAAGTAAGCTAGAAGATTACGACGGTGACCAATCTTCTTTAATAGACCAACATATGAATGATGATCCTTCTTATTAACCTTCAAGTGATCGTTCAATGCGTTAATGTCATATGTCAATACAGCAATTTGTACTTCTGGAGAACCAGTATCTCCGTCTTTACGTGCGTATTGTTTAATAATTTCGTTTTTCTTTGTTTTTGAAATAGCCATTTCAATTCACCTTTTCCTTATATATTTAGCCAAACTATGAATGCGTTGGTGATTCGTCAAACAGAGCATGGTTAACACAACTAAATAATTTACTACATAATAGAAAATAATGCAATACTGAAAAAAAACTGACATTTCATTGCATTGTCAAAATGAATTATGTATAATTCTATGTATTGAGTTTTAAGCTTACTAGGTAATCGGAGGTGAAATTAATGCCACAAATTAAATCAGCTATGAAACGTGTAAAGACTGCAGAAAGCGCAAACCTTCGCAACAATGCACAAAGAAGTTCAATGCGTTCAGCAATTAAGAACTTCGAAACATCTGCTGCTAACAACGCTGACAACAAAGATGAATTATTCAGAACAGCTGTCCGTGCTATTGATATGGCTAAGTCAAAAGGCCTAATTAAGGCTAACAAGGCTGCACGTGATAAGTCAAGACTTGCTAAAATGAATTAATGATGAGCAGCCGTTAGGTTGCTTTTTTATTTTAACGAAAAGACCTCAGAGAATCTCTGAGGTCTTTTTTTATGCATATTTGGCAATAAACAAATCAAATAACAGTTCCTTATCACCTTGTCCCGATTTAATTTGATAATCTAAATTGACAATATCTCCATACATGATTTGCAACTGCTGACGATTCAAAGTACGTGCCTGTCGGTAAGCATATTTTACTCGATAGGGATTCATTTTTAAATTTTTAGCGATTGTTCCTTCAGTTAACCCTTTTTCAGATAAAATTTTCACCTGAATCAATAACCGTAATTGAGAAATAATAATTGCAACTAATAATATTGGATCAATTTTTTGTAAAAGAAATTGATTATATAGCTCTTCTGCTTTATAGATATTTTTGTTAAGTATCTCCGTCATTAAGTCAAAAACATTATCTTCCAAAGATTGTGGTACCAATTCTATTACCGATTTTTGATCAATCTTTTTAGTATTTAAAGAGTATAATTTCAATTTATTTAATTGATTAATAATTAAAGAATAATTACCCTTAGTTTTATTTATCAATAAATCTAAGGCTTCATTTTCAATTTGATAACCAGCATTTTCTAGATCATTTTTTATTGTTTTTGCTAGAATTGGCCCTTCCATTTTTCCAGCATTTACAGTAATAGCTAACTTTTTGAGTTCTTTAACGATTTTTTTTCTGGAGTCCAGCTTATCATATGAAGCAAAAATCACCAATATCGTCGAAGGAGTGGGATTTTTTATGTATTTAAGCAGTAGATCAGCATTTTGATCAACGACATTCTTTACTTTTTCACCTGTTAAAAAATATGGATGTTCAGCGAAAACTAATCTACGTTCTCCAAAAAAAGGAGCCGAAATGGCCTCATTAATTACATCTCCTAAAGAAACTTCCTCCAAGTCAAAGTTGGAAAAATTCATTTCCCTTTCCTCTGAGGACATAATATCTTTAAAAGACTTTTGAATATCTTTAATAAAAACCTGCTCTTTACCCGTAATTAAATAAACATTATCCAGATTTCCTTGTTTTAAATTATTTTTTAGTTCTGCTATTTTCAACCAAGTCACCCTTTAAAAAAGTTGTTGTTTTTTCATTATTGTTAAAAAAATAATAATACCAAGATATCATACCATAATCAGCCGTATTAAAATATTCGACTTGCTGTTGCTTCAAGCGATCTATCGTTTCTTTATTAGGATGTCCATAGCGATTATTGACACCTGAAGAAATAAAGGCTCTTTGGGGCCTAGATTGTTGTAATAATTCTTTACTCGTAGACGTTTTAGAACCATGATGGCCTACTTTAAGATAATCTATTTTCAGATTATAATCTTTTAAAATCTCCTTCTCTCCGGCCTGCTCCAAATCACCAGTAAATAACCATGTTTTATTCTTTAGTTTGGCTATCATTGTTAAAGAATCTTCGTTTTCACCAATACTACTTTTCTTAGGCCATAAAACATTTAATTTAATCCCACCAATATCAACAGTATCTCCTTGCCTCAAATTTTTAAACTTAACTTTCGGATAATTATTAATTACATTGCTAATACGCTTATTTTTCTCTAACCCTATACCGAAATTAACTTCTTTAACTTTAAACCCAGTTAATAAAGTCTCTAAATTTCCAATATGATCGACATCCTTATGCGTTAAAAATACCTTGTCTATTTTTGAAATACCTTTTGATTTTAACAATGGGATTGTGCTGTTACTAACCTGATCACGGGTAACCCTTTTCTCCCATTCTTTAGTTGGAAAGCTCAACTTCCCTCCTACATCTATTAGGATCGTCTGACGAGAAATAGGTGTCGTAATTAATATACTATACATCAATTAAATTAACTGAGCCGTACAGTGGAAATTTATTAAAAATAATACAAATGATAAATAAAACACAATACTGCCATAAATACTTATTCCAAAAATTTTTGCTTTCAATATAAAATAAAGAAATAATAATCAACACGATTACAGCAAAAATGGGAATCTTCCCGGTTATAAAAGTAAAGTTTGGTCTCTTTGCCACTAAATCTAATAATTTATATATCTGATCAAAAAAAAGATTAAAGAATTTCCAACCGCTCCACGTAACGGTAAAAGAGGAAATAATCGTCACAGGCAAAATTACAACCGTAAAAAACGGAACAAAAACAAAATTAGCTAACAATGTTAGCCAATTGAATTGATAGATATATAAACAGATTACTGGTAAATTAACTAAATTCATTTTGAAAATCGTCATTATAAATCCAGCCTCCTGGTACAGATAAAGAATTGCAAATGACAACAAAAAACTTAATTGCCCACCCATCTCTGCTATACCAAAAGGATAAACTAATATACAGATCAACAAAGTAATGCTAAAAGTATCTAATCTACCTAAACTGATTTTTAATTTTCGTACGACAATACCTACTATTGCCAAAACAATTGCTCGCCATATGCCACTTTTTGATCCTACAAGCAAACCATAGCATGGTAAAAGAAAAAGCATTATCGTATCTACTATTTCAATCGGAATTTTCAAAGCCGATGTTAATTTGCGTAACAAACTCAACAAAATCAAAACGTGCAAGCCTGACAAACTAAATAAATGAATAATTCCTAAAGAACTCAGAACCACTAAGAAATCCTTATCTGAGCTATCTGTATAACCAACAATTAAACTTTTAGCATGGATACTTAACCATTTTGGCAATTGATCAAAATATTTAATCATATGTATTCGTAAAACATTTATTCTCTCGCTAATTTTAATTGAATGGTGCTCACTTATTTGTGTAATCGAGGCTATTCGTATCGTAGATTCAATTCTTTTATGTTTCATATATTTTTGAAAATTAAATTCACCAATATTTCTTGGCCCGGAAATAGGTATAATCTCCTTGACCTTTAGCTTTATGTCTACTAATTCCGATAAATTCTGCCAAAGCTTTTGCTCAGTTCGGTTCTTTAATTGATAGGTAAATCTAGCTGTCCGATCCCCGTCTCTTAATTCACCACTAAGCAAATTTCCATTAACAGTTATTTTGTCAGGCGATATTAACGCAGAGTTTATTTCTGATATACTATTCTGTTTTTGTTCAATTTGACATCTAATTATAAAAATAATCGAAATAAAGATCCCAAATAAAACTAAGTACTTATTCTTAATTACTATTATTCTAATAATCAATCCAATCAAAACTATCCAGAATAAACCAGATTCGAAATAAACAACAATAGTTAAAACGGCTATAAAACTTAGAAAAATCCATTGTCCCCTTACCATCTTAAACTGTTAATTGATCTTTTAAAGATTCTAAACTTTTTTCGCCAATACCTGAAACTTTAGTCAAATCATGTAACTCATTGAAATCACCATTCTTTTCACGATATTCAATAATCTTCTCAGCCTTTTTAGGACCGATTCCCGTTACATCTTTAAAATCATCAACCGATGCTGAGTTGATATTAACTATTTTAGATTCACCCACCGACGATCCTATACCAGTGGAATTTGTTTTCTCACCAACTGTAGGAACATACACCTGCATCTGATCAACGACTCTTTTAGCTTGATTAATTTGTTTCACATCCGCATTATCGTTTAATCCACCTGCCATTTGTAGAACCTCTTGAACAATAGCACCATTTTTAACCCGATAAACTCCTGGAACTTTGACGGCACCTTGAACATCGACTACTAAATTGGCCTTTTTTATTGATTTTTCAGTAGCCACTTTTTTCAAAGGCATTTTTTGCTCTGTTTTCAATTCATTTTTAACTTCAGGGGTATGTTTGGCAGTTATAAAATAACCACCAATTAAAATTATTAATACCGAAATGATTCCAATTGCTAACTTATTTCTCTTCAATAAATCAATTAATCTCTCCATTTTTATCACCTCAAAAAAAATTACGAAAAAAAACAGCCCTATTTGGACTGTTTTGTTTTTTCGAGATAATTAATTGCATCATTTAGATTCTTCACAGGAACAATTTTCATTTTAGTATGAATCTTCTTAGCTGCACGCAAAGCCAAATGATAGTTGTTTACATAATTAGGTTCATATTTCTTTATTTCTTTGGTAACTGGGTCATCTGGTGCAAAAAAGATCGTAGCTCCCTCTTCTGAGGCAGCATAAACCTTCTTCTCAATCCCACCAATAGGCCCGACTGTTCCATCAGGATCGATTGTACCCGTACCAGCTATTGTTCGACCTGCTTTAAGGTCCTTATTAGCCACTTGAGAATAAACTTGTAAGGTGAACATTAATCCAGCAGATGGGCCACCAATGTCACCAGCATTGATTTTAGTAGCCGGATTCCCCTTAGCTTCAGTATTATCAGTTAAAGTTATTCCTAAACCAAATCGTTTTGTATTAGCCAATTTCACTAATTTACCCGAAGCGGTTTTCTTTTTACCATCCCGTAAAAAGCTGATCTTAACTATCGACTTTTTATCTTGTTTCTTTACATACTTAATAAATTGATCAGCATTATTAAAATGATAACCATTTATTGATGTAA
Organism: Companilactobacillus nuruki; assembly: GCF_002872255.1. Taxonomy (GTDB): domain Bacteria; phylum Bacillota; class Bacilli; order Lactobacillales; family Lactobacillaceae; genus Companilactobacillus; species Companilactobacillus nuruki. Next base: position 61,128 of record NZ_NIPR01000006.1, read on the forward strand.
TAGTATCACCTATTTCTAACTTCTTCTTGAAGTCAGAATTATCTAATATATCCATTACATAAACACCAAGGTACTTCTTTGTAAATGGTTTGTCAGCCTTTGAGTATGCAGCCTGAATAGCATTATTCGTAGCCGACTTCATATAATATTGCTGAACTCTAAAGTACTCCTGACTATTTTCATCTCCCATTAAATCCTGTTGAGAATAAATAGTCTCAAAATTATTTCCTAATGATTTTAATAGTGTAAAAGGTGTTCCACTAACTATTCCGACAGTGGTCAACAATAGATTACCCTTTTTCTTATCATGTTTACCATCAACTTTAACAAATTGAGATGTATCTTCAGCCGTTCCTGGAACCTCAAGATAGTAACCAGTTGGCATGATAAAGAATGCTACAACTACAATAAATATAAAAATTGCACCAAAAATCTTATTTCTAGTTTTATTGAATTTCAAATTAAACTATTCCTTCCTCAACTTCTTTACCAACGCAGATGCAACGGATTTTGGTACAAATTCTGAAATATCTCCACCAAACCTAGCCACTTCTTTCATCATCGATGAAGATATCGTAGCATATTTATCATTTGCTAGCAGAAATATCGTTTCAATATTTTTATCTAACACTTTGTTAATTGATGCAACCCCAGATTCATATCCAAAATCATCTGGATTGCGCATTGATCTAACCATAAAATCTGCCCCTAATTGACAAGCTAATTTGGTGGTTAATTCATTTTTACCATCGATTACTTCAACATTTTTTAAATCAGTAATCTCATCTTCAATAAACTCTTTCTTTTCTTCATAAGTAAAAAGATAATTCTTTGATGTATTCGTCATTGGGGCGACGTACAATTTATCAAATAATTTTGAGGCACGTCGAACTATATCCAAATGACCATTTGTTATCGGATCAAAGCTACCAGCATAAAGTCCAATCCTTTGAGTCATTTTATCCTCCAAATTGATACAAAGCGACCTTTGTATCTTTGTAACGTTTTTCTTTGATTAAATCAATTCGATCAAGATCACCCAAATCAATATCATAATCTGTTTCATCTACAATAACAGCATTTTCAGCTAACAAATCGTTCTCAACCAAATCTTTAATAATTTGTTCAGTAACTTTCATACGATATGGTGGATCTAAAAACACCAAATCAAACTTAATTCCATCAATAGCAAATTTTTGTAAAGCATCTGTAGCAGAAGATTTCATCACAATAAAATCTTCTACCGCTTTAGTTTTTTCTACATTCTCTTTAATAGTATTAACAGCCTTATATGCCTTATCAACCAAATATGCCCTTTGATAGCCCCGAGAGACCGCTTCTATTCCTAAACTACCAGTTCCAGCAAACAGATCTAAAGCTATCCCATCAACTGAATATGGTGACAACATACTAAACACTGCCTCTTTAACCTTAGCTGAGGTAGGACGAGTGTTGTTGGTTGGTACTGCCTTCAAATTTAGGCCTCTAAATCTTCCAGATACTACCTTCATCAGTCTTCCCCTTGATCATCCTTAGATTTTAAAACATAGTGCTCATCCAATTCTTTACGATGAGCCAAAGCAACCCGTTTGACGTAATTTTTAGATGTTAATTCTTTTTTTATTTCTGATGCCTTGCTTGAATTAACATATAACATTACATATTTCATTTTCGGAGATGTATAAGAAATCGTGCCATATCGTTGTAACTTTTTTCTCCACTTCAATGAGTAAACCCAGACATAAAGCGCCTGACGTTCCACCTTTTTATACATATAATCAATCACCCTTTTTTTATTTTCTCAAATTTAGCAGTTGCTTCCAGATTTAAGACAATCCCCAAAGCTACTGAAAGAACTAATAGACTGGAACCACCATAACTGATAAATGGTAAGGTAACACCTGATAATGGCACCATTCCTAATAATCCACCGACATTTAAAATAATCTGAGTCAAAATCATTGTAGCCACACCATAATAAATTAGAGAATTATATGTTTTTTTTGAACGAAGGCCTAAAGAAACCATTCGCAAAATAATAATAAGTAATAATCCCAAAACAAAAATTACTCCCATTAATCCCAATTCTTCACTAATAATTGACATTATAAAATCAGTATGAGGTTCTGGTAAATATCCTCTTTTTTGTATACTATTACCTAAACCTACTCCAAAAACTCCACCATTACTAATAGCGTAAAAGGAATTTACCAATTGAGCACCTGCCTTTTGTTCGAGTTGGAAAGGGTACTGCATAGCAAGAAAGCGTTGATACGCATAGTTATTCTTTACAAATGCTGGAGGACAATTAATAATTACAATAATCATTGTAATAAAAACCGCAAAAACAATTGTACTAAGCTCAGCAATTATTTTTCCAGGTATAGTTGAAGAAGATAATAAAACTAAAGTAATCAACGACAAAATTAATGCACCACCAATATCAGGTTGTAAAAAAACCATGATTATCATGGATGCAACAATAACTAATGGTTGGAAAACTTCATGAAAAACCTCTTTCCAACCATTCTTTTTTATTAGTCGATTTTGTTTGTTAGTTAATACCAAAGCTAAAAACATAATCAAAAATAACTTTGCTAACTCCAGTGGCTGAAAATTGAAAAATCCCAAATTGATCCAAGCAGAGGCACCATTGATTCTACTGCTAGGTACAAAGTAAGCCCTTAATAATAAATACAATAATGATGTCATCGTAACAATCATCATCAAACTAAGAATCCGTCGGTTCTTTAAAATCTTCTCTTTCAACATAAACGTAATATAAAAGAGTATCAAACCCAAGACCGCATACTCAGACTGTTTAATTAGATAATGATTAGTACTGCCACCAGCCATCAAAGAATTATAGAAACTGGCAGAATACACCATAACAATTCCAATACCTAATAGCAGGATATATGGAATGACTATCCATAAGTCTATTTTCCTTAATTTTTTCACATTTTGACTCCTAAAATCTAATATAAAGATTATACCACCAAATAAATAGAGAAAAAAACTACAACTAATTGTTACAAAAAAAGGGGTTAAGGACAACTAAATTGTCCCTAACCCCTTATAACTAACTAATTACTTAGTATTTTTCTTTTGTTTATCAAACTTCTTACGTTCATTTGTATTAAGAATCTTCTTACGTAATCTAACACTCTCAGGTGTTACTTCACAAAGTTCATCTTCATTTAGGAATTCGATTGATTGTTCTAGTGACATATCTCTAGGAGTCTTGATTGCAGCAGCGTGATCTTTACCAGCGGCACGAGTATTTGTAAGGTTCTTACCCTTTGTAACAGTAACAGCAATATCTTGATCACGGCTACTTTCACCAACGATCATACCTTCATATACGTCAACACCTGCACCAATAAATAATGTACCACGATCTTCAACTGATTGTAGAGAATACGTTGTTGATGGACCTTGGTTGATTGAAACCAAAGCACCAGTTCTTCTACCAGGATTCCAATTCTTAACAACAGGTTTGTATTCTGAGAATGTATGATTCAAAATACCATAACCACCAGTCATTGAAAGGAACTCTGTTGAATAACCGATTAAACCACGTGAAGGTGCAGAGAAGATAAGTCTTGTTTGACCATTTCCTGTACTTTCCATGTTAACCATATCACCTTTACGTTGTGACATTGAATCAATAACTGATCCAACATATTCATCAGGTGTATCAATAGTTACCTCTTCAAAAGGTTCACACTTTTGATTATCAACAGTCTTATAAATAACTTCTGGACGTGATAGTTGTAATTCGAAACCTTCACGACGCATTTCTTCAACAAGAATTGACAAGTGAAGTTCACCACGACCTGAAACTAACCATGATCCAGCTTGATCTGTGTTTTCAACCTTTAGTGAAACATCAGTGTGTAATTGTCTTCTTAGACGATCTTCGATCTTTCTAGCAGTAACTTCAGTACCCTCACGACCAGCGAAAGGTGAGTTATTTTGTAGGAATGTCATTTGAAGTGTTGGTTCATCAATACGTAGTAATGGCAAGGCTTCTTGATGGTCAACTGGTGTAACAGTTTCACCAACATAGATATCTTCCATACCAGAAACGGCAATTAAATCTCCAGCCTTTGCTTCTGTGATTTCAACACGATTCAAACCTAAGAAACCAAATAACTTTGTAACACGGAAATTCTTAGTTGAACCATCTAGTTTCATAACAGTAACGCTATCCCCAACAGCAATCTTTCCGCGGAAGACACGTCCGATACCAATACGACCAACATAATCATTGTAATCTAACAAAGCAACTTGGAATTGTAATGGTTCATCTGAATTGTCAACTGGTGCAGGAATTGTTTTAAGGATTGTATCAAAAATAGGGTTCATAGTATGTTCTTGATTAGCAGGATCATCTGAATAACTTGATGTTCCATTAATAGCTGAAGCATAAACAACTGGGAAATCTAGTTGTGAATCATCAGCACCCAATTCGATAAATAGTTCAAGCACTTCATCAACAACCTCAGCAGGACGAGCACCTGGTCTATCAATTTTATTAATAACAACGATAGGTATTAAATGTTGTTCCAAAGCTTTTTTCAAAACAAAACGTGTTTGTGGCATTGTTCCTTCATAGGCATCAACAACAAGCAATACACCATCAACCATCTTCATGATACGCTCAACTTCACCACCGAAGTCCGCGTGTCCTGGTGTATCCAAAATATTGATTTTCTTGCCATCGTAATCAACAGCTGTATTCTTAGAAAGAATTGTGATACCACGTTCTCTTTCAATAGCATTTGAATCAAGCGCACGATCTTGAATCTCACTATGTGAGTCCAATGTATCTGATTGTTTTAGCATTTCGTTAACTAATGTAGTTTTACCGTGGTCAACGTGAGCGATAATCGCAATATTTCTAATATCTTCTCTTCTCTTAGTCAAGTTAGTTCTTCCTTCCGTAAATACGTGTTTAAATTACTTGCAATAAAAAAACTGTGAATGACTGTCACAGTTCATTAACGCGTTTTAAGTGTCTTTAGCGCTTCAGAAACAACTTTCTGAGTACCAACTATTACGACTTGTGATTCTAACATATTTATTGGGGCACCGTCAATACTTACGACGCTCAACCCTGCTGCCTCACACATAACGCGTCCAGCGGCTAAATCCCAAGGGGCTAAGTATGACATATACATGACTTCTTTGCCAGTCAAAAGATGTCCGAAAATAATTCCGGCACTCCCATAAACTCGAAAGCCACTACTCTTTTTAATAACATCTTGAACAGAAAATCTGTTTGACAATGCCATAGGAGCAGATACATCAACAAGCCCTTCTACCAAGGGTAAATTCTTAGGCGTATTGATTTTTTCGTTATCAATATACAACCCAATTTCTTTACCACCATGATAAATTTCATTATCCATGACATCTATAATAGCACCAATTAGGGGTTGTCCGTCAATGTAAACGCCAATCATTGATGCAAAATTATCCCCACGCTTAACAAAATTCATTGTTCCATCGATGGGATCAACAAAAAATACTAACCCTGACATATCCTTAACTAAGTCACCATAGCCTTCTTCACTAACGATTGTTGCCTCAGGATAGAATTGTTTGATTTCATTATTGATAAACTTTTCAGTCTTTTTATCAAAATTAGTTACCAAATCATTACGATTTTTTTTCGTTGCAACTGACATTTTTTTGATTGAGTCTTCTCGTAAATTTTTGCCTACCTTTCTCAATAGGCTGACTAAAAATTCATCAATTTCTTTGCTATCTACGTTCATTTTGAATCCTGACTTTCTCACCATTTTTAGCTTGTTGACATTTTTTAAATACTTGATATATCGAGTAGCCCGATTCTATTTCAAATTCTTTATCTAGTCTTTTTTGTTCCATCTTCATTGGTACAACATCTTGAAATGAACGGTATTTTTGCAAAAACTCATCCCTTTTAATACCTGACTCGTAGGCTTTTTCGACAGCATTATATAAATCGATCACCTTAACAATATCTTCTTGTGTCCAAGCTTCATCAAGCGGATAGCTATAATTTTGCATGAAACGACCCCTTCCATTTTTATTCTACTATACAAAAAAAGCGATGTAATTGCATCGCTTTTTTAGTTAATTTACTTATTTAGTATACGAAACTCACGAATTTCGGTTTCTAAACAAACTTTGCTTAAATATGTGTTGGATAACCAATTAAGATATCAGCAGCTTCTTGAATTGGTTCTCCCAAAGTTGGATGTGGATGGATTGTCAAAGCTATATCTTCAGCATTTAACTGACAATTTACTGCCACACTCAATTCAGAGATAAGATCACTTGCTCCAGGACCCACAATTTGGCCTCCTAAGAGTGTTCCAGTCTCTTTTTGAGCGATTAGTTTAACAAATCCTTCAGCAGCGTCTAAAGAGACAGCACGAGCATTTCCAGCAAATGGGAACTTAGCAACTTTTACATCGATTCCTTTATCTTTTGCATCTTTTTCTGTTAATCCTACGCTAGCTAATTCAGGATCAGTGAAACAAACAGCTGGCACACCTAAGTAGTCATTGGCTGTATTTTTACCTGAAATAGCACCAGCAGCAGTTTTAGCTTCAAAGAAAGCCTTATGTGCCAAAGCTGGACCAGCAGTTATATCTCCAATAGCATAAATATTATCAACAGATGTTTTACCTTGTTCATCAACCTCAACTAGGCCTCTATCAGTAGTCTTAACATTTGTCATTTCCAAACCAAAATTATCAGTATTTGGACGACGTCCAACAGTCACCATACAATAATCAGCGCTAATCGTTGTCGGTTTACCATCGACTTCATAAGTAACATCAACACTATCACCCTTGTTCTCGCTCTTTTTAGCCATTGCATTGGTAATAATTGTAACGCCCTTCTTTTCAAGGTTCTTCTTAACAATTGAAACCATATCTTTTTCAAAGTTAGGAATGATACTTGGTGATCCTTCAAGAATAGTTACATGTGACCCTAAATCTGCATAGGCACCAGCTAATTCAGTTCCAACATAACCACCACCAATGATGACAAATTCTTTAGGAACTTCTTTCAAATTTAAACCACCGGTTGAATCAATCACACGATCGTCGAATTTGAATCCTCTGATTTCAATTGGACGAGAACCAGTTGCCAAAATCAAATGTTTAAATTTGATTGTTTGACCACCACCGTTATCCATGAATTGTCTAGGACCACTTGGCATTACACGTAATTGCGTATCACTATCTAAGTATGCCTCACCATTGATAAGTTCTACATGATGTTTTTTCAAAAGCATTTGAACACCATTAGTCATACGAGCAACGACTTTTTCATCTTTCCAAGATTGGGTCTTAGTGAAGTCAATTACTGCGTCACTTGTTGAAATTCCATAAGTAGAAGAATTCTTAGCCTGTTGTAATCTATGTCCTGCTGTGATCAAAGCCTTTGATGGCACACAACCGACATTCAGACAAACACCACCGACTGTTTCTGATTTTTCAATTATAGTTACATCTTGTCCTAATTCTGATGCTCTGATTGCTGCAACGTAACCACCAGGGCCTGAACCAATAATAACGGTATCTTTTTCTATTACGTTCTCTGCCATTTTAAACTAGCCCTCCATTAATAACATATCTGGATCATGCAACAATTTCTTCAAGAGATTCAAAGCATTTTGTGCCAAAGCACCATCGATCAATCTATGATCATAACTCAATGATAGTTTCAACATGTTGCCTACTTGAATGTTGCCATCTTCATCAACATAAGGTTCTTTAGCAATCTTTCCAACACCTAAAATTGCAACTTCTGGGTAGTTGATAACTGGTGTAAACCAACCGCCACCAATTGAACCAACGTTACTGATGGTGATTGAACCGCCGGACATCTTATCCATACTCAACTTGTTATCATAAGCTGCTTGTGAATTTTCAGTAATTTCTTTAGCAATTTCAAACATACCTTTAGAATCAACATTCTTAACATTTGGTACATACAAACCATGTTCAGTATTTGTAGCAATACCAACATTATAATAATGTTTATAAACAATTTCTTCAGTAGAATCGTCAATAGAAGCATTCAGTTCTGGATATGCTTTCATAACTGCAACCAAAGCTTTTACAATATATGGCAAGAATGTTAAATGAATACCCTTGTCAGCAGCAATAGCCTTATATTTCTTACGGTTAGCCATCAAAGCCGAAACTTCTACATCATCAAAACTAGTTACATGTGGTGCAGTATGTTTACTTGTCAACATTGCTTTGGCAATAGCTTTTCTAGTAAGTGTCATCTTCTCACGAGTTTCAAGCTCAGGAGTGGCTGACTTGTATGGAGTTATTGGTTGAGTTGGGGCTGATGGAGCTGGCGATGTGCTCTCATTTGTAGATGTAGTTTGTGTTGCACTTGGATTGCCATTCTTAAAGGAATCAATATCAGCCTTCGTAATTTGTCCATGTTTGCCGCTTGGAGTTACTTTAGCTAAATCAACTCCTTGATCACGGGCATATTGACGAACTGATGGCATTGCCAAATAATTTGCATCTGCGGAGCCAGTTGCAGGACTAGAACTAGCTTGTTCTTTAGTATCGGTCTTCGTTTCAGATTTTTCTTCTGATTTTGGTGCTGATTCTGCAGGCTCATCATCGCCACTATCAGCCGATCCATCATCAATTACGATCAATGTATCGCCAATTTCAACTGTATCTCCTTCTTGAGCAACAATTTGCTTAACTGTGCCGGAAACAGGTGAAGGCAACTCTTCAACTGATTTATCATTTTGAATTTCTACTAGAGAATCATCTTCCTTGATGGTATCTCCTTCTTTTACAAGCCAACTAGCAATTTCACCTTCGGCCATACCTTCGCCAAGTTCTGGTAATTTAAATTTGTATGCCATAGTTGTTTTCCCTTCCTTCGATTATTAGTAGTTGAGAATTTCGTTTACTTTTTCTTCAATTTCCTTTGCACGCGGAATCCAAATGTCTTCACCAAGAGCAAATGGGTAAACACTATTCGGAGCGGCGACTCTACCAATTGGTGCATCGAGAGAAAGAATAGCATCTTCGGCAATTGCTGAAGCAACTTGTGCTCCAACACCAGCCATTTTTTGAGCTTCTTGAACGATTACAACTTTATGAGTCTTTTCAATTGATTTAAAAATCGTTTCCGTGTCAATTGGTGAAACTGTTCTAAGATCAATTACCTCAACAGAAACATTCTTTTCTGCCAAAGTATCAGCAACTTTAAGTGCTTCATTAACTTCAGCACCATAAGCTACGATAGTAATATCATTTCCTTCACGAATAACGTTAGCTTTATCCAAAGGAACAGTATATTTGCCATCAGGAATATCATCTTTCATTGAACGATATAGCTTTAGGTTTTCCATAAATAGCACTGGATCATTGTTTTCAACAGATGAAATTAACAAACCCTTAGCATCATATGGATTACTTGGCATAACAACGCGTAGTCCTGGAATTCCCGTAAAGAAGTTTTCTAAATTATCAGCATGCATTTCAGCAGTATGTGTACCACCACCATAAGGTGTACGAATTGTTACAGGCGCTGTCTTCAAACCATCAAATCTAAAACGCATTCTTGATAATTGTCCAGCAATTTGATCGACTGCTTCAAATGAGAATCCCATAAATTGAATTTCAGGGATTGGGCGCCAACCAGTTAATCCTAAACCAGTAGCCAATCCTAAGATTCCTGATTCTGCCAATGGAGTATCGAAGACACGGTCTTCACCGTATTTTTCTTGAAGTCCTTGAGTAGTTCTAAAAACACCACCATTTTTACCAACATCTTCACCGAAGATCAATGTTTTTGGATCGTCTTCAAGAACAATGTCTAAGGCATCTGTAATTGCTTGGATATAAGTTTTCTTAGCCATTTTTACTTCGACTCCTTTGCTTCAAATTTATCGATTTCTTTTTTCATTTCTGGAGTTGGAATTTCAAATGTACGTTTTAACATATCAGAAACAGTATCTGCGGGAACCGAATCCGCTTCCTTGATAGCATCTTTAAACGATGCTTTATATTCATCAGTTAATTTATCTTCTTGTTCTTCTGACCAAAGTCCCTTGTCAGTCAAGATCTTTCTCAAACGAATCAATGGATCCTTTTCAAACCAAGGTTGTTCTTGATCCTTTGTTCTATAACGTTTAGGATCATCACCAGCACTAGAATGAGCACCAAAACGATATGTTAAGGTTTCAATCATAACTGGACCATTTCCAGCCACCATATAATCACGGGCAGCTTTAGCAACTGCATAACATGCCAAAATATCCATTCCATCAACTTGTACACTAGGAATTCCAGCAGCAACTGCTTTTTGAGCTAATGTAGGTGCAGCGGTTTGTTTAACACGTGGTGTTGAAATAGCAAACCCATTGTTCTGAACAATGAACAATACAGGTGCTTGATAAGCTCCAGCAAAGTTCATTCCTTCATAACTATCACCTTGGGAAGTACCACCATCACCAGTATATGTGAAGGCAATTGTATCCTCTTCTTTATTCTTCTTGATACCTAAACCGACACCAGCAGCTTCAACATATGCAGCACCGATAATAATTTGTGGCATCATTGAACGAGCTTTAAATTTATTTCCAACTACGTGTCCTCTTGACCAAAGGTATGCTTCGGTAACGGTTGCACCATGTTGAATTAATTGTGGAACATCACGATAAGCAGGAAGTAAGTAATCTTGTTTTTTCATTGCGAGAACAGTTCCCATCTCTGAAGCTTCCTCGCCTTCGGTAGGAGCATAAAAGCCCATACGTCCTTGACGTGAAAAGTTCATTGTCTGTTCATGCAGTGCACGTTCCCAGACCATCTTTTTCATAAATTCAACTAGATCATCATCAGAAAAAGTATCAAAAATCTCTTGATTCGTTATTTCTGCGTTTTCATTCAGTACTTGAATGGGTTTTGAAACATTTGATAAATTATTTTTAATTGCTTCAAAATCAACAATTGTTTTATTTGCCATTCTCCACAGTCCTTTCATAAAAAAACTCATCCCTTGTGAATCTTGTAAGGGCTTTCATATAAATTAGTCTACCATTCATACGTTAAAAAACAAGTGTTTTAGGCACTTCAAATATAATTTTTTCTTTATAAGTTTGTGAAAAAAATAACTATTTTTCTAAATTAATTTCATTTTCAGAGGTTCCTGTTTTCAATTCATCAACCATAGAATTAAGTGAGATTGTAGCCATATTCTTCACAGCCTTAGTTGTATAGAAAGCAATATGAGGTGTCAGAATGAATCTTGGACTCTTAATAATTTTTTCCAACAGCTTATCTGAGAACTCTTGATCGCTTAAATCAGAATTAAATACACCAACTTCATTTTCATAAACATCTAAAACAGCCCCATAGAGCTTGCCATTTGCTACTGCATCATATAAATCCTGCGTATCAATTAAATCCCCACGTGCTGTATTAACAATAATTGCATTATCTTTCATTTCTGAAATTGATTCTTTATTGATTACTGTATGTCCCTTGCCTAGACTAGGAATATGTAATGTGATTACATCTGATTCTTTCATTAAGGTATCTAAACTATCAACATATAAATTTTCATTTTCAATATCTCGATTGTGAAATTTATCGAAAGCGATTACTTTTGCGCCAAATCCCTGATAAATTTTGATAGCCGCGCGACCAATTCTACCGGTACCTGCAACTCCAACAGTTAATTGATTCAGTTCCCGACCAATATCAGGTTCCCATCTGAAGTCGTGTTGGTCCACTTTTCTGATCATATGTTTCATATTTCTTAATAGCGCCATTAAGCCAGTAACTGAATATTCAGCAATTGCCTCAGGTGAATAACTAGGTACATTAGTTAAGCGAATATTATTTTTCTTTAATGCTTCAAAAGGAACATTATCAACTCCAACATTTCTAAGCGAAATGACATGAATCCCATATTCATTCATCTTGTCAAAAACTTCTTCATCATATGGTAATTGTTGATAAGCAACTATCCCATCGTATCCTTTTGCTAATTGAACAGTTTCAGGAGTCAATAGTTCCGAAACGATTTTTACTTCTATATTATTAATTTGAGACCATTCTTTAATATATTTCTCTTCGTCTTGGCGAACACCAAAATCAATTAATTTCATTACAAAACCTCCAGTTGGAATTTTTATGTTCCCATCTTGGAATCGGTAACATATACAGTTTATATTTTAGCATTTTGATGATTATTAGCACAAAGATATACCCTTTGAACTTTAGGCATAATTGATAACGATTACTTCTATTTATTAAGTAAAAAAAATTTCAAATATTTCTATTTTTTAATAAAAGTAATCTATAATAGATATACTAAGGTATTTATGTACAATTAAACATTTGGAGGAAACTATGTATTTTATGAAAGATATCGTCCGTGATGGCGACCCTGTTTTAAGAAAAGTTGGAGCAAAGGTTAAATTTCCACTAAGTGACGAAGATAAGTCTTTAGCTGCAAACATGATGGAATATCTTGTAAAAAGTCAAGATGAAGAATACGCTGAAAAGCATCAGTTAAGAGCAGGTGTTGGTCTAGCTGCACCCCAAGTCGGTGTTTCTGAAATGATGGCTGCGGTTCTTGTACCTAATGAAGATGAACCCGATAAACCATTATTAAAAATCACTTTGATCAACCCAGTCATTGTAAGAAATTCTGTTCAAAAGGCAGCTTTATCTGAAGGTGAAGGCTGCCTATCAGTTGATAAAGATGTTCCTGGATTCGTACCACGTGCAGATAGAATTACCATTAAATATGATGACTTTGAAGGTAACTCTCAAACATTACGTGTCAAAGGTTACCCTGCAATAGTTTGTCAACATGAAATTGATCATTTAAATGGACACCTATATTATGACAAGATCAGTAAGACTGCCCCATTTGAACTTGACCCAAGTACAGTCGTAATTTCATAATCAAGTTAGTAAGTATACTTACATTATTATATATGGTAAACTTGTGCTATCTATTGATTACTGCACAAATGGACTGGAAAAAAGATCAAATGAAACTGACATGTTTCATTTAATTCAATAAAAGGAGAAATTTATATTGATTTATAAAGTTTTATATCAAACAAGTGAACTAGATAACCCCCGTCGTGAATTTACAAATTCACTTTATATGGACGCAGCTTCAAGCATTGAGGTACGTCAAGCAGTCGAAAAAAACACTGACTACGAAATTGAATTTATTCAGGAACTCGATGAAAAACATCTTGAGTACGAGAAAAAGAGCCCTGAATTTAAATTAACGGAGTTTTAATTAATGTCCTTTAAAGTAAAAAATAATGAAGTTGCCGTCTTTGCCATCGGGGGTCTTGGTGAAATCGGTAAAAATATGTATGGAGTTCAATATCAAGATGAACTTATTGTTATTGATGCCGGAATCAAATTCCCAGAAGACGAACTATTAGGAATTGACTATGTCATTTCTGACTACAGTTACTTAGTAGAAAATAAGGATAAGATCAAGGGACTCTTTATTACCCATGGTCATGAAGATCATATTGGTGGTATCCCTTATCTTCTTCAACAACTTCCCAACATACCTGTATATGCCGGTCCATTAGCTTGTGCATTAATTAAAGGTAAATTGGAAGAACACGGTTTACTAAGAACTACTGAAATGCATGTCTTACATGAAGATGATGTTATCAAATTTCCTAAGACTAGCGTTTCTTTCTTTAGAACAACCCATTCAATTCCTGACACTTTAGGTGTCGCTGTCCACACTCCTCAAGGTATTATTGTTGAAACAGGTGATTTTAAATTTGATTTAACACCTGTTGCAGGTTTGCCTTCACCTAATCTTCAAAAAATGGCTGCCCTTGGTGCCAAAGGAGTTCTATGTTTACTTTCTGATAGTACTAATGCTGAAATCCCAACATTTTCTAAATCAGAACGTTCCGTTGGTCTCACAATTCATCAAATATTTGAAACTATTCAAGGCAGAATTATCTTTGCCACGTTTGCTTCCAATATTTACCGAATTTCACAAGCAGTTGATGCTGCTATTCAACAGGGACGTAAGATTGCTGTCTTTGGTCGAAGTATGGAACAAGCAATTGAAAATGGACGTGAATTAGGATACCTGAATATCACTGATGATATGCTTATCGATCCTCATGCATTGAACCAAACACCTGCTAGTGAGACTTTGATCCTATGTACTGGTTCACAAGGTGAACCGCTTGCTGCTTTGAGCAGAATTGCTAATGGTACTCACCGTCAAATTACAATTCAACCAGGAGATACAGTTATCTTTTCAAGTAATCCTATTCCTGGTAATACTATCAGTGTTAACCATTTGATTAATCAATTATCTGAAGCTGGAGCTGAAGTTATTCACGGTAAAGTTAATAATATTCACGCTTCCGGTCATGGTGGTCAAGAGGAACAAGAATTAATGCTTCGTTTAATGAAACCTAAGTTCTTTATGCCAATTCATGGTGAATATAGAATGTTAAAAATTCATACTGAATTAGCTGCTCTGTGTGACGTACCACAAGATCATTCTTTCCTTTTGGAAAATGGTGATGTTTTGGCTCTTACTAAAGACAATGCTCGTGTAGCTGGACATTTTGCAGCTGGCGACGTATATGTTGATGGCAAGGGAGTTGGAGATATCGGTAATGTTGTTATTCACGATCGTCAAGTTCTTTCCGAAGAAGGAATGGTTGTAGTTGTAGCTACTATTGATTATCAAAAACATATCGTATTAGCTGGTCCTGATATTCTTTCACGTGGTTTTGTTTACATGCGTGAATCAGGTGAATTGATCAATCAGGCTCAAAAACGGGTTTTCCATCTCATTAAAAACGCTTTTGATGATGAAGAAAATAAAGTTACTGAAGCAACTCTGAAGCGAATCATTATTGAAGGACTACAAGAATTCTTGTATAAACGTACTGCAAGAAATCCAGTCATTCTACCTATGTTAATTGGCACTTCAATTTAAAAACTTTTAAAAGCAGATCAATTGATCTGCTTTTTTTATTTTAAGGATCGTAAAAATGACAAAGACCGACGAAATTGAAATAATTCTTAACTACCATGCTGGAAACGGCCAGGCTAAACATGCTTGTAAAAAGGTTACCGATTTTTTAGATAAAACTAATATCGACTATACTGTTCACACTACAAAAAAAGATGGTGATGGTGTCAGAATAGCTGAGACATTAGCTAATGAACATCAAGGATCTAAAATTATTGTAATTGGTGGAGATGGCACCTTGAATCAAGCAGTTAATGGCGTCAAAAAATCAAATTATCCTCAAACACCATTAGGGTATATCCCAGGTGGATCAGGAAATGATTTTTGTCGTGGCATTAAATTATCTATCAAAGATCCTGTGCGCTTAATGGAAGCAATTCTTTCAATGAAGGAACCACGAACGATTGATATTGGTAAAGCTAATAATGGTGACACTAGTCGTTATTTTATCAATAATATAGGTATTGGCTTCGATGCTAGTACGGTTTACTATACCAACCATTCAGAACGCAAAGAATTACTCAATAGTCTGCACTTAGGAACTTTGTCATACTTCACTAACCTTTTAAAGGTTATCAAAGTTCAAGAAGGTTTTGGCTTAGATGTCGACTATCTTAATCAAAAGAAGCACTTTAATTCTGCTTACATTGTAGTAGCTACTAATCACCCTTATTTTGGAGGTGGATTTGCAATTGATCCCACTGCCAATCCTTTTAATCACAATTTGAATTTAGTCATAGTTAAAAAAATTACAGGTATGACTTTTATAAAACTCCTCAGTAAACTACTAACAAATGGCTCTCATTTACAGGATAAAAATGTTTGGCATATTGAAACCAAACATTTTAGATTAAAAAATCATTCTAAACAACATGGCCAAATGGATGGTGAGGAATTAAATCAGCATGAATTTGATCTGTAAGCACCTAATAACTGACCGTATTGAAAAATAAAAAATCATCCGTACTCTCATTTGAGAATGCGGATGATTTTGTGTGTTCATTTATGCGGCGATTTTTTGATTATCTTCGTTAGTCGTTTTCAATCGTGATGATTTAAAGTTCCACGGTAAATAGGCTTCTAGTTCCTCTGGTTTCAAGAATGTTGGAAGCTGTGAGATATTTTTTAATAAAAATGTTAAATACTCAGCCGGATTAATTCTATTGTCCTTCGCTGATTCGATCAGCGTCATCCAAATTCCATTGTCTT
>NZ_NIPR01000060.1 GCF_002872255.1 Companilactobacillus nuruki
TATTAACTTTAATCGATCGAAGATCACGGTTCCTTTGGGCATACCGGTTAAAAGATCGGACGACAGCGACTGTTAATGAAGCACTAACTAAGTTCCTAACAACTTTTAATGGTCCGGTGCACAGCTTTACTGTGGACCGTGGCACTGAGTTTAGTGGGCTAGTATCTCTTGATCACAATATGGTATTAAGACCTATTACTGCCATGCTTATACTCCAGCTGAACGTGGTAGTAATGAACGCTTTAATCGGAATTTACGTTATTTTTATCCTAAAGGGACTCGTTTTGAGTACATTAGTGCTCAAGATTTAACGACGACGTTACTCCAAATTAACCAGCGACCGCTTAAAATACTCGACTAGCAAACACCGTATCAGGTTATGCTGACAAATTTGTCCAAAAATTCGGATTAAATTTGCAATCTACCATTGAGATACTTTTTAAATTGGTCACTATCAGTTAATTTTAGGATTTGCTGTTCAGCCTGGGCGACTAATTGTGCTTTCCAAGCCTTAACATCTGCTTTATTTGGCATAAGTTACCCCTCCTCATCTTCAAAAATATCATTCAATGTTGGCAATGATCTTATTTGAATCGGGGTCGTGCCATAAAGGGCAACGTAGCCATCGGCTAATTTTTGCCAAGCCACTTGATAATAAGCCCCATTTTCAGTAATTTCTTTTAAATACTTATAGGCGCCTTTAATTCTACATTTAGATTACAAGTGCATGCCCCCATCTTCATGCCGGTTTCTAGTTTGATGTTGCCGCTGCTTTTTCGTCATTGCCCACTCGGTCTCTTTTAAGCCACGTAGTTGCTGCTTTCTTAGATAGTCCGTGTTCTTCACATATAAAATGGTTATTAAGGCTTCGTCCAAAATATTAGTCAGGTAGTTTTTCGGGCTAGTTGGGTAATAATTAATGGCCTGATAGTCCTTAATTTGGTCTTGCTTATATTGATCAAACCGTGTTGTCTGTTGTTTCAAACGGGCTTGCACCATTTCAATTTGTTTGTGATCCAACTTAGGATCTTGGCCACATTCGCCGATAAACAGTTGCCGGGTGCCATCATGTTTTAAGACCCGTTGCAGTCGATGATCCTGAATATCTTTTAATTCCATTTTACCTAACAGGTAATTTAAACCGGCTTGGTGTTGCTGACTAGTAAAGACTACCGGTGGCTGCTGTTGCAATTGACTAAGATCATTGGCGCTTAATGGCTTTAATTCTGGATCATAATAAACCACAGCGGTATAGATTTGCTCCTTGTCAATCGTCTCTAGCTTATCGAGGTCACTGTCCGGAAAAGCAGTCGTTAGAATGCTGTCGTATTGGGTTTGCACCACGGCTTTAACTTCCCGAATGACCCGTAAATCTTTGACCGCTTTAGAGATGAATTCGAGTTCGCTTGGTTGATAAGCGGCTAGTATGCCCCAATCAGTATGCTTCAAATCGTCTAACTGGTGACCATGTTTGGCTCTGTCTCTTATCCACATATGACGCTTACGACGAAACAGCAAGTGCAGATCCCGGCGATCGCCGGT
>NZ_NIPR01000061.1 GCF_002872255.1 Companilactobacillus nuruki
TCAGTTATTAGGTGCTTACGAATGTTTTTAAATAATCTTAATTACTGTAAAAAAAGCTACCTAGTAATCATTAAAACTGATTACCAGGTAGCTTTTAAAAATTACTTTTCATCACTAGGAACAAGAACTTGTGGATCAACATCTGGTTTCTTACCACCATCAATAAAGAAGACTTTATACCAGATTAAGAAAGTATAAATTGTCCAAACTTTACGACGATCATCGTTTTCGCCACGATAACATCCGTCAAGCATTTCTAAAATTGTATCTTGATCAAAGAACTCACCGGCAAAATCTGCACTGAATAATTTACGGAAATCCTCATAGACTTCTTTAGTCTTAATCCAATCACGGATTGGAACTGGGAATCCTAATTTTTCACGTTTAGCCCATTCTGCTGGTAAAGCACGTTCTGCAGCAACACGCAAAGCATATTTACTGTCTTTACTATTTAAAAGATACTTTGTAGGTACACCAGCAGCCACTCTGGCAACCTCTTTATCCAAGAATGGTACACGTAATTCCATAGAGTTAGCCATGCTCATACGATCGGCTTTAAGAATAATATCATTAGCCATGAACTGATGAATATCAAGATATTGCATCTTTTTAACTTCATCATTATAGTCCTTAACTTTGTTATAACTTCTCATAACAATGTCTTTAACTGAACGTGATTTTTCAAATTCTGGCTTCACTAAATTACTGGCTTCTTGCTCAGAGAAAATTTTAGCTTGACCTATAAAGAATTCTTCAGCCTTAGCAGTTGATTCATACAAATGAAGTCTACCTGGGAAATTAGGCATTTTCTTAAGTCCACGAGCCAATTTGTATCTAACTCCCTTAGGTAATTTCTTCAAATCCTCAGCAATAACACGAACCGTCTTAGAATGGGAATGGAATCCATAATTAGCATAACCTGCAAATAGTTCATCTGCACCTTCACCTGAAAGGATTACAGTAACATCACGACTAGCTAACTTAGTTAAGAAATAAAGTGGTACACATGAAGGATTAGCATCTGGTTCATCCATATAATATTGAATCAATGGTAATGACTTAACTGCTTCTTCCTTAGTTACGATACCACGAGTATTTTCAAGGCCTAACTTATCAGCCAATAATTTAGCGGCAGTTCCTTCTTCATAAGTACTTGTATCAAAGTCAATTGAATATGTATGTTGTGGTTTCAAAATTGCTGTGACATAACTGGAATCGACACCACTAGACAATAATGAACCTACTGGAACATCACTAATTGCATGTTCTTCAACTGACTCACGGATCGAGTGATCAATTCTCTTGACTGTCTCTTCGAATGACAAGTTATTTTCTTTGAATTCCATATCCCAATATTTCTTAATACTTAATTTTCCATTCTTGTATGTGAAATAATGGCCTTCAGGAATTTTGAAAACATTCTTAAAGAAAGTTTCATTCATAGCTGAATATTGGAACGTCAAATATGGCTTCAAAGCAGCCTTATTTAATTCTTTTTTGAAATTAGGTTGTTTCAAGAAAGACTTGATTTCTGAACCAAAAATAAACGTTCCTTCACGATTATAATAATATAAAGGTTTAATACCAAAGAAATCTCTGGCACCAGTAATATCACCAGTCTTAAAATCATAAATTACAAAGGCAAACATTCCACGGATCTTTTTAAGTAGGCCTTCAATACCCCACTCTTCAAAACCGTGAAGCAAAACTTCAGTATCAGTTTCTGTACTAAAGACATGTCCAGCCTTTTTTAATTCTTTTCTAACATCTTGATAGTTATAAATTTCACCATTAAAAATAATGGCTTTTGATCTGTCTTCATTATAAATTGGTTGCATACCGCTACTAATATCAATAATACTTAAACGGCGAAAACCAAGAGCAACGTCTCCATCAACTAGTTCACCTGAACTGTTTGGTCCACGGTGCTTGATTGTATCCATCATAGCTTCAATTACAGGCTTTTTGTCCGCAATATTCTTATCTACGAATCCGACAATTCCACACATAAAATAATTCTCCCTTATATTTCAAAACTTACATACCTTGTTGCGGCTCCGTAACCAAAAATCTGTAAGCGTAATTTGTTCGGGTCGATATTAATAAAATATCCTGCTAATTCAGAAATCTCATTATATCGTCTATCCCATTTTTTGTTGTAATCAGTTGTTAGTCCATGCTTCTTCCCCATAAGGGCCGAACAATTTAATATTATATGATTAATTTCAGAAACTTTGTAGTTTTTTTCGTAATGCATATGACCACAAATATAAGTTGTCACCTTGGAAATGCCTGTAGATGAGAAATCATAGCGTAAATTAACTCCAAAATCTCCTGTTAATTCATTTTTCAATTGTCCTGAAGCTTTGTTATTGAATGCGACTAATAACTGTTGAATCAAATCACCATTAAAGTTTAATGCACTACGCCCACTCGGACTTACGATATTGGCATGTCCCATTACAACTACATGTTTGTCGACTGTGTCTTCTAAAATGGTAGTTAAATCTTCTAGTTGCTGTTCTCTGACCCCTCTAACCTTCTTGAAGTCATATTTCTTAGAACCGTTACTAAGAATATAAGGAATATCACTTGTATCAATAAAGATGACTCGTATGTTGCCCTTATCATACCAGCCAACTTTAGAGACGGGATTCAAACGTAGAATCTCAGGTTGTTCAAATTCATGCTTTGTTACTAAAGAATAATAATCATCTCGTTGAAAGGAAGCCGTTTTAAAGAAGCGATGTTCATCGTATTTATCATTTTCATCATGATTACCCTCAACAATGAAAAATGGTGCCTTACTAGCCTGATAATTCTCAACTGCAGACTTCAAAATACCACGACTTATCTCTGGTTTATCACTACCATCCATTAAATCACCAAGATGAACATTAAGGTCCATCCCCATGTCATCACTGACTCGATTGGCCTCAATAATGTGTCGCATGCCATTAATTCCATAATAGGAAGCACTGACTACGGCCTTAGCATGGGTATCGGTTAGAACAGAAATTGTCACCGTATTGTCATTCACATTTGGCAAAACATTATTCTTATAAACGCCCTCAATGTAGTCAACGACAAACGGTCTGGGCTTCAATCGTCTCAAAAAATTCTCAGTTTGAGTTGAAATAAACTCTGAAGGTCTAGGATTTAGAACACTTCTTGCAATATTCTTGATTTTCAATTTACCGTTCTCCTAATATCCAATGCTTTGGATAAAAATATAATAAAAAAACCATCTTGATGATGGTCTAATTATGGTTCAATTATATATCAAAAATATGAAAAATAATCTTTCAATGCTTATTTCAAGAGAATTTGATAAGCCTTTCGAACACCATGATCCTCATCCATCGTTACAGTGCCCTTTTCTTCAAAGCCACCATTAGTAATAATATGTTGCATGATCAAATTATCAGGATGAGTATCTGTTCTAACATCACTATAGCCTAGGTAATGCGACATTGTTAATAAATGTTGTATCAAATATGATCCTAAATGCTCACCCTGATGAGCTGAGTCAACTGCAATACGGTGAATAATAGAATAAGTTACATCTGAATCATCATCCCATGCACCTGAGTCCATATCCTGATAATTTTTATCGTAACCTTGTTGCAAAGTAGCAACTCCTACAATCTCACCATCTAATATTAAAACATAATTTATATCTTCTTGAATATCTCGTTTAAGTACTTCCTCACTAGGATAACCATCTTGCCACTGGTTAACCCCCCGATCTCGTAGGGCTTTCTTAGCACCATCAATAATTTCAATAATTCTTGGCAAATCGTCAAGTGTTGTTTGACGTAAATAAATATTGCTCATCAAATTGCCTCCCTATTTTATCAAAGTATTAAATCAGAAAAACACATAACATTGCAATAGCTTTAATCAATTATTTTTACTTTTTTTGTAGAAAAATGAACTAACTAAAAATAAAATTATTGAGTACAAAAATGCTTGTATAGCTGTAGGTAACAATTTTGTAATAGAAGCTTCAAGTTGCAACGTCATAATCATTTTTGATAACGGAGGCAAGATAAACTCCACGTGATTCAAAAGATCAATCACACTACCTGAAAAAGCCAAGTAAACAAATACTAATACTCCAACCTGACCCAAGCTAGAGTGATGATACCATTGCGTTTTGAATAAAGTGGCAATCGCACTCCCCAACATTCCACACGAAAAAAGTGCAAATATTCCTATTACATCCAACAATAAATCCTGATTTAAAATCAAACTAAAAATAAAAATCAAAACTGCCGAAAACGTATTAGTTATCAGAGCCACTAAAAACTGACTCAAAACATCAGCCCAATAACTGTTAACTTTTTGTTTTAAATAAATATTTCTTTTACTGTCGTTATAGTACAAATTCATCGTCGATAATAAAGACAGCAAAAAAATGCTTATCAACAAAAGGCTATATTTCTTCAATTCTGAAATATTCAGAAGGTGACCAGCCATTAAACCAAAAGCTATTATAGTGAACAAACTGGTCAAATACAAAAAATTTTGGAAGAACATTTGCAAATAGCTTCTTAATAGGATTTTAACTTTCAATATTTTTGACCTCCTCAAACCTATAATTGAGTTGCGTCATTTCTTTTATAATAGAATCTTTAATCCTCAAAGGTACCTGCATCTCAATCCTATTATTAACATTTTCCACCATATACTGCTCAATATCATGTGTAATAGCAATCGAATTGGGATATACACTAAAGATAAGCTGACATTGTTTAATATTTTCTTGAGTATTCTTTTTTAAAATACCATCACTAAAACAATATTCCGTATCAATAACTTTCTTAATGTCATCACCAAACTCTGTACAAGCAATAATGACCCCGGCTCCGTTGTCCTTCAAATCATTAATTAATTCCAGCATTTTTTTTATGCTTTCCCTAGTTTGAAATGCAAAGGGTTCATCCAGCAATAACACATTGGGGTGTCCACAGACAGCCGCTAGAAAATCTACCTGTCGTTTTAAGCCGGTCGACAATTGTCTAACTGAACGATTCAAATAAGGGCTGATTCCCAAAAAGGTTATCATTCCCTTTAATTGCTCTTTTCTCACTGCCAAATCCTTAGAAAGCTGACGGATGTCTTCCAAGTAACTTGCAACTGTTTGGTCGATCTCTTCGGGATTCACTTGAGGCAAATATCCTATCCTTACCCCAGGAGTATATTCAATCGTCCCACTATCCGATACAAAATTATTTGCTATTGCCTCTAACAATTGGGATTTCCCACTACCATTATCGCCATCAATACCAATTATTTCATTTTGGGCCAAAGAAAAAGCCACATGCTTAAATGCAAAGTAGCCCTCGTTTTGCAATGATAAATCATTGACTGATAATAATTTCATTTAAGTGATTCCTCAACAGCATGAGCTGCTAACCCGATCGAAAGAATAGCATCTTTTGAGATAGCATTTCTTAAATCAGCGATAATGGTATTGTCATAAACTGCACCAATAACTGTAAATGAATAGTCGATTAAATTAATATCGGTTTTCACTTTATAATTACCATCGGCATAAGGATCTTCATGATTATAGGTAAAATTAATTTCATGGCCCGCTAAAGAACCATCAACGTGGTTTACTTGAACACGATCATGTAATTCAATCAATTTATTATCAGGGTTTTGTAAAGTTAAGCGGTGATCTGATTCATTTTGATAATAGTCGTCTTCTGTCATATCAAAATAATCTTTAATTGGTTTTCTCAAAACTTCCAATGAGTCCAAAATATCGTAAACCTTTTGAGCGTCAAATTCTTCTGATTTATCTTCAATCTTTGTTCTGTTTGTATAGAGCCAATCGGCCAAATTACTAATAGTTTCAGAATTCATAGTTATCCTCCGTCTTTAATACCATTATACTAATTTTCACTTGAAATCACAGGCATCAATATGATCATTGACTACTCCAACAGCCTGCAAAAAAGAATAAATAATTGTAGGCCCAACAAACCTAAAACCGCGTTTTTTCAAATCTTTACTGATTTGTTGCGATAGTTCTGTCTGGGCGGGTACTTCGTTCATATCACTATAATGATTAATTATTGCTTTATTATCAACAAAATTCCAGATATATTCAAAAAAATTTTCACCATTTTGATGCATTTGCTGAATTATTTTAGCATTATTGATTGAAGAATCCACTTTTAGACGATTTCTTATGATGCCTTTATCTTGAAGCAAAGTATCCCTTTTAGATTGATCATATTCTGCTACTTTATCAATCTCAAAATTATCATATGCTATTTTATATGTTTGACGTCGTTTAATAATTGTTGCCCATGATAATCCTGCTTGTGCACCTTCTAGTGTCAGCATTTCAAAAAAATATTGCTCGTCAAAACTTGGTTTTCCCCATTCTTTATCATGGTATAATTTCATTTCTTCAGAACTATTAGCCCAGGCACACCTCATAATTTTCTCCTATAATTCAACTCAATAAGTAAAGACGCTATAGCATCCATTAAAATGATTGCTATAACGTCTTTTACTTTAAGATTAAATTGTTATTTCTTCTTATCAACCAATTTCTTATTATCAATATCAGTTCTAACAATAATAACATCAGTTTTTGCATTTCTTGTAACATACTCAGAAACTGATCCTACCAATAATCTAGTAACAGCATTCATACCAGTTGAACCAATCATAATCAAATCATTATTATATTCTTCAATGAATTCTTGTGAAATAACTGTCTTAGGTTCACCAAAACGAACATGGATATCAATATTATCTTCATTGAAACCATCTTTGACAGCTCCGTCTTTTAATTCATTAAGATATTTCTGAGCATCTTCAGATAGTTGGTAAATTACATCCCCATTAAGCATTCCACCATGTAATCCAATGAATTGCTTAGTATCTAGGACAGTTAAGACATCCAAATGTCCACCGTTCATGCGTGCAACTGTAACGGCCTTCTTAAAAGCCATTTCTGCTTCTTTTGATCCATCTACCGGAACCAAAATTCTCTTATAATCTTGTTCCATAATTCAATCCTCCAATGCACTTATTGAAAATCCTTTATTTTAGATTAATGCATTCATATATATTATACAATAATAACACTCTATTGAAATGTCAAAAGCGTCCTAATCAACTGATTAGCAACCGATTCATAATTATTTAATAGCGTTGTTTCATCATCCAATTCTGTCATCCTTGTTGAAAATATACCTGTAAAAAGTTGTTTATTATCTTGAAAGTCATCAATGAAGTCATTACATAACACAAAATTTGGAATCTGTTCTGAATTGGACAAACTACTAATATGATACAAAACATCGTCATTTATTGTATCAATTGAAATTTTATCGGTCGCCATTACTATAATATCAGCTGAATGAATTGTTTCATTCATTCCTGTAACTTTGGCCACCCATTCAAAAGATGACCTAGAAATATGTGCATTAATCATTGCAAACGCACCCGCCAAGGTTTTAATAGAATCTGAATGTGGCATGGGGTGTATATCTAAATTATACTTCTGATTCATTTTTTCTGTAATATAAACTAGATTATCTCCCAAAAAACTTTCTTGAGCTTCATTGAGATACTCAACTGTATCACGTAATTTATGCTCACTTGAGAAATTCAATAACACAGTAATCTTGGTTCGTTGACCTAATAACTCATAGACATCCTCCATATCAATTCTATTAGCGTCTATTAGAGGATTTTCACCTTCTGGTATCAATTCACCAGTCTCATTATAAATTCTTGCTCCTAGGGCTTGTAATACCCCTAAACCGCCATCAGCAACTGCCGTTTTGCCTAAACACAACACAATATTTTTTAATCCACTTGTTACAGCATCCATAATAAATTCCCCAATACCATAACTAGTTGCATGAAACAACTGATCCCGTGTTTTATTTTTGGCTAAATCCACGCCTACTACTTGTTCAGAATCAATAATAGCGGTATCTTGACTATCGATCTTTGTTATTAGGTAACGGCCTTTTTTATTATTCCAAAAAGCATCAAAGTAAGGCATCTCTATCCAATGTCCACCGAGAGTGTGTGCTACCAAAGCAGGCATTCCATACTTACTATCGGTCACAGGCATTGTTACAATTTCAGCTTCAGGCATGGCATGCGAAATTCCGTTATAGATAGCTTGACTAATTTTTGTCGAACTAACATGATTGTTATACTTTCCAGGGGCAATTATGAACTTCATGAGAGGATAACTCTTCCTTTTTGTTATAATGATTATAGAAAAAACAACCGAGGTAATTAAATAATGGCTAACAATAATGAACGTGTTTTAAACCTTGAAAAAGGTGTTAATTTCCGTGAACTTGGCGGCTACAAAACAACCGATGGTAAGACAGTTAAATATCACAAGATATTAAGGTCTGCTGGTTTGGCAGATTTAAGCAACAATGATTTAAACTATTTAAAAGATTATGGTTTAAAAATAGATGTTGATTTTAGGTCAAAGCAAGAAATAGAAAAGAAGCCAGACAAAAAACCAAGTGGAGTTCGTTATGTCTGGGCTCCTGTATTCCAAGAAGATGAAACTAAGGCATCTGAGGTTCAAAGTGATAGCTACATTCCAGAAATTGGCGGTGATCCTACTAATGGATATGAACATATGATTGATGTTTACCGTGATGTTATCACAGGTGACTATGCCAAGGTTGCCTATCGCAAGTTTTTTAATCAATTATTATTAAATACTGGTGATCACAATGTTCTATTATTCCATTGTAGCGCTGGTAAAGACAGAACCGGTATGGGAGCCGTTTTCTTCTTAGAGGCATTGGGAATACCATTTGATACTATTAAAGAAGATTATTTATTAACCAACAAGGCCAACAAAGATTATGTAAATGGCCTAGTAGATTTACTTCAAAACAAAGGATACAACGATCCTAACGTTATCAACTCGGTCCGTGATTTGATGACTGTCCACTATAATTATCTAGCAACCGCTTTGAAAACCGTCGATAAAATGTATGGTAATATGAATAATTATATCAAAAATGAATTAAAAGTTAGCTCATCTGAAATCACTACTTTAAAGAAAATTTACTTAGAATAATAAAAAACTTCTTATTTTTGGAATATTGGCATCATAATTTCTTCACATTTTCTCGTTATGATGTACTTGTAAGTTAAAGGAAATCAAAAAGCTTTTAACTTATCCCCTATAGAATTATTCTTCATATAAACAAAATATAGATATAGAAATGATCCCCCACAATATATAAAACTGTTTCGTAATCCATCCTTCCCCCCTGATAAATGGGTTACACTTTAAAGACCAGTTACTGAACTCTACTTCAGTAACTGGTCTTTTTTATATCATTCAATTCATATTAAGGCAAAAACGATGGGTATCCTTGATTCCTGCTTAAGTTTGGTTAGAGTGTGAGCGATTTCCGCCTTCCACAAAAATTGAAATTCGGCCGGAACGCTATGGACACGACTTGAAACTTACGCAAAAAACACGTAATTTCCAAGCTCGGTCTTTTACTAAGTGAGAAAATCACTCACTAAGTAAAATTTCATAGCTGAGCCGATTTCAATTTTTGTTCCAGGCTAGATAAATGTTGTATATTTGGTTACTAAAATGGTTTTAGTTACTAAAGACAAATAGTCTGTATTGATTCAACCCAAAACTATAGTTGATGTCAATACAGACTATTTTGGTACATTAAAAAATTGAATGGAATTATTTAAGTTATCGAAGTGTTAAATTCTAAAACAACAACAGTTATTTAGTACGAAACGGAGAAAGGACGATTTCAGCCAAGAAATTATTCTTAGCGGTTTTTCCCGCTTAGAATAAGGTCGAGCTTGGAGACAAGTGATCTTCTTGGCTTCAAGTCGTGCCCTTGGCGTTCCGAATCGTTCCTTTCGTAGTGGAGTGCGGAATACTCCCCTATACATTCAGATAGGACCTTTCTAACACTCACACTTTAACCAATCTTAATCGAAACAAGCTATATTCTTTACCAGTACCTATTCAAAAGCTGCTAATAATTGTTCTTTATCAAGATTATTCTTTTGAACTCCTCGGACATCTAACTTGATTTGACCATCTTGGACCATAACTAAACGGTTGCCATATTTCAATGCATCGGACATTTTATGAGTGATCATCATAGTAGTTAAATGCTTTTTTTGTACCATATCATCAGTTATTTTCATGACTTCATGACTGGTTTTAGGATCAAGGGCTGCTGTATGTTCATCTAGCAATAATAATTTTGGCTTACTTAAGGTTGCCATTAATAACGACAAGGCTTGTCTCTGACCACCAGATAAATATTTAACCTGTGTATCTAGAAAATTTTCCAATCCCATATTAAGAGTCTTCAATAATTCTTGATATTGGGGAATATCATTCTTTTTTTGGTACCATTTTAAATTGACTGTATGTTGATGGTCTTGTGCCAAAATCAAATTTTGCATAACTGTTAAATCTCCAGCTGTTCCCATTTTAGGATCTTGGAAAACACGTGACATAAAACGTGAACGATATGCTACCGATTTCTTAGAAACATCATGATCAACCAAATCAATTTCTCCAGCATCTGCTTGTAAGGTTCCTGCAATAGTATTTAAAAGAGTTGATTTTCCAGCCCCATTGTTACCAATTACTGAAATAAAGTCGCCTTCCTCAACTTGAAGATTAATATTTTTCAAAATATGACGTTCATTATCAGTCCCGGGAAAGAAGACCTTTTGTAGATGCTTCACTTGTAATACTTTCATCATCTTGTTCCTCCATCTGTGCTAAATATTTCTTCAATTGACGTTTGGTTCTAATACGGTTTTGAATAATTGGAACGCAGATTACAATTACCAAAATGATTGCTGAAAGAATTTTTAAATCGTCTGGCGGAAAACCTAATCCCATTGCAACGGTTAGAAGTAATCGATAAACAATTGCTCCAACAACCATGGCAATCAAACGGGTTAAAATATTATGTCCACGTAAGAATATTTCACCAACCAAAACAGACGCTAACCCAATAACAATTGTTCCAATTCCCATGCCAATATCAGCATACCCATTACTTTGAGCAATCAGAGCACCTGATAAAGCAATAAATCCATTTGAAATCATATAACCAAAAATTATCATTCCATCGGTATTGATACCATTTGCTGAGGACATTTCTTTGTTGTTACCTGTTGCCATTAATGAGAGTCCTAATCTAGTTTTGAACATTAAATATAGTAGAGTTACCACAATCACAGTCACAATTAACCCCAAAATAATTGTTTGAATTTCTAAATTCCAACCAGCTGGCAAATATTCTGTCAAAACCTTTTGATCTAACAATGGAACATTAGATTTCCCCATAATATGCATATTGATTGAATATAAACCTGTCATTGTTAAAATTCCTGCTAACAATGATGGTATACGAAACTTAGTGTCCAATATTCCTGTTACCAATCCTGCCAAACACCCTGCAAGAAAACCAACAACGGCAGCAGTAATCGCCGACTGCCCTTTCAGCATCAAACTTACTGCAATGGCAGCACCAAAGGGAAAGCTTCCCTCTGTGGTTAAATCAGGAATATCTAAAATTCTAAATGTGATGAACACTCCAATTGCCAATGGTGCCCACAATAATCCCTGTCCAAGACTAGATATAAGCATATTTTTACCTCCAAAATTTTAAACTATGGTTTTTGTATTTTATCTGGATTAATACCAAGTGCCTTGGCGTTATCCTTGTTAACATAAAGTCTCAAAGTATGTGATGTTTCTACAGGCATATCTTGAGGCTTCTTTTTATCAATCAAAATCTTATAAGCCATCTTAGCCGTTTGTTTACCTAAATCATTGTAATTAATACCATATGTAGCTGTACCACCATCTTCAGCCATTTCGATTGATCCAGTTACAACCGGTAATTTAGCTTCTTTGGCTTTCTTGCCAACTGTTTTCATCGAGCTAGCCATTAAATTATCTGTAGGGATATAGATTCCCGAAACCTTACCTGACATTGATGACAAAGCACTTGCAACATCATTCGTACTTGTGACACTGACAATATTTAATTTCAAATTATGATTCTTA
The DNA here is from genome assembly GCF_002872255.1 of Companilactobacillus nuruki. Taxonomy (GTDB): domain Bacteria; phylum Bacillota; class Bacilli; order Lactobacillales; family Lactobacillaceae; genus Companilactobacillus; species Companilactobacillus nuruki. The sequence continues at coordinate 12,098 of NZ_NIPR01000061.1, forward strand.
GCATATGTTTTAACTTTTTTAATTTGTAGAACTGAATTTTCTTCTGATGAATTATAAAGAACTCCAATTGGTTTATCACTCTTAGTCAAGGTAGTCAAAAGCTTCACTTGTTTATCAACTGGTCCTAAATCTTTTGTTCCAGTAACATTAGTATTTGGCTTCCTATCATCCTTGACCAACCCCGCACTTTTTAAATTAGTGACAGCTGTGACAACTATTGGTGTTGTTTTAGTCTTTTTAGCCAAAGCTTGTGCCGATGGTGTAGCAATTCCTAGAATCAAATCATTCTTTTTTTGAGTTAATTGTTGTGCCATTGAATTAAGATTTGATTGATCCCCTTGAGCATTTTGATAGTTATATTTAACCTTAATAGATTTATCATGTTGTTTGATTTCTTTATTTAATTCTTCCTTGAATCCTTTTCTAGCAGCATCCAGTGAACCATGCGGAACAATTTGTAAAATTCCTACGTTCAATGTTTTATCTGCTGCTGAGCTATTATTTGAACAACCTGTCAATACCAAGGCCGCCATTATTACTGTTAGTAAACCAATTAAAGATTTTTTCATAAAATTCATCCTCCCAAATGTATAAAAAAAACCAGTTAGATTCGGATACGAATCTAACTGGTTTATACTTGGGCCCAAATATTTTCTCCAGATAGATTCAACCCTGTATCTATCTGGCTTTATGACATGCTTAAAAGCTTTAGCCAATCGATAGATACGAACACGTACGCGTCCGCATCCAATGATTGGATACAAACGCTATCTAAAGAAAAAGCTAAAGGCAAATTGATTATTTAAATGTGAGTTTAAATTATTACTTATTTTCATAATAAAGTTCTCCTCGTTTTCAATTTACATTCTCTATGTAAAACATCTAGAAATTAATATGTCAATAATTTTATTAAAATAATCTAATTTTAATTATAGGTACTTTTTAGTACCTACTGCACTTTAAAGTACGTAATTGTTTATTTATCCCAACCCCATATAATGATACACATAATCAAATATTGCCTAAGAGGTGAAAAGGATATGAACAAAAAAGTATCATCAAATTGGATTCTTTTATCATTAGCCATTAGTGCTTTTGCAATTGGATCAACCGAATTCATTAGTGTTGGGATCATGCCTCTCCTCACTAAAACATTTAGCATTTCATTATCACAAGGCGGTCTGACCGTTTCTATTTATGCCTTAGGAATAATGTTCGGTGCACCAATTCTAGCCTTAATAACTAACCGTTGGGATCGCAAAAAATTATTAATTGGAATTATGGTCAGCTTTATTATCGGAAATACCCTGGCGGCATTAGCACCAAGCTTCATCATTCTTTTGGTAGGTCGAATCATTGCTGCTTTATCACATGGTATCTTTATGACTATTGCTTCACTAATTGCTGCCGATGTCGTTAGTCCTAATAAAAGAGCTTCTGCAATTGCAGTAATGTTTACCGGATTAACCGTTGCTACCATTACAGGTGTTCCAATTGGGACATTCATCGGTAATACTTTTGGATGGAGATTATCATTCTTCTTCCTAGTTGCACTTGGATTGATTGGTTTAATCACTAATATTATTTTAGTGCCAAACAAATTGCCATTACCCAAACCAACTAGTGTCAAAGGAATTTGGAAAATTCTTAAGCAACCGCAATTACTATTAATTTTATTAATAACAGCTTTAGGATATGGCGCAACCTTCCCTGTCTATACTTACTTAACAACCATATTGAATAAAAATATGGGTTGGTCACAAGGAGCTATCGTTATTATTTTAATCTTTTATGGCGTAGCTGTGGCAATTGGTAATACTCTTGGTGGAAGATTTGCTAATAAAAAACCCTTAGCTGCCCTCTTGAAAATGTTTATTGGTTTAGGCTTGGCTTTAATTGTAATGAGATTTACAATCAATTTTCATCTACTAGGTTTAGTGGCTATTCTATTATTAGGCTTATTTGCTTTCATGAATGTCCCAGGATTACAATTATATATCGTTCAATTGGCTGAAAAATACACGCCTAATGAAGTTCCATTGGCGTCAGCCTTAAATATCTCAGCCTTTAATGTAGGAATCACGGTCGGTTCAACTATTGGTGGACAAATGGTAGCTCAAAATCAGTTAGTCAATACTCCTTGGGCTGGCATAGCTATGTTGCTAATCGGAGTTATTTTGATTTTTGTACTAATGAAAATGGAAAATTCTACAGTTGAATCAAAGGATTTAAACTTAGAAAATTGCTAAGTACAAATAGTGATGTTAATATACATTTACATTAAACAGTGGCTTAATTTGGAAGGATGGCACATTAATGAAACAGGCAATTTATAATATCGGCGTTGAAGCAACTATGAAAATTATCGGTGGCAAGTGGAAACCTATCATCCTCTGCCATTTAAAACACGGTAAAATGCGTACGGGTCAATTGCGAAGAGTAATTCCTAATATCACTCAAAAAATGTTAACTCAACAATTAAGGGAACTTGAAGAGGATGGTATTATTGATCGTAAAGTTTATAACCAAATTCCACCAAAAGTTGAATATTCGCTAACCGATTATGGTCATTCATTAAATAAAATATTAGAAGCCCTCTGTGTTTGGGGCGAAAATGATATTGAAAAACGTAAAGCTAAGGGTGAAAACATTATTCTATTAAACAAAGAAGATGTTGAAAACGACGCTTTGCCTTATGCCGATTAACCACAAAAGAGCCTAACAAGAAACTATTAATAAGTTTCTTGTTAGGCTCTTTAATTGTATATTTCATTTTGTAATGACGGAATCAACTGGTACAAACTCATTTGTAGCAACACGATAAAAAGATTTGCCATTAATATAAGCCAATTTATCAACCTGCCAATTCGTATCAGCTGCCAAGGCACGATTCAAAACCGTCTCACCCTGACTAGTAGTTAAATATTGAACATCATTTCTTGTACCAATCGTTAAATTTTTATTCTCATATACATAAATGTCCCTTGCCTTAACCCATTCATTTGTAGCGACACGATAATACTTAATACCATTTCTAGTCATTTCTTGGTCACTAAACCAGTCACTATTTTGTGCCAAGGCTCGATTTAAGACTTTATCTCCATTTAATTTATATAGTGAAACCGAACCATTATGTGGATGGGTAGTTACCAAATGTTCAATGTCAATTGTATTTGGCCTAGATGAAGATGATCCCGAATGATTAGGCGTACTTGGATTAGTCGTTCCATCAGATGTATATGTTATGTATCCTGAATCATCTGGATCTACTACAACAATTTTATAAGTAACCTTTCCATCGTCATTTATATCTACCGATAATTTTCCTTTAACGGTGACTTTGTTCGCTTTATAACCACTTAAAGTAGGCACCTTAATATCAAATTCATCGTTAATATTTAATAAATCACTTATTGTAATAGACTGGTCTTTACTTATTTGATCACCCTTATTACTTTTAAAAGTTACGTCCGACGTTACTGTATCTGATGGCACTACATGAACATAGGTCCCATCATATTCATCAGCTCCAACGGCAAAATCCTGAGCATTAATCAACTTATCCGGATTATTTATGTTAATCCAATAACCAGGAAATTTTGCTTCCCCCGTTGATATATCTAATCCTATATATGAATTTTTTAATGACGTATCTTTGGAGACTGTAATTCTATCAATTGAACTATTCATCAAATAATATGTTGCATTAGCATTTTGATTATTCCAAGTACTCAAATCAACTGTAGTTAACTTACTATCACCAGAAAATAACTGCATCATAGAAACACCGTCTTTAAATTTCCAACCACTGACATCTATAGAATTAAGATTTGACATATTTGAAAACATAAAACTCATATTGTTAACATTAGATACATTAAATTTTGAAAGATTCAATGAATTTAAGGTAGTTCCAGAAAACATAGATTGCATAGTTATGACACTACTTGTATCTAATCCTAATAAATTCAGCGATTCAAAATTGCTTTCAGAGAACATCCCTTGCATATTAGTTACTTTGCTAGTATTTAAACCCGTCAAGTCCAAGACTTTTAAAGCTTTTAATCCTGAAAACATATTAGACATATCTGTAGTATTACTTGTATCAAAATTCTTTAAATTACTTATTTCACTCAGATTTTTAAAATCTTTAAAAAAGTTAGAGGTGCTATCCTGAGCTATAACATTACCATCAAATGAAATCTTTGTAACCAAAGGTTTATATTCATCGTTCATTCCAATTGCAAATGGAACTCCATCGGCCCCAACTGTTCCACCATAAATGTGCAAAGTTCCATCATCCGTCAATTTATACATGACGGGATTATCTTCTGGCCCTTCTTGTCCACTAAAAATAATTCTGCCATCATGTGAATCGTCGCTTATCTCCTCAGTCGAGGTACTTGAGCCAACATTTTCAGCATGAACATTTGCTGTATTCGTTGTCAATATGATTCCTGCTATTAACATGGTTGCACCCAATGAAATAAGTCCCTTTTTCATAATTCTAACCGTCCCCTTCAATACGTTTGATCATTATTGAAGAATATCATTAGATAAATGAATTTAGGATTCAGTAACGGAAAAAAGTTTTTGCTCACTATGATTTATTCTATGACCAAAAAATAATAATTTTAATAAAAAAGAAAATCATCCCGAATGAATGAATTTCCTTAATTAATTCATAATTATCAGTTATTTATAAAGAGTTATTAAATTCACTTAACCACCACATCATTAGTTGGAACAAATTCATCAGTAGCCACACGATAATAGGTTGATCCATTAATATAAGCAAAACGATCAATTTTCCAGTCAGTGTTGGGAGCTAACGCTCGATTATTTACTGTTTTCCCTTGACTATTAGTAAGATATTGAATTGATTTTCCTGTCCTAACAATTAAACTTTGATCTTCATAAACATAAACATTGTCAGCCTTAACCCATTCATTTGTAGCTACACGATAATATTTGACGCCACCATAATTCTTGGTTTTATCAACTTTCCATGAGGTCCCACTTGCTAAAGCTCGATTGCCTATCTTAGTCTCGTTATTATCATACAAGGTTACTTCAGCAGCTTTAGGAAAAGTGGCAACTAGCAAATTAGTATCTTGAATGGGATTAACAACACTAGATGAACTACTACCACTGCTGCTTGGCTTAGTTGGTTTACTTGGATTAGTTGGTTCATCTTTAACGTAATTTACAACCGTTGAACTTGTGGAAGGATCTGGATAATAAACATTCTGAAGTTTATTTAACTCATCTCCAGAATAGTTGGGAATATTAAAGGTTATTGTTTGAACATCTGGTTTATATCCTTTTATTGAAGGTACATCTACCTCATCTGTATCATCAATATCAACAACTTTATGATCTGATATTTTTCTGGTCTGTTCAATACCATCAATTTTATATGTCATGTATTCATTAACAAAGACTTGATTAGACTGTGCAGTCGCTACGGTTATAGGACCTGTCAATACGGCACCATCGTCATCTCCCGTATCATTAATAACTGTATCGTCGCTTTCTGAATAATATTTATTTAAAGCAGGATTAAAATAACTATCAGTTTCATAAGTGCTTAAATAAAATGATACTCCCTGGGGAATAATTAGTTTCGATAAACTAGTATCTCCTGAGAAAATCATTTGTGTCCCCGCCTCATTACTACCAGATTGTGGCCTAAATATATCTCCTAATGTTAATGACTCTAGATTACTATCTCCTTGAAACATATAACTTGCGTACTCTATGTTTGAACTCTTCCAAGAGGAAATATCAATTGAAGTCAAACTCTCTAGCCCATAAAACATTCCATGTACATTTATAGTATTATCAATATTTAAATTACTCAATCCATCAAAATTAGTAAGATTATCAAACCCTCTGAATAAAAATGAACTATTTTCAGGAGCCTCAACCCCGGGTTCAATTTTAATACTTTTAACAAGTGCTGATGCGCCTGATTGTTGCTGTTCCAGCATAGAGGAAACATTATTGGTATCTTCAGAGTAGACTGCTCCCTTTAATTGACCCGGACCAATCGTTAAAACTCCACTATTTGTGTCTAAAGTTAGATCACAGGTTCCATCTTTTGCACTAATAATACTACTGCTGGTACTTTTATCACTAAGAGCTGTTTCACCAGTTGATTCGGAATTAATATCAGCCTTTACAGCTTGGATATTATAACCTCCCCACACAATTATCCCAAAAGATAATATGCTAACAGTGAGCGATTTCTTAGCTAATCTATTATTTAAAAATAAAAATTGTCTCATCTTTAATCCACTTCTCCCCAATACATTTTTATTATAGCATCTCTATAAATACTCAATAAAAAATAATAATTAAATACAAAATATATTATTATTTATGAATATTAAATATAGATTTTCCTGTCTAAGATAAAAAGAACTAGTAATCATATTTTGATTACTAGTTCTTTTTATCTTAATATTTGAATGAAGTCATTTTTCCTTACAAAGAATCAGTTATCTAACCTTTATGATGCAATTCACGGATAAACAATTTTGATTTCTAGTAAGAATACATTAATCTATAAACTTAAAAGTATGTTTCTTTGCTAGCTTATCCTCTGAATAAACTGCGAAAGCGATTGCTGCCAAAGCCACGGCAGGAATGGTGTATCGGCTTTGTAAAACGAATAACATCATTAATAATATAGCTAACACCGCCATTACTGCTACTTTCATGAATTTTACGTTTCTTGTTGTCATAACATCCACCCCTTATGTGATTTCTTCTTTTTCCATAGACGATAATAGCATGCTAAAAACTCTTTTACAACCCGCCATATCAACGTTTGAACCACATTTAAGATTTTATTTTTTTTCTTCTAATAATAACCATCAATATCTTAAAATCAACCTTTACTGGCAGTAGGGATTTTAAAAATAATCAAATTTTTCTAAAATAAAAATTAGTATTTCTTAGAAATAAACTTATACAATTATTTTTTAACTTATTTTGCTCGTAAAGCCTATTATATCGGTCTTGATAGACATTTGTTTATGCTAATTGAACATATATATTTTAGTTAAATTTGATTACTATATTTTTTTGGTTTCAAACCATGTATTCAAAAAATCCGTTCTAATAACTACCTAAATAGTTATTAGAACGGATCTTCTTATTACTCACAAATTATTACCACTTCCAGTTATTAACTTCTGGAAGATCATCACCATATTCACGAATATATTTATTATGTTTATTAACCATTGCTTCCATTTCATCAGCAAAGTCACTAGCTGCGTCACCTTGAACGGCAACTGCAGCTTCTTCAGCTAAATGGAAACGATCCATTTCATTAACTACACGCATATCAAATGGAGTTGTAATATCACCATTTTCACGATAGCCATGAACGTATAGATTATGATTATCACGATCAAAGAAGATATCTTTAATAATATCTTCAAAACCATGAAAAGCGAATAGAACTGGTCTATCAACTGTGAAGATCTCATTAAATTCTGAATCCGTTAAACCACGAGGGTCAACTTTTGGTGATCTTAATTTCAATAGGTCCATCACATTAACGAACCTAATTTTAAGCTCTGGTTTTTCTTTTCTCAAAATACTTATAGCAGCAAGTGCTTCAAGGTTTGGCTCAGTACCAGCAGCGGCAATCACAATATCAGGATCGCCGTTGTCGTTTGATGCCCAATCAATTACCTTATAGCCTTTCTCAGCCATTTCCTCTCCTTCTTCAATTGAGTAGAATTGAGGTCTTAATTGTTTAGATGTTACCAATAGATTAATCTTCTCTTGGTCATCCAAAATCTTAGGCATAACTGCTAATAATGAATTTGTATCAGCTGGGAAATATTCACGAATATATTCTGGCTTCTTTTCAGCCAAATGTGTAATGATACCAGGATCTTGATGAGTATAACCATTATGATCTTGTTGGAAGGCAGTTGATGTAGCAATCACATTTAGTGATGGATACTTCTTTCTCCAACCTAACTCATTAGCCTTTCTTAACCACTTGAAGTGTTGTGTCAACATTGAATCGACTACTCTCAAGAATGCTTCGTAACTAGCGAAGATACCATGACGTCCTGTCAAAGTATAACCTTCGTTGAATCCCTCAGCCTGATGCTCAGACAATTGAGAATCAATGATACGGCCAGCAGGTGCTTCATATTGATCATTTGGCTCATGGACCGATTCCATCCATTGGCGAGGACTAGCATCAAATGCTCCATACAAACGGTTTGACATTGTTTCATCAGGTCCAAACAATCTAAAGTTAGTTGGATTATCTTTAATGATGCCGTTCAAGTACTTACCAAGCTCGATCATATCTTGAGCAGTCTTTTCACCAGGTCTATCGAATTTTAGGGCATAATTCTTATAATCTGGTAACTTAAGAGCCCTTGGATCTACTCCACCATTAACAATTGGATTCATAGCCATTCTAGCTTGACCCTTAGGTGCAATAGCAGCAATTTCACTCTTTAATTCGCCATTCTCATCAAACAATTCATCTGGTTTGTATGATTCCATCCATTCAACCAATTTGTCAGCATGTTGCATGTCATTTTGATCAACCGGAATTGGAATTTGATGGGCTCTGAATGAGCCTTCAATAGGTTCACCATCCCAAGTCTTAGGACCAGTCCAGCCCTTAGGAGCACGGAAAATAATTACTGGCCACTTAGGCATCTTAGCTTCTGATGCTGGATGCTTCCTAGCTTCTGTTTGAATGGCTTGAATCTTTTCGATTGCACTATCAACAGTCTTAGCCATTTCTGGATGCATCTTTTGAGGATCTGTACCTTCAACAAACATTGGGTCCCAACCCATACCTTCAAAATACTTAGTTAAATCTTCATCACTTTTACGTGACAAAATAGTAGGATTAGAGATCTTGAAACCATTCAAATTAAGAATTGGTAAAACGGCACCATCATTAACAGGGTTAATAAATGTATTTGAGAACCATGAAGCAGCCAATGGGCCAGTTTCTGATTCACCATCTCCAATTACAACTGCAGCAATTTCATCAGGATTATCTAGGATTGCTCCAACACCATGGGATAGAGAATAACCTAGTTCTCCACCTTCATGCATTGATCCCGGAGTTTCAGGGGCCGCATGAGAAGCTACACCACCAGGGAATGAAAATTGTTTGAACAGCTTTTGCATACCCTTTGTATCCTGAGTAATCTCTGGATAGATTTCAGTATAACTACCATCAAGATATGAATTTGAAACCATTACTTGCCCACCATGACCTGGGCCTTCAATATAAAACATCTTCAAGCCATATTTATTAATGGCACGATTTAAATGAGCATAAATAAAGTTTTGACCAGCAATAGTTCCCCAATGTCCAATTGGATGAACTTTAACGTCACTAGCTTTTAATTCACGTCTTAATAAAGGATTATCTTTTAAGTAAAGTTGACCAACAGAAACATAGTTAGCTGCTTGCCAATATTTATCTACTAAATTTAAGTATTCTTTTGATGAGTAATCTGTCATTACCAGCACACTCCTTATGTATTTACAATTGTTATGATAACTAGGTTAAAGCAAAAAGTCAACCATTTAGTTAATTGGAACGCACCAATTTTTGAAAGCTCTTACTTATTTGCTAAATCAACAAATGAATCGTATTTAAAATACTTATAATGGAGTTTCATTGTTGAGAATTCAAATGGGGTTCCATCGTCTAAGAAGAAGATTCCTTCCATTAATCCCACCGGTTCATTCTCAGCTAGATGCAACAATTCCTTGCTTTCTTCATCAGAGGGTTCAGCAGAAATATTCAAATAAGTTTTGTTAACTTCTTTTCCTAACTCCGACTCTACATAATTGAAGATCGATTCGGAAGCAATTTGCTCAGACAATTCTGGAGCCAGTTTGATTGGAATGTATCCCGTTTCAATCATAAACGGTACATTATCTAGCGAACGCAAACGTTTGAACGCATATACAAATTCAGTTGGTTTCAAAAAAAGATTATCTTGTAAATCTTTATTTGGATGTTCAACATCAAAGCTCAAAACCTTAACACCTGGTTTCTGACCATTTGAATTAAAACTATCAGTAATACCTAAGTTTTTACCGCTGTAATTAAATGAAGAGCCTTGCTTTAAATATAGTGGATTTACGAATGTACCTGATCCACGCTTCTTAAAAATAATTCCTTGATCAGCCATCAAACCTAAGGCGCGCTTGATAGAACTACGACTTACCTTATAACTTTCAGCTAGTGACCTTTCGTCCGGCAAACGCATATCAGAAAACTCGCCCGAATCAATTGATTTCTTTAGTGAAGTAATAATTTTTTGATAAACTAAGTCAGCCATTATATTTCCTCATTTCATAATTGGAACGCACCATTTATTTATATGGTGATTATCTTTGTATTTAATTATATCTTATAACAGATTGTACTTAGATACCAAAAAAAAAGTGGTATCCAATATTGGATATCACTCATGGTTTTTTTAATTTAGATTTGTGAACTCTTGGTTAGGAACCACTTCAAATTCTTTTGGTTCTTTTTGATTTTTGATCAAATCATCTGTCATTTCAACAGCATATACTTTTCTATTAGCATAAGGAACAAAATACATCATCTTGTTGGTCATGTCTAAAACTGTCTGATATTGAGTATAACTTGGTTCACCATTCTCTTTAATATTGACTCCACGTGGAATCGTAACACTATCTAGCATATGTAGAATAGTGTTAACGGCCTCTTTAGCATTTTCTGGATCTTCAGTAACCTCACGAATAAAGGCTGTTCTGATAAATCTATCTACCGCAGTATATCCACCTGGTAATCTGTAAGTTCCATTTTGTCCGGTTGGAGTAATTTCTTCTTTACCAAACTTCTTACTACCGAAATTGGTTGTCTGTGCGCCTAGATAATTAGCCAGATTGGTTTTATGCCAGTCATAATCAGGGGTATTAGTCATAACGCCAATCTTATCTTCTTCAAGAACCAAACCATTTCCTTCTGGTTCCAAAATATAGGTAGCACCTGTAGTATCACTGAAAATAAAGTGCAATGGTTGATTTTGTCCCATTACTCCTCTATTTGATTCAATTAAATGAACGTTCTTAAGGTTCTCCTTCAAGTCAGCAATAGACTTATTATTACCCAAAGCCCATAGGATAAATTCTTCAGCAACCAAATTGATGGCTCCTTCAGTAGGTTCTTTATCATATTTAGCATCATGTGAAAAATAAAGTTCTGCCGCTGATAAACCGCATTCGTTAAAACCATCGGCTACCATATAATTATTTCCATACTTAGCACCAGTTCCCATAATCGCATAATCACTAGTATAAGTTTTCTTATCATATGAAGAGATCCATTGATATGATTCTGGTAAAAATGTTGGACGACCATTCAATTCAAAGGCAAAATCCATTGTTCTTGCCAAAAATTTTGAACCATCCAAAGCTTCTAAACTAAGACTTGTACACATTTATTTATACTTCCTTCCAAAATTCAACAGGTATCATTAATTTAATTATTCTCTACATTTGTACCATAATCAAGAATTTTTATTTATGGATTTTAATAATATGCATCTCATTTATAATGTGATAAAGTCTATTTGAAATATAAATGATGGAGGTTACCTGATGACAATTGATATAAAAAAAGCTCAAGATGTTTATAAGGATGCAGGTGAAAGTGTAATTTTTACAACTCTGATGTTAAATCATAACGATCAATCAACCGAAAAAGAAACCATTGCTGAATTCGCCGATATGTCTAATTCTATTATCAATAGTATGCGTATTCGTGACCCGGAAGCTCAAGCACACATTGCTTGGGGATTTGGATCAAGTGCTTGGGATTATCTGTTCCCTGATGCTCCAAAACCAAAAGAACTAGAAACTTTCAAAGCAATCAAAGGACCAAAATATACAGCAGTTTCCACTCCTGGCGATATCTTTATTCATGTTCGTGCAAACAAGATGGCTGTTTGTTACGAAATAATGGATCAATTTATGGAAATACTGCGCCCAATAACTCGTGTTGAAGATGAAACGCACGGTTTCAGATATATTGAAGGACGTGCAATTATTGGATTTATTGACGGAACCGAAAATCCTGCTGGAATAGAATCCATGGATTATACTTTAATCGATGATAATCAAGACCCCGAGTTTGTTAATGGTTCGTATGCCTTTGCACAAAAATATACCCACAATATGGCAGCTTGGAAAAACTTAAACACAGAAGACCAAGAGAAAGCGATCGGCAGACATAAATTTTCTGATCGAGAGTTAGATGATGACGAAAAATTACCTAATGCCCATAATGTTGCTTCAAAAGATGAAGAAGGCGGGACTGAACATAAGATTGTTCGGATGAATGTTCCTTTTTCTGACCCTGCTAAAAATATTACTGGTACTTACTTCATTGGATATTCTAAGGAGTTCGCAATTACTAATCGTATGCTAACAAATATGTTTACTAAGAGCGATCGCCTTTTAGATTTTAGTACACCTGTTACTGGTAACTTATTCTTTATTCCTTCTAAAATTACTTTGGGGAAGATTGCTGAAGGTGAATACTAGGTAGTGTTTCTTGTGAAACAATGTGTAACTATTTGATTATATAAAAAAGGTTTCGACAATATTGTCGAAACCTTTTTAATTTTTCACTTTATTAACTCGCCACAAATCTTTAACAAACAGCAATGACAAAAGAAACATCAAAAATCCTGAGAATACTAAAGAAATTCTTCCAAAGAAGAATCCGGGATCAACGGTCATTTCAATAACACTAACAACCATTGAAATCAAAACCAAAAAAGATGTACGTTTCAAAATCATGGAAATCCCCTCCCCTTTTGATTAGAAAAAATTATATCAATTTTATTTCGATTTTACATCAATTATTTGGGGAAAATGATAAATATTCCGACAAAGAAAATAATCACTCCCACTGTTAAAACAAGATAATATACCAATTCTTTCTTTGCTTTGAAAGACACCGTCATAATAGCGATGCCTAAGATGAACATTAAAATTGATAAAATTATTTGCATTTATTATTCTCCCTCATGTTGATATTTAGTATACTTAGGTTACAATACATTATGCTATTTATAAAAATAATTTTTTTGAAAATTAACTTTTAGAAACTTATTTAACAAATTTTGTATAATTATCTTTTTTAACCGTACTTTTATCTTTATACTAGATAAGGTACTTCTTTTATTTATAGGGGAAACGTAAATGAACGTATTAAAACGTGTATTTTCAGACAGAGTGTTATGGATAGCTGGGGCAGCAGCTATCCTAACATCTATCTTCATCAGTCCACCACAATTGATGGACATTAATTGGAAGACACTTGCTTCAATATTGTCTATGATGATTATAATCCAAATTTATGACTATTTGGACTTTCTAAAATATTATGCAGCTTATATGACACATAAAGCTAAGAATACACGGCAAATGATTTTTATGTTGGCCGCTTTGTCATTCTTTGGCGCTATGTTTTTAACTAATGATGTTACAATTTTAACCTTAGTTCCGCTGTTTTATCAACTTTCCAGACATATAAAGGTAAATCCGATTTTCCCGGTCATTATAATTGCAATGGCTGCCAACTTAGGAAGTATCTTTACCCCGTTTGGAAATACTCACAATTTATTCCTTTTGACACATTTTAATTTAGGAATAAAACAATTCTTTATTATGTCTACGCCAATTACTATTATTACTTTTATAGCAGTTTTCTTATTAACTCGATTCTTTCCAAAAGATCCAATCGAATTAACTGAGTTACCTGCCGTTGAGTTAAACATTCCTAGTTTGACTCTAACGGTTGCTGTTACAATCGTCATCTTTCTTGGTGTTTTCTCTGTTATTCCAATGTGGGGTTCACTTATTGCAGCGCTATTACTAGTAATTTTCATTAATCCACATATTCTTGCATCAGTTGATTATTCAATTGTTCTTATCTTCATGTGTTTCTTTATTGCCGTTGGTAATATTAATCGTGAACCGGCAATTGTTAACAATTTGCATCAATTCTTGCAAACAAGGACTAGCACATATTTAACATCAATTATTACTAGTCAATTTATCAGTAATGTTCCAACTACTATCTTAGTTTCCAAATTTTCTAAATATGTTCATGCTATTTTCTTAGGTACGAATATTGGTGGACTTGGTACTGTTGTAGGTTCCCTTGCTAATCTCTTAGCTTTCAAGCAATATCGATTCTTCTTTAAAAAGAATCCCGGAAAATATTTATTGTATTTCACAATAATTAATTTTGCTATGTTGATTATCATTGGTACGATCGGATTCTTCTTAATAGATTTCGGTCTTTAAATTTGAATATAAACAAAAAAGTCACTTAATTCAAAATATGAATTAGGTGACTTTTTTGTATTCTAGCTATTAACAATCTTTTTGTCTCTAAGATTAAAGTTTTTCCATTTTCTAACTTGCCTACTGTAATTATTGAATGGAGATACGGCGTTGATTCTGATCCATTTAGCAACAGGCCACATTGCTTTTGTAGTAGCCCACTTACGTTCACCGGGTTTGAATAGTTCATCGTGTGACATATCATCAATCCATGTAATTAACTCTGCCACAACGCTGCCAAGCTCGGCCTTCTCATTCTCAATTCCATCAGAACCATACTTTATATTAAAGTCATGATACAACTGACGCATCTGATCCCACTTGTATCCAGGAGTTGGCGTTGTGATCTTTGCGCCACCAGCCTCAGCCTTTTCCCAAGACAAAATCATATTGATCCAACCAACCTGATATGAGAGCATCTCTCGTGGAGTCTTGTCCACTTGATCAATTCTTTCATCTGCCACATCATCGTTAATACCCTCATACTCATCAATGAATTTATGATAACTCTCTTTGATTTGGTCTATCAATTCTGTTGAATTTTTATATACCTGCATGCCTTCGTCACCTTTCATTGATTTAAAAATCCCAAAACGGGAACGTCCCAATATCCATTATAGACTCGAAATTGTCATTGTGGTTAAAAAAAGCTCATGATATAGTAAATTTATTGTTAGAAAGCGTTTTATTTATGTTATATTAATAGTTTATACAAAAAATAATGTGAAATTGCACATAAAACTTTGCTATGCAAAGTGTGAATATTTCTATTCAAATTTTTAATATGCAAAAAATAGTCTGTATTGATATCAATCATGTTTTTTTCAAGCATGATTAATAATCAAGTACAGACTATTTATTTTGACCGGTTAAAATCATTTTAATATTAAAATAGGGAACAGTTATCTGGCCTAGGTAGAAAATACTCCTATCCATAGCCAAATTTAGGAAAAAACTATACAATTTGGTTTCTCTTATTCTATAAATCAGGGTCCATTTTAAATGTAAGTTCAGACAATTCAGTCCCTCTTGTAATTAAATCTGCCAAATGATCTTTAGTTGCATCATTGAAGTATTTAGCTATTTTATGATTCTGAACCGTTAAATAATCGGTCAATTCAGAACCACTCATATTTACGGTTTCTTTATCAATAGTCGCAACCTTACGGCGAGCCCATGTTGCTAATTCTTTTTGATAATCCAAATTAATATCTGCAAATTCCCTATAATGGCTTTCAACTACCATCGATAAAGTCTCATATAGCCAATAGGCACTCTTCAAATCTAACTTTTCAGGTACAAAGCTATATGATCCATCAATATCTGTTGCATTAGTAAAGAATGGTACATAAGGTGTAAAACTGGGAATTCCAAAAGCCTTCCATTCGATTCCAACTGCACTAACTTTCTTAGCATCACGCAATTGTAAAATATGCGAATTAGCTGTTCTGGAAAGTGAAATTGCTCGATAGCGTTTCTTATCTTCCTGACTACCGCTGCCCAAAGGATCGAATCTGGTTTCATTAAAATGAGATGCCAAGATATATTGAATATCTTCAATTGCAATCTTTTTTTCAGGCTTTCTCAAGAATGGCAACTCAGATGATTCAGGGTTCTGTTCACTTGATGGATTTAAAACCTTTTGACCATACCAAACTCTTGGAGTGTTGTAATGCCGATCTTGCATAGTACTAGTACCAAATATTTTACGGAAGTTCCAATGCGACTCATCTGGATTCAAATTATATTTTTCAACAAACTCTTGAATGCCATCTGACCACATGTAGTTCTTTGGATCATTAAAGTCAATCTCTTCGATTCCCATCTGATTGGCTGCCACGGCGTAGCAATCGTCAGGAATACGAATTGCCACCCAGTGATGACCTGTGGCTAATTCCATATACCAAATTTCATCTTCATCAAAGAACTCAACACCATTACTTTCAGTTGAACCATACTTACTAATCAAATTCCCAAGATACTCAACCCCACCACGGGCCGAGTCAATATAAGGCAAGACTAATGTGACAATTGAATCTTCAGCTACCCCATCTTCAATCAAAGGATCATAGGCTAAAACTTTTTCATTAGCAACAACACTTTCTGTCGCACTCATTCCTACATTCTTCTCATTAATACCATCTTCTTCATACCAGCCTTCATCTTGGTTGGCATCTGGTGATGATGTATAACGATAACCACTTTCAGGTAACTTAACACTCAGCTTATTATAAGGTGATGTATAAGTTTCATTTCTTCTTGAAACTGATTGTTGTACGAAGAATCGCTTAGGCCAATTAGCAACAAAATTGTCTTCATTTCGGGCAATATAATTAACTCCATCCATTGCTGCTTTTTTACCGACCATAATTGATGTGCAGGCCATATGAGTATGTTTTCTCATAATCCAAATTCCTCTCTATTTAAAATTACGTAATTATAGTTTAACTCATTGAAACAACAAAAATAAGCTTGGTTGAGGTGTAAGCATTAGTAAAGTTCTATTTGGATGTATGGATAAAAACTGTTATTGATTTGAATTCAACATTGCAGCAAGTATAATTGATTCTATTCTAATTCCTAAAAATTCAAAAATAATCTGTATTGATATCAATGATGTTCTTTTTCTTGAAAAAATTGAAAGTCAATACAGGCTATTTATTTTGGATAATTAAAACTATTTAAATTAAGAAACTATACAACTGTTATTTAGCCTGGAACGAAATTGAAATCGGCTCAGCCTTGAGATTATTCTTAGCGGATTCTCCGCTTAGAATAAGGCCGAGCTTGGAAATTACGCATAGCGTGAGTTTCAAGTCGTGCCCAAGGCGTTCCGGCCGAATTTTAATTTTGTGGAAGACGGCAAGTAAAAACTTACACCTCAACCAATCTTAAGAAAGAATCAAAGTACGATTACTAGGTTTATTTAGCTCAATACTCGAAAAATAAATATGTTTTGTTCCACTTTAAAAATTAATCTCCAAAAATTTCTTTCTTTAGTTTCAAGGCAGTTGGTGTAGTGGCCATCCCACCTTCGGCAGTTTCTTTCCACATTGATGGCATTTGTTGACCAACCTTGTGCATTGCTTCTACAACCTCATCAACCGGGATGACACTCTTGATTCCTGCTAATGCCATATCAGCTGAAATCATAGCCTGTGATGATCCCATAGCATTTCTCTTAACGCATGGAACCTCAACTAGTCCCGCCACTGGATCACAAATCAAGCCCATCATATTTTGTAAAGTGATAGAAATTGCTTCCGCTGCCACTTGGGCTGTTCCACCTTTAGCACAAACTAAGGCCGCAGCTGCCATCGCCGAAGCAGAACCTACCTCAGCTTGACAGCCACCTTCAGCACCGGCAATTGATGAATTGTTAGCAATGACTAGTCCAAAAGCACCAGCTGTAAACAAAAAATCAACTTGCTGATTTCTAGTTAGTCCTAAGCTATCCCTAGTGGCTACTAGAACTCCTGCCAAAACACCAGCACTACCAGCTGTCGGTGTTGCACAGATCAATCCCATCTTAGCATTAACTTCATTAACTGCCACGGCGTTCCTTACTGCCTCTAATATAGGTTCCCCACTCAAAAAGTCACCCTTTTTAATATATTCATCCATTAACTTAGCATCACCACCAGTTAATCCCGTTACAGATTTAACCCCAGCAACACCTTCTTTAATAGACTGCTCCATAACCTCAAGATTACGTTCCATCTGTGAACGAATAAATTCACGACTACGACCAGTATTTTCCATCTCTGTTTGGATCATAAGATCAGCAACTGAATCATAATCAGCACTTTTTTCTACTAATTCTTTAATTGTATAAAACATCTTACAATTCTCCTATTCAAAGTAGGTCGCATTATCTACATTTTCTAACGACTTCAACTTATTTAAAATTTCTGCTTTATCACGACGCTCATCCACTTCAATGATCATAATTGCTTTTTCACCTTTTGATGCACGTGTTACTGTCATTGTTCCAATATTAATATCGAATTTAGAAAATACATCAGTTACCTTAGCAATCATTCCCGCAACATCTTGGTGAACCGTTATATAAGTTGGTGTCCCTAAACTAAGCGACATCTTAAATCCATTGATTTCAGAAATTTGAATATTCCCACCACCAATTGAAATTCCAGTTACAGATAATTCATGTTCACCTTTAACTAAAGTTATTTTAGCAGTATTAGGATGTGCTACCTTATCGCTCTTTGGAACAAAAGCGACTTTGATTCCTTGATCATAAGCTATCTTTAACGAATCCGATAGACGACGGTCATCTGGTTCCATACCCAATAATCCACCAACAATTGCGACATCAGTTCCATGACCACGATACGTCTTAGCAAACGATTCATATAAATCTATTGTTATCTTTTCTGGCTTTTCTCCAAAAATATCATGAACAACTTTACCAATTCTGGCAGCGCCAGCAGTATGTGAACTACTAGGTCCAACCATTACTGGACCAATAATATCAAAAACACTTCTGAAACGTACATCTTTCATAATCCTTGCTCCTAGACTATTTTGTTAATTAAATTTTACAATGAATGATTGTGAATTTCATCATTATTTTGACATTATTAATGAAAGCGCTTGACATTTTCGACAAACCTGTTACATTAGTTATGGAATCGATTCCAATTAATAAAGGTGAATTTTAATGGCAACAATTAAAGAAATCGCAAAAAAAGCTGGTGTTGGTGTCGGAACTGTTTCCAGATACCTAAACAACCATCCTTATGTTTCCGATGACAAGCGTATAAAGATAAAAAAAGCAATTGACGAACTTAATTACACGCCAAGTGCCATTGCTACACAATTAAGATCCAATTCTACTAAAAATATTGGTGTTCTTGTTTCAAGATTTGCCAATCCTTTTTTTGCAGAATTGTTTGATGCTATTGAAAGAAAATTAAATCAATTTGGTTATCAAGTTCTAGTTTCACAAACTCATGATGACTCTGCAGCTGAGCAACGATTCCTTGATCAACTTAAAAATAAACAAGTCGATGGCGTTATTCTTGCTTCCGTAGAAAATCATCAGCTGGTGGAAAAATTTGCTAAATCATATCCTAATAAAATAGTTTTATTAAACGAAGAAAACAAAGATAATAATATCCCTTCTATTGTTTTAAACCACTATCAAGCAACAATGAATGGATTAGAATATCTATATCAAAAAGGACACCGTAATTTTTCCTACATCACTGGTGGAGATTATGACAATAAACATCACGGATATTCCCGAACGAAAGCATTTCAGGATTTTTTAAAAACACATCAACTATCAATAAATAACAAATGGGTTTTTTCACAACAACATACGGCTCTAGACGGACAAAAAATTGCTCAAGACTTGATGATTGATTCCAGAAAATTACCAGATGCAGTCTTTACTAATTCTGATGAGGTTGCAATTGGATTGATCAATGAGTTACAAAAGAATGGAATTCATGTTCCAAAAGACATTGCAATCGTTGGTTATGATGATCAACCATTTGCTCGTTTTGCTGAGGTGCCATTGACTACTATTAGACAGCCCATCAACGCCATGGCCAATAAAGCAGTAGATATTTTGTTAAAAAACTTAACCGATAGCAATATCGATGAAAACATTACTGAACAAGATTTAAAATTAAAGTTAATTATTAGAAAAAGTGCATAAGCAACTTTTTTTATAGCTCATATGGAATCGATTCCATATGTAAACGGAGAAATTATTATGATAAATAAAACACACAACTGGTGGAAACAAGAGGTCTTCTATCAAATCTATCCTTCCTCATTTAAAGACTCCAACAATGATGGTGTCGGGGACATACGAGGTATCATTCAAGAATTACCCAAGATTCATTCCTTAGGAATTACGACAATTTGGCTATCACCTGTCTATCAGTCTCCTATGGTCGATAATGGTTATGACATATCCGATTATCAAACCATTAATCCTATTTTTGGTACTATGGCAGACCTTGATGAATTGATACAAAAGGCCAAAAAATTTGAAATCAAAATAATTATGGATCTAGTTATCAACCACACTTCAAATCAACATATTTGGTTTCAAAAAGCCTTGAACGATCCCAATAGTCCTTACCGTCAATTCTATATTTTTAAAAAAGGGAAAGGTAACCTTCCTCCAAATAATTGGCGTTCTAACTTTGGTAAAGGATCATCATGGACAAAAGTTCCCAACGAAGAAAACACTTATTATCATCATGTTTTTTCAAAATACCAGCCTGATTTAAACTGGGAGAATCCTAAATTACGTTTTAAAATATACGACATGATAAATTGGTGGTTAAAAAAAGGCATTGCAGGTTTCAGAATTGATGCCATTACCTTCATTAAAAAGGATCAAGATTTTGCCTCAATTACTCCCGATGGCTCTGATGGACTAGGCAAAGTAAAGCGTAAGTCCGAGAATCGTCCGGGTATTGATCAGTTTCTAAACGAATTGAACGAACATACTTTTAAACCTGCCAATGCTGTAACAATCGGTGAAGCTAGTGGCGTTGAGTACGACCAACTAGATAAATTCATTGGTAAAAAAGGACATTTCTCAATGATCTTTGATTTTCATTATGCTGATATTGACGTCAAATCAGGTTCAGAGTGGTATCACCAGACAAACTGGACAACTAAAGAACTTAACAATGCCATTGTAAAAAGTCAGTTAGCAATTCAAAAATATGGTTGGGGGGCGAATTTCTTAGAAAATCATGATCAGCCACGCAGTATTAATAAATATATTAAAGATCCACTTTATCAAAATCAAATCGGTGCCAAGGCACTAGCTATTATGTATCTCCTTTTACGTGGTTGTCCCTTTATTTTCCAAGGACAAGAATTAGGTGTTCACAACGTTGTTAGAACCTCAATTAAACAGTTCAATGACATCTCAAGTATAGATAACTACCATCGTGCAATTGATGAAGGATTCACATCTACACAAGCATTAAAATTTATTAACGACCGATCTCGTGATAATGCTAGACTACCCTATCCTTGGAGTAACAAAATTAATGATGGTTTCAATAGCGGCCATAAACCATGGTTAGAATTAGATAAAAATAGCCTACAAATAAATTGGCAGTCTGAAGATCAAGATAAAAATTCCATTTTAAATTTCTATCGTCGAATAATTGCTATTAGAAAAGAGCACCCTACTGAATTAATCAATGGTGATTTTATATCGTTAAAAACAGAGTCAGAAAATGTGATTGCTTATCAGCGTGGCAAACGAATGCAAGTTTTTGTGAATCTCAGTTCTGATCCCGCAAGGATAACTGTTCCTATAGGCAAAGTATTACTAAATAATTATTCCGAAATAAATTTTCAAGAATTAGCTCCATATCAAGCAATTCTCATTGAGGTGAAAAATAATGGCTAAAGACTACAGTAAATTGGCCCAACAGATTGTCGAACAAGTGGGTCTTGATAATATCGAATCTGTAACACATTGCCAAACCAGATTACGGTTTGTAGTAAAAAACAGAAAATTAATTGATGACAAAAAAATTGAAAATCTCGATTTAGTTAAGGGCGTTTTCTTCGGTTCTGGACAATATCAAGTTATCATTGGTACTGGTTTAGTTAACGACGTATATAGTGCCATAGATAAATTGGGTACAGTAAATGCCATTTATGGAAAAGACGACGTTAATAGCGGAGAATCCAACGTTAACAATGAAAATAAAACAAAATTACAACGTTTTATGGCAATGTTATCCGGAATTTTCATTCCTATTATTCCCGTCATTGCCGCCACCGGACTTTTTTTAGGACTACAAAGTGCCTTTACTAATGCTCAGGTTTTAAAACTGTTTGGGGCCGTTCCTTCAGATATTCCAACTAGTGTTAATACAGTTATTTCAGTCTTGACGGGAACAGTTTTCTCATTCTTGCCCGCCTTAATCGTTTGGTCAACTTTTAGATATTTCAAAGGGACTCCAATTGTAGGTATCGTAATCGGGCTAATGCTAGTTTCTCCTACTTTGCCTAATGCTTATGATGTTGCCGGGGGAACGGCTAAAGCAATTATGCTTTTTGGACATATTCCTGTTATTGGTAGCCAAGGTTCAGTTTTAACCGCTCTTGTTGCCGGCTACATTGGTGCAAATATGGAAAATTATTTTCATAAACATGTCCCTAACGTACTTGATCAAATAATTACACCATTTCTAACCATGCTATTAACCTTTGGTATTATGATTTTAGGTGTAGGACCAATTGTTCATTGGATAGAAAATGTTATGGTCGCCGGTGTTGAATCTGTTATTCATTTACCATTCGGTATCGGTGGTTTCCTAATCGGGGCTGCCTATCCTTTAATGGTATTAGTTGGAATTCATCAAATGATGATTGCCATCGAAACATCTTTACTAGCAGCCACACACTTAAATCCTTTAATTACTTTAGAAGCAATGTATGGTTTTGCTAACCTAGGTGTTGCTTTGGCAATGATTATACGTTCTAAATCTAAGAAATCTAAAGCAACATTCGTAGGTGCCTTCTCATCACAATTATTTGGAGTTTCCGAACCTACACTATTTGGTGTCTTAATCCGCTATAATTTCAAGCCGCTTATTGTTACCGTCCTAACTAGTGGTTTTGGGGCTGCTGCCTTGAGCATATTAAACGTTGCAGCCAACTCATATGGATTAGCCGTGGTTCCCTCTTATTTGATGTATATCTACAACGCACGTGATTTAATCATCTATACGATTGTTTCTATTTTGACTGTTATAGTAGCATTCATTGCAACCAATATGTTTGCAATTCCCAAAGAAATTCTCATTGAAGATGTTGTGAATAAAGAAAAAATTAAAGATAACGCCGTCTATGCCCCAATCGATGGTCATACTTTGGCCTTAGACAAGGTAAACGATCCCGTATTTGCCTCTGGAATGATGGGACAGGGAATTGCTATCAAGCCTGATGGTTCCGCAAAAGTTAATATCTATGCTCCACAAACTGGTAAATTAAATATCGTGGCTGACACTGGTCATGCTTATGGTTTAACTACTGATAGTGGTACTGAGATATTAATTCATATCGGTATAGATACAGTTTCATTAAAAGGAAAAGGTTTTACCATTAATACTAAAGCAGATCAAATAGTCAACAAAGGAGATCTTTTAGGAAGTTTCGATCCTAAAGTTATCAAAGAAAATAAACTAGATGATACTGTGATGGTTATTATCACTAACAGCAAAGATTATATGAATATTGAATCACAGCCTGATGAAAACATCAGTCATGGCTCTGCCCTAATTGCACTGCAACAAGAAAATACTATAGGTATTAATGATAGTGTGGCACTACAAAAATAATATTAAAAAACGATCAACTCCTGATTAAGGAATTGATCGTTTTTAATATTATTCTATAAATTTGGATCCATCTTAAATGTTAATTTACTCAATTCTGTCCCTTGAGTAACTAAATCAGCAAGATGTTTCATTGTTTCTTCATTGTAATGCTTTACAATTTCATGGTTTTGTTCTGTTAAATAATCTGTCAAAGCATCTCCTGACATAGTTACCGCCTTTTGATCTACTTCATTGATCTTACGACGTGCCCATTCTGACAAAGCTTTTTGATAATCTAAGTTAGGTTCTACAAATTCCTTGTAATGTGATTCTACTACCATTGCTAAGGCCTCATACATCCAATATGCGCTCTTTAAGTCCATCTTTTCAGGTGTGTAACTATATGATTCATCAATATCTTTAGCATTTGTAAAGAATGGTACTTGCGGACAGAAACTAGGGATACCGAATCCAGTCCATTCAACACCTGCAGCGCCATTCTTATCCGAATCTCTCATTTGAAGAATGTGTGAATTAGCTGTACGGGAAAGTGAAATTGCACGATATGTCTTCTTATCATGTTCACTACCGCTACCTAGTGGGTCATATTTTGTTTCATTATAATGTGATTTCAAAATATACTGAATATCTTCAACAGCAATCTTTCTTTCTGGTTTTCTGATGAATGGTAATTCAGCAGACTCTGGATCTTGTGTATCATCAGATGGATTCAAATAGCGTTGTGCAAACCAA
Source organism: Companilactobacillus nuruki (assembly GCF_002872255.1). GTDB lineage: Bacteria > Bacillota > Bacilli > Lactobacillales > Lactobacillaceae > Companilactobacillus > Companilactobacillus nuruki. The sequence goes on from NZ_NIPR01000061.1 coordinate 36,592, forward strand.
ACACGTGGTGTGTTGTAATGATGATCTTTTTCAGTATCTGTACCAAAGATATGTCTGAAATCCCAACGATCAAAGTCAGGATTCAAATCATGTTCAGATACAAATTCTTGAATACCATCAGCCCACATATAATTATCAGAATCATTGAAATCAATGTCTTGAATTGCGACTTGGTTAGCAGCTACGGCATATGAATCGTCTGGAATACGTACAGCTACCCACTGATGACCAGTAACAACCTCCATATACCAAACTTCATTTTTATCATTGAATTGCAGACCATTACCTTCAGCTGAACCATATTTAGCAACTAAATTTCCTAAATATTTAACACCATCACGAGCTGAGTCAATATATGGCAATACCAAGGTAGCTAATGAATCTTCAGCTAGACCGTTCTTAACATATGGATCGAAAGCTAGCACCTTTTCGTTAGCATAAACACTTTCCGTTGCACTCATACCAACGTTTTTTTCGTTAAAACCATCTTCCTCATTAGGACCTGTACTTTGATCAGCATCAAGTGTTGATGTATAACGATAACCACTTTCTGGGTATGGTGCTGTCATTTGATTATATGGTGATGTATAGGTTGTATCACGTCCTGAAACAGCTGGTTGGACGATGATACGTTTTCTATAAATTGCATTCAAGCGATCTTCATTTCTGGAGATGTAAGTTGCTCCGTCCATTGAGGCCTTCTTACCTACCATGATTGATGTACATGCTGATAATTCAATACGATCTGTCATTTTAATATCCCCTTAAATTATTTAATTATTATGATACTCGTTCTATTAAGTGATCAACGTTCTCAATTTGTTGTAAGAACAAAATCAATCTTGTATAACGATATTTATCTGTGTCAGGAAACTTTTCGGCAAGCTCTTTACCAATTTCATAGGCATTACGTTGACCATTAACCTTCGTAAAAACATAACTACCGTACTCATCCATTTCTAAATAGGATTTCTCAGGAATGTTCATACGTAGTTTACGAAAAAATTTTTGAATTGGATGGTTCTGTTCCCGCACAATTGTGATGATTCCTGCTTTTCTGGTATAAGTTATCTCGGGATTCTTCTTAAAAACCATATGTTTTAAATCTTCTTCGGTCAACTCCGGACGTTTAGCCATTTTTCGCCCTCCTACTAATTCGTTTCCTTCTTAATATTAACTAATGGAATAATAATTGAAACTACTAATACTGCCAAAAGTATCAATCCCATTTCATTGCTACCAGCAAATCCAACAGGAGCTTTATCACTTAACACACCGGTTACATGTAAAATGATACCAATCAAGCCAATGATTGAACCACCAGCAATCAAACCTGATGATAGGCTGACTCCACTTTGAACACGTCTGTCTTTGAGTTCTTTTTCTTTAGTGATCTTTTCAATCAATAGTTTGATTAACGCACCAACTAAAATAATTGATGTCGTTGAGATTGGTAGATAGAATCCTAAAGCAACCGTCATAATTGACAAACCTAACATCCAACAAACGATTGCCATAACAACACCTACAATAATCATGATCCATGGCAAATTACCTGACATGATACCAGTTGTCAATGTGGCAATTAAGTTAGCTTGTGGCATACCAAATGGTGGATTGGAACCAGTAATCTTTAGTTGTGGCTCTAGGATAACAGTTGTTCCAACAACCACAATAACACCGATCAAAGCAGCAATCATAAAGTACTTCATCATTTCTTTTTTATTACCACCAATAACATAATCAACCTTTTGAGTCTGCATGTAAGCACCGCCTACAGAAATGGCAGTAACTATGAAGACCCCGAACAAAAGTAATACTTGATTATTAGCATTGCTAGTCCAACCAAAAATAACAAAAACCAAGGTCATAATAACTAATGAAGCAATAGTCATACCTGAAACAGGCGCATTAGAACACCCAATTGTTCCAGCTAATCTTGCAGAAACAATAACGAAAAGTAATGCCAATATGATAGAAAGAATTCCACCAACAACAGCCATTAAAATATTACCTGAAATAAAGAAACCAACGACAAAAATTGCAATTACAGCAATAATTAGTGACCAAACGCCTAACATATTACGATCTTCACTATTGCCATTTCTAGCATTCAAGGTCTTCTTGATCGACGTTATAATAACTGGAATCAATTTAACAGCACCAACGATACCACCACAAAGCATCATCCCGGCACCAATGTATTTCGAATAAGAACCAGCAACTTGGTCAACACCCATCTGGTTGACGGCAATAGTTACGTCATTCCAGTCCTTAGCGTGATTGCCAGCCATTTGTGTAAAGTTAGCAATCAAAGGCGTGATTGCAAAATTTGATAGAATTGATCCGGCAAACATTGTTAAAGCAACATCTAAACCAACGACAAACCCAATACCAGCCAACATCGGGTTAACCTCAGTCGACATTTTCCAGCGATAAAACGAGTTTCCAACATAGGTAATAGTACTATTTACCCAACCAAATACTTGAGTTGTTAATACTGTTAAAATACCACCAATACCAAAGCCGATTCCCATGAATTTCAATGAATCCCCACCAGCTTCAGAAGCAACTAATGCTTCTGAAATAGCCATTGATTCGGGATAAACAAGTTTCCCATGTTCTTCAACTATCAAATAGTTTTCAACTAACGAAGCTGTACCAATAGCAAACAGTACTGCCAAGCCTCCAACTAAAATACCAGAAATAAAATTAACTCTTCCACCAATAACAATAATGGCAGGTAAAACATAAATCATCCCACTAGCAATAGATTCACCACCACTAGACATTCCTTGAAGAAGGTTCTTTCCCAAAATCCCCTTCTTCTTGGCAAACGCTGCAATCAAACCAGAACCAATAATAGATCCTGGAATACCGGCGGCAACTGTTAATCCAGCTTTCATACCTGAATAAGCCGTTGAAGCAGCAAAAATAATTGCCAAAATTGCACCCATGATCATAACAATCGAGCTACCGCCATGATTCTCCTTATCAGTCACATACGGTACATATTTTTCTCCTGGTACACCACCATACGCAGACTGAGATAGGCTTTTTTTCATCTTAAAGGCCTCCCTAACTGACAAAGTAATTATTCATTAAAAAATCATTGGTTAAAAAAATATTGCCCCAAAATTATAACCTCCAAAAATATATTCCATGATTTCTTTTTTGTTAATCACTAGTCAATTTTCTTAGTTCCGCTTTCATGGTACCGCCTTCATTTACAAAAGGCAACCGAAAATGTGATTTTTGTCACATTTGATAAAAAACATTTTTGTCTATTTTGAATGAACAGTTGTCTTCTACAAGTGACAAAGGATTGATAAATTAATATTCATTAATTTGATTTTAATATTATTAGTTTTAATATTTTTTTATCTAATTATCTTGTTAAAAAATCTACAAGTGTAATTGGAGTTTTCATGAAAATTAAGCATTATTTTTACAATACGAGAATGATTTATTGGTTTTAAACTTAACAACTTTTTTTAGTAATTAATCAATCTAATTTTTTAGATCATAAATGATCATTTAAAATCTTAAAATTACATTTTCCATGTAAAAATACTGAACTAATGAAAGGTATTATAAAACATAAAAAGAGCACACTTAAATGTGTGCTCTTTTAATAGGTATTATTAGTATAATAAGTAGTATCTAAACCATACGTATCATAATTGGTATCATCTTCATTTTTAAAGAATGCTCTATTCTTAGCATTCAACTTTGTCTCGGTATTATTTAATGTCTTCGGTTCTAATTCAAGATTCTCTCTCAATTTATTCGAGGCATTTTGTATAGTAGTCGTTGGTAGTATTTGATATGAACTATCATTGATCCAGGCAGTTTGACCTTGAATCTGATTAAAGTCCATTGTCTTAGTACTATTGTGATATTTCAAAACTATTTGATCAATTTGACTTGTTGTTAAATCAGTATTGATATCATTTCCCAATTTTTTGATCAAATCTGGTACTTTTACTAAATATTTGGGTTCTTCAAGTTTTTTAATAACTGCTTTCAAAACTTGCTGTTGCCTTAATTGACGTCCATAATCACCACGGGGATCTTGATAACGCATTCGAGCATATGTCAGAGCCTGCTTCCCATTTAAATGATGAGTTCCCTTGGGAATCGTCACACCATTAAATGAAACTTTTAAATCACTTGTTACAGTAACACCTCCGACAAAATCAACTGTTTTCTCAAGCGCCTCCATATTGATTGCCACATGATAATCTACCGGTACCCCTAGTAAATTGCCAACTGTTTTCTTGGCCATAGTTGATAAGCCAATGTTATATGCTGCGTTAATTTTTTGAACATTCTTTTTCTTGTCGCCAACCATCTCAGCCAAAGCATCCCGTGGGATCGAATAAGCAACTGTTTTTTTCTTTTTAGGATTCAAAGTTAATAGCATCATTGTGTCCGAATTGCCACGGTCAACTCGCCCATCAGTTCCAGTATCGGCTCCCAATAATAAAATAGAAAAAGGTTTACTATTGTCGATCTTTTTAGATACAGACTTATCACCAGTATTCAAAGCATTCAAAGACTGTTGAGTCCGATAAACAAATATTCCCCCCACTATCAAAATTGCAGCTATTATTACACCTAATATGGTAAATACTATTTTTGTTTTTTTCATTAATTTATATCCTATTATTTATTAGTCATCATTGTAAAACAAATCACCCGTCTTCAGCAAATTATCAAAGAGACATATTTTTAAAATATCGCTTTCATATTTCAAATTACAATGTTAATCTCAATCTATATATTCTATTTAGGGGGCAGTGCTATATGCCAGAATTAGCAGACGGCTTAATTATTATCGATATGCAAAAGGCTTTACAATATAGCTATAATTTCAATGGATTGATTCAAAATATCAACGAAAGAATCAGTCTTTATCGTCAATCCAACCTACCAATTATTTTTATTCAACATAATGATCAAGATGTCGTTCGAGGTAGTGAGCTTTGGCAATTATCTGGAAAATTAGACAAACAAAAAGAAGATCTTGTCGTGGAAAAATTTCACCCCAATGCCTTTTATCAAACTAATTTAAATAAAGTCCTAATGCAACACGGAATTAGAACCATCGAACTTTGTGGTGCACAGACTGAATATTGTTGTAATGCCACAATTGTTATGGCCCACGGTCTTGGTTATAAAATAACTATGAAACATGATATGACAACAACCTTTGATAATGATTATATGATTGCTGAAGATACGATCTCATTTTTCGAAAATATTTGGAACAATCGATTTGTGGAATTTCAATAAAAGTATTCTGCACTCCGTTATATGCTAGATAATTGTTATTTTTGAATTTAACCGTAAAAAAATTTATTTAATTTTTTAACATATCAAATATAGCCTGTATTGATATCAACTACGTTTCTTAAACACAGTCGATTCAACACAGACTATTTATTTGCTCAAAACTATTTCAATAATAAAATATACAATGGTTATCTAACTTGGGAATCAAGAATTCTTTGCATAAGTTGCCGCACTGTGTACCAGTTCATAACCGTTTAAATTTAATTTTCCTAACACTTGATTGATAATTTTGTCAGGATATTCTTTCTCTATTTTGTATACCAGATAATACTTCGAAGAATCATCCGCAATGATCCATCGTCCAATTTTTGTTAATTCTGGGTACGCTTTTGGATTGAAATCAACCGAACGATTAAAATCTATCGTGATTATTTCTCCCTCAAACCAACTGATATATTTCAAAGCTCTAGGTAAGTTAGACATTCACAATCATCCCTTTTAAATAGAATTTGAAACCGTTTCATCAAAGGTAATATACCACGATTTCATATATAAAAAAGGTCAACTTCAGATAATTTGTAAAAATATAGATATTGGAATAAACGCATTTTATTTTGCTAAAATAATAAGGCCAGTAATCAAAGTACGATTACTAGCCTTATTATTTACAATTATGTGTATTTTTTACTCTACATAAATTTTTCTAATTCCATACGGAACTTCTCTTCTGGTTGATAACCAACCAAACGACCTACAACATTTCCATCTTTTTTAACGATAAAAGTAGGAATACCTTGAATCCCAAAATTATTAGGTGTTTCAGGATTATGATCAACATTCATAGATGTAAACTTAATCTTATCACCCAATTCATCTGTTGAAGATAGCTTCTCCAAAATTGGATTCATCATTTTACATGGAGGACACCAATCTGCATTAAAATCTGTAATAACTAGGCCTTGGCTAGTCTCATCGTTGAATGTCTTATCTGATAATTCTGTAATATTAGCCATCATTCAATCTCCTTCTCATATCTATGTGTTTTAAATATACCCCCTAGGGTAAAAATAATCAACTATTTCGTTCTATCAGTGTTCTTCAATAAATTAATGCAATTATTTGCTACCCATTACCCTTATGGGTATAATTACCAGTAATAAACCAATTTGGGAGGTTAATTATGTCACAAACGCCCGAAGAAATAGCCAGCAAAAAAATCACTAGTCGTCTGAAACGGTCTCGTGGTCAATTGGAGGCCGTTTTAAGAATGATGGATGAAAATAAGTCCTGTGATGAGGTCCTAATGCAACTATCCGCAGTTAAGTCCAGTGTCGACAAGGCAATGAAACTAGTTATTGCTCAAAATATCCGTAAAAATAGCAACTGTACCGATGAAAAACAATTAGAAGAATTACAAAAGTCTCTTGATTTGATGTTAAAAACTAAATAAAAAAACTGACTTGTTAGCTACGAAAACGGCTTTCAAGTCAGTTTTTTATTATTCTGTTGAAATGTATTCAAGAGAACCGAATTACTTACACCCTCATAATATTGATAATTATATCGTTATTTAATTATACGTATTTATTTCAACCAGTTCAGTAAAATCAAGTGTCTAGTTAAAGCATCAAACCAACTGAATAGTGAATCGCCATAGTTATAAGTCCAACAATAATATTTCTAACCATTGCCGTTTTAACTAGACCATCACCCAATTTAGCACTTAAATATCCTGTCAAGGCCACTGACAAAGTAACCGCCAAAATCGTTCCCGGCCACTGAATCGAAACTGGTAAAAATGTCATTGCTACAAGTGGAAATATTCCGCCTGAAGCAGCTGATACTAAGGAAGAAAACGCCGCATCCCAAGGACTCATATAATGGCCTAACTGCAAATCATATTTAACCCTCACAACTGTTCTCAGGGCATCTTTGTTCATTAATTCTTCAGCAATTTTTCCAGCTGTTTTACTAGAAACACCACGATTCTCATAATATTTTGCAACAACTGCCAACTCATCTTGGTAATTAGTTTTTATCAGCTCACGTTCTTTTTCAATTGCAGCTCTTTCTGTATCCTTTTGAGAGCTAACTGAAGCGTATTCTCCAGAAGCCATTGAAAAAGCACATGCTAATAGGTCAGATAGACCAGCGATAAAAATAGTAAATTGATTAGTAGTCGCTACAGCAACCGAGAATAATACCCCAACGACAGTCAAGATTCCATCATTCGAACCTAGTACCCCAGCACGTAGAGTATTAGAACGTTCAGCCATAGTCTTCTTTTGCTTCTTTGATTTGGAAATTGTTAAATTTTTCATTCTAATCTCTCCTAACGTGCAAATAACGATCCAATTGCATAAGTTACCAACATGGTCAATAAACCTGAAACAACATTCCTAATTACGGCTTTTAATTTATTAGCTCCGCCAAGCACTGCTGCGGTATATCCAGTAATAGTAAGCGCAATGATAACCGCGATTACAGTCGCAAATAATTTTATATCTTGAGGAAACATCGTAATTGATACCAACGGTAAAATCGATCCTGTAGGAAAAGAAATCATCGAGGCCAAAGCAGCCGCAATCGCACTAGTTTTTTCCTTAGGATTAAATCCATATCTTTCACGCACTGCCACATCCAATGGATCATCGCTCAACATTTCTTGAGTAGCTTGTGTAGCTAGCTCATTTGAAATACCAGTTGCTTGATATTTATCACGGATAAAATTGAACTCACCATTATAATTGCTATCCAAAGCAGTTGATTCCTCTTCAAGTGCCCTTTTTTCAGTATCACGCTGCGTACTGACAGAAACCCATTCACCCATCGCCATTGAAATGGTTCCAGCTAACATTCCTGCAATACCAGATAGAAATATAGCTCGATTATTGCTCTGTGCACTGGCAACACCAATAACGATTCCTGCAACTGAAACAATACCATCATTGGCCCCCATGACGCTGGCACGCATGACATTAATCTTTTCAGCTAAACTTTGCTTTTTCTTTTCTTTGATCAAATTTCTCGCTCCATTCATTATCATATTGGAATGGTTCTCATCTATTAACGAATACATAATAATCCAAAATTAATTAAAAGTAAATATATAACAGTTTCATTAAAAGAGATAGTTTATTTGGAATTGACGTTCATTAAGTTATATAATTACTCTGAAATGATTCTAAGGTAGAAAGGAAGATTGCTTATGGCTAGTAACGCCGTAATGGAGGAGACACTGCAGGTTCTAAAGGATCATAAATTAAGAGTTACCCCACAACGTCATATTATTTTGGCTTATCTTGTAAGTCACCATAATCACCCTACTGTGGAGACAATTCGTGATGCTCTGGGTAAGGAATTGCCTAATATCGGCTCATCTACGATTTATAATATTTTGAATACTTTTGTTGACCATCATTTAGTCGTTGAATTACAAAATGGCGATGGAAGTACCCACTACGACTATTTCGGCTCCCCTCACTACCATGCAATTTGCACAAATTGTGGAAAAATTGTAGATGTCACGTATTCTGGATTCAGCGATACTGAAAAAAATCTAGAAGAAAAGACCGCTGAAATCTCCGGTTATATGATTTCTGGTAATCATATGGAGGTCTATGGTCTTTGCCCAGAATGTCAAATTAAATTGGGAATTAAAAAAGATGACTAATTCAATTTATTTCCTATGCAGCGGAAATTCATGTCGTAGTCAAATGGCTGAAGATTATGCTAAAAAATATTTACCTAACTGGGATATTCAAAGTGCTGGTATTAGAGCAGATGGTTTAAATCCTAATGCTATTAAAGTAATGGCTGAGGATGACATCGATATCTCAGAACAATTTTCAAAAATTGTTGACGAAAACTTTTTGCATCGTGCTACTATTATTGTTACTTTGTGTGGTGAAGCACGCGATAAATGTTTTATTCCACAAAATGCACGATGGATTCCATTGGTCCATTGACGATCCTGCTTTGATTTCAGGCAGCAATCAGGAAATAGCTCAGGCTTTCATAGATACTCGGAATGAGATTAAAGAATACATTATGGATCTCGCAAAGAAGATCAGTAATTAATAAATAAGGCTGCTAGGTAACATGACTATCTATAATTCAGAAAAAGGCAACGATCTATAACCATTAAACTGGCTACAGACCGTTGCTTTTTTATTTTCAAAATATATTTTTATATAAATGATAAAATTTACTATTTACTTTTTTAGATAATTAGTTTAGGGTTAAATAGTAAATTTTATTATTAAGGAGAAGAATCATGCCTATCAAAAAACAAAAACTTTTAGGAATTATTCTCAGTATATTTGCACTTTTATTAATTTTATCAGGTTGTTCCAGCAGAAAAACTAATACAAATTCACAAAAATTAAATATAGTCACCTCAACTGATTTTTATGCTGAAGCGGCAAAAACGATCGTTGGTAATAAAGGCACCGTCAAATCCATTATTAATAATCCGGCTATTGATCCTCATGATTACGAACCAACAACTAAAGTCGCCAAAGAAGTTAGTCAATCAGATATCACTGTCGCTAATGGTCTTGGTTATGATGCCTGGATGAATAAGCTAGATAAGGGTAATGCTGCCTATATTAAAATCGGTGAAACAGTTATGAATAAAAAAACTGGCGATAATCCACATATCTGGTATAACCCTCAAACAATGCCTCAATATGCTAAATACTTAGCTAAAGAATTAGGTAAGAAACAACCACAGAATAAAACTTACTTTGAAAAAAATGCTCAAAGTTATATCAAATCTCTTCAACCTATCCAAGATGAATTAAACAAACTCAAACAAACTTCCCAGAAGATAACCAATAAGAACGTTTATGTTAGTGAACCTGTTTTTGATTACTCGATTGAAGCAATGGGATTCAAGGTAGCTAACAAAGGATTTGAAAATGCCGTTGAAAAAGGCACTGACCCTACCCCTAAAGAAATACAGGATATGCACCAAGGTATCAAAAACAAGAAAATTGCTTTCTTTGTTCTAAATACCCAAACCGATAGTAAATTAGTCAACAATCTTGTCAAACTGGCCAAAAAGAATAACATTCCAGTTTTAAACGTAACTGAAACACTACCTAAAGATAAAAACTATCAAGAATGGATGCTATCACAATACCAAGAACTTAATAAAATTTTGCAAAGTGAAGAATAATCTATGATTGAAGCAAAAGACTTAACTAAAAGATTCGGAAAACAATTAGTTTTTCAAAACTTAAATTTTCAAATTAACGATGGGGAATTTATTAGTTTAATTGGCCCCAATGGTTCTGGAAAAACTACTTTAGTAAAAATTCTAATGGGCCTTGAACCGAGTTCATCTGGTACCTTAAAAATCAATGAAAAACAAACTATCGGATATGTACCTCAGTTTCGTAACATAGATCTCGATTATCCATTAAATATCGAGCAATTTATCCGACTTAATCTCAAGTTTACTTTCAGTGCTAAACAAAGAAATCATGAGAACAAAATTATCAAATCGATTATGCAAAAAACTCATTTAACCGATCTAAGAAATCGTCCTCTTGGCTTAGCATCTGGTGGTGAGAAACAAAAAGCTTATTTGGCACAAGCTCTACTTAATGATCCTAAAATATTAATTCTTGATGAATCAACAGCTAGTCTGGATGTTGAAGTGAAAACACAATTGATGGATCTAGTTCAAGAATTAAATCAAAAATATCACTTAACGGTTATTTTTATCACTCACGACTACGAACTAACTAAAAAATATACAAAACGAGCTTTGTTATTCCAAAACAAAACCATTGTTCCCGTTAAAGTAGAAAATATTTCAAAAGAAATGTTCGAAGTGGAGGCAGAAAATGTTCGGATATGAATTTATGCGTTCAGCTTTTATTGCTAGTACCTTTATTGCAATAACCGCTGGCTTAGTTGGTGTCTTTGTTGTTTCCCGTAACATGTCTTTTCTCTCACATACATTATCTGAAATCGGATTTGCTGGAGCATCATTTGGTATTTTAGTGGGAATTTCACCTCTAGTTGGTATGATCATCTTCACTTTAGTTAGTTCCATTGCCGTTGGTAGTTTAAGTGATGAATCATCCAGACGAGAAGCTTCCATCAGTGCTATTTCTTCATTATTTATTGGTTTAGGAATACTATTCCTATCTTTATCTTCAGAATCTAGCAGTTATGCCACGAATATTCTTTTCGGCAGTATTGTTGGTATTAGTGGCAAAGAAGTTAATCAGTTATTGATCTTGGCGTTATTTGTTATAGCAATCTTCGTCATTTTCTATAAGCCATTATCATTTGATTCATTCGATCATATTGGCGCTCAAGCGGCTGGCTTAAAAACGCGATTACTATCTATTATCTTTCTAATAACTTTGGCCTTAAGTGTTAGTATTGGTGCCCAAATCGTTGGTTCATTGCTAGTTTTTGTTTTATTAACATTACCTGCCGCAACCGCTAAATATCTAGTTCATTCAGTTCCAAAAATGATTTTAGTTTCAGTAGGATTGTCATTAATTGGCGTTTGGTTAGGCCTCTACTTAGCTTTTGTCACAAATTGGCCAGTTACTTTCTTTATCTCAACCTTTGAGGTAATTGCTTATTTTCTAGGGTTAAGTTATAAGAACTGGAAACTTAGTCATTGATGATCATTATTTAAGTAAAGGTGGATTTCTATTCCAAACCTTTGAATGCTCAAAAATAGTCTGTATTAATCTCAACTATGTTCTTTTCTGGAACAAAGTTGAAAATTAATACAGACTATTTATTTTGAAATCGATTCTATGAGATTTTACTTAGTGAGTGGTTTTCTCAATACCCTTACACCAGTTATAACTGTAGCGACCAAACAAATTGCTAGCGAGACCATAAAGGCAACATGCATTCCAGAAATAAATAGTTCTGGATGTGCAGGCACATAGGACGTAACCGTATGACCAGCTGTATGACTCATAGCTGAAAATAACACAGTTGTTGCAACAGAAATACCAATAATCATTCCAAATTCTCGAGCTAAGGCATTAATACCACCGGCAATTCCTAAATCTTTTACCTCAACTGAGTTCATAACAATTGAATTGTTGGGTGCTTGGAAGACTCCGTTACCAAAACCAACTAATCCTACAAAGAACATGAATATCCATAATGGTGTATTAAGTCCAACCATCATATAACCAATTTGACTAATAGATATTAAGATCAAGCCAATAAAGGTTAATAATTCTGGGCCAATTTTATCAGAAACCGCTCCTGAAATTGGCGCCACAATTACCTGAACAATTGGAAAAGTCATCAACGCATAACCTGCATAATTAGCAGCTAAACCACGTGCATTTTCAAGATAAAATGGTGAAATAACATTGAAAAAGAAATTAGCTACAAATATCAAAAAGGCACAGAATATACTAATTGAAAAATTGGCATTCTTAAAAATTCTCAAATCCAAAATTGGCTTGTCTATTCGTAATTCTATTCTAATAAAACTGATCATAGCTAGCAAAGCTACTATAAATAATCCTAGAATAACAGGTTTTAAGAAACCTATTTCTTGACCTAAGAATATTCCCGCAAATAAAGTAACCATAACTATTGCGAACAATATTGCTCCAACTTTATCAATTTTTTGTTTTGATAAAGTAATGTCTTTAGGTAAAATTTTAATTCCTAAAATAATCGCTACTATACCTACCGGTACGTTAATTAAAAATATGTAACCCCAATTCAAATGAGCCAAAATCAGGCCACCAACACCTGGTCCAGCAATGCTACCTAAAGCTACGAAAGAACCGATTGTTCCTAAAGCTCGACCACGTTCATTGAATGGAAAAACCTCGGTAATAATTCCATTATTAGTACTCATTGTCATCGCTGCACCAATAGCCTGTACAGATCTTGCTATTAATAAGAATACTAATCCCGAATTAAAACCGCAGAGCAATGAACCAATTGTAAAAAGGATAGATCCAATTTTAAAAATTCGGATTTTCCCAAAGGAATCACCTAATTTTCCAAACAATAATAACAGCGCACAAATAACGATCAAATAAATTGATACGACCCATTCAGCCTGATTCATTGGTATTGCCAAGTCCTTACTCATAACTGGTAAAGCAATGTTTACAATGCTACCGTCCAAGGTTGACATAAAAGTAAACAAACACACTGCGACTAAAATTAACCAACGGTGTTTTTGGATCTCTGGGTCTTTAGCAAAACTAGCCATATTCATTCCCCTTTTCTCTGATTCAAAAGCTCAACCACCCATTTTAATTGGGTCTGAGCTCGTGAAATTTGTAATTGTTTAACCAACAAAGCATCATTGATATCCTCTTGTGTCATATGAGTATTATTTTTTATCTCATATTTTATTTCTTTCAGACGATCCAACTTACCTTGCGAAAAATTCTTAAAATCATTTAAAATTTTAATTTGTAAATTTTGATCGAATAGATGCAAGAATTGAATTTTCATTAAAAAGGTCAACTGGGTTTGTTTATTAATGGTTACTAACTCAGAAGCCAAATTCATGAACTCCTTTTTACCTTTATCAGTAATGGTAGCCAATTTTTGAGGCCTTTTATTTTCAGTCTCTTTAAAACTTAACGAAATCTCCTTTGCTTGAGCCAGTTTGTCCAACAATGGATACAAAGTCCCAAAACTGATGGCTTGATCGTCTCCAGCAATACTAGTAAAAGCCTTACGTAGAGCATATCCAGTCATAGAATGATCCATTAATTGACCTAAAATAAATAATTCATACATTATTGTCACCTATCTTTCACGATTACCTAGTATATATATCGAATCGATATATTGCAAGGACTTTTCAAAAAAGAGGTATAAATTTACAAAAAAATACTAATCTAATAACCATAAAAATGGCCACTAGATTAGTATTTTTATTGTAACTATTTAGAATTTAATTTCTTAGTACAATCAGCACACAAACCGTAAACCTCAATTGCATGTCCTTCAACCGTATATCCAGGTAATTGATCAGTAAAAAATTCAATCGGACAAGCTCTCAATTCAGTCACCTTACCACAGTTTTTACAAACAAAATGATGATGATGACGATGTTCAAAATCACATTGATACTTAACTAAGGTCTTATCCTTTTCTTGATATTCTACTAACCCAATCTCTGAAAACTCTTTAAGATTTCGATAAATGGTATTATTACTCATTCCGGGATAAAGAGAACGCATATAGCTAGCAATATCATTAATTGAGACATATTGAACTGTAAATTTACTGAGATACTCTATTAAATCAGTCCTTTGTTTCGTAACTTTATAATTATTTTTTTTGAGAATCGCAATTGCCTTTTCCACTTATCTCACCTTTTCTAAAACTTACTTCTGAAAATCATTTTACCATAATTAGTAATTTTTACTAATTAGTTTGTTCTTGACAAAACTTTAAATTTTTTTCATATTTGGAGTATATGATTATTATTAGATAAATTAATTGAACCAAAAACATATTTTGGAGACTTGCTAATGAAGAATACAATTTTAATTATTGAGGACGAGCGCAGCCTCTCTAGTTATGTCAGTAAAGAATTACAATTTGAAGACTTTGACACAATTATTGCTAATGATGGTGTTGAGGCTTTGGACCTCTATGAAAAACATCAAAACGATCTACTATTGATTCTATTGGACTGGATGTTACCAAAACTTGATGGTATGGAGGTACTTCGTCGTATCAGAAAGCATGATCAAGTACCAGTTATTGTTATGACAGCTAGAGATTATGTTGGTGACAAAGTTGCTGGTCTTGATAACGGTGCTGATGACTATATCACCAAACCATTTGAGATCGAAGAACTCTTAGCTCGTGTTCGGGTCATCAAACGTCGGGCTGAAAACATGTCCGAACCAGATCAAACATATCAAGTGGCTGACTTAGTTTTAAATACCAAGTCACATCAAGTAACCCGTGATAAAAGAAGTATTCAACTAACCCGCCGTGAGTATGATCTATTATTATTTTTCTTGCAACATACAGGACAAGTATTCACTCGTGACGAACTATTAGATAACGTTTGGGGAGAAGATTTTTTAGGTCAACAAAACGTTGTTGATGTTTATGTTGGCTATTTACGGAATAAAGTTGATGGCAAAGAAAATAAACCTTTGATTCAAACAATTCGTGGTGTTGGATATTCGCTAGAGGATATAACAGAATGAACAAATCCCTCTCTTATCAAGAGCTAATCAGTAATGCCATCAAAAAGCTAGTCATTATTATTACCCTTTCAATCAGTGCTTTGATTCTAATTGTCGTTGGTGTACAACAGTACTTACAAACTGTACATGAATCTCAAGGTCAAATGATGAGTCTCTATCGTTCAAATATTGATGATATACCTAGTTTCATTCACTGGAATACCCAAAACAATCGTCACACCAAACAAAATACTATTATCAGTGTTAAAACCAATGATACTTCGATCACAGCCTCATCCAATAGAATGGGACAAAAGGTTTTGACTACTAGTTCATCCGCCAAATTCATCAATCAAAAAAAGATTAAACTAGGTAAAAATATCGTTTACGTTCCAGGTCGGGGACTCTTTATCTATAACAGTATGAAAGATAACGATACAACCTATAAAATATGGGTCAGCCTTAATCGCTTGATCAATAGTATGGTTTTACTTCTGATCATAATAAGTTTTATAACTTTCATCACCTTAGGCTTCGGAACTTGGTGGGCACAACGTCTTGCTACCCAACTTAGCGCTCCTAGTATTCAATTGGCAAGTGAAGCCCGGAATATTATTAAAGATGCCGAGGTAGATCAACCTACCCTGACTGTTCCTAGTAGCCCTCAAGAAATAAATGAATTGGGCAATGCCTTCAATGAATTATTAAAGGCCCAAAATCAGAGATTACAACGAGAAAGAGACTTTGTTTCCAATGCTTCACATGAATTGAAGACTCCCATTGCTGCTATCCGTGGAAATCTAAATCTAATCAAACGACATGGCGATAAACATCCGGATGTTATCCCTGAATCACTCGAATATATTGATGAAGAATCATCGCGTATGCAAAATCTAATTGAAAACTTACTTCATTTATCACGAGCCGATAGAACTGATCTAATATTGGAAGACGTTAACTTGTCTGAGAGCGTCAACCGAATTGGCAAACAATATCAAACTACGATTGCCCCGGAATTAAAGTTAGATATTGCTGAGAATATTCATATTAGAGGTAATGAGGACACACTTAAACAGATTATTGTGGCTCTACTAGATAATGCTCATAAGTATTCCCCTGCCAATTCAACGATTGAACTAAATTTGAAGAAAAACAATGGTCAAATTCAATTAGACGTTAAAGATCAAGGTCCTGGCATCCCTGAAGATCAAAAGAATTTGATCTTTCAACGATTCTATCGCGTTGATACCTCTCATTCTAGTGATATCAAAGGTAGTGGCTTAGGATTATCAATAGTTTCACAATTGGTTAAATTAAATAATGCTCAAATAAAAGTTTTAGATAATACTCCTCGAGGTAGTATCTTCAGAATTACATTTTTGGAGGATTAGTTATAGATTCTGTTCAGGTTATATATAGTGTATGCCACACTAGAACCATTCTAAATTCTTAAATATATGAAAATAGTCTGTATTGACACCAACCATGTTCTTTTTATACATGGCTGATAATCAATTCAGACTATTTATTTTGTCCATACTAACAACTTGAAACAAAAATCGAAATCGCCTCAACCATGAAATTTTTATAGAAACCAAACTCATATGAGATAACTCTAAGAATTTCTTATATAAACCTTATCGAAACCCAGTAGTTACTCTTTGACCATCCTTGTAAACTATGGTTATTCAATCGAAAGGAATTAAGGAGCTGGATGAAATTCTTCATTTGTTTTCATACAAAATAATTTCTGCTCCGCTCTTTGGTGAATAACTATGTCAGAACTTACAAATAGATTACAACAACAACTCATTGCCGGTGCTACTCGTCCTTTGATGCAAGATGCAAACCAACATTGGTACACAGGCAGTGAACTTAATTTAGAAAAAAACGTTTGGAAAAATTATTGGAAAAGCAAAGGTATCGGCCATAATGACATCGTCTTAGTCAGTTTAACCAACTCAGTTACTTATACCTTAGTAATTCATAGTCTTTGGGAAATTGGCGCTATCGTTCAACCAATTAATCCTAAAACTACCGAAATTCAAATCAGTGAACTTGAAGAACAATATCATTATGCTGCTATTATTCTGGATGCTGATTCTAAAGAAATCAATATTTTAAATTCACTTTTCGCTAACTTACCTCGCCTCACCACTCTTCATGAACCTGAAGTTAAAATTTATATTCGTGACCGACATGTGGCACGCCTTATCGAAGAACCTACCGAAGATGAAATTGCTTTGATCATGCATACCTCTGGTACTACTGGTAAGCCAAAGCGTGTTGGATTAACCCATCGTCAATTATTGGTCGGTGCTTTCAACGTAATTGACAGTGAGGAATTGTCTGAAACAGATAGCACTTTTATCTTAATGCCAATGTTCCATATTAATGCAATGGTTATCTCTAACTTGGCAACGAGATTGTCTAATGGTCAATTACTATTTAGACCTAAATTCAGTGCTCATCTTTTCTGGAAAGAGGTTAGTACTGAGATGGTAACCTGGGTTTCCTTAACCCCAGCAATCGTAGCTATTCTCTTGCAACGGGAGGAACAGCCAACTAAAAATAATTTACGGTTTCTCCGGACTGCTTCAGCCCCTCTGTTACCAAGTATCCATCAGGAATTCAAGCAACGTTTCGCAATTCCTTTGATTGAAAGTTATGGTATGACAGAAGCTACCAGTCAAATTGCTCAAAACCCATTAGAGGACCCAATTCAAAATACGGTCGGAAAAGTTTTTGGAGTTCAAATCAAAATTTTGGATACTGAAAAAAACGAACTTGGTCCTAACCAAGTCGGTGAGATAGCCTTAAAAGGTGACAGTATCATCACACATTATTTGGACCCACAGCCAGAAGCATTCCACAAACAATGGCTTTTAACTGGTGATCTGGGTTCCATCAACGAAGATGGTTATCTAAGCATCTCCGGTCGCAGTAAAGAAATGATCATTCGTGGTGGCGAAAATGTTAATCCTCTAGCCGTTGAAGATTGTCTTAACGTTTTGAAATTCATCCGTGAAATGGCCGTTGTTGGTACACCCGATAAAATTTATGGTGAAAATGTTACCGCAGTGATAGTCCCTAAAGTTTCTAGTCCAGATCACCGGCACCAATTAGCTCTGTTGAATGAATTAGCCAATGAGCAATTATTACCTGTTGAACGTCCTACTAAATACATTTTTAGTAATCAGTTGCCTAAGAATGCAACTGGAAAAATTCAACGTACACTTCTAGCTCAGGAAGTAATTCAACAACTAAAGGAGGCCTAGTGGATGCAAAAACCAGTTACTTTACCAATTACTGATCAAAAGAGATTCCATTTATCCATTAATAAAATTCTGCCATTCCTAATTCCGGTAATAGTTATTTTATTTTGGCAGGTAAGTAGTACTTTGGGATGGTTATCAAGTTCTGTTTTACCATCACCACTAGCTGTTTTACAAGATGGAATCAAACTAACTGCCTCAGGTGAATTACCTAAGAATTTGAGTATTTCACTTTATAGAGCCACTGTTGGTTTACTGATCGGTGGTGGAATTGGATTTATTCTAGGATTTATCAACGGGATGTCCAATACATTTAGCTTATTATTCGATTCTTCGATTCAAATGTTTCGTAACATCCCCCATTTGGCTCTTATCCCGTTAATCATTCTTTGGTTAGGAATCAATGAATCCGCCAAAATTTCACTGGTTGCAATCGGAACAATGTTCCCTGTTTACATCAATACGTTCCACGGAATACGTTCGGTTGATCCTGATTTGATCGAGATGGGTAAATCTTATGAATTAACCAAAAGACAAATGTTTTTCAAAATTATTTTTCCCGCAGCTCTCCCACAAATACTAGTTGGCATTCGCTATGCATTGGGAGTCATGTGGACAACCCTGATCGTTGCCGAAACTATTTCTGCTAGTTCAGGTATCGGTTATATGGCTAATAACGCTGAAGATTTCATGGATATGGAAACCGTTGTTCTATGTATCGTCGTCTATGCCGTTTTAGGTAAAATCTCAGATTTAGTTGCCAAGAGCTTCGAAAGTTTGCTCTTAGAATGGCAACATACCGGAAGGAGTAATGCTTAATGAATGATTCAATGATCTCAATAAAAAATGTTAATAAAATTTATAATAATCAAACTACCGCTTTACACGATGTCTCTTTAGATATCAAACAAGGAGAGTTTATTGCTTTAGTAGGGATGAGTGGTGGCGGTAAAAGTACCCTCTTACGTTTAATTGCTGGATTAGAAAAACCTAGTAGTGGTAACGTAACTATTAATTCAACCGATTCTAAGTCGTTGATGCGAGTAATGTTCCAAGAAGATAGACTTCTTCCCTGGATGTCCGTTTTAGACAATTTATCCTTTGGTTCAAAAGATAAAAATACTAAAGCGCATGCCTTGGAACTACTTGAATTAGTTGAATTAAGCGATTATGCCGACCACTATCCTACTCAACTATCTGGTGGTCAAAAACAACGTATCGCTTTAGCACGTGCCTTGATGACAGACCCGAAGATCCTCTTATTAGATGAACCTTTAGGAGCCTTGGATGCTTTAACAAGACGTAAAATGCAGGATCTGATTCTAGATATTTGTCAGAAACAAAATCTAACAACTATCTTAGTAACCCATGACGTTGAAGAAGCCGCTCGAATGGCTGACAGAATTATCGTTATGAAAAATTCAACTAATTCATACGAAGAGAATTGTCCTAAAAACCGCAACGCTGGCCAAATTGGTATCGTTGCTGATAGGGTTCTTGGTGAAATTCTTGAAGAAAATGAATTGCAAAAACAGACTGCTTAATAAAAAAACTTCCAACAAATTTAATGTTGGAAGTTTTTTGAACAGGAAGATTTTTATTACTTTTTATAAACTACCGCTATTGGACTTCCATGTTTAATGCCAGATGTACTAGACTTATTGAATCTACCTAAATCATAATTATCACTATTTGTAATTACATTAATGATTACTGGATCTTTACCTGCAATTTTAACCTCATCAATATTCATTTTAGCTATCAAAGTCTCTTCAGTAACCTTTTGACCTTCTTTAACTAAAATTTCAAACGGCTTTCCCTCTAGCTCCACAGTGTCTAGTCCCAAATGAAGCAAAATCTCAGCCCCACTTAAACTTTTGATACCGATTGCATGTTTAGTAGGAAAAATCGATTCAATTTCTCCTTCAACACTAGAATAAATATTCCCATTTATTGGTTCAATTGCAAAACCATCGCCAATCATTTTTTGAGAGAAAACATCATCTTTTAGATTTTCCAATTCAATAAATGTTCCATCCACGGGTGCAAATAACTGAGATTCGTTTGTTAAAAATTCAGTTTGACTCTCTTTTTCAGAGACTGGTATTGAATTTGATATCTGGTTATCAAACATCTCCCAACCACCATTTTCAATTAAATCATCAACCTCCTCACGAACATTAGTTACATCTGGTCCAATAATAACTTGAACTGCATCTTTATTACGTACAACCCCCTTAGCACCGACTTCCATAAATTCATTATCGGTTGCTAAAACATCTGGATTATTAATTGTTAAACGTAATCTGGTAAAACAATTATTTACTGAAGCTATATTATCAGCCCCACCTAAAAGGTTTATATAGGCACCAGCCGCTGTTCTAAATGGATCATTTGAAATCGTACCTTTTTCCTTAGACTTTTTATTTTTAAAATCATCTTTAGTAAACATATTCACCATTTCATCATCGGATCTGCCTGGTGTTTTGAAATCAAATTTGAGTATCAAGAATCTAAAGACCACAAAATAAATACCAATAAAGATAATTCCAATTACCCATTGAATAACATATGTTTGCCAATGATTTGCCCACATTGGAATATAGTTTTTAGCAGCTATATCAATTAACCCGGCTGACATATCTCCAGTTACTCCAAAAGCATACATTGTTGTTGCTAAACACGCAGCTAAAAATGCATGAACAAAGAACAATGCTGGTGCAATAAATAGAAATGTATAATCAAATGGTTCTGTAATACCAGCCAGGGCAGCAGTTAATACACCAGGTATGATAAGTGCTAATAATTTTTTTCTATTCTTAGGAATAGCAGTTGCATAAAATGCCAAGGCAATACCAGGAATTCCAAAAATATTAGACATACCTTGCATTGCATACCCACCTTCTGGAAATAGTTTAATAAGCGGTGTTGTTGTAGATGCAAATTGACTAATATGTTTAACCCAATATAGTGTCGTTCCTCCTTCTATAACTGCCGGACCATATTGGAACGGAGCGTAAATAAAATGATGCAAGCCTACTGGCAACAAGGCCTTCTCAAGAAAAATATACGTGAATACTCCAAAATTACCTGATTTAACCATAAAGTACTGCATTTGTAAAATCCCGTGTTGGAACATAGGCCAAATCCATACAAAAAGACCCGCTATTGGGATCATCAAGAGAAATCCAATCATTGCAACAAAGGCTGATCCTTGAAATACTCCTAACCAATCTGGTAATCTAACGCTAAAATAGCGATTATGTAGCCATACAACTATTCCCGCAATTAAAATTGCACCAATAACTCCTGTATCTAATGTTTTTACCCCGGCAATAACCTTCAATCCACTAGTTTCTGCTGTTGAATTAATATTTACTCCAAAATTTTTACCAAACATTTGAAGAATTTGATTAACAAAATTATTGAATGTCATATAAATAACAAATGCTTCAAGTGCTGCTCGTTCTTTTGCTTTATTAGCCAACCCTAATGGCAGACCAATTACAAAGAGAACTTCCATATTATTGAATACTGTCCACCCGCCGGCATCGATTATCTTCCAAATTGAAAGCCACGCAGTTCCTGGAGACGCCAACCCTCCAACAATGGCGGGATTGGTGAAGACAGCAGTTAATCCTACAATAATTCCAGAAAATACAAAAAATACAACGGGTGTAAACATGGCGCCACCAAAACGCTGAAACTTAGCCATCATATTCCTTTACCTCCAAAATTAATGTAGTTCTGGCCAATAATTTCTATTTGCAATAATTAAATCATCAAGTACTAACTTTGCTTTATCGGCAGAAGGAACCGTTTGATTTAAAGTAAATGCCTGTAGGACTTTTTGATATGATCCTTCAAAGTAACCATCGACCAACAATTTTTCAGCCGCATTCTGTGCTTCCATCAATCCTTTATGAAAATCCGGGATATTATGACGCATTGAAATTGGTTCTGCACCCTTACGCCCTACATATGCCGGTACCTCGACAGCCGCATCTTCTCGAAGATTTGGTATGGAACCATGATTAGGAAGAATTAACATAAATCTTTCATGACTATCATTCAGAATAGAGGTAGCCATATCAACGATATATTGTCCATGTTCACCAAAATCAAAATCCAAAATATTTCCTTCTTCATTATTTCTGATTTCATTGGCCATATCTTTAGTATGTTTTAAGCGGCCATCCATAACCATATTGGCACGAGTATAGTTAGGATCTGTTTCATCAACAACGATATCTGGAAAGAAATAATACTCCAAATAGTTATTTGGCAAATAATCTGGAAACAAGTTCAAAATCTTTGACAATTTATTCCAAGCATCTTGCCAAGATTGATCGCCTTTATTGAATGAAGCAATTTTCATCGGTTTATTCTTTAATTTATCAATTAATTCTGGCATTACATCTCGTTCAAGTGATTTATCATAAATTTCCGTGTACCATCCAAAATGATTCAACCCATAATATTGGCAAATCCAATTTTTACGATCGTAACCAAAATTACGAGCCATTGTTTCTTCAATTGAAATTGTCATATCACATGCATTAATCATATGAGCATCAGGATAAGCTCGCCTAATAGATTCGGCAATCAATGTTTCCGGATTAGTATAATTAAGGATCCAAGCATCTGGAGCATATTGTTGAACATATCCAACCACTCCCAATAATCCTTTGATAGACCTTAAACCGTATGAAAATCCTCCAACACCACAAGTTTCTTGACCAACTAATCCATATTTCAAAGGAATCTTCTCATCTTTTTCTCTCATTTCCATACCACCAACTCGAATTTGAGAGAAGACGAAATCACAATCTGTAAATGCCTCTTTTGGATCTAATGTTGCTAACAATTCGATGTCATCATGACCAGTTATTTTTAACATATATTGAATTATTAGATACATATCTTCATTTCTTTCTTCATCAATATCATATAAAGTCAATTTGGTCATTGGAAAACGGTCTAGATTATTTAAAACTGCTTGTGTAATACCTGGTGTATAAGTACTTCCACCACCTGCGATTGTTACATGCAAATTTGTTTGTTTCATTGCGCTTGACCCCCTATAATTAAATTAATTATTTATGAGCACAGTATATAATGTATTTAAACAAATTTGTTTGCTTTTTGAGTAAGCGTTATCATTTTTAATTTTATGAATATTGTTTCATTCTAGTGAAAGGCATTTCATTTTTAGGAGGCATTTTATGCGTATTGAAGAGTTAATAAATGAACATTCTGATCGACTTACAGATAATGACATGCAACTTCTTTCAATTATCTTAAGAAACAAAAAAATAATCAGTAACTTAAACTCCAAGGAAATAAGTGACATAGCATATACATCTCCCGCAGGATTAACTAGACTTGCTAAAAAGCTTAATTTCAAAGGTTTTACCGAATTCAAATATTTTTTAAGACAAGAGGCTGATAGTATTGAATCACATAAGTTAAATCACACACAAATCCTAATCAATGACATGAATGATACTATAAAACTACTTTCTCAAACTAATCTGAATCCCTTAGTTTCAGCTATTCATTCCGCCAAAAGAATCTACTTGTATGGAACAGATTGGGGTGAGAAACGTGCATGCGAATTATTGGCTAGAGATTTCTTAGCCTGTAATATTTTACTTTATACGATACCTTCATATACCGAATTACAATGGGTACTAAATGATATTACCGAAAACGATTTGTTGCTGGTTATTTCTTTTAGTGGTGAGAACATTGATTTAAACACATCCCTTCAAAAGTTAAAGCTTAAAAATGCTCCTTATATATCTATTACTCCCCTATCCAAAAACACTCTATCATCAAGAGCTACTTATAACTTGTATTACAGCACTACTAATCTTAAAATAACTAATACTCCAGATACCGAATATAATTATTTTTCACCATTAGAATTAGTTATCGATGCTCTTTTCAGATATTATATAGATAGTTATTTTGAATAACCTATTTTGAAAAGTGTTCCAAACTCCCTTAGAACAGTTGTTTATACCAGATTAGTAGTTACAATAAAACATATAAGTACATCACTGGAGGACATACACAATGAATAGAGTAGCTACTAATTTGAAACAGACATTATTAATCAATTCTAAAAAAATTTATGTCATGAATTACCTAATTCTCTTCATTACATCCCTTTTATATGCCTTATATGTTGCAATAATAAAAACGACTAAAGGTATAGACTTTCAAGAGCTTTTAAAATCCAGCCCCTACACTTCCATAATGTTTATTGTCATACTATTAAACGTCTTAGTAGGATATATACTTTGGATAAATAGTAACAATTTTTTTAATAGTAAAAAAAATCGTTCCATTTTATTAGATTTGTCCATCTGCCAATTAATAATAGGAAATATTTTTTCTTTCTTTGCCTTCGTGGCGACCTTTCTATCATTCAAATATTTTCCAAATACCAAATCAGACAAAAAAACTAGTCATCTTGTCAGCATCGTCATAATTGCTAATATTTTCTATGGACTATGTTTTCTACTATTGATACGTTTAACACTTAGTTAAATTCAAAAATTGTAAACTATCTTACGAAAAATAATAAACACCAGTCTAACAGCTAGACTGGTGTTTTTATGCGGAATAAATTACACCTATTGTTTTATTTGTCTCAGTATTTCCATCAATCCCATATATGTATCTATCAACTAACTGGAACAACTAGATCATCAACATTCACATCGTTACTAATTAACTCCATTATTCTTTTAACAAGCAATCTCAATAGTTTTAATGGTAACTCATCCATATTTTTATCTCTCTTATAAAAATAGTCTGATAAGTTTGGCACCCAACTTATCAGACTATTTCAATTTTATTTTTGCGTAACCAAACACTCATCTGGTTGTTGATCATAAATGATTTTATCAACAATGTCACATTCATAAGGATAAAGTGGCTTCAAGTGTATTGAATCGGCAAAATATAAATCAGCTTTACCATTGCTACTAAAGAGTTGCATCTTTTCACGAACAACTTTCTTTTGAGCTTCATCAGCTTCTGGAGTCATTAGCCATGGCTCATAGTCATTTGGATTAGCCAGTACTGTATCTTTAATTGCATGATAAAATGGCATCTTAATATCGGTTGAAATATTAACTTTAGCAATTCCATGGGCAACTGCTTCACGAATTTTTTCATCAGGATTATTAGAACCACCATGTAAGACTAATGGCATTTTAAGGGCTTCATTTAATGCATCTAATTTGTCTATCTTTATATCGTTATCACCACTTGGATATGGTCCATGTACTGTTCCAATAGCAACAGCCAAGTCATCTACTCCAGTTGCTTCAACAAATTGTTTGGCACTATCAGGATCAGTATAGACTCTTCCCATATTATTCTCAGCGCTCGCATTACGATTACCGATACTGCCCAACTCTGCTTCGACCGCGACACCAACTCTATGGGCCAAATCAACTGTTTGTTTAGTAGCCTTTAAATTCCCATCGAACGAAAGACCAGATGTATCAATCATTACCGAGTTCATTTGATCACGAATAGCTCTCATAACATCATTAATATCACGGCCATGATCCAAGTGAACCGCAACTGGAACATTAGATGTCATAGCCATTTCACGAATATATCCAACAATATTGCTTCCCATCAGATCATATTCAAAGGGATGTACTTGTAAAATCACGGGTGAACGTAATTCTTCCGCAACGCTTAAAATATTTTTAACGAATTCACTATTCCCAACATTGAATGCTCCCACTGCAAAATGATTTTCATAAGCCTTATCTACTAAATACTTTGACGAAACTAATACCATAATAAATTCCTCTTTTCCAATTCAAATTATTAGTTAAAAGATTGAAGCCACTTCCGATTTTTCTGTTTGATCAGTATTTTCTGCTTTAGTCATATCATCTATTGTTACGGTTTTCTTTGTTAAGCCTACAATCAAACACTCAACAATTGCTCCAGCAAGAATACATAAGACGTAAAGTAACGGATGATTTATAGCAATTGGGATAACAAATATTCCACCATGTGGTGCTTGTAATGTGATGCCGAATAACATTGATAATGCTCCGCCGACTCCAGCACCAATAATATTTCCCGGTATAACACGTAATGGATCAGCTCCAGCAAAAGGAATTACGCCCTCAGTTATAAAACACGCACCTAATACATAGGCAACTTTTCCTGTCTCACGTTCTTGGGTAGTAAATTTGTTTTTAAAGAATGTAGTTGCTAACCCTAGTGCAATAGGTGGAATCATTCCTCCACACATAATAGCTGCCATTGGTGCATAAACACCTGCTGTTAACATTTGAATACCAAAAGCATATGTGATTTTATTCAACGGACCTCCCATATCACTAACTAACAATGCTGCTAGAATAAAACCGATCAAAACAGCGTTTGCTCCTGACATGTGTTGTAACCATGCTGTTAGTGCTTTATTAAATGATCCAACTGGCGTATTTATCAAATAATGAATAACGGTTGCTGTTAAAAATGTCCCAATGACTGGATATAGAAGAACCGGATTCAATCCTTGTAAGGAATTTGGTAATTTGATCAAAATCTTCTTTAAAACTACTACTACGTATCCGGCCACAAAACCAGCTACTACATCGCCTAAGAATCCTGATCCTCCGGTATAAGCTAACATTCCACCAATTGCCCCTGGTGCCAATCCCGGCCTATCAGCAATACTATATGCAACATACCCGGCAAATATTGGAACCATTAAACCAAATGCGGCCTTAGAACCTACCATATTCAAAAATGCTGCAAACGAGTTGTATTGTGAACTAGCTGTATTTGATGATTGCGTCCCAAACATAAATGAAATAGCCATTAAAATACCACCTGCAACAACAAATGGTAGCATGAATGAAACACCATTCATTAAATGTTTATAAATCCCAAATCCTATTGATTTTGCCTGACCCTTTCCATCGTTATGTTTTTTATTAGAGCTATTACCGTTAGCGTCATGATAAATAACTGCTTGTGGAGCCGTCTCTACCAATTTCTCTGCTTCATTGATTCCCATTTTAGTAGACGTTTGTAAAACATGTTTCCCATTAAATCTTGATAGATCAATAGTTCTATCGGCTGCAATCACAACAGCTGTGGCATTTCTTATTTCTTCATCCGTCAATTCATTTTCTGTACCAGAAGATCCTTGAGTCTCAATCTTTACTGGAATATGCAGTTTGGCACCAGCATCAGTTAAGGCCTGAGCAGCCATATATGTGTGAGCTATTCCTGCGGTGCAGGCTGTAATTCCAACAATTGACTGCTTTGATGATACTTGCGGTTGAGCTGAATCCGTTGCATCAGAGTTTTCCTTTTCGGCAATTAGTTTCTCTACATCTTCTGGAGTTCTGGTCAAAATCAAATTGGCTCTGAATATGTCATCCATTAGGAATCCTGATAATTTTGATAATGCCTTTAAATGTTCATCTGATGCATGTTCACCCGCAGCAATTAGAAAAACCAACTGACAATTGTCATCTCCATAATCAATACCTGGTAATGCTCTTCCAAAGGCGATTGCTGCATTATTTACATGGCTACTTTTAGCATGTGGTATAGCAATTCCATTTCCTACTGCCGTTGATATTTCATTTTCACGATCCCAGACATCTTTAACAAATGCTTGAAAGTCATCTACTTTACCTGCATCATATAACTTCTTTGCCAAGCCTCTGATGACATCATCTTTTCCGTTGCCTTGTAAATTCAAATTAATTGTATCAACGGTTAATAACTCTGATATTTTCATGTGACTTTACTCCTTAACTTATCTCTGATTAGCAGTAGCAACCAAATTGATAAAATCATCTAATGTTCTGATACTAGGCAATAAATCAGGCAGTTCATTGTTGGTCACTACTCTTTGTAATTCTTTGAAAACTAATTCATATCTTGATAATTGGTCATGTGTAGGTATAACGACAATAACCAAGCGCGCTAACTCTTTACTCCATTTCATAGGTTCATCTAAAATAACAATTCCTAGGGAAAATTTGGAAACATCTGGAATTCTCATTGGATGTGGTATAGCCGCAAAATTTCCTGTCTCTGTCGAAGACAATCGTTCTCGTTGAATAATGGCGCTATATAAACTGTCATTTCCCATTTTTTTCAGAACTGTTTTGATCAATTCATTCTTATTTTTAAATTTCCCATGAATCAATAAACTTCCATTTAAGACCTGCTGTAGAATGATTTGATTAATCTGTAATTGTAATTTTTTATTATCTTGTTTATCAAGCCAATCATTAACATAAATAATTGGATATTTACTTTTAATACTGGATTCATTAGAAGCAATAAGTAGTGCTACCTGAGGAATATCTTTAATGTGCTTTGTGTCAACTATTGCTACAACTTGAACATTTGAGAATTGTTCTTCAATGCGTTGGGCTAACATCTGTCCAGTTACTGGTCTTCTTGCATAGATAACCGCCACATCAATGGTTCGTTGCTGATTTCGTTCTAAAAATGCGGCAAAATGAAGAGCATAATATCCTATTTCATTATCTGGAACCTTTAAATTCATCATTTCAATCAAACTATGCGCAAAATCGACTGCATATTGATAGGCCATAATGTAATCAGTTTTTATATGATGCAAATAAGAATTTTCAATATAAAATTGGTACTCTAATGGATATATATCCCTTGATATATGTAGTAATAAATCCGTTTGTAGTTTTGTATCCTGTAGAAACGGTTGATTGTACGTATTTGATAAATCTAATAGAGCCTTTTTTATCGTATTTAATAATCTAGAATCTGACTCTGAACTCCCTCCAATGGCATTTTCATCAGTTAACAATTGTTGACTAACTAGTAACCAAGCAAAGCACCAGGTTTCTACTTTATCAGGAATTGTATCTCCAATAATTTGAAATCCACGTTCTAATAAGATAGAAGCATAATCCATGGTATCTACACTTAGTTGTTGTGTTCCTGGTAAAACTTGATTCAACCTTTGTCCCAGATCGTCTCGATAATTAGCAATAATGATATAATTGGCAATCGGTTTTACCAATGCAGGTGTTGGTTTAAGATTTCGTTTAACAAATTGCTGACGCAAACAGACAATTAATGAATGAATCTCCAAAGGGTCAATCCACTCTTGAAAATAGAAATCATATTCTCGTTCTAACTGTTCAAAAGATGTTGTATTCGGATTAAAAAAACTATCCAGTAGACTTCTGATTGCTAACTCGTCGCCTTCAAGCATCACGCCCTTAAAAATTATTGCCTGTAATCTAACATTTCGCTGTTCTTCGGCAATTAATTCTTGAATTCGATAAATATCACTACGAATTGTTTGGGATGAATAATGCAACTTCTCCGCTAAATTTTCATAAGTTGTTATATCTGTTCTCATCATCAAGTATCGCAGTATAAAAAAAGCTCGTTGTTCAAATTCCAATTGACCGGTTTCCGTAATACTAGTGATTTGTCCTTTAATTACATATCCATGTTCAGGGCTTGCTTCAATTCGCGCGCCCTGCAAGTAGTTATTATTCAAATCCTTAACATAATTTCTAATTGACCTAGTCGAAACACCTAGTGAATCAGCCAATTGGTTACCTGAAATTCCATTCGTTCTTTTTTCTAATTCCAGCAATAATTTGGCGTAATTATCTTTCATATCTTCACCACCTGTCTACATTTATTAGATTACTCAATTATGTAACCGCTAACAATAATATCTTTCTTCCGCTGAACCACGGCAATAAAATAGTCCAAGATTAAATTCAAGCAAAATAAAATTACTTAAATTTAGTCTTGGACTTTATAAAGGTTTTAATTTCAATACTTATATAAAGGCACGTAATCATTCATTCCTGATCTCATTCCATTAATAAAACTAATCAATTCACCAATAATAAATATTGCCAATAAAATAATTCCAAAAATCACGGCCTTCTTATTCAGGCTCCTATTAACATACTTCCAATTTAAGTTTTTCAATAATCCAATAACCGAAATTAATCCAATAATCAACGTACCCACATCAATAAGTGAATCAGAAATCCTAAATGATTTAAGGGCGATCCAGGCTAATATTCCAGCTCCAATTCCACCCCAAATAATCTTTTCAACACCAGTTAATTTAATTTTATCGTCATTATTTTTAAACTTGTCCATCAGTCTTTCATCTCCTTTAATTAGTTCATCAAGCGAGACATCAAATAGTTCACTAATTGCAATTACATTGGCAAAGCTTGGTAAGGTGGTACCATTCTCCCATTTTGAAATTGATTGTCTGGTTAAATGTAACTTATCAGCCAATTCATTTTGAGACATGTTGTGTAATTTTCTTTGTTTTTGTAATTGTTCTCCAGTTTTCATTTTAACGTCCCCCTTGATTAATTATAATTTTAAATTTGATGAAATCATTTTACTAGAACGTACCGGTTGCCATTACTAATGCAAACTAAATATACACGAAAAAAGCCGACCTAACGAGTCGACTTTTAATTTATTTTATTTATAATCTCCATAATCATCAATCGTAACTTTATTCTCAATCAAATTCTCTTCATAGAATAAATCTGCAATCTTCTGTTCTTCCTTGGCATAAGTACTATTCATGGCACTAATACCGTAAGTTCGACGATCAACCATCTTCTTAACCACTGCTTTAGACACTTTCAATGACTTGCTCATCATCGTTATAAGTTCGCTATGGTTGTTGTTGGCCCAAACCATATCTTCTTCAAGATATTTAATAAGGTATTTAGAAACCTCAGTGTTTTCTTTAGCATAACTTTGCATTGCTAAAACATAATCACGATTATTTGTAATACCAACTCCGCTGATCAATACCTTAGCATTTTGATTAATTTCAGCCTGTGATGTGTATGGGTCCCATGTAGCCCAAGCATCTACTTTCCCTTTAGAGAAAGCAACACTAGCACTAGATTGATCCATATTGACCCAAGTAACATCACTTGCACTTAATCCAGCTTTTTTCAAAGCCGCCAGTAGCATATATTGAGAACTAGTTCCCTTGGTATAAGCGACCTTTTTACCTTTTAGGTCTGCAACTGATGAAATGCTTGAATTCTTCTTAATAAGAATTCCAGATCCTTTGGCTTTTGAAGATCCTGCGGCAACATAAGTTAACTTAGTTCCGGTTGAAAGAGCTGACACTGGAGGCGTATCGCCAGTTCTTGCATAATTAATACTTCCGGCCTTTAGAGCTTGCATTAATGAATTACCGTCTTGAAATTCTTTCCAAACCACCTTATAACCTTTAGACTTCATTTTCTTAGCAAATTCACCACGTTGTTTAGCGATATCAAAGGGATCTCCTTTTTGATAGCCAATTGTAACCGTCTGCAAATCTGAACTAGCCGCTCCGGCATCCGTCTGTTTAAAACCATAAATGGCAATAACCGCCCAAAAAAATAGAACTACACTTATTAACAGTTTTTTTAAACGCTTCTGTTTTTTATTCACTAGGCACCTCTACTTACTAAGTCTGACATGACTTGTTCTCTGAGTTTCAAGCGAACCACTTTACCTGTCGCATTTCTGGGATAGTCTTGCACAAAAAAGATTCTAGTTGGTTGTTCGTAATTAGTTAATGTAGCTTTGGCATGAGCTAAAATCTTTTGACGTTCCAGCTCTTCTTCTTGATCTCCTTGACTTATTACTACTGCCGTCACAGCTTCACCATATAAGGTATCTGGTGTTCCAATCACTGAAACTTCTTTGATAAAATTTAATTGGCTCAATGAGTTTTCAACTTGAACAGGTGCCACCTTCTCGCCACCATGATTGATAATATCTTTTTTACGCCCTTCAACGAATAAATATCCATCACCATCGAGATATCCCAAATCACCCGTTAGGAACCAACCATCCTTAAATGAATCTGGATGGGGGTCTAAGTAATCACTGATAACATGATCGCCACGAACGGCAATTTCGCCAATTTGATTTGTTTCACGTGTGAGTCTTCCATCAATCATAATAGCCACATCAGTTTCAAATGCCTTACCTGCTGATCCAACTTTAGGAGCATCAAACGGGTTAATAGTACATTGACTTGCTGTCTCGGTCATACCGTACCCTTCAAGGATTATTGTGTGAAAGCGTGTTTGAAATGATTTTAGTTTATCAAGTGGCAAAGCAAATGAAGAGCATCTAACAAATCTCAATTTGATATCGTCATCATAATTAGCATTAGCTTTTTGATTTATCAGTAAAATATTAATGATAGTTGGCACAACTGATACCCATGTAACACCGTTATCTCTAATTTGATCCCAAAATCTGGAAGCACTAAATTTATTAGTAATAACAATTTTTCCACCAGACAATCTAGTTGAAAGAATTGATACTGCTTGAGCATTTATATGAAACATCGGCATAACAACCATAGTTGTATCAGCTGCTGTCATCTTATGACTTTCAATATCATGCTTAACTCCGTTCAATAAAAGACGATGTGTTAATCCAACTCTTTTTGGTTTACCTGTAGTTCCTGAAGTATTCATAATTAAGGCCAAATCATCTTCATCTGGCACACTGGCATCATGTCCCATCAAACTTCGATCTCGAATAATATGCAAAAGTGAATAGGTTTCTAAATGTAACGCCGTTACAATCGCAATTCGATCATCCAAAGTAGCATCGACTAATTCTTGTCCTACAATTGAAGCCACATAATCGTGCTCATCTAATTCTTGTTTTAATTCTAATTCTGGAGTTGTAGCTGCAATTGGATGCATGACTGCTCCTACCTCCCATAGTGCCTGAGCAATAACTGGATATGCCGCAGTATTTGGTAAGCATACCAAAACTGCATCGCCCAATCCCACATGTAATTCTAAAAATTCATCTCGCAAAACTCTTACATCATCAGCAATCTCATACCCGCTATACCAGCGATTGACTGTTTCATCTTTAATAATATTTTCAGTTAAATTATTCTCTAACTGCCTGTTTAATTGATTTGTTATTTTTGACATTATCTTTCACTTCTTTATTTTTTCTTTTAGTTAAGTGCCATTGTGGTCTTCCAATAAGAACTCCAAATGGCGGCACTTTGTAACAGAACCACGAAATTAAAAATGATCCACCTAGAACAAATGCATATCCAACTGGAAGCAATAATAACGTTACGATGGATGGTAATTTAATAAAACTTAGAATGCCATATAATAGTGTCAATAGGATCGTTTGAACTAAATAAATCCCAAAAGACACTTTTGACATATTTTTAATAATTCGGTCTAACCATTGTGGTAATGCTTTTTCTCTAGCATGTGCGTATTGCCGTCCGATCCAGAAAACAAATACGATCATAAAGGTATCGTAGATAAAAATATAAGGCTGATGGATCGATTCAGTTGCACCCATACTTAATTTCAAAATATTAAGATTACCAAAGAACAATGCAACTGTGCCAAGTGCTAGAACTAAAGTTGACCATCCGATAACCCGGTGATTTTTCTCAATAAATCGATCAACTTCATCGTAATGAATAGCAACAAAAGCTCCAGCGATAAAGTAAAATTGGTAAACTAACACATTCATTCCATAAGCTCTAAACAAATACCACCAACTAGATCTATCGACACCTGGCAACCAGTATTTGATCCCGATCACTAATAGCAATTGGATGATTGCACTAGTAACTAAGATTGCTATATGGTGATTCTTGAATTTCTTAAACATATAGACTATCAATGGAAAAATCAGATATAACTGGAATGTTACCAAAATGTAGTACATATAGTATTTATTACCATGAATGATTGCATCATATAGATTTTTAAAGTAATCTGACCAATTCAACGCTACACCTGCAGTAATGGTTGCAAACCATAACATAATGGCATTCCATCCAACATAGGGAATACCAACACTGATGTAACGTTTCTTCCAGAAATTGAACCAATGTGGTTCTTTATTGTAATAATTGAGTACTAAAACGAGTCCAGTCATAAACATAAAACCCATTCTCGTAAAATGAAGTGCCAAATGAGTTGCTTCAAGAAAGAGCTCACTTCCAGATCCATTGCTAACATTATTTTTAAAAGCAGTTGTCGTATGATTCAACAAAACCCCACCGATAAAAAGGACACGCATCAGATCCACTTCATAGAGATATTTTTTCTTCTTTGCTTGCGCCAAAAGGTCACCTCTGTTGCTGATTTATTTCTTTTTAAAGCATATATAAGTTATAGCATCCCATCAGTACCAGGGTCTTGATGATTCCATAAGGTTATTCTATGAATTTCTTATTTTTGATTTATATACGCATAAAAAAGAGACGACAACTCAATATCGAGTCGTCGTCTCTTTTTTATGTTCTCAAGTTAGACATATTCTTTTCCATTCTCTAACTCAGCTTGTGCCTTTGAAATCTGTTCACGAACTTGCTTGAACCCAGTACCACCATAAGAGTTTCTTCTTTCAACAGCTATCTCTGGTTTCAAAACTTCATAAACATCTTCCTCAATCAATGGTGAAATCTCTTTGAATTCAACCATTGTGATATCTTGAAGATTCTTTCCCGTTTGCAAGCCTTTTAACACTAATTCGCCAACAATTCCATGCGCCTGTCTGAACGGAATACCCTTAGTTGCCAAGTAGTCTGCCAATTCAGTCGCATTGGAAAAGTCATGTGTGGTTGCCTGATACATGTTATCTTTTTTAACTTTAACGGTAGAAAGCATCCCATTGAATACTCTTAAAGCTGGCAGAATAGTTTTAACAGTATCAAAAACGCCCTCTTTGTCCTCTTGCAAATCTTTGTTATAAGCAAGTGGCAAAGATTTCATCGTCGAAAGCAATCCGAATAAATGTCCAAATACTCGACCACTTTTACCACGGATCAACTCCGCCATGTCTGGATTCTTTTTCTGAGGCATGATGGAACTTCCCGTAGTGTACTTATCGCTCAATTCCAAATAATTGAATTCGTAACTAACCCACATACTAAGTTCTTCACAGAATCGTGACAAATGAAGCATCAAAATTGAGGAATTGCTCAAGAATTCTAAAGCAAAATCACGATCAGAAACAGCATCCAACGAATTACCATATACATCACTAAAACCTAACTCATCAGCTGTAAATTGGCGATCAATTGGAAAAGTTGTCCCAGCTAATGCCGCTGCTCCTAGTGGTGAAATATCTGTATGTTTCATATTGAATTCAAACCGCTCAACATCCCGTTTTAACATTGAGTAATAGGCCATCAAATAATGACCATAGGAAATTGGTTGTGCATGTTGTAAATGAGTATATCCTGGCATAATTGTCTCAACATTTTCATCTGCTAATTTTACCAAGGTTGTTTGAATTGTTTTTATCTCATCAATAATTTTTGGCAAACGATTCTTCACATACAAATGAAAATCAGTCGCCACTTGATCATTTCTGGAACGACCAGTATGCAATTTTCCAGCAACCGAACCAATTCGATCGGTCAAAATACTTTCTATATTCATATGAATATCTTCATTTTCGGCTGTGAAGTGTAATTTATTTTGATGAAGATCTTTTCGAATGTCTTTTAAGCCAGCTACTATTTGAGCTACATCTTCAGCATTTAAAATACCTGTTTTTTTCAACATCAAAACATGTGCTAAAGAACCTTCAATATCTTCATCTGCCATTTGCTGATCAAAACTAATTGAAGCACCAAATTCATCTACCCAAGAATCGGCTTGAGCTGAGAATCTTCCACCCCACAGTTTTTCGGTACTCATTGGTTCACCTCAGATTTATGTGCAGCAGCTTTTTTCTCGGCAGCTTTTTTGGCAACTTGAGCTGAAACCTGCGTTGGCAATCCCCAGAGTTTGATAAAACCTTGGGCAGCTTCTTGATCAAATGAATCAGCTGATGTATATGTAGCCAAGTCTTTATCATATAGAGAGTTCGGAGATTTACGTCCTTGAACCCAAACATTACCCTTAAATAGTTTTAACTTGATAGTTCCGTTAACAGTCTTTTGGCTTTCGTGCAAGAAGGCTAATAATGAATCCATCAATGGTGAGAACCACAAACCATTATAAATTGTGTCACTCAATTCTTTTTCAATATAGGGTTTGAAGTGAGCCAAATCACGCTCAAGTGTCAAATCTTCAAGCTCTTTGTGAGCCTTCAACAAGACCTCAGCGGCTGGTGTTTCATAAACCTCCCGTGATTTGATACCTACCAAACGATTTTCTATATGATCGATTCTACCGATACCATTTTCACCAGCAATGGTATTCAACTCTTGGATCATATCAGAGAATTTCATGCTCTCTCCATCTAGTTTAACTGGAACTCCTTGTTCAAATTCAATTTCAATACTAGTTGGCTCATCAGGTGTTTTTTCAATTGGATTAGTAATATCAAAAGCATCTTCTGGAGCCTCGTTCCATGGATCTTCCAAAACTCCACACTCGTTAGCACGTCCCCAAATATTAGCGTCAATTGAATATGGTGAATCCAAATCAATAGGAATTGGAATATTATGTTCCTTAGCAAATTCAATTTCTTCTTCACGTGACCAGTGCCAATCACGAACTGGGCCAAGCACTGTCATTTCTGGTGCTAGAGCATGGATGGCAACCTCAAAACGAACTTGATCGTTACCCTTTCCGGTACATCCATGGGCAATTGCGATTGCATCATTTTCTTTAGCAATTTCTACTAATTTTTTACTAATAAGAGGTCGGGATAAAGCAGAGAGAAGCGGATAAATACCTTCATAGAGGGTATGTCCTTGTAAAGCCACTAGGGCGTAATCGTCGGC
This sequence comes from Companilactobacillus nuruki, assembly GCF_002872255.1. Taxonomy (GTDB): domain Bacteria; phylum Bacillota; class Bacilli; order Lactobacillales; family Lactobacillaceae; genus Companilactobacillus; species Companilactobacillus nuruki. The sequence continues at coordinate 74,154 of NZ_NIPR01000061.1, forward strand.
GAATTCATCTAGAGCGTCAATGGTAATTGCATCAACTGCACCGGCATCAATAGCCTTATTCTTGATAAACTCAAGATCTTTCCCTTCACCAACATTGATACAACATGCAATCACATCGTATCCTTTATTTTTCAACCACGGAATTGCTACTGATGTATCCAATCCACCGGAATAAGCTAAAACTACTTTCTTTGTCTCTGTCATAATACTGTCTCCTCTTTATTAGAAAAAAATTAATTTATGAGAAAGATAGTAACACCTCAGAAATGCTTTTTCAATATTAAAATTAAAAACAAATTAGATAATCTAATATTTTATAATAATTGAATTTGCTTTCATAGTTCAATTACCAGCTTTTCTTTTGGTTCTACCTGATATTCATGTTGATGATAAATAAATTTTATTTTCCCATCTGTTAACACATAAAAATAAGTATGCGTGACATACACTTCTGCTTTCACCCCTTGCCAATTAATAGAATACTTCAATGAACGCCAAGTACTTGGTAAATGTGGTTCAACTCTTAAACCTTTTTCTGTAATTCTTACCCCACCAAAAGCCTCAACAACCGTATTCCACACTCCACCAAAGCCAGCCATATGCGTACCCTTAACGGAGGATTCCATATTGGTGCCTAGATCAATTTGACAGGCCTTTTCAAAATACTCAAACGCTTTATCATAAAGACCCAAATCATTTGCCAAAATTGCATGGGGGGAATATGACAATGAAGAATCATGAGTTGTTTTGGGTTCGTAATAGTTCCAATTTTTTATGATTGTATCTTTAGGAAAAATATCTTCAAATATCAATAGCATCAACAAGACATCCGGTTGTTTGGTAACTTGAATCTTATCCAACTGCTTAAGATCAAAATCTTTAAAAATCTCCGAAACATCTTCGATATCTTTTTCGGCATCTTTATATTTACTAATATCAATTTTTTTATAAGATAAGTAATCGTCATCTTGTGGAATAATTTCCTCAGTATTGGGCTTAGGAAGGTACATCATGGCCGACTTCTGAATCAAAGCTTTGAACAATTCTTTTAAATTAATTTTTTGATCCAATCGATCATAAACCTCAAGATTATTCTGTCGTAAATCAGCAATTATTTCAGCACCACGTTTCATACACCAATAAGCCATGTAGTTTGTAAAAGCATCATTCGAAACATGCTCCTTGTATTCATCTGGACCAATGACATCAGTAATTTCATAATGATTTTTCTCATTATTCCATTCCACTCGACTGGCCCAAAACTTGGCACATTGTAAAATCATTTCATACCCCATTCGATGAGCAAATATTTTATCATTAGTAGCTATCAAATAGCTCATCACTCCATAGGCCACATCACTAGTAACATGCTGTTCCAAAAATCCTGATAATATTTTCATAGGTCTACCAGTAACAATATCGGCATTGCCCCAAATTGGAGCAGATTCAGCATCGGCTGGCATAGCAGCTTCCCATGGATATTGAGCGCCATGAAAGCACCCTTGATGTGCCTTTCTTTTGGCTCCAATTAAACCCAAGTACCGATACTCTAATAAGTTATGGGCATAATGTGGCAATGACAAAATATAATATGGCAACATAAATATTTCTGTATCCCAAAAAGTATGTCCTTTATATCCTTCACCGGTCATCCCTTTTGCTCCAATATTCATTCCAAAATCATGTGGAGTATTAGAGATCAATTGATATCTAGCAAAATTGACGGCAATCTGAGGTTTATTATTATGTGCCTGTATTTCAACATTACTATTTTGCCAAATATCTTCTTCCCAAACCTTAGTTGATTCCGCCAGTAGCGCTTGATAATCAATTCGTCCAACTTTCTTCAGATCCAATAAAGAATCTTCTGAGACGCTGCATTTCAAATCCTTATCCTTACTGGAGAAAATATTCGCATACTTAACTACTGTTAAGGTCTGCCCCTGATTAACATCTACTGAATAATTGGCATATATCTGTCGACGGCTCAATTTCAAATGCGGATTCAAATTCAATTCGGTTTCATCTAAAAAAATCCGATGATATTCGGTTAAAGCAAATTTTATTTTTGACTCCTGAGTTCTAGTTTGCATCTGCATGAATCGAGCATTAAACAGACGTTTTGTACCTTCAACAAGATGCTGTGTTCCACAATTAGTCTGTTGCCCATCAATTCCTGATTTAATTTGAATTCTGACATTATCAGTTAACGGAGTAACCTCAACCTCTGAGATAAACAAATGCAAGCGTGCCATTGAGACAAACCTTTTGAATTTAAATTCATATTGATTTTTATTATATTTCCAAATGAATGAACGAGTCATCTCACCATTTTTTATATTTAGACTACGTTTAAAATTACTTACTTCACCATGATTTAATTTCATAACTTCGTTATTTATTTTAATCTCTAAATTAACAAGGTCAGGTAAATTAGGTAACTCTGTCGCCTCATCTTCGTACTTATCAAAGGTACCCATGACAAACATATCACGCTTTTCTTCCATGTAATGTTCTTCAACAGAACCGCGAATACCGAAATAACCATTTCCTTGAAACATTAAAGATTCAAGTTTACTTAAATGACAAATATCTGGTTTTGTTCTACCGATCCACCAATCATTATCTGGTTTTGTAACTACACCGAATAGCATATTAATCCATCTCTTTTTTGATATGTGTTTAAACACATATTTATTATTCATTAATATAACCACTTGCCTTTTAAATAACAAATAAAAGAGACTGAGATATAAAATTCTGAATTAAATTTGGCATAAGAAAACCCCTTAATTTGGTTTTATGACCAAACTAAAGGGTTTTCTTTATAACTAACTCCGCTGCTCGCAAGTTGAGCATATTTTATACTTTTTAAAAAATTATTAAGCTGTAGCACCAGCCTCTTTGGTAGCTTCTAATTGTTCTTGATCATAAAGCATCTTATCTTGTCTACGAACAAATGGATAATAAACAAAGAATGATAATGCAATTATGATAGCTTGCCAAATCATAACTTTCCAACCACCGACTAAGAATCCAGAAACAATTGGTGGAGTAGTCCAAGGAACTTGTACACCATTTAGATATGGCAAAATCCCAACTTTAATTAAGAAGTACGTTGACAACATTGAGAATGTTGGCATAAACATAAATGGAATGATCATAAGTGGATTCAAAACAACTGGTAAACCGAACAAAATTGGTTCATTAATATTAAAAATTGCAGGTACGAAGGCAACTTTACCAATAGCTCTCATTTGAGCTGATTTAGCAAAGAATAAGATGTAAACAGCAATACCAAATGTCATACCAGCACCTGTTACGGTACCGAATTGATCTAGTAATGACTGTGTAAAGATATGACCGCCCAAGGCGGCTGTTACAACACCATGAGCTTGGAAAATCTTAGCATTTTGTAAAGCGTTAGCTTGTAATAATGGACTCATGATACCACTGACAATAGTAGAACCATGAACACCAAAGAACCATAGGAATGGGATCAAAATACCAACTAAGAAGACACCACCTGCAGAATCAGTTAAACCTTGCAAAGGTGTTTGAATTGTTGTGTAAATCCATTGCGTAACAGTTTGATGTGCTACTAAATCAAAGATAATGTAAATAACTAAGAAACCTGTAACAATAACAAATGCAGGGATCAAGGCTATAAATGAGTCAGAAACTGCAGGTGGAACTGAATCAGGTAATTTGATTGTAATGTGATGCTTTAAGAACCATGAATAAATCCATCCAGTTAACAAACCAACTAAGATGGCGGCAATCATACCTTGACCACCAAGCCAAGTTCTATCAATAAATCCACCCAACATAGTAGGTGCTTGATTTGCAGAAATAACTGTCTTAGTACCGTTTAAAACGGCTGTTGTAGGACGCATGATCAAGAAGAAACTGACCAAAGCAATCATACCGGCTGGCAATGGCTCATATCCAGCATCCTTAGCCCAGTTATAAGCAATACCAACAACAGCAAAGATTGACATAACACCAAATGAAGCATTGTAAGCTTGATTCCAATAAGGTGTTAGCCCGGTTGCATTCATCCAATTAGCGACGGCAGGAACAGGAAATGAAGCTAATAGTAGGAAAACAGAACCAACCATAATGAATGGCAATGAAACTAACATACCATTTTTAATAGCGGTTATAACACGGGTATTAACAAACCACATCATACCTGGCATAACCTTTTCGTTAAACCATTTTTTCATATATTTCTCCCCTCGTTGAAAATATATAATTTTAAATTCCAACAATTTATAATTTCAAAAAAATAGATTCTAAGTTATGAATCAATTTGGTGGCCCATTTTTAAGATTTATCATTTTATTATCCTTCCTATAAAGAAAAATACTAATTATTAATTAACTGATAAACAGCGCCTATCATACCGGCATCATTCTTTAATTTGGCAGCCTTAACCTCAGGGAGATCAAGATTTTTAATACTATTATGGGTTGCTTTAATACTCTCAATCATTTTATTTAAATCATTCAAAAACTCAGTATTAGCACTGATACCTCCACCGATAATTACTGCCGCAGGATCAAATGAAACTTCCAGGTTAATGATACCCTTAGCAAGACTGTGGTAATAACTCTTCAAAACATTCTTTGCTAAAGTTTCATCTTGATCTGCTCTTTCGAAAATAATTCTAGCATCATCAATTTTTTCATCACTAAATTGATTGTATCGACGTATCAAGCCAATTACTGTAGCTCCACGAAAATTCAAGCTCCCCATTTCAACATCAATATCATCATCTTCAACAATCATCCAACCAAACTCACCACTACGAGCATGAGCTCCACGATAAATTTGGTCATTAATCACTAAAGCACCGCCAACACCAGTTCCCAAAACCAAACTAATATAGTCATGAATGCCTTGTGCCGAACCAATCCATTTTTCCGCAATTGCAGCTGCATTAGCATCGTTCTCAATCTTCACTGGTAAACCAGTTTTAGCCTCCAAAAGTACTTTAAGATTAATTTCATAGAAACCATATATTGCTCCGGCAGTTGTCAAATAGCCATCTGCTTGAACAACTCCTGGCATACTAACCCCAATGCCCAATACATCAGGAGCAATCTTTTGCACTTCTTTTACAGCCTCAACTAAATCATCCAGCAAACCCGTTTTATCATCTGCTTTGGTTTTAAAACTGTTCTTATTAGAAACTGATCCTTTTTCATCAACTAGACCATATTTAACAGATGTTCCACCAATATCAATTCCGATATATTTCTTCATATTCATCCTATCTCCGAACCATTAGTCTTAATGACATTCTCAAACCAATAAAATGAATCCTTACGATATCTTTCCAAAGAACCAGTACCATCATCTTGTTCATCAACATAAATCATTCCATAACGCTTGGACATTTGGCCCGTACTTGCCGCAACCAAATCGATACATCCCCAAGGCGTATATCCAATTAAATCCACACCATCTTCTAGTACGGCCTTCTTCATCTCACTAATATGGTTATTCATATATTCAATTCGATAATCATCATGAACCTTTTTGTCAGATGTGATCTTATCAACAGCACCTAGACCATTTTCCACAATAAACAATGGTAAATGATAACGATCGTTAAACCAGTTCAGTGCATATCTCAATCCAACCGGATCAACTTGCCAACCCCATTCACTTGCTTTGATGTAAGGATTGTCAACTCGATCATGGCTTTCGTTATATTCAAGTTTGCCAGTATCTTTTACCGCAAACGACATATAATAACTAAAACCAATATAATCAACACGGCCTTCCTTCAAAGATTCCAAATCATTGTTGGTAATATCCATTTCAAAATTCTCTTCTGCAAAATGATTTAATAACCATTTAGGATAAAAACCGTTGGCATGAACATCTGCGAACCAGAACCTAGTTTGCATAGCACGTTGGGCAAATAAAACATCTTTTGGCTTTGATGTTAATGGATAGATTGGTGTCATAGCGATCATACAACCAATTTGAAAATCGGGATTGATCTCATGCCCAATTTTCACAGCCTTAGCACTAGCTACTAGTTCATAATGTGCAGCTTGATACATTAATTTCTCATTATTCTCTCCTGGTTTAGGGATAATGCCTGAGTCGGTAAAGAGCGCATGACTTGATTCATAATCAGTTTGATTATTGATTTCATTAAAAGTCATCCAATATTTAACTTTATTCTTATAACGTTTAAAAACTACTGTTGCAAATTTAACAAAATAATCAATCACCTTGCGACTACGCCAACCACCATATTTTTTGACTAAATGATATGGCATTTCAAAGTGTGACAAAGTAATGACTGGTTGAATTCCATATTTGAGACATTCATCGAACATATCGTCATAAAACTTCAATCCTGCTTCATTTGGTTCATCTTCATCACCATTAGGAAAAATTCTTGTCCAAGCTATTGATGTTCTAAAAGCCTTAAATCCCATTTCAGCAAATAATTTAATATCTTCTGGATAACGATGATAGAAATCAATAGCATTATGGTTAGGATAAAATTCATTTGGGTCTATTCCATCGGTGATCTTCCTAGAAATTCCATTAGCACCAATTGTCATTACATCAGCAGTACTTAACCCCTTACCATCTTGGTCAAAACCTCCCTCAAGTTGATGAGCAGCCACTGCTCCACCCCATAAAAATCCATCTGGAAATGCTTGTCCTTTAAGTTCCATAATCGTTCTCCCTCTTGATGCTCTTTGTTTCTAATGCTGAATCAGTAATTTTAGAATTTTTATTTTTTCAACAGTTTCTTTTAACTAACTTACTAGCCAATTATAAAAAAGCGCTTACAAAATGTGAACACTTTGTAAGCGCTTTGAATTCTTGTACCTATCAATTGATTAATATTCCACAGTTGGAACACTATGTACCATAATCAATTTAATCTACGTGCATTATCCTGATTACGTAACTCCTTTAACAGTCCATCTACTAAATAAACACATGGAACTTGACTAGTCAGATCATAATACTTATGTATCCTAGTTTCTTTGACCTTATACGTTAAAGCGTAACGGCCAATTCTAGCAATTGGACTTTCAATATTGCCAGTAATACTGACCAAGACTGTATCTGCTGAATTGACAAAATCATTTAGTGTTTCAACTAATTCAGTTGTCTTACCTGAGACTGACAATGTAATTAATACATTGTTAGAGGCATTACTTAACTGTTGTATTAATGGATAGTATGGATCTTCAACTGCTAAACTATTGAATCCTAACGATGCCGCTTGCCTAGCTGCATATTTCGCAATTGCCCCTGATGCTCCCATACCAAAGAAAATAACATTGTCAGCGTCTAACATTATATGAGCCACTAATTTTATTGTTTTTTCAATATCATTGGGAAACACATCTCGAGTAATTATATTTAAAATATCATCGTTAGATTTCATTAAATCTTGATTCTCAGTTTTAAATGAAACCTTAAACTCAGGAAAACTACTGTACCCAATCTTATGAATGAACCGCATGACTGATGAGTTTGAGACATGTGCCCCCTTCGCCAAATCACGCACTCTCATATAAGGAACTTGTTCGTCATGGTCAACAATAAAGCGATATACCGCCATATCTACTTCTGATAATTTATCAATATCTTTAAATCCAAAAAAGGCCATATTAAATCCTCTACTTAATTAATCTTGTTAACACTTTACGATAAGTGTTAGGCATTTTTTTAGCAATCAGAACCATCCCATGATCCATTACTGAATTATAGTAGCGACGCTTAGGATTTTTGTCTGTAGCAGCTTGATAGAATATCTTAGCCAAATCTTCAGACGTTGCTCCACTTCCAATTTGATTGAACAAATTTTCTACCTTGTTTATTAATTCTTCGTATGGTGAATTTTCTTTTAAATTCTTACGTGCATTTTCAAAAGCAATTTTACTCCACTCCGATTTAGTAATTCCTGGCTGTACGACGACTGAACGAATTCCAAATCTCTTAACCTCTGAATCTAGCACATCACTCCACATATTCAAGCTTGCTTTAGTTGCATGATACCATCCGCCCAGAGGACTATATACATCAGCACCAATAGAAGAAATATTAATAATACGACCCGATTTTTGACGACGCATAATTGGTAAAACATATTGTGTTATTTGACCTACCCCAAACAAATTAACATCAAATTGTTTTTTGGCATTTTCAATTGGCACCTCTTCCAAAGGACCATATTCTCCATAACCAGCATTATTGATCAACACATCAATCCGACTTTGTTCACTAACCACTCGATCGACTAAACTACGTACCGATATTTTATCAGTTACATCTAATGCTTGCGTATGAATAGCTTGTTCATTTAAATCCTTTAACCGTTCAACACGTCTGGCTCCACCATAAACTTCAAATCCCTTAGACTTAAAATATAACGCGCTTGCTTTACCCATTCCAGATGATATACCCGTTATTATCGCTACCTTAGTCATGTCTATTCCTCCAAATCTTGTCATAATTCTATTTTAGCGTATTCATAATCCAATTAATTATGTTCTACAAAAAGAGTTCAATTTAAATTATTCTGATTTAGCTAGGGCTTTAGTGATACTAGACTCTATTCAAAATAATTAAGTATACAAAAAAAGTTCGTATTAATTGATATATTTCTACAAATTAATACGAACTATTTATTTTTACTAAAAAACATACAAGAAGAACTTATAACCTAGCTTCCCATTATTCAAAGCCACTAGATTTTTTTATATCAACTTTTTTCTACCACATAATCTAATTCAACCGTTTTACCATCAATTACACGATATGTTTGACCATGACTAATGAACTCCAAGTCTCCATCAGTAACCCCTACAATCATCTTACTATGGTCAATGCTGACTTTTACAAGACTATTGTGCCAGTGAATTTGATATTGCAGTTGTTGCCAATTAGCTGGCAAATTTGGATCTAGGCTGAGCTTATTATTAACAACCTTCAAACCACCAAACCCTTTTACAGTAGCATTCCAAATGCCACCACAAGCAGCCAAATGCAGTCCCTGACTAGCCTTGCCTATATGTGTTCCTAAGTCTATTTCGCAAGCTTTTTCATAAAATTCATAGGCTTCTTTATTTAATCGTAAATCACTAGCCATCATAGCATGCGTTGACAATGATAATGATGAATCATGCGTTGTTTTGGGTTCATAATAATTCCAATTGATTCGTTTTATTTTTTCATCAAAACGATCTCCAAATAGATTCAATAACAGTAAAACATCTGCTTGTTTAGTTATTTGCATACCATCAATTTGAGTTAAATTGTAACTTTTAAATATATCGCTCACTTGATTATTAGTTTGATAACGTGACAAATCAATAATTCTTTTAGATAAGTATTGATCATCTTGAGGGATTACACCATCTACATTGGGCCGTGGTAAATAAATTTTGTTTACTTTATCTATCCATTCATTATATGTTTCTTTCAAATTCATCTTTTCATTTAAATGAACATATATATCTGGATAATTTTCTTTCAAAGTATTGAAAATTTTAATAGCCTTTTGAATACACCATTTAGCTGTATAGTTGGTAAACGCATTATTATTAACGTGTTCCTTATACTCATCCGGTCCAATAACATTCGTAATTTCGTAACGATCACGATCTTCATCATATTCTAAGCGACTGACCCAGAACTTTGCCGCATCCAAAATAATTTCATATCCCATATTCTTAGCAAATTCCTGATCATTAGTAGCGTTCAGATATTCCATAACTGAAATCACAATATCACTAGTAATATGCTGTTCAATGAACCCTGACCAGATTTTCATGGCCTCTCCGGTGATTATATCGGCTGACCCGTATAATGGTGCCGTTTCACCATCTTCGGGCCAGGCGGCCTCCCAAGGGAACTGAGCGCCCTGATAATTATTCTTCTGAGCCTTTTTATGTGCCCCTGTTAATCCTAGATATCGATAAGCTAAAAGTTTTTGGGCAACTGCTGGATTAGCATAAATATAATATGGCAACATAAATATTTCTGTATCCCAAAAAGTATGTCCTTTATAGCCTTCGCCAGTTAATCCTTTGGCTCCAATATTCATCCTATTATCATCTGGAGTACTAGCTACTAACTGATACCGTGCAAAATTAATGGCAACTTGTGGTTTGATATCATCAGAATCTATCTTGACGTAATCTTTTTGCCAGACATTTTTTAACCATGATTTAGTTGATTTTTGTAATAATTCATCATAATTTGATAAACTATTATATTTTAATCTTTCAAGTGATAATGTTGAAAGATCACTGTTAGCATTGTTTCGATCAATACTTGTATAGACATTAGCATATTTAATCAACGTGAATTTCTGATCAGTATTCAAATTCAAATCATAATTACAAAAAATTTGACGACGTCCCATATTGATATAAGGTTTCATATTCAACAAAATCCCATCAATATAAGCATCATTTTTCACATTGAAAGCAAATTTAATATGAGACTGCTGAGTTTCTGACATCAACTGAATATATTGCCCATCATATAAACGCTTATTGCCCTCTATCATATGTTGAGTTTCACTGTTTGATTGTTGACCATCAATTCCTGATCTTATTTGGATATTCAAATTATTTTGGTCCGAACTAATTTCTACTTTTGATACAAACAAATGCTTATCACGCATTGAAACGAACCTAGAAAATCTAAAATTAATCCTCTTATCATTGATAATCCAATCAAAGGTTCTCGTCAATTCGCCATTTTTTAAATTCAAATATTTATGATAATCCTCTATTGAGCCATCATTTAAAGACAGACTCTCCTTATCAATTTTGATCTCCATATTGACCAAATCAGGTAGATTAGGTAATTCAGTTACCTCACCTGGAAAAGCATCAAAGGTCCCCGCCACAAACATATCTCGACGTTCACCAAGTTGTCGTTCCTCGGAGACTCCTCTGATACCCAAATATCCATTTCCTTGAAACATAACTGATTCAATTTTATTGATCATCATCGTGTCAAAATTATCCGTACCAATATACCAGCTATTTCTCTTATCTGTATCTACGCAAAATTTCATTTCTCTTCGTCCAATCAATTTATTTTGCCTCAATACTGGTAATGTTCAAAATATGTTTAAACTTCCTCATACATATTGTAAACGTTTTTATTTAGATATTACAAAAAGATGTCCTAATTTATTTCAAAATAAAAAAATGTACCCTCAAAAGGACACATTTTCTCAAAAGTAACAATCCTATATCAATAATCAAACTAACCCAAATTTTTGTTCAATATTGATATTTATCTTCTAGTATTGTTCTCTTTTAAATTCTTTAGAATTAATTCACTAATCTCACTCAAATCAATTCCATACAAATCTGAAAGTACGAACAATAACTCTCCGTCAATGATCTTATTCTTATCAGTTTCAATAGCACTCAAAACTGAAGTCGACGTCGAGAAGTTATAATCCTCGCTCACTGTATCAACGACTTGTTGTAAAGTCATTTCTTTAAAGAACCTCTTGGTCCTCAAATATCTTCCTATTGTCATCATATGCTAAATACAACCTGTACCTTTCATAATATATGATATTTTAACCTAAAATATAAGTTTTCCAAAATTATTGGAAAATTTGTATTTACAGTCTGTCATAAAAAAGTTCCCACGTTAAGAAATATGACTTGGATAAATTAATTTATCCAGACATATAAATCAACTATTCAAGTATTTTATATGACAGTAATAATTTTAACCATAATTGACAATTCTTATAGAAACCTTAAAAAATTAGACTATGAAAAAATTATACAAATTAAATAACAGTATAAATGCTGATTAAAATCACTTTTTGTCACAAAAGAATAGACATAAGGACCATTTTTAAGTGGCCATTATGTCTATTTTTTATTGACTTATATCTTGCCTCAATTGATTCAATTGTCCATTATTAGACAATTTCTGATATTGCTGATATGCCTGATACCAATTTCCATCGCTAACAGCATTTCTCAGCCCAGAATAACTATCATTCGTAAAAATTTCTTGAGCAGCTTTTTGGGATTGTTCTTTAGATAAAGATGAGGAATCTTGAATTAAATCAGCAGTTTTTTGTTGACTACTTGCTGCTGAAATAATCTGTGACATTTTCTTTTTACCCAGAACAGAGGCAGCTCGATCAATCTTCTCATCCTTTGCTGAATCCCCTGTTTTTTTGGATTTAACTTTCTTCACTAATTCAGACTTAACAACCTTGTCACTAGCTGTGTCATTCCCTGTTACATTTCTCAAAACATTATTTAACGGAAAGAAAAACACTATACATAAAACTAAAATAACTAAAACTGAAACAACTATTAAAATTAATGGCTTTCTATTCTTTTTACGATGACGCATATATCCACCTTTTTTCTTAAAGACATATTAACATATATTATTTGAAATAATTAAATCGACAACTTTTATTAATAGTATGGCACGAGTAATCGTTCAAGTTCAACGATTCTCACAATCTAATTTATAATATATATTTATTAATGTATTAATTAAGACATTTTGTATTTATTTCAATATTAATATGATTATTCATTCACATATATTTCTTTATAGTCCCTTCGAACTTTGCTGTGTAAAGGGTTACATTGCTTTCAATCTTTTATCCTCTCACAATATATGGCACTTTGCCAAAATTAGTATTTTTAATATTTCTTTAATAAATAATCCTTGTAAATTAAAATACAATTAATTATAATCATAACCAATCGTTACCATCTCAATTCAATCATACGTGTTTATGCTTTTGCTGTAGGGCGAATTAGGGATAAATTGAAGCCAGGAGGGGATTTCTTGGAGTCTACATCAGAATTTTTGAATATTAAAGATGTTAATACATCATTTAAGATTAAGGGTAAATATTACGATGCAATTTCACATATCAATCTTGAAGTACATCATGATGAGATTTTAGCTATTGTTGGCGAATCTGGCTGTGGAAAAAGCACCCTAGCAACAACCATCATGGGACTACATGATCCAGCAGAAACAAAAATCACTGGCGAAATTGATTTTGAAGGCACTAACTTGCTCTCGCTTGATGAGAAGGGCTACAACCAATTTCGAGGTGCCAAGATCGGTATGATTTTCCAAGATCCATTATCGGCATTGAATCCTTTAAAACGAATTGAAGATCAAATACAAGAGGTTATGGACTATCACACCAACCTCACTGCTGAACAAAAACATGATCGTGTCTTGGAATTATTAAAAGATGTTGGCATTGTCAATCCTAAAAGAACTGCTCATCAATTTCCACATGAGCTATCTGGCGGTATGAGACAACGTGTAATTATTGCCATTGCTATTGCTTGCAAACCTGATTTAATTATTGCAGACGAGCCAACAACTGCATTGGATGTAACTATTCAAGCACAGATTCTTGACGTTTTAAGAGATATTCAAAAAGAAAATCACGCTGGAATTATTCTAATCACTCATGATTTAGGAGTCGTTGCCGAAACAGCCGATCGAGTTGCAGTTATGTATGCCGGTCAAATAGTTGAACTGGGTTCTGCTGAACAAATTTTTAATACTCCTAAGCATCCTTATACTCGTTCACTCTTAAGATCAATGCCACAACGAGATAACGAAAATGATGATTTATATGTCATCAAAGGAAATGTCCCTTCATTACAAAAAATGCCTCATACGGGAGATCGTTTTGCCCCAAGAATTCCTTGGGTAAAAAGTTCTTCTCACGAAACGAATCCAATAATGCACGAAATAGAGTCTGGACATAGTGTTCGTTGTACTTGCTATAAAGATTTCGAATTTCCTGATCAAGGGGGACAAAGAGCATGAGCCTAATTGAAATCAACGATTTAAAAGTGCATTACCCCATCCGTTCTGGTTTTTGGAATCGAATCACCTATTCAGTCAAGGCGGTAGATGGTATTAGTTTCAATATTGAAGCTGGCGAAACTTATGGCCTTGTTGGAGAATCAGGTTCTGGTAAATCGACAACTGGTAAATCAGTGGTTGGTCTGGAAAAGATCACTAGTGGTTCGATTATGTATAAAGGTAAAGACATCACTAAAAAATCTAATCGCAAGGAACTCGATTACAATCACGATGTTCAAATGATTTTCCAAGATTCACTTTCTAGTTTGAATCCTCGAAAAAGAATTGAAGACATCATCGCTGAACCATTAAGAAACTTTGAGAAACTAGATGCTAATGAAGAAAAATTACGTGTTCTTCAATTACTAGACATTGTTGGGCTTGATGCTGATGCACTTTATAAATATCCTCACCAATTTTCAGGTGGGCAAAGACAACGTATCGGTGTTGCCAGAGCGGTAGCTACCAATCCTAAATTGATCATTGCTGACGAACCTGTTTCAGCTTTGGATCTTTCAGTCCAGGCTCAAGTACTTAACTTTATGAAAAAAATTCAAAGAGAATTTGGAATTTCATATCTTTTCATATCACACGATTTGGGTGTCGTCAGACACATGTGCAATAACATCGCCATTATGAATCGTGGTCGTCTGGTTGAAATTGGTACTAGAGATGATATTTACAACCATCCCTTACATATCTATACCAAGCGATTATTGGCCGCCATTCCTGAAACTAATGTTAATCATCGTCAAGAACATCGGGAACAACGTTTAGAGGTCGAAAAGATTTATCAAGAGCAGCAAGATAAATACTATGACAAAGATGGCAAGGCTTATCCATTAGTCCAAATTTCACCAACTCATTCAGTTGCTTTACCTGAGGATTTGGTTGAAAAAATCAAACATGAAGGCGAGGTCAAAGCATAATGTGGAAAACAATTCTCCGTCGTATCTTAATCATGATTCCTGAAATTATTATTCTTAGTATTCTAGTTTTTCTACTTGCTAAAGCCATGCCTGGTGACCCATTTACTGGTTCAATCAATCCCAAGGCTGACCCTGCTCAAATTCATCATTTAATGAAAATCAATGGCCTATACGATCCTTGGTATCAGCAATATTGGAACTGGGTAGTTCATTTGTTCCACGGTAACCTTGGTAATAGTTATCAATATCAAGAACCAGTTACCCGTTTAATTAGTGGTCGTGCCGTTAACACACTTTGGTTAGCTTTATTCACAACTGTTTTAACTTATTGTTTTGCTTTACCGATGGGAATGTACGCCGCTAAACATGAAGGAAAATTACCAGATTCAATTATCAGAATTTATACCTATGTAACTTACTGTATCCCCTTCTTCGTTATTTTAGTTATTGGGATCTGGATCTTTGGTTATGTTCTAGGTTGGTTCCCAACTACAGGTTCCGTTTCGTCAACAGCCAATCCCGGTTTTCCAACCATTGCTTCAAGACTTTATCACATTCTTCTACCAGGAATCCTTGGAGCTTTGTTCGGAACTGTTAACATTGTGCAATATCTTCGTTCCGAGGTTATTGATGCCAAGGGATCAGATTATGTTAGAACCGCTCGTTCAAAGGGTGTCCCTGAAAAAGACATCTACAGACATCACATCTTCAGAAATTCACTCTTACCTATTGCAGCCTTTGCAGGTTACTCAATTACTGGTCTGTTAAATGGTTCCCTATTTACTGAGACAGTCTTTTCATATCCTGGTATGGGATTACTCTTTATTAATTCAATCAGTTATCGTGATTATACAGTTATCACCGCTTTAGTTTTAATTTACGGAATCTTAAATCTATTAGGTACCTTACTTTCAGATATCATCCTAAGTATCGTCGATCCTAGAATCAGAATTCAATAAGGAGGTCGTTATTATGGAAGAGAATTTAAACAAACATTCAGACATTTCAGCGGCCGACCTAGAACGACTTTCTAAAGAAGCCCAAGATGAAGCTACTCCTTCATCTAGCAAAATTATTTGGAGTGAATTCAAAGCTGATAAACCAGCAATGGTTGCTTTGATATTGGTTGTCACATTTATTCTATTCGTTATGATTGCTTCCCTATTTATCAACACTCCTAAGATGATGGAAACTGACATCATGAACTACAATGCTACACCTGGTTCAAACGGTTTCTTATTAGGAGCGGACACTGGTGGACGTCCGATTCTTCAACAACTGATCGTTGGCGCAAGAAACTCTATCGGTATCGCTATTGGCTTAACACTTATTTCTTCAACTTTCGGTATTTGTTGGGGACTAATCTCTGGTTATTTCAATGGCTACATCGACTGGGGAATGCAGCGTGTCTATGACTTTATGATGATGTTACCAATGACCATGATGATCATTGTTTTAGTTACTATCATCAAAAGCTACAATGCCGTTACTTTGACTTTTATTTTCTCAATCTTTTATTGGGAAGGAACCTCGCGTTTGATCCGTTCAAGAACTCTTTCCGAATCTGAAAAAGATTATGTCGCAGCTTCTAAAACGTCTGGAACTGGTAGTTTCAAAATTATTTTTCGTGAAATCATGCCGAATATTTCCTCATTGATCATCGTTGATACGACCTTATCGTTCGCAGAAAATATAGGTGTTGAAACAGGACTCTCTTATTTGGGATTTGGTCTCCCTATTCAAACACCATCACTTGGTACTTTGATTGCCAATGCCAACGATCCCAATAATATCACTCAATACTGGTGGACCTGGTTGCCAGCAGCCCTCTTGATCATCATTCTCTGTTTATCTATCAGTTATATTGGTCAAGTCGTTAGAAGAGCTGCCGATGCTTCACAACGTCACGGTATTTCAGATTAACTTAAAAAATTTAAGGGAAGTGGTGCCTCCATCATTACAGACGCATCTTTTTATTCAATGCCAACTCATCTTTCAACACGGGGAATTGGTTAAAATTTAGGGTTATTAATTTTTAAGGGGGAAACACAATGGTTAAAACCAAACATAAATTAATCGTCGCCGCAGTTACTTTTCTAGCTGCTTTGACACTTGCCGGCTGTTCTAATAACAGCTCTTCTTCATCAAATTCAGCCGTTAAATTCTCAACTAATTATAAGAATTCAGACGCAACTGATAAATCAGCTACTAAGAATGGAACTTTGAAATTGGCCTTGGTCAATAATTCACCGTTCCAAGGGATCACTGATCCAATTTTGGGTTCTAATGCTTCCGATGCCATGGCTTTTGCACCTGGTAATTTGAACAATTTATTCAAATATGACAAGAACTATAAAATCGTTGATGGTGGACTTGCTAACCAAAAGCTTGATCGTAAGGCAAAAACCGCTACTATCACCCTTCGTAGCAATGCTAAATGGTCAAATGGTTCAGATGTTACAGCCAAGGATATTGAATATTCTTATGAAGTCCTAGCTAATAAGAAATCTACTACTCAACAATACTCTTCTGATTTCGAAAATATTGTTGGTTTAAAAGAATATCGTGATGGTACAGCAAACACAATTTCTGGTATTACCTTCCCTAAGGGTGAAAATGGTAAAGTAGCTGTTATTCAATTCAAAAAGATGGCTCCAAGTATGAAATTCTCAGGAAACTCATTTATCTGGGGTTCTGTTGAACCATATGAATATATCAAGGATGTTCCAATTGCCAAACTTGCCGCATCCGACCAAATTCGTAAGAATCCTATTTTCACTGGTCCATATAAGTTGGATAAAGTTGTCGAAGGTGAATCAACTAGTTGGTCACCAAATAAGTATTACTACGGCAAGAAAGCACAGATTGGTCATATTACTATCAATGTTGTTTCAATGAACAATATTGATAAGGCCCTTCAATCAAAGAAATATGATTCAGTTGTTCCTTTTGCTGCCGCATCTCTTGGTGGAACTGATTATAAGAACCTTAAAAATTTAAAAGGTTACACAAATATTGGCAAACCATCACTATCTTATAGTTACTTTGCATTTAATTTAGGTCATTACGATACTAAGACAGGTAAAAATGTTTCCGATTCAAATAAGAAAATGGCTAATAAGAGCTTACGTCAAGCCATGATGTATGCTCTAAACATCGATCAAGTTACTAAGAAATTTGGTAATGGCGTCAAGCAACGTGCCAATACTATTCTTCCTCCAATTTTTGATAAATATTATGATAAGTCCGCTAAGGGTTATACATTGAATATCAAAAAAGCCAATAAGTTACTTGACGATGCTGGTTACAAGAAGCGTAATGGCAGCAAGTGGCGTTCAGATCCAAAAGGTAAACCACTTACAATCCATTTTGGTGCTATGTCAAGTAGTTCAAGTACAGAAGCCGTTTATCAAGACTATCTACAACAATGGCACAAAATTGGTCTAAATGTTAAATTCACTAATGGTAAACCAATGGAAATGAATAGCTTCTATGATACTCTCCAAAAACCAACTCAAAATAAGATGGATCTTTGGCTAGGAGTATGGTCTATGTCATCTGAACCTACTGAGTCACAACTGTATGGCGATACTGCTCCATTCAATTACGGACATTTCGTCACAAAGAAAAATACTGAATTAATCAATAAAATGAATGATAGTACTTCATGGAACGATACCACTCGTGCTAAGACATTTAAAGAGTGGCAGAACTATATGAATTCCCAAGCTGGTGTTGTCGGAGAGCAATTCTCTTATGCATGGCAACCAGTTAACAATCGTGTTAAAGGATTTAATATTAGTCCCGCTAACGATGATTCATTCTACAGTAACCTTACATTGACTTCTTCAAAAATGAAGTAAGTCAATGGGCTCCATTATTCAAAACTGATTAACCACTCTCTCACATTACACACATAAAAATAGTTAATTAGTTTGTTTTAAAATCCCAAAAAGACTGAAGTGTTAGGATAATTCCCAATCCTAATGCTCCGGTCTTTTTTATTTTATATATCCCTAACACAAGAATTTTACTACTGTGCTATGCTTAATATATTGTTTATTTGAGGAGAGATTAATAAAAAATGGATATTGAAGAAGATTCATCTTACCAGAAAATGATTAATGGAGAACTTTATTTGGAATCAAACGACTTAGCTGCCTTACGCAACGATGTTCGTAAAAAATTAATGGAATACAATCGTATTTCTAATAATGACGAACGTAATTCCAAAATTAAGAGCTTGATGAAATCAGTAGGAGATCGATTCTTCGTTGAACCAACAATTTATTTCAGTTATGGCGTTAACATTACTATTGGTAATCACTTCTATGCTAATCACGATGTAATGCTTTGTGATGAAGGTAAAATAACAATCGGTAATGATGTTAAGTTCGGCCCCAAAGTTGGCCTCTACACGCCTCAACATCCTTTAGATCCATCGCTTAGAAGAACCGAAGCCGAAACAGTTGCTCCGATAACGATTGGTAACGATGTTTGGGTCGGTGGCGGTGCATCAATTCTACCCGGTGTCACTTTGGGAAATAATATTATTGTTGGTGCGGGTTCTGTCGTAACTCATTCATTCCCTGATAATGTCATTGTCGTAGGTAATCCTGCCAAAGTTTTAAGGGAAAATAAACCAAAATCCAAATAACTAGATTTACACTGTAACCACAAAAAAATACAGTTATAAAACATAAAACAAATAACCTAGTAATCAAAATACGATTACTAGGTTATTTTAATGCTCTAATCCTCAAAGCCAAACGTGCTTTCACACGTTCTTAGTACAAAATAGCATTCATACTAGGATAACTCTTGTCGCCTACTGTATAAACTACGCGACAATTGATTTTATTGACTAAGGATTTCAGTAGTAACTTATTATGCTCTACTGAATATGAACTACCATCGTTAAACGAAACTAATGACTTAACATCCCGATTATCTAAAGCAGATTCAATAGTACTTAAATCGTTAATAACACGATCCTGATTATTAGCTTGTTCTACATCTTGTTTAACCTTTTCAATATTAGCCATTCTCTCAAAGAGATTGTACTCATCAATACGTTTTGATAATTCTGCTCTGTTCAAATTCATAACTGATCCACGGATAATACCACCGATATAGTCTCTTTTTTCGTATGAATTTAGATAGACATCTAATACCTCTGGTAATCCAGCTAACACAAAAGTGTATCCGTATTTTTGGTGAAGGTCTTTTAATTCCTTATCTAGATACTGGTAATAAATGGCTTGGTCCTTTTGTTGCTCTTCGGATTTAGCACGGTGTCCGTGGTAACTTGCGTTTAAACCACCATATGAACCTGAATTTAAATTGGCATTAGCATCAAAGTCAGAATAGTAATCAGAGAACATAGTGTGAAGTCCCTCAATTTCAATCTCTCTTAGGCTATCCATTTCCATTACATTAATTCGATCACGACTAATATTGATTAAATAATCTGGTTTATGGACATTCTCTTCAGGTAATAAAAGATCCTGTATCAAGAAAGTATTTCCAATATGTTCTTTAGCCAAAACTGTATGTTCCATCTCACAAATTTCCATTGCTTCGTTGTTAGCAAAAATAAGTAAGGCCTTTTTGGCATCGTTCCATAATCTTCTATCAAGAGTTAAGGCATCTAATCTTTCAACTGCATTTTTCCAGTCCCGACGTGGATAATTGTACTCAAGATCTTTTTTGACGTCTTTTAAAAGATTTTTGTAAGTGAGAATATTGTTCTCTACCTGAGGAGTTTCCGGATGAATTGGTAAGATAATGCTGATTTTTGGTTCCATATCGGATGTTAAAAGCTTCATTAAGTTATCGTTTTTTAATTTCATAGTTCATCTCCTTGTCTAAAAAATCTTATCGTTATCATTAGTATATTTTTATATTATCATGATGTATGTGAATTGTCTAACAATTTGCTAATAATTTTATTTTTTTATCGTTCACCTTGATTGTTAGGGTCTAAAATTAATGATTCGGCTAATAAAAGTTCGCTAAAAATATCATCTATATATGTTTGTTCAATAGGCCCTTCTTCCGAAATATCACACAAATATTTCTGTTCGACACTAAATGCATGTAGTAATACTCTATGTTCTTGCTCATGGAGATCATCAGCAAAAATACCTACTTCACCGTTAACATTGTTCCATTGTCTCAAATATTGATGTACATTATTCTCCTGCAATTGATCTTTCAAATCGTAGATCACACTATCTCTAACTTCTTGAGATACATTTGGAATGTCATTTACACTTTTAATACCTAAACTTACCATTTGATTCCGGATTTTATAAACTTGTTTTGAAACATCAGCTTGAGTATCTCGGGGTAATATAAATCTAAAAACAATTGTAGGAACAATCATACTTAAAATAATAACTGCTGATTCAACTAAAATAATTAAATTAAAAACACTAGAATTATTTTTAATACCCATTCCAATAACAGAAAAGGCCATCGCTAAAGTAACAGACCCATGCACTCCGCCCAATGAAAAAATTATTGCATCCATTACGCTCAGTCGACTAACAACTCTTGAATAAATAAATCTAACTAATAGTGATGATATATATACTACAAATGCTATTACCAACCACTGAAATGAATGAGTAAGATTATTGTTTTGTTGAACCACTATCCGTTCTAAGCTAATCCCCAAGACAACAAAAACAAAACTATTCAAAATTTCATTCAAAAAATTCATTAATTGAACACCAAAATGCATCTGTCTAGGCGATGTAAATCGGCTTCGTCTGACCTCACTATTAAAAACTAGACCCGCACTAACTACCGCAATAATACCTGACACTTCGATTCTTTCTGCCAAGATATAAATAATGAAGGGCGTCAAAAGAAATATCAAAGTCTGCGATGAGATCACATTAATTTTTGTTCTAACTAACCATTGACGAAATAGCATGATCATAAATGCCATGAATACTCCGAAAAACATTCCACCTATTGCAGAAACAAAAAATGTTTTTGAATTATTTATAAAAGAAAATTCTCCTGTACGATACCAAATTAAAGCTGCCTGTAAGAGAACGATTCCGGTTGCATCATTAAATAAAGATTCCATTTTTAACATTGAACCAATGTTCTTAGGCAAAATTAATCCTGATTTAACAGATTCCAGTGCAGTAGCATCTGTTGGTGTACTAATAGCCACAATTATCATTGCCAAAGGCAAGGAAATTCCATTTAACCAATTAACAGAAATTGTTCCTACAATGGCAATTACTACCACCAAAAAGACTGCCGTGCTAATTATATTACGATATTTTTGCCAAACAATATAATTCATCGTCTTCTGTCCCTCGAAGAATAGAAGTGGAGTAATAACTAATAACATAAAAACCTCATTATTAAATTCAAGAATCATATGGTTCGTAAAAGGAATTATTCCAAAGACAACTCCTACTAATAAATTAATATATGTTGAAGAAATTTTTGAAAAAAATCTTGAAATAATGTTTCCTAATGCAACTGCAATTAAAATTGCAAATGTTGATTCGTATAGTTCCATACCACTATCCCCTATATATATTTAGAATTAAATCTAAGACCAACTTTTCTTTAATACTACATATATTTATTATAAATGGAAATTTCGGTAGGCCAAGGTTCAAAAATAATATAAATTATAATAAAAACGTAAAAAGAGTCAGTAATCAAAATACAATTACTGGCTCTTTTGTCTTAATACTCAAAATCTTTATCCTTGTGTAGGATTATGGAAATGAGAAGGTGCTGTATCAGGCATTAAATTCAATACCTTCATATCTTCATCACTAATTTCAAAATCTAATTTAGTATTAGCTTCAATATGTTCTTTATGGACAGCCTTTGGTAAAGGTAAAACATCATTTTGAATCACAAACTTAAGTGCTAATTGGGGTACACTGACGTTATACTTTTTGGCAATTTCCAAGACATCTTCATTATTAATCAAACCACCAGTGGCAAGAGGTGAATAAGCTTCTACCAAAATATTGTTCTTCTTTGCAAATTCAGTAATCTTAGGTTCTGTGAATCCAACGTAATATTGAATTTGATCAACCATTGGATTGACTGTAGCATCTTTCATAACATTTTCCAGATCATGAACATTAAAATTTGAAACACCAATAGCTTTCACACGACCAGATTTATAAATCTCTTCCATCGCACGCCAAGCCTCAATATTTCCCTTATCATGATTAGAACCAATTTCATTCCATGGCCATGGAGCATGGATTAAATATAAGTCCAAATAATCAAGATCTAAATTCTTCATTGTAGTTTCAAAATCTTTTAGTGCTCCATCATATGATTTAGTATGTGATGGCAATTTTGATGTTACAAACAAATCTTCACGTTTTACTCCAGAATCCTTGATTCCCTCTCCAACTTCTTTTTCGTTATCGTAAACCAAAGCAGTATCTATATGTCTATATCCGGTTTCAATAGCATCCTTAACAGCTTTTCTTGCCTTACTAGCAGGAATCTGCCAAGTACCAAAGCCAACCTTAGGTATTTTGACACCATTAGCAAGTTCAAATGTATTCGTTATTTCTGTCATAAAAACACTCCTTCCATGTCATAAAAATCATACTACCTAGAGGTAACTCTAAGTCAAATTTTTTAACTTAATTTATTATAAGAAATTATTTTTTTCATATTATCAGTTCGAGGATTCAAACTCTTTTGCATCCAAGTAACATCCAACCAACGATTAAACTTATAACCAACTTTGACAAAGGTTCCGACTTCCTTATATCCAAATTTTTCATGAAAGTGAATACTGTTTTCGTTTCCCTCTGTTATGCAAGCCATCAAATTGACCACACCTTGAGAACATAGTGCATCCTCTAATTTCTGATATAAAGCTGTTCCCAATCCATGACCCTTAAAATTACGATCCACATAAATACTTGCCTCAGCAGTCCAAGCGTAGGCAGCTCTGGGACCATAAAGATGAGCGTAGGCATAACCAATAATCTTTCCATTATCATCTTCTGCTACAAAATAAGGAAAACTTAGAATAATATCATGAATACGTTGTTTGAAATTTGTTAATGAAGGAACAACATCTTCAAATGTAATTGTTGTCTCTTTGATATATGGAGCATAAATATCCAATAAACTTTGTGCGTCATTCTCAGTAGCCATTCTTATTTTTACCATTCGATTCTGCCTTCCTTAATTACCTAATAATTGATTATTTAAACATAGAAACAAATAATTTTACAGTCATTATATGAAAAAATGTGGGACAAAACATATTCAAAGGTCGAATATATTTCATCCCACATTTCTGTTAATAATTTATATTACTTTTAATTCAGCTTAAACCTTTTAGTTAACTCCAAATATCGGATTTTTGTCTTTGTTTGAAGATATTAGTTCTAATCCATGGAATTACCCAATAGTCCAATCCAATTTTGCCAGCGTTAAATCCAGCAATAATAATGAAGTATTCCAAGAAAATATACTCAGGATTTACTGAGATTGCTCCTGCCAACATATATGAGAAATTCATCAGTAAACCAAAGAATACCGCAGCAGTAGTAAGACAGCCGAAAATTAATCCTAAACCGACTAAAAACTCACCCCAAGAAACCATTAAGCTCATACCCCTGTAATGTGGTAGAATTGCACTCAGCATATCATTAAACCAAGGATAAACAACTTTACCAGTTGGTCCAGTAACTGGATTTTTAACCGCATTAGTTAATAAACCCTTGACGGCTCCAGAAGCACCACCAGTTATTTTCTCCCAGCCAGCCATTGTCCAAAGGACACCTAAATAAATTCTAATAATTGCTAAAATGATTGATGCAATTTTACTAGTACGTAAAAATTTAACCATTTTGTTATCCCCTCTCTAGTAAATAATACATTTACTATTATAAAACTATTTATTTACATAGAATCATTTTCAGAAAAAATAGTCTACAAATATAACTTTTAAATGCACAAAAAAAGGAC
>NZ_NIPR01000062.1 GCF_002872255.1 Companilactobacillus nuruki
TTCCTTTTTCTTTTCTTTTTTCTTTCTTTTTTTCCTTTTTTTTTTTCTCTTTTTCTTTTTTCTTTCTCTTTTTCTCCTCTTTCTCTTCCTTCTTTCTTCTTTTTTTTTTTTTCTTTTCTTTTTTTTTCTTTTCTCTCTTCTTCTTTTTTTTTCTTTTTTTTTCTTTTTCTTTTTCTTCTTTTCTTTTTTTTTTTTCTTCTTTTCTCTTTTTTCTTTCTTCTCCTTTTTTTTTTTCTTCTTTTCTTTTTTTTTTTTTTTCTTTCTCTCTTTTTCTTTTTCCTTCTCCTCTCTTCCCTTTCCTTTTCTTTTTTCTTCCCCTATCCTTTCTCTTCTCCCCTTCTTACTCTTCCTCCGCTCCTTCTTTTTCTCTCTTTTTTTTTTTCCTCTCTCCTCCTCTTTCTTCTTTTTCCTTTCTTTTTCCTTCTCTTTTTTTTTTTCCTTTTTTTTCTCTCTTTTCTTTCCTCTTCCTTTTCTTTTCTTTCCTTTCTTCTCCTGCCCTTTCTCTTCTACTCCTCTTTCTCTTCCGCCTCTCTCTTTTTCTTTTCTTCCTTTTTT
>NZ_NIPR01000063.1 GCF_002872255.1 Companilactobacillus nuruki
AAGAGCGTTTCGTATAGACTTATTACTTAGGGACATCATTCAAATTCCTTTCATTGTGAAGCTGTAGAGGGTAGAACATCTAAAGGTATGGATGGTGTCTTTTTGATGTTCTAAAATAGTTTTATTAATAAATGGTATACAAAAATAGAGTTGATGGCAAAATGCCTATCAACTCTATTTATCGTACAGCCAAAAGACACTAGTAATCTACTTTGATTACTAGTGTCTTTTTACATATATTATTCTTGTATATCAGTAATGGGTAACCATTCATTAGTGGCTACACGATACATCTTTGTTCCATTGATTGTTGCAATTTTATCAGCTTTGAGACTAAGTGAGGAAATGGTTCTTACAACATTACCCTTGTCATCAAAGAGCTGTGCATTACTTGTGGTTTGGACAACTTGGTCAATTGGTTGATATTCAAAAGCATCACTAGCACTGATCCATTCGTTAGTAGCTACACGGTAATATTTTTGGTCATTGAAGTAAGCATATCGGTCTGAAACCCAATCGCTGCCAGCGGCTAATCCTCGATTGGTAATTGCTTGGTCTTGTGAGTTGACTAACAACTTGTAAGAATCAGAATAAGTTCTAACATAACTAGGATTATTGTAGTAGACATAGATATCATTGGCATTGACCCATTGATTAGTGGCGATACGGTAGTATGTTTTGCCATTCAATATCATTTTTTCATCTGTACGCCAGTCAGTATTTGGAGCGACTGTTGATCCAGTTGAATTACCATTATCATCATAAATATTAATAGATGATAGGTTTGGATGTGTTCCGAGTGTCTCTTCAATAGCTTCCTTATCGCCGGTATTATTATCTGAGTCACCTGAACCACTGCCAGATCCGCTACCAGTATTATTATCTGAATTAGTTTTAACTTGAACAACAATCTTTCCATCTTTAACCGTGTATAAATTGTTTTCATCAACAATTGTATAGTTATTAGGTAAGTTGTCTTTAATACTTTGAACAGCATCTAAATCATCATTTGAAGAGTTGGACAGGGTAAAACTACTTATTTCTTTACCAGTTGAATCTTGATATGAAACCGTCAAAGATATACTTTCGTTAGTTCCGTAATCAATTACAAAGTTACTAGCTCCCGCTGCAGTTAAGAGATTAATAACTTGATCTAAACTTATGCCAGGTACTTGGGATAAATCTAAAGGAATAAGGATATCCTTAGACATACCATATTGAAAGCTAGTAACGTTATTTGAGTCACTAAGTAATATATCTTTAACCAATTTATTACTTACAGGAGCATCGAAAATAATATTGCCATTTACTTTTTGGGTAATATTTAAAACAAGTTCATCTGAGACATTAAGATTAAGAGTTTCATTATCCTTTTTAACAGTATAATCTCCTGCGTTATCGACCATATGATAGGATGGTTGGATGCTTTGAATATCTTTGATAGATATGGTATTACCCACATCGCCACGTAATTTATCCGTATAAATTATTTTCCCCGTACTTTTGTCTATATAATTCACAATAGTGTAATTGAGATTATTTAATAATAAATAAATGTCCACATTATTGCTGCCTGTAACTGTATAAGGTAAGTCATTTGTTTTCCAATAAGTGTAATTATCAGTGTCAAAATCCATTATGGACGATGGATCACTGATGACGTCACCGGTCATAATGTCGTTACCGTCTTTGTATTTGTTTATGGTTTTAGTAAAAAGTGTATTACCTTCATCATCAAGATACTTAACATTTAGGTCCTGGTTAATGGGAGTGTCATAGATTGCCCGGATGAAGTACCCACCACTTGGGTTAGTAGTGGATATATCAGGCATATCAAAAGTAAAAATTAGTGAATCTCCATCGGCGGTAGGAAGATCATTTCCATTCTTATCTACAAGTTTTGTCAATGTATAACCATTAGCAGTGTTTGAAGGTGAATATAAACTTGGATTACCATTTGTGTATATTAAATTAACTTTTTTACCATAATTGGAAACGGTATAACTGGGAGATATAAGATCAGGAGCTTCATAGTTATCAGGGTTATTAAAACCTTGAACTTTCATTGTTAGTGACTTACCAGTAACGCTTAGATTATATTTATCTGTTCCAGCTTCAATTTCAGTGTCAGGATTATTTACTGTATAAGCTCTTGTAAAATCTGAAGGTAATAAATCTGTTATTTTAGTTCCAACTTTGTAAGAACCACTAAGTGTATAAGTTGATCCCGTTTTATCAATTACCGAGCCGTCAGAATTGCCAGTATCAGTAAAAGAAATAGTAGCTGATTGTGTATCGTCACTGTTTGTTGTTGTGGATGTGTTCGCGGCGTTTGTGACAGTGGCCGATTGTATGGTTGTTTGTGTTTGCTGTGAAGTACTATTGTTTATGCTTTTTTGAGAATCTGCTGTGTTACTAATAGTATCAGTTGATGAGGAATTACTATCTTCATTATTGTTTTGACTTGTATTTTGAGTGTTTAAATCAGTGTTATCACTAACATCAGTTGTAGGTTGTTGATTAGATGTATTAGCCTTAACTTGTTGAGTGGGTAAACTACCTAGAACTATAGTAGAAAAAAGCGAAATACCAATAGTTGTTATCAGAGACGTTTTCAATTTCATAAATATTCCCTCCAATATTTAAAAAAGTGCTTAATATTGATTATATGCCATATAGTGTCATTTATTACAATAATTAATATTAAGATATGAAAAAAGAGATAAAGAATCCAATTTGTTGGATTTTCTATCTCTTTTTGTTTTTAGAATACTTCCATTATAGGGGGGGAGGATAATCAAAACTTATTTCTTATTTGATTATGTATTAATCTTACCAACCCAATATGAAGAAAATATTGAAAAAATTAGATGATATATTAAACAAAGTATGAAGAAAAATTGATATTAAATTTCAAATAGTTCTTCAAGATGTTGTAAGACACCTTGTTGGTTGTTGTCAATTGTTTGATAGGGGGCCGTTTTTTTAACGATATTGGAACCATTTTGCATCGAAACTCCGTGTCCAACGTAGCGTAACATTTCTAAATCATTGCCACCATCGCCAAAAGCGCACATGTCTGCTGGATCAATATTTAGTTTGTCGGATAAATAACTTAGACCAGTTGCTTTATTAACATCGGCTCGAATAACATCAATGTCGCCATGACCACTGGAAACAATTGAAACATTTGGTCCAATTAGTTGAGATAGTTTATCCATGTAGTATTCAGTTTTATCATCAGGACAGTTAACTGAAAACTTTAATGTTTTATCGTCAACCATAGCCATATCATCCACACTAGTGAGTTCTGGAAAATAAAAATTACTTATTTCATAAAATTCAGGTGTTGCACTATTTAAAATGTAGGCAGACTTTTCACCACACATAATGAATTGAATCTCAGATAAATTATTTAATACGTCGATGGTTTTTTGAGTAGTTTCAATCGAAAAATTGTCAGTTTGATAAATCTTTTTGTGACTACCAATAAGGGCTCCGTTTTCAGCAACAAAGAGTGTTTCAGGAAAGTCTTTGAAAAAATCCTTCAATTGATAATATTGGTTACCACTGGCAGAGACAAATTTTATGTTGTGATTAGTCATGTAACTATATATGCGACTGAATCTTTCCCTATCAAAATGTTTTTCATCAGTCAAGAAAGTTCCATCCATATCAGTTGCTACTAATTTAATTGTCATTGATGTTTCTCCTAAGTTAGTTAAATTTTTTTCGATAATGAAAAGGGGTAGTTCCCTTCCATTGTTTAAAGTTTCTGATAAATGATTTGGTGCTAGAGAATCCACAATTCATTGCAATGGAATCAATATTATTAGTTGTATTTAACAATTCTTTTTGTGCATTTAAGAGGCGGACGGTAGTAATATATTTTCCAATCGGCATTTGTACCGCTTGATGAAATTGTTGATTAAGCGTTGTGACCGAGGTATTTAATTGTTTAGCGAGATTATTACTATTGAGGTCTCCCATATAGTAAGTATTGATTGTCCCTAATGCTTGATCGATTAAAGTTTCGTTTAGTTGTGTTTGAGTCGAATCACTCTTATGAGAAAAATTCTGAATTAAATTAGCCATAATCAAATAAATATGTCCAGTTAATGACAAATTAGAGCCGTCATCACGTTGATCTTGTAACAGTTGAATCATCATGCGTAACTCTTTTTCTAATTCCTGATAAGCAACTAATTGCTTAATGGATGTAGGACGTCCATGGAGAGAGAATGTTAGTTGATTGATATTAGGATAAGCTTGTTTCAAAAAATCATAATCGATTATCAAACAAAACTGCATAAGATTCTTACTGTCATTTAACTGAGATGAATGAACATCTCTAGAATTTATAACCCAAATATCACCTTTTTGATAATGATAAGTGATGTCATTATCTTTAAATTCCAAGTAGTTATTTGATGTTAAATAACCTAACTCAATACTGCGGTGCCAATGTGGAGTAACGATTTTTTGAGAGTTTTCATCGTGTAAATAATATTTGAAAGGGAGTTTGGGAGTTGGTTGAACAACTTCATATTTAATATTCATTAGAACACTAACTTTTCTAAGGCTTTTGCAATTCCGTCGTTGTCGTTGGTATCTGTAATAAATGTTGCATGTTTCTTAGCCAATTTAGAACCATTTCCCATTGCAACAGCGGTCTTAGCAAACTTGAACATTGGAATATCGTTTTGTTCATCCCCAATAGCCATAATATCATCTGGAGCAATTGAAAGTATTTCTGATAGTTTTTGAAGGCCGATTCCTTTATTAACGCCTTGATGCATGATTTCTAAAAAGTTATCTGCTGCACGGACAACATAGTAATCATCGGAAAATTCATTTTTAACAGGTTGTTCATATTGATCGAGAGTTTCTTTTTCTCCGACAATTGCTGCCTTAGTTATTTCAAAATCATTAGGTAATTCATCTGGCTCTCTTACCAGTATGCCAGCACTGTTTTCCCATGCTTGGATAACCGCAATGCGATTGATATCATGATTTGATGTATAAACATTACTTTGATCATCCAGTACGTAATATTGCATTTTGTTTTCATTAACATATTTAACAATGCGACGATAATCGCTATTATTGAGAATTTTACGAGACAGTAATTTTCCAGAGACAGTTTCTACTAAGCCACCATTATAAGTAATGACGTATTGTTCATTTCCAATAATACCTAGTTCTTGAAGAAAAGGGCTAACACCAGCAAGTGGGCGACCGGAACAAAGTACAATTTTAATTCCTTGGTTTAAGGCTTTTTGAAGAGCTTCTTTTGTATCTGGCGTAATTTTATGCTGAGAACTTAAAAGTGTGTCGTCAATATCAATTGCGATTAGTTTGATCATAATGAACTCCCTTTTTTAACATGGTTAATTAAGATAGGGATATTGTACCAAATTAGTAAAACGGTTTCAATCAGTTGCAAGTTTTCTCAAAATGTTTTTCCGACCTATTGCAGCAAGTCCAATTAAGTAATCATTTTCAAATTTGCGATTAAAATCGAGTTGATATTTTTGATATAAGGGTAAATTTCGTTGAATAGTTTGCTTGATTTGATCAATTTGAATTGGAGGAAGGCTAAGCTTATCCACATAAGCGATAATTAAATTAGGGTTTAATAGACTGATAATATTTTGAATATGTTGTGTTATTTGATCAGTTATATTCAAATTTTTATTAACAGTGCTGTATTCAATTTCACCAGCTAAACCATCAGCACCGTTGATTAGATGATTATTGATAACGATACCGACACCCGGTCCGAAATTATTAGGAAAATAAATTCCTACTGCTATGCCTTCATTTTGATGCAATTTAATTGCTCCGCCAAAAGTTCCAGCATTAGCATCATTGGCAACAATAGTCTCAATGTTTGTGGCAGTTTCAATTGCTAATGATAAATTAATTCCACTTAGTGATTTAACGTCACTTATTTGAAGGTAGCCATCTAACTCGGCCCCAGGTATGCCAATAATTATTTTTGATGGTTTATTTAAATTAGTTTGTTGGTGAATAAAGTTAGTCAATTGTTCAATAGAAGAGATTCTTTTATTATTGAATTTTTTATATTTGATATTTCCAAGTAGATCAGTCAAAAAATAAGTAGCCTTAATTTGATTTTTATCCTCAACCAGTTGAACAATTCCTAGGGAAATAGCTTCATAATTCATTTTATAGATTTTTGCTCGGCGGCCACGAGTATTAAGATAATCAGTAGCAATTATTTTACTTTTAGAAATCAAAATGTCTAGTAATTTGTTGACACTGACGATGCTTAAGCCTGTCAGACTTGATAATTTTTTGGCTGACAATTCATCATTATTATCTAATAATGTAAGAACCTGTTTTAGATTTTGTTGACGTGCAGAGAGTTTGTTAGTTGTTGTCAAAATTGACCTCCTCAATAGAGTTGTAGTATAAATCAGGATTGATAAAAATAATTATTATTAATCAGTTTAAAATATGTTTAAACAAGAACTATAATTAGTTTGAAAAACTAAGGAGTAGTGAACATTATGATTAAAAATGATTATGATATTGAATTAAATCGTTTAAGCCATATAAATACAGTTGATATACCACATTTAAGAAATGTTCAAATGATTATAAAGGATAGAGTAGATGCGCATACTTATGAACCGATAATCTTTGATCATCTTAAAGGATTATCTGATAATCCCAGTTTACCAAATGATTTGACAAAATTGCGTGATGGTAATAATCATAATGATATTTTTGAACAAACTTATTCAGATATAAGGGTAGATACGAAATTTACTGATACTTCAGGTCGAAGAATTAGATTTCTAAAAATTTATCATGAAGGAAAAATAACAGCTTCCAAAGTTTTAATTTATTTACATGGGGGAGCTTATTATGGCGGTACTCCTGAAGATACATTACCATTTTTGAAACTACTAGCCAGTGAATTTGCTGGTGTAATTTATAGTGTTGATTATGGTATAGCGCCAGAGAATCCTTATCCATCTGCAATTAACGATTGTTTAGCAGTTATTGCTGAGGCGAAAAAAAATTATGTACAAGTTTCATTGTCCGGAGATTCAGCTGGAGCTTCTATTGCACTAGGTGCGGGTCAATTAAGCCATTTGATGGGAATCTGTGAGATATATAAATATATTTTATTTTATCCAACAGTGGTTCATGGTTCAGATCATGATGGCTCACTTTGGGATGATAACTTGATTTCAATTGATAAT
The DNA here is from genome assembly GCF_002872255.1 of Companilactobacillus nuruki. Taxonomy (GTDB): domain Bacteria; phylum Bacillota; class Bacilli; order Lactobacillales; family Lactobacillaceae; genus Companilactobacillus; species Companilactobacillus nuruki. The sequence continues at coordinate 7,239 of NZ_NIPR01000063.1, forward strand.
AATCAGAGAAGAGTCTTACATAATAACTATACGCAGTTTAAACAATTAGATACGATTATGACAGAATTTTATACTGACCATCAAGAAATAAATTTACATTCACCAATAATTTCGCCACTATATGCTGATCCAACAGGGTTTAAACGTGTTTTAATTATGACAGGTGAGTTTGATCCTTTTAGATTGCAGGATGAGGCATTTATTCAAAAAGTAGGAATGGCAGGATGTACTGCTAAATATATTCGTTATGGTGGATTGGGTCATGCTTTTCTAAATTATATTAATCAGATTCCAGCAGTAGAAGATTCAATAATTGAATGCGCAAAGGCTTTAAAATAAAGGAACAGAAAAATCCGATCTAACAATTACTTTCGATGGTTGTTAGATCGGATTTTTTCATGTTTAAGATATAATTTATACTATATCCTGGGATTCACTATGATCTAAAAGATTTTTTAAATTTCTAAGTTTCTTAATCTCGATATTCCAGGTACTTACTAGAACTAGGACAGAGCCGATCCAAGCAAGTGGATTTGCCATGGCGGCACCATAGAATCCAAAAATTCTAATCAAAACAATACCAGCAAAGACTCTCATTAGTAATTCAGCAACTCCGGCAATAGTTGGGGCTTTTTGATTACCAAGTCCTTGAAGGGTGTATCTAACAATAAAGAGAATTGATAGAATAAAGTAGCTCGAACCGTTGAAGTAATAGTAAATTTGAACTAAATTCAAAACAGTATCTTGACTGCCATTCATAAATAAATGAGAAATACTGCGACCAAATACAATTAAAAATGCGCCAATGATCAAACTAGACGTGACAGAAATAATAATGCCATCTTTAACGCCCTTTAAAATTCGATCAAATTTCTTCGCACCTAGGTTTTGAGCAGTGTAATTAACTAGGGCTAGGCCAAAACTAAAGGCTGGTAAGGTGGCAATTTGTTCAACCCTTCCAGCGACCGTATAAGCAGCAACAGCATTAGCACCTAGAGTATTTAGCATTACTTGAAGGATGATGGAACCAATAGCGATAATCGAAGATTGAAATCCCATAGGTAAGCTAATTTTTAATAATTCTTTGATCTCATCCATATCAATCTTGAAATCGTCCTTGGTTAAAATCAAATACGGAATATGTTTCCGAATATAAAAATACAAAATGATAAAAGTAATTGTTTGAGCCACCACAGTGGCAAGTCCTGCACCAGCGACTCCCATATGTAAATACAAAATAAAAACTAATTCCAAGAGAATATTCAATACTGTACTTACAATTAAGAAGAATAGTGGTACACGAGAATCACCTAAAGCTCTCATAGTATTTCCTAAAAAGTCAAAACCAACAAAAGAAAATATTCCTGCAAAGATTATTTCCAAGAAGATAAATGAATCATGAATTAAAACTTTTGGTGTTTGCATAGCTACAAGTAAAGGATATGCGATTAAAACGGCCACGATTGTAAAAACAATAGCAATACAAACAGAAATAATAATTCCAGATGCAAAGCTTTGTCTAACACCTTGTTCGTCGTTAGCTCCATATTTTCTAGCGGTTAGAATGGTTAAACCACTAGTCATGCCCTGGGCAAATCCAATAACTAACCCAGTTAATCCCCCCGTAGCACCAACACTTGCCAAAGCGTCAACACTGATTGTTTTTCCAACAATTAATGTGTCAATAAAACTATAGAATTGCTGGAAAAAGTTACCTAGTAATAAAGGAATCGTATACAGAAATATGACTTTCATAGGCCTGCCTTGTGTCAGATCTATCATATGTCTAATTCCCTTTCTATAAAGATTATGACTATTTTAGCATGTTTGAAATTATAAGTGACGATGAATATGTATAAAAATCATGATTATTTAATTGTATAGAGAGAGTATTGAGAGTGGCTAGGGATGTAAGTGCTAGATAGATACTATTTGGATTATATGAGGGACTTCTTTTTGCATTGCAGTAATTTTAATTTGTTTTATTCTAAGTTCTTAAATATATCAAAAATAGTCTGTGTCGATATCAACTTAGTTTCTTGACTACAATTGATAATCAATACAGGCTATTTGTTTTGATTAACTAAAATAATTTTAATAACGGAATCTATATTGGAATCGATTCGATTGGAAAATTATCCTTAGCCAAATTTCAATTTTGTGGAAGGCGACAGAAATTTACATTTTAAGACTTAAATATCAATAGGTAAGTTTAATATTCTGATTAGCGACTAATGGGAGTTTTTTATCCATAAAAACAACCTCAGTATCATGGTCTGCTTTGATTTCAACCTCACCATTTTTCACTGTGAATTTGAAGTTGATATTCTTAAAAGTCATACGGAAAGTGATTTTTTTCCATTGGTCAGGAATATTAGGATGAATTTCTAATATTGAACCACGATAATCGATACCGGCAAAATAGGAGGTAACAATGTTTAATGTTGCTCCCATAACGCCGAGGTGAATTCCTTCAGCAGTGGTTCCACCTTGAATATCATAATAGTCACTGGTTAAGGCCTCATAAAATAGTTTCCATGCCAATTCTTTATCACCAATTTTTAACGTTAACATTGAATAAACAACTCTTGAAAGGGTTGAGCCATGAGTGGTTCTAGCAAGGTAGTATTTAATATTGTCGCTAATAAACTTTTCTGGATTCTCAATTGGGTAACCAAGATCAAACATTATTTCAAAAAACTCTTTCTCAGAAATATTAAATAATGCCATTAGAGTATCGGCTTGTTTGGCAACTTGGTAATTATCAGGTGAATCGTTATGTGCCTTAAGAATTCGATCCATTCGAGAAATATTTCCGTACAGTTGACGATACTTTTGAAGGTCTATTTCCTTAAGATTAAAGTATCCTTCGAATTGACCAAGAATGTCACCCTTGAAGTCGAGCTTCAAATGATGACTAATGTCATCTAATTTTTGTAAGTCACTATCAGAGAAGCTAGTTCTTTGGAAGTTTTCATTAATAACATTATTACCAAAGTTATTAACAAAACCTAATATTTTCTTAAACAGCCAGCTGACCATAATATTGGTATAGGCGTTATTTTTTAAACCTTCATTTTCATGTCCAGGGTAGCTTTCGTGAAATTCGTCTGGACCCATTACATTAGAAATGCTGTATTTCCCAGATTTAGAGTTGAATTGTGACATATCTATCCAGAATTTAGCGATTTCTAATAGCATTTCTAAACCATATTTTTCCATGAACTCATGATCTTCACTGACCTGATAATAATTAATTATATTGTAGGCAATAGCAAGTGAAACATGACGCTGCTTTCTGGAATTGTCGGGGTCCCAGCTGTTAGTAATAGGGTTTAAATGTACTAGTTGAGACTGTTCATCTCCATACATACCGCTTTGCCAAGGAAACATTGCGCCGTTATGTCCATCTCCTTTTGCGTACTCAATAGCCGCATTTAATCTCTGGTAACGGTACATTAGAAGATTTTTAACGAGTTTCGAATCATGCAAAATATAGAAGTTCATATCAAATAATTCATCCCAGAATATATGACCCCGGTAGCCTTCACCAGTCAAACCTCGTGATCCAACTGACGCATCAAGATGTTGGTTTGCCTTAGTTTGTGCTGCAATTGACATGCCATAACTGTTTAATCTTAATAATTTTTGTGCCGTTATATCTCCTATAACGGTTATATTTTCTTTTTTCCAAATTTGTTTCCATGAGCTAATAGTTTGAGAAATAATATCTGTAAAAAATTCAACTTTATGGTTAAAAGCAATTTGTTCAAGTTGCTTTTTTGTTTCTAGTGATGTAAAGATATTGACAGTTTTTTCTATTATATAGGTTTTGTCCTTTTGAGCAGCAAATTCAACAATCTGATTAGCAATTTCGTTATTATTATCAATTTGATAGTTGGCGTTAGGAATATCTTTGAAATTTAATGTAGCTTTGATGACTAAATCAATTTTGGATTGAATAGTATGAGCCTGCATTGATGTTGAATAATTATGATTTTCTATTTTATCAACTGATAAATGCTTGCTAGCCAGATTACGATAACGTTCAACATTGGAATTAATAACACTACCATCAATTTGAGTTAATAATTTAATGTTCCCGGAAAAGTTTAAAGGCTGCAATGAATAACTTAGGTAATAGTCGTGATAATTTGTTAACCCAGCCGTTTTTTGTTCGATGATTTTTAATCTTTTACCATCATCTAATTCAATTAGAAGAGTAATAGTTAGAATGCCGGTCTTTATATCTAAAGATCGTAACGATTCCAAGATATTTCTCTCTTTAATTTCAAAGTAATTGTCATCATTTACACTAAAAGTAATATATTGAGCGTTTGGTAAATTTACTAAGTCTTCATTAATAACATCTCTGCCATTGATTGGTGTAGATAATTGATCAAAGACTCCAGCGATGTAGGTTGCTGGATAATTATCATCGTTTGCTTTTGCTTCAAGATAGGTTCCACGTAATCCTAAGAATCCATTTCCAATTGTTTGCATTGATTCTTGACCGTATTGTCTTTTACCATGCGAAAGACCGTAGTAATCAAGATGCCAGGTAGAATATTTTTCTTCATTATGGATAGCGGTATCAATATTAGAATCAAGTATATTTTGAAGATTTATCACGGGAATATGAAAGATGTCTTCAAGCTCGCTTGCTAGATCCAATAATTCATCATTATAAGTAATAATATTTTTCTTCAAAGTATATTGAGGTTGATTATTTACAATGATAACATCCAATTCTTGGTCTAAATTATCTTTAAATGTGTTTAAATTAGTTTTTAAATCTAAATTTGTATCTAGAATATATTTATTCTCATTAGGTTTATTTTCATTAATTGAGTACATAATCTGAGTATTACTAAAATCAATATATAATAATTTCATAATTAATTCCTCCATGAATTAGAAAATATAATTATTTTTGTAATTGTGTTTAAACATATTCATACAGTTCGTATTATACACCGTCTAGATAGTGTTTTAATACATTTTTTGTAATGAATTATATTCAAAACTGATGTTTATACAAAAACTAAGAGTATATAGTATATTTAGAACATGTAATCGGTTACTATTATTTAAGGAGGTGTTCGTTATGAAAGGCACAGTTAAAATGTTGGCTCCAGTTTCTGGTCAAGCTATTGAAATGACCGAAGTCCATGATCCTATGTTTTCTGAAAAGGCGATGGGTGAAGGTTATGGGATAATTCCTAATAGCCGAGATATTGTAGCTCCGGTTTCTGGAAAGGTTATGCTGGTAGCATCAACTAAACATGCCATTGGATTTAGTACTGATGATGGTCTTGAAGTATTAGTCCATATGGGTGTCGATACAGTTGAATTGAATGGTACTCCTTTTGATGTGTTAGTTAAGGAAGGTGACACTGTCCAAGCTGGTGAGAAGATTGCAACAATGGATATTGATGCAATTAAGGATGCTGGGAAAGTGACAGATGTTATTGTTGCTATTACTAATACAAATAAAATTGTAAAGGAAATTCATGTTACCAAAGGACCTGTTAAGGCAGGTGATAATGTGGCAGAAGTACAACCTATGGCACCTGGCGAAGCAAATACTAAGCCAAATAAAAAAGTTGATTATAATCAGCTTGGTCAAGATATTGTAAAAAACGTTGGCGGCGTACAAAATGTAGAAAATGTCATTCACTGTATTACTCGTGTTCGTTTTTATCTAAAGGATGACAATAAGGCCAATGATGATGTTATTAAGAATATGCAAGGAGTTTTGGATGTTGCTAAAGCTGGCGGACAATATCAAGTAGTTATTGGGCCAGCAGTTGAAGATGTTTTTGATGCTGTCGTTAAGGCATTAGGCCCTGGATTTGGTGGTGATTCAGAGGTCAAAACTCAAAAGGCCGTTGCGCCAAAGGGTGCCTGGCCTAAAACTAAATTCTATTTCAGTGCTTTAATAGGTGTAATTACTGCCAGCATGATGCCTGTTATTGGTTTGTTAGCTGCTTCAGGTATTTTAAAGGGGCTACTAGCTCTGATTGTTTCTGCAAAGTGGTTATCAGTAACTAGTTCTACTTATATGATCATTAATGCAATGGGTGATTCAGTATTTTATTTCCTACCTATTTTGGTTGGGTTTACAGCCGCTAAGAGATTAGGTGCAAATCAAGTCATTATGGGTGTTATTGGTGGAGTTTTGGCATATCCTACTTTAGTTCAGTTGGCTGCTAAAACAAGTAGTACTCAAATGAATATCAATGCTAATTTCTTTGGAATTCCAATCCACGTAGCTAACTATACATATTCAATTTTCCCAATGATTGCTGCTGCATGGTTGGCATCTAAACTAGAACCATGGCTCAAGAAACATATCGTAATGTCACTACGTATGATCCTTAGTCCATTACTAGAAGTATTTATTGTCAGTGCTATTATTCTTGTTATTGTTGGACCAATTATTACATTATTAAGTTCATATTTAGCTAATGGTATCGTTGCTCTATTGAAATTCAGTCCCGCCATATCAGGATTGTTAATTGGTGGATTTTATCAATGTTTGGTTATTTTTGGTTTACATTGGGCAGTTATTCCAGTTGTTGCCAGTCAAATTGCAACAACTGGTCACAGTGCATTGAATGCTATTGTTTCAGCAACAATGGTTGCACAAGGTGCCGCTGCAATGGCTGTATTTGTTAAAACAAAGAAAAATATTGATATGAAACAGATTGCAGGTGCCGCAACATTATCTGCTTTCTCTGGAGTTACAGAACCTGCAATGTACGGTATTAATTTGAAATATGGACGCATCTTCTGGACTGCTAATATTGGTAGTGCTGTAGGTGGTTTAATTACAGGTTTACTACATGTTGATATGTGGGGATTCGCCGGTTCATTAATCGGATTTGCTTCATTTATTAATCCTAAGGGAATCGATGCAAGCTTCACAGGATATTTGATTGCATCTGCTGCTACAATTATCGTTGCCTTTACATGTACTTACTTCTTCGGATTTAAGGAAGAAGATCTGGAGAATAGTCATGAAGTTGAAAAGGTAAGATTAGGTAGTCGTGAGCCAGCACAAGCAAATTAGTTTGAATTTATAGTTTTAATTGAAAGGATTTGTCATATAATAAACGGCAAATCCTTTTTATATATGGAGGTGCAAGATGGGTGATGTTAATATCAGACCAGTTTTGCCAGAAGAAGTGGAAGATTTTTGGCAAATTGCATTTAGTGATTCTAATGCTGCTTGGACAAAATTAGATGGACCATATTTTTTAAATGATTTACCTAGTAAAGATGAGTTTATTAATGTATTAGCTTATCGAACTTGGCTTAATAATAAAGATCATTTGATAATAACGTATGATGATCAAATTGTTGGTTCAGTCGGAGCTCATTTTGAAGATGGCAAATTAAGACACTGGTTAGACATAGGAATAACCATTTATCCTGAAGAAATGTGGGATAAGCATATTGGTAGTTCTGCTTTGAAATTGTTTATAACTTACTTGTTTAAAACATATAATTTACCACATTTAGGATTAACAACTTGGTCAGGAAACCCTCGAATGATGCATGTGGCTGAAAAAATTGGTATGAAACAAGAAGCCTATATTCGTCAAGTGAGGTTTTATGATAATAAATATTATGATTCAGTTAAATATGGTATTTTGAGATCAGAATGGTCACAAGCTTAACTTTCATTTTTTTGTTGATTTTAGATTTATATTGGAAATAATTATTCTTCTTTAGAAATTTTAAATATACGAGTAAATAGATCATATTGATTTTACAAATAATATCAATATGATCTATTTATTTTCGGATTTTTTCAAATAACCATATTATAAGAAGAAAGTAGACATTTTAAAAATCTCTGCTTACAATTATAAGAGTTGTTATTACTAATAAAAGAGGTTTTTATTTATGAGATATATGATTGGTGTTGATATTGGTACTACAAGCACTAAGGGAGTTTTGTATGATTTACAAGGAAACGTTGTTGCACACGCTAATATTGGCTATCAATTATATCAAGATATTCCTGATATGGCAGAAGAAGATCCTGAGGATATTTTTGATGCTGTGATTGCAGTTATGGGTCAGATTATTCGTAAGGGAAAGGCGGAGATTGATGAAATTAAGGGTGTTTCATTTTCTTCAGCGATGCATAGTTTAATTCTGATGGATAAGAATGATCATCCATTAACAAGAGCCATTACATGGGCAGACAATCGTGCTGCAAAATATAGTGAAGAATTAAAAGAAAATGGTTTAGGTGCCCAAATCTATGCCAAAACAGGAACTCCAATACACCCCATGGCACCGTTATCTAAGATACTTTGGATTCGTCATGAGTACCCGCAACTATTTAAAGAAACTAAAAAGTTTATTGATATAAAATCCTATATTTTCTTTCGACTGTTTGGAGTTTATAAGATGGATTATTCAATGGCCTCTGCTACAGGAATATTCAATATCTTTGATTTAACTTGGGATAGACAAGCTTTAAGTTTACTACAGATATCAAAAGATAAATTGCCAGAATTAGTGGAGACGACTGATTCAATTAGGGGAATTAAAGAAAAGTTTGGAAAAATATTAAATATATCCCAACAAACGCCATTTATTTTTGGAGCTAGTGATGGGGTTTTGTCTAATTTAGGGGTTGGTGCAATTGATCCTGGTATTGTGGCTGTAACTATTGGAACTAGTGGTGCGGTTCGAGTGGTGGTTGATAAACCAGTTGTCGATCCCAATGGTAAATTATTTTGTTATGCTCTGACTAAAGATAAGTGGGTTGTTGGTGGTCCGGTTAATAATGGTGGGATTGTTTTTCGTTGGGTAAAGGATCAATTGTTTGCACCTGAAAGAATAACTGCTGAACAGATGAAGATTTCTACTTATGATCTTTTGACGCAAATTGCTTCCAAGATTCCAGCGGGATCAGACGGATTATTATTTCATCCATATTTAGGCGGGGAAAGGGCTCCAATTTGGGATGCTTATGCGCGTGGATCATTTTTTGGTTTAACGAGAAACCATACGCGTGCCCATATGGTTAGAGCAGCATTGGAAGGGATTGTTTATAATCTTTATGTAGTGATGTTAACAATTGAAGGAATTACTGGGAAACCCAAAAGTATTCAGGCAACAGGTGGATTTGCCAGATCTAAGTTATGGCGTCAAATGTTAGCTGATGTTTTTGAACAAGATGTTACAATTCCGGAAAGTTTTGAAAGCTCTTGTCTTGGTGCGGCTGTTTTAGGGATGTACGCTTTAGGTTACGTTGATAACTTGTCGGTTGTTAAAAAGATGATAGGGGTAACTGATGTTCATCATCCTAATGAAAATAATTTTGAGGTTTATCGTGAATTATTACCAATTTGGATACGTTTATCAGAAACCTTGGAACCAGAGTATAAGGAGATAGCAGAGTTTCAAAAAAAACATGTTAAATAATAATTAAACGAAAAAGTCGTTCTAGTTGCTGATAATAAGGCATTTAGGAAGGATTTTTAATATTTTTATAAATTGATGTTCATAAAAATATAATAAAATTTTCAGAATATGTGTTATTTTATTTTCATTTTTATAAAGATTAGAAGCTTGTTTTACCAACGATAGAACACTTGTTTGTTTCATTTACATTACTAAGATTACAGAAAGCGGTGTTTTTGTAACTTAAAGGACGTTGTTGTGTAATAAACACCTGTTAGTATATGCAACATAGCAAATGAGGGCTAAACAATTTTAAATATAAGGATGTAATATATTCATGAAAAAAGTTTTATCTATCGCTTTAGTAAGTACTATGGCTTTAACAGCAATCGCAACATCAACAAAGACTGCTCAGGCTGCAGTACAACTTGACAGTAATCATGTCCAAGTTGAATCAGGTGATACATACAAGAGTATTGCTGCTAATGCTGGTATAACAATTGCTGAACTAGAACAAGCAAATGGCCGTGAAGTTGGCGGATTTGACTTGATCTTCCCAGGTGAAACAGTTACATTACCAGGAGCAACAACTACACAAATAACAGATACTACAACAACACAAGATACTCAAGCAACTGTAGAAAATACTAGTTATCAAGCACCTACAACACAAACAGATACAAGTGCAACTACTGCTACAACGCAAGCTGCCCAAACAACAACAGGTACATCACAAGGAACATTCAAGATTTCTTTCTATGATCCAGCTGTACTAGGTTCAAACATGGGTTATAGCGGTGTTGCTGCTAACCTTTCAGTATTTCCTAAGGGTACAACACTTAAGATTACACTCTCTGATGGTACAGTATTGATCAGAACAGTTAATGATACAGGTACATTTGCATACAGTAACCCTAACCAATTAGATGTTGCTATGCCAAATAACCAAATCCCTTCATATGGTGTTACAACAGCATCTGTTGAAGTACTTTAATAGATAGACGTAAAGAGACCTGATTATAAGGTCTCTTTTTTATTGGAAGCCAATAGGGTATGTCTTGAAATAATATTATAATAATTTTAATAATACCACTGGTCTAAAATAGTCTTTGATCCTATACTTAGTAACAAAGAGGGAGGGAACAAAATGAAAAATCCAAGTTCCGATTGTACTGAAATTCTAGTTGGTAAAGCCGCTAGTATGGATGGTTCCACTATTGTCGCCCGTAATGAAGACGGTTATGGTCCAATCAATCCCATAAAGTTTGTTGCACATGCTGCAAAAGATCAAAAGAATGCTTTTTATGTATCTGTAACGACAGGGGTAAAGGTACCATTACCTGAACATTCCTATCGTTATACTGCTACACCACAGGCGGATCAAAGTGATGGAAAATATGAAGAAGCAGGTATTAATGAATTCAATGTTGGAATGAGTTCGACTGAAACAACTGCTACCAATGCTCGAGTATTGGGATATGATCCATTGGTACATGATGGTGTTGATGAAGAGGCCATGCTGACCTTGGTTTTACCATATATTAAGACAGCCAAAGAAGGTGCAAAGCGTTTAGGTGCTTTATTGGAAAAGTATGGTACAGGTGAATGCAATAGTATTGCTTTCAATGATAAGGATGAAATCTGGCTTTTGGAAACAGCAGGTGGTCATCATTGGGCTGCTATGCGTTTACCGGAAGATACCTATGCAATTGTGCCTAATCAAACTGTCATGCAGGAAGTTGATGTTAGTGACACTGATAATTTTTTGGTTGCTACTGATCTAGTAGAATTTGTTGAAAAACATCACCTGAATCCACAGTCAAATCATTTTAACTTCCGTGAGATTTTTGGAACTCAAAGTGAAGCTGATGCCTATTACAACACGCCTCGTACCTGGTATGGTCAAAAGCTTTTTAATCCAGAGATTGAACAAATCCCTACGGCTCAAGATATGCCAATGGTTAGAAAACCTTCTAAGAAGATAGCTATTGAAGATGTAGAATTCTTCTTACAGTCACACTACAATGGTACTAAGTATGATCCATTTGGAACTTTTGCTTCTGGAACTGAAAAAGAACAGAAACAATTCCGTTCAATTGCTATGGATCGTAATCAGGCTTCCTCGATTCTTCAAATTAGAAATGATGTTGATGCTAATCATGCCGCCATTCAATGGCTATCACTTGGATTTTTCGCTTATAGTCCATATGTTCCATTCTATACAAATATTGTTGATACGCCTGATGATTATAAAAATACGACAAATGATGTTTCTATTGATAACGTCTATTGGTTAGAAAAGACACTTTCAGTAATGATCGAGCCTCATTATCATGAATATTCTGATATGATTCATTCCTATTTGGAGGGATGTCAATCATATGCTCGTCAACGAATTGATATTACTGATGAGGTAATTGATGGATTTTCTAGTGATGTTTCAGAATTCTTAACTGAGAGTAATCATAAAACTGCCGGTGAGGTATCACGTAGAATTCATCAATTGTTTGATGAAATTGTTAAAAAAGGTTTGATGCTTTCTAAGACAACTTGGGAAAAAGGTCAAAACCTATAAATATTAAAAATCGATTGTAATTTCCATTTAATATGGTTATCACAGTCGATTTTTTATCATATACCAATTGTCATTAGTTAGATGATTTTGTTGACTAACCAATAAAATGTTTTAAAATTTGGTAATAAGTTAAATTATGGTGATTTTATGAAAAAGCTGAATCTTCTAACAAGAATATTTTTAATTATTAGTTTATGTTTTACAATCAATGTTTTAACGTCACAAGTGGTGCTAGCAAGTGATTCGGTCCCCAAGAGACAAACTCCAACATTGTTTATTCATGGCTTTGGTGGAACGGTGAGATCAATGGACTATTTAATTGATCAATCCCAAAAAGATGGCTATGCGACAAGAACCCTGACTATTTTTGTTACACCTAAAGGAAAGCTTCTATTAGATGGTCATTGGCCAGTTTCGGCTAAGAATCCAGAAATACAAGTATTATTTGGTAATAATCATGAATCTGACTATCATCATACAGCCAAATGGATTGATTCGATTTTAAAAATGTTACATAAAAAATATCATGTTACAAGGTTCAATGCCGTGGCTCACTCGTGGGGAAATAATGCAATTATGTATTACTTGGAAAACTACAGTCAAAAGAAAAATCAACCACAGATTGATTCACTAGTTAATATTGCAGCTCCAATGCAAGTTTTAAATCATGACATTTATCGACGTAATATTTGGAGATATTCTAATCAGTTAACTAAAGATTTTCACACTTATACTGCACCACATTCTCAAATACGTAATTTACATATGAGAGAGCTAAATATCATGGGGCAATTATCACCTAAGGATCACTTTGATAAGGCTGTCCCGGTATCATCAGCCCAGTCTTTGAAAAAAGTTTTTAGAGGTCAATACCAAACGTATGAATCAAGAATTTTTACTGGTCCTAGAGCTGAACATAGTGCATTGACAAGGCGTAATCCCAGGGTTTTACACGATATTGAGAGATTCTTGTGGGTAAGAGAGTAAAAAAGTATATAAACTACATATCATATTCATTATTTCGTCACATTTATTTTATAAAGTATTTTTAAATAGAAAAAGAAACGGATAAATAGGTGATAGAATGAATTTTTTACTAATGATATTAGTTTTTGTTCTAGGACTTTTCCTCCAAGTTTCCGGTAGCCATGTCAAAAGTAGAATGTTCTCCAGATTTTTATATTGCATTGGCAGTTTTGGCGTTTTATTGGCGATGTATATTGCTTGGCCTAAATAATAAGTTTTAGAATATAAAAGAGGTTACAAGAATCATTAATTTGATTCCTGTAACCTTTTTAGCTATTATTCAATTGAAATTAGATTAACATTATTGACCGAATCGGATAACTTTAATCTGCCAAGTAAATCATCGATTGTTCCGTTTAGATGACTAATATCTAAAGAAATGACCACAGTTGCAATATTATGGATGGGAATATTTTGGTTAATTGTTAAAATACTGGCATTTGATTCAGAAATATCAACTAGAACTTTTGAGAGAGTGCCTTGTTGATGGTGGAGCATCATGGATATGACAGCCTTACGGTCACTCATATCCTCATCGGGTAAGAAGACAAGATCTTTATATTTATAATAAGTGCCACGACTAATACCGACTTCCTTAACCGCTTCGCTGACGTTATGAACTTTTTTAGTTTCAAGTAAGTTACGAGCCTTGATCACTCTATCGAAGGATTCAGGAAGAATAGAACTATCAACAATATAATATTTTTCCATTTCTATCTCCTTAAAAATTCTTTACTATTATTTAAATTATAGCATTGATAACAAGCGTTGAAACTGTATAGATTTGATATTTTTTGATATTCTAATACTGATTGGAGATGTTTAGGTTGAAGACATTAGTGGTAGTTTCACATCCAAAAATAAATGATTCACAGACACAACAATTTTTGTTAGAGGGTGCCAAATTGCAAGATGTTACTTGGCATCATGTTGAAGAGTTAAAGAATATTGATGTTGAGAAAGAACAATCCTTATTGAAAAATCATGATCGAATAATTTTTCAGTTTCCTCTATATTGGTATTCGGCCCCTTCAGGGTTGAAGCATTGGGAAGATGAAGTTTTAACTAGAAACTTTGTTTACGGTGACGGTGATGATAATTTAGGTGATAAAGAATTTGGTATTGTTGTTAGTACAGGTATGCCACTGAAGGATTTTTGTCATGGTGGTAGTGAGAACGTGACAATCGATGAGATTATGGCTCCATATTTTGCCATTGCTAATCGAGCCAAAATGAAAATCTTGCCAACTTTTACTATTGCACAATTTCAATATATGAATGAATCAGTGCAAATGCAATTGTTGATAGATTATCAAAGATATTTAACTCAAACATATCCAGATAATTTAAAAAATCGTCAGGAGTGGTTTGAACGTGAATTTGCTGATCGGTTTAAGGATTTTAATGATATAAATTGTAATGCTTGTGAGACAATTTTGGATACTTTTATCCAAAGAAAAGAAAATATTGATCAATTGAAAAGTACAATTAGTTTGATTAAACAAGGCGAGGATGACTAATTATGGATGATACAGGAATTTGGTTAAATCAACAGGTTGATGAATTATCACAAAAACAAAAAGAATATAAAAATCGGGCTTTCTTAGTTGCAATGAAGAAAATGGTTGAAGAACAAAGTAAAAGACTAGAACAACTTCAGGGCGAAGTAGACGGCCGTCTTTGGAATCATGAGCAATGGTAGATTAAATTTTCTATTATAAGAGATGCGGTAATCAGTGAAAAATTACCGCATCTTTTTTATTGACCACATGTAACTTTTGAAGTAACATGTATTTTACAAATAGGAGATAGATAAATTATGAAATATATAATAACTGGTGTCACTGGGCACTTGGGTAACCAAATATTTAATGAATTAATTAAATTAGTATCAAGTAATGATGTAACTACTGGAGTTCATACTGTATCTAAAGCAAAGGCTATCGCTGATACTGGTGCTGAAGTATTGCCAATTGATTTTTTTAAAGAGGATACTTTAATTAATGCATTTAATGAAAAAGATGTTTTAATTTATGTTCCTAGCAAGAGTCATGATTCTTTTAGCAGAGTGACAGAGTTGGAAAATGTTTTGCAGGCTGCAAAAAAGGCTAATGTTGGACATATATTAGCAATGGGTTTTATTGCAGATCAGGAGAACAATCCATTTGATCTGTCCGCATTTTATGGATATTTACCAAGAAGATTAGCCTCTTTCGGTATTCCGTATACGATTGTTAGAAATGCCTTATATGCTGATCCTTTGATACCTTATTTACCAGAATTGATTGAAAGGAAAAATGTGATTTACCCAATGAGGGACCAGGCATTATCTTTTATTAGTTTAAACGATAGTTCCAAAACCTTTGCTAAAATTGCTGCAACTAAGTCATTATTACAGGATGGGAAAATCTATACGCTAACTCAAACTAGAAACTATACAATGCCTCAATTAGCTGAGGTTTTGAGTAACGTTTCTGGAAAATCCATAGGTTATCAACCGGTTACCCTAACTAAATTTGCAGAAATGTACAATCAGGGCAATGAAGGACATATGTTAGCTTCAATGTATGATGCGGGTAGTCGGGGATTATTGAACGAGATCAGTACAGATTATCAAAAAATTATGGGACGTGAGGCAACACCTCTTTTAGATTTTTTGAATATTAATTTTATTGATAATACTTTGTAAAAATATGAAGGTAAAAAAGTACACTCAACTTATTCATGGGTTGAGTGTACTTTTTTGTTTATAATTATTTATCAAATAACTCTGGTTCAATTTTACGATTCTTAAAATAGTATTCACGATCATGTTCTCCGATTTCACGTAGAATATGAGCTGGATTACCTACGGCAACAACATTATTTGGCAAATCTTTGGTAACAATACTCCCAGCGCCGATAACTACATTATCACCAATTGTTATACCAGGAAGAACTATCACACCAGCACCAAGCCAGCAGTTCTTTCCAATATGAATAGGGAAGTTATATTGATAGTTCTTTTGACGTAAGGTTGGCCAAACTGGATGTCCAGCGGAAGCTAGAGTGACATTGGGTCCAATCATGGTGTAATCACCAACATAAATATTAGTATCATCTACTAAAGTTAAATTGAAATTAGCATAAACATTTTTGCCAAAATGAACATGATGGCCTCCAAAATTACTATGAAGGGGTGGTTCAATATAACAATCTGGTCCTATTTCCGCAAACATATTTTTAAGCATATTTTGTCGTTTAGATTTTTCTGAGGGACGAGTCTGATTAAAATCATATAATTTCTCCATACAAGCATTTTGCCTTTTTTCTAATTCAGGGTCACTGGGAAGATAAAGTTCTCCCGTATGTAAACGTTCATTATTTGGTGTCATTTATGGTACTTCCTTTCTGAGTTTTCGAGATAATGGTTAGGATAGTTAATAAAATTAGAATCAGGATGATCCAAAGAAAAACATTGTCAGGTAGAGTTGATGGTCCCAATTGTCCTAACAAATTCCAAATTAAAGGTGCAAAAAAGGCACTAATAATTGTTGAAATGGTTATGTAGCTACTAAGAGTGTTAACTTGAGATGATTTTAAACCTTTATTACTGGTAAAAATCAAATATGGTCCAGTATAAGAGTAAATGAAATTAAAGAAGACGGCCGAACCAATTGCAATATTTGGATTTTTAGTTAAATAAAGTAAGAGAACGGACAAAGCTGCTCCAATATAACCTAGTGTCAAGACATATCGGTGGAGATATTTATGTAAATAACCAAAGGTTAATCCTGCAATTAATCCACCTATGTTCATTGCTGATAAAGTTAAATTCAGTATTTGAGCGTTACCAAAATTACGACTTTCAAAATAGCTTGGTAATTTTAATTGTATTCCCCAAATTAAAAGGTATGTAACAAAAGTTAAAAAAATCATTTTCCATTGACGTCTGGGGAGTTTAACTATTTCTGTTTTGATTTCATCGATTTCATTATTAGGTTCAGGAACGAAGAAATAGATTAATAGTGCGACTATCAATAAAATAATATGTAACCAAAAAACGGCATGCCAATTTAAGCCGATCAATAGTCCAGCTAGACCTAGTAATACAGCATTTCCTAAAGCTGAAAATCCTGTTTGATAACCTAATAATCTAGCACGCAGTTCACCATGATAAGTGTGTGCAATTAGGCTGATGGCATGCGGGGAAAAGAGTCCAATTCCTAATCCTAAAAAAATTCTACTTAACATTATCAGCCAGAGATTGGATGTAAATACAGGAATTATCCCCATTATTGAACTCAAAATCAAACCACTGATAACAATTTTTCTAACTCCAAATTTTTTAACCAATGAAGAATTAAACATTAAGGTTAAAAGAGCACTGAAATTAGCAATAGTCACGATCCATTCAATGATAGTTGTTGGAACTGTGGGAAAAGATTGTTTTAATTGTGTAAGAATTCCAGTAATAACTGTCGTGATGCCACTAACTGTTGATAAGCTTAGAATACTAATGGTGGTTTTTAATGGAGGTTGTCTCATATTTATTTCTCCAAAAATTTTTCAATTGTTTGTAAAACACCTTGTTCTTGATTATCAGCAGTAACTTGATTAGCGATTGCTGCGACTTTAGGTTGGGCATTTTTCATTGCTACACCACATCCAACTTCCCTTAACATTTCCAAATCGTTCCCGCCATCGCCAAAAGCCATCATTTCATTTAAATTGATATTTAGGACTTGCCCCAATTCCTTAAGTCCAGCGGCTTTGTTCATGCCTAACTGAATGACATCAATATCGCCATGACCACTACTAGTTGGTTCTGCTAATCCGGATAATTTTTGACGAAGTTGATCAACGATAATATCGGTTTTTTCAGGAGGGCAAGTGATAGCAAATTTAAGAATATCATCATTAATTTCGTTAAAGTCATCAATCACGTCTAAATGATGATAAAAATTGCGCATATATGCGATATGGTTGGGATCAGTTGACGATAAGGTATATGCACTCTTGGAACCACAGACTAGTAATTTCAAAGCCGGGATTGATTGAATTTGAGTAATGATTTTTTGAATATATACACTATCAAAAGCATGTTTTGCTAGAACTTGATTATTATCACGGATTAATGCGCCATTTTCTGAGATATAGATAATATCTGGATACTTTTGAAAGAATGATTTCAATTGAAAATATTGATTACCACTTGCGACAACGAATTGAATCTTGCGTGTTTGCAATTTTTGATAAAGTCGGGCAAATTTTTCTTCATTGTATGTCATATCTGAACGTAGGAAAGTCCCGTCCATATCAGTTGCAATTAGTTTAATCATTTTTTATTACCTCTTTGATTTTTGATAACCGCAGTTTAGCATGAAAATTGTTTGTTCAAAGGACATTTTTATAAGCAATTGGTATCAATTTTGTGATATTTAGAAAAAGAAGATCGATAATCGCTGGGAGTTTGACCTTTCCAGGCTTTAAAATTTCGATTGAAAGTTTTACCACTGGAGAATCCGCAACTGTTAGCAATGTAATCAATTGATCGGTCAGATTCTAAAAGCAATTTACGCGAATTTAATAATCGAATTAGTCGTAAATAACGGTTGACTGACATTTGCACATTAGTATTGAATTGCTGATTGAGAGTAGTCAAAGAAGTGTGAAATTCTGTAGCCAAAGTATTGCCGTCAATTTCTTTGGCATAATTTTTATTGATATTTGACATAACAGTATCCAACAAGGATAAATTGGGATTGACATGATTATTGGATTCAGGATGATTAAAATTTTCTCCCAATTCATTTAATAGTCCATAGAAGTGACTTAGGATATTCAAGCGAGTGAGATCGGTTAAAGGCTTTTCCAATAATAGTTGGATGTTAGTCAAATGTGTTTTGATTCTTTGATAAGATTGGTAATGGTCATGTGTAGAATTGATGCCATTTAAAATTAGATGCCAATCCTTACTAGCAGGAACTTGTTGTTGCAAAAAATTATCATCAATAATCAAACCAAATTCTAAGAAAGGGGCTTTTTTAGTGGTATTGACACTATGAATATCACGATGATTAACGGTCCAAATATCTCCTGAATGATATTTCATTGTTTTTCCAGCGGTAACGAAATTAAGTGTGTCGCCTTGAACTAGGTAATTGATCTCGATTCCTTGATGCCAATGAGGATCAACTACTAAGTTTTCATTAAAATTGTGTTTATAATATTTGAAAGGTAATTGTGCTAAAGGTTGAACATTTTCGTGCAAAATTTTCATACGAATATACCTACTATATTTAGAATACGAGTTAATGATAGCTTATTAAACTAAATTAATAAAGCTATGTATTAATATATAATTGAAAGAAAAAATACTTTTAATTCAAAAAAAACAGAGCTAGTAATCGTATTTTGATTACTGGCTCTGTTTAACTAACGATAAAGAACTTATAGGATTTTATTCCATTTCCTTAATAAATTGATCCATATTATTCTTTCGCCTGTTTAATTTTTTGTTCAACTAAAATCGATTCAATAATATCTTGTAAGGATACATTATTAAATTTTCTCAGTGCGGCCATTTTGGCGTCTTCATAATAGGCTCCGAGTACTTTTTGAATATTACCGCCAACGATACATTCGGGATTAGTATTGGTATCGAGCGTGAAAAGTTGCCTGTCCTTTTCTACTGCTAAATAGACATCTAATAGAGTAATTTGCTTTGATTCTTTAGCTAGTTTGGGCTCAGCAGTACCTTTTTTGGTAGCAATTAGACCAGCACCACGCAAAGTACTCATTAGCCTTCGAACGACTACTGGGGATGTCTCAATACTATTGGCAATCAATTCGCTGGATAATTTTTTTTCTTGATAGATTTCAATAAAAGCTAGAATATGAATTGAATCGCTGAAACGTGTGGAAACTCTCATTAACATTACCTCAATATTGTAACTTTTGTTTTTACAAGTATTATCTTAAAGGGATTTTAATAAATAGTCAATTTATTGATAATATGCGTATCGTTTGACACTAATATCGGATTATCATAGTATTATTGTTGTTACTTAAAAAGTTACACGAAAGAGATTTGTTATGATAAAGTTTGAGCATGTTTATAAAAAATATGAGGATAATTCAGCCATTGAGGATCTAAATTTAGAAATAAATGATGGGGATTTTTTTGTGATGGTTGGAACTAGTGGTAGTGGAAAAACAACCACTTTAAAAATGATAAATCGTTTAATCGAACCATCGTCAGGTCAAATTCTGATTGATGGTAAAGATATTAAAACTTATAATTTGCAAAAAATGCGTTTGAATATGGGATATGTTTTACAAAATATTGCATTATTTCCTAATTTAACAATCGAAGAAAATATAGCGATACAACCTGAATCCTTACATTGGTCTAAAGATAAAAGAAAGAATGTAGCTTGGGATTTGTTGAATAAAGTAGGATTGGATCCTAAGCTATATGCTAAAAGATATCCACATGAATTATCCGGTGGGGAACAGCAACGTGTTGGAATTATTAGAGCACTTGCAACTAGCCCCAAGATGGTTTTAATGGATGAACCTTTTAGTGCACTAGATCCAATTTCTCGAACACAGCTTCAAGATCTTGTTCTTAAATTGCATCGAGAATTACAAATTACTTTTATCTTCGTAACTCATGATATGCAAGAGGCTATTCGTTTAGGAAACACAATTGCAGTTTTAAGCAAAGGAAAGCTTGAACAAATTGGTAATCGAGATGATATCTTAAATCATCCTAAAAATGATTTTGTTGAAGGATTCTTTCAACAGGCTAAAAGAGGACCTGCAACCGTAAATCTATTATTAGATTCAGGATTGGGTAAAGAGACTGATCAACCTATTAATTCATCTCTATTAAAGATAGATTCGGTGAATCGGTTAGCGACTGAATTAAAGGATAATCAAGGTATGGTAATTTTTAAAAAGGATGATATTAATTATCAATTGACCACTGCTGATCTTCTAGATTATTTAGCAAAGGAAGGTGAGCAATAGTGAATGCAATAATACATATTTTACAAACTCAAAGTAATGGGATTCTTGAGGCATTGGGGCAACATATTTCGATTTCGTTAATTTCATTATTTATTGCCGCTATAATAGCCATTCCTTTAGCAATCATTTTAATGACACATAAAAGAATTGCTGAGATAATTTTACAAATTACCAGTATTTTACAAACGATTCCTAGTTTAGCATTATTGGGGATTTTGATTCCTTTTGTTGGAATCGGAACAATACCTTCAATTATTGCTCTAGTGGTATACGCAGTAATGCCAATTTTCCAAAATACTTATTCTGGTTTAACCACGATTGATCCTAATTTGGAGGAAGCAGCCGAAGCTTTTGGACTTTCAAGAACAAAGAAATTAATAAAATTTCAGTTACCATTAGCAATGCCAATGATTATTTCTGGAATTAGAATAGCAATGGTAATGATCATCGGAACCGCTACATTAGCCGCTCTAATTGGAGCTGGTGGTTTAGGTACTTATATTCTACTAGGTATTGAAACTAACAATAATGCTTTACTATTAATTGGAGCAATTCTATCAGCTATTTTGACACTGATTTTTAGTGCTTTGATTAATGGTATTTCTAAATTATCTTTAAAGAAGATAGGAATTCTATTTTCAGTTGTAGTTGTACTTTTTGGAGGTTTTGCGGGTTATCGTAGTTTTGTTAAACCAACTGTTAATGTTACGATCGCCGGTAAAATGGGAAGCGAACCGCAAATTCTTATTAATATGTATAAAGAATTAATAGAACAAGATCATCCAAATATGAAGGTTTCCTTAAAGCCTAATTTTGGTGGAACAAGCTTTTTATATAAGGCACTTGAATCAGGTTCAGTCGATATTTATCCAGAATTTACGGGAACGGTTTTAGAGTCGCTTGTAAAAACTAATAAAAATGTCAGTCATAATCCTGAAAAGACCTATCAGGTTGCTAAGGACTTGTTGAAAAAACAAGCGAATATGGAATATTTGAAACCAATGCAATATCAAAATGGTTATGATTTAGCTGTTAAACGTAGTTTTGCAAAGAAATATAATCTGAAGACAATTAGTGATTTGGTAAGAGTTGAACATAGGTTGCATGCAGGATTTGATCCTGACTTTTACCAACAAAGTGATGGATATCCAGGTATTAAAAAGGCCTATGGCTTGGATCTAGCTAGCGTTAAGACTATGGAACCATCCATCAGATATAAAGCAATCGCTAATGGCAAAGTTAATATAGTTGATGGTTATACAACTGATCCGGAAATTCAGGAATACGATTTAGTCGCTTTAAAAGATGATAAAAATCACTTTCCACCATATCAAGGTGCGCCATTAATGACAGAGAAATTTGCAATGAAACATCCAGAGATTAAGACAACTCTTAATAAATTATCTGGTAAAATAACAACTGCTGATATGCAAAAGATGAATTATTTAGTGACTGTGAAACATGAAAAGGCTTCAAAGGTTGCCCATGATTATCTAGTAAGTAAAAAGTTATTAAAGTGATTCAATAAAAAAATATTCAAATAAACAGCACTAGTAATCATATTTTGGTTACTAGTGCTGTTTTTTAGTGTGAGAAGCTATGTTCTTTGATGTAGTATAATCATCATATTGTGAGGAGGGATAATATCAAAAATTCTATTCAAACAAGGATTATAGGTTTGATTTCTGGCTTGATTTTGAATGCGTTTGGAAATGGTTTGTGTATTTCAGCTAATATGGGAAGTGGGCTGTGGACTGCAGCGGCCGTCAATATGAATAAATGGATCGGCTGGAACACAGGACTATTGTTGTTTATTGTCGGTATTGTTAACGCAATAACCAATCAATTTTTAATTAAACACTTTGATGGAAAAAGACTATTTGGAGAAATATTATATGTAATGTTTTTCAGCTATTTTGTTAATATATTTACAGATATGTTAAACAGTATTGGGGTGCCACAGTTATCAATTTGGTTAAGAGCTGTTCTATCATGTCTAGGCGTTGCCTTTTTCTGCATTGCAATTTCACTTTACCAAAGAGCCAACATAGTAATGCATCCAAATGATGATACAACTAATATATTAAGATTCTTATATTTGAAGGGAAATTCAACAGCTGCACAAATAATTGACTTTATTCCACCAATTATTATTATTGCAATAGCTGGATTAGCAATTCATAATGTCTATTCGGTTAATATTGGAACATTATTCTCATTTATTTTTAATGGAATTTTGATAGCAATGGCTGATAAATGGATTTGGCCTGAGTTAAAACATAATTTTAAAACAAAAAATAATTAATTTAATGATTCTTGGCAATTAAGTGAAATTTGTTCCTATTAGTTATATAATATAAGTCACAGGAATAGAAAACGTTTTCATAAACTATTTCTGTATGAGGTTTCAATAATTAATTAGGTGGTGTGTATTGATGAAATTAAATGACAATACTGAGGCAAAGAGGATTCTATCGGAGCTTTATACCGATATTAATAACAATAAGGAAATAGATAAAGAAGATTATGCTAAAGATTTTGTTTTGAAGACATATAATCTTTTAAACAGGAATTATTCATTCCAATATCTGTTTGGCAGATTGCGTGATGATCGCAAAGTTCAATCTACCTTGAATAGCTTAGATAACGGTGATGAATATAAAGAGCAAATCGATCAGTTTTCACATAATGTCGGTTATGCCATCAATTAAATAACATTTGAATAATATAATGAATAACATCAGTTTGATTTTTAAATTGATGTTATTTTTTTTATTATTATTTTTGTTGCAATTACAACAAAATGGTTATACAATATTTTTTGTTTGAAAGAGAGGCGTAGTTGTGGCTGATATTTTGAGATCAATTGGAGTAATTGCCCGATCATTGGACTCGATTAGTAATATAGAGTTTAAACAATATAATTTAACAAAGGGCCAATATATTTATTTGGCTCGGATTTATGAACACCCAGGAATTATTCAAGAAAAAGTTGCTGAAATGATTAAAGTCGATCGCACCACGGCAGCTCGAGCAATAAAAAAATTAGAAGATAATGGTTTTATTGTTCGGAAACAATCAGAAAATAATAAAAAAGAAAAAAAACTTTATGTTACACAAAAAGGAAAAGATACATATCCAATTCTTTATCGTGAAGAGCATTATTCGAACGAAGTGGCATTAAAAGGGTTGACTGCAAGTGAACGGAAGCAAATCTTTAAGTTGTTAGAGGTTGTTGAGGAAAATATTTCTGACAATTGGGAGTATGTTAAGAAGGGGAATAAACGGCTATATTAATGACGATAGAAATAAAAAAATGTACAGTAGCAAATTTAGCGACATTAAAAGAATTGAGTATTGAAACATATACCGATACGTTTAAGGATTTCAATACACCTGAAGATTTAAAAGATTACTTGCATAATGCTTATAATACTCAAATTTTAACTGCAGAGTTAACCAATCCTAATTCAGAATTTTATTTTTTATATGTGGATAAAGAATTAGCGGGATATTTGAAAATAAACGTTTCCAATGCTCAAAGTGAATCTTTAGGGCCGGATTTTTTAGAGATTCAGCGGATATATATTCGAGTACCATTTAAAAGAATGGGATTGGGAAAAATACTTTTAGAATTAGGTATTAAAAGAGCCAAAGAGTTGCAGAAAAAACGAGTCTGGCTAGGTGTATGGGAGAATAACTTTGCAGCCCAGAAGTTTTATCAATATATGGGCTTTAAAAAATTTACTTCACATAAGTTTGTTATGGGAGATTCGGTTCAGACAGATTATATTTTGAAAAAGGAATTGGAGTAGTCATTATGACAAAAGTAGTGGTAGACGATAAATTTTGGGAACTATTTCCTGAGGCGCAGATAAGTACCTTGGTAATTCATCAATTTGATAATCATGTAGATGAAAAAGATGATCCTTATTTCGCAAAATTATTAAGTGATTCAGCTAAAGAATCGGAAAAGTTTATATCTAATGAGTCTTTTAAAGATAATGAAGTAGTTGATGAATGGCGACAAGCATTTCGCAAATTTAAGACTAAAAAAGGTGTTAGATGTTCTATTGAAGCATTATTAAAACGCGTTAGTCAGGGACGAGCATTTTCACCAATTAATCCTTTAGTAGACATCTATAATAGTGTTTCATTAAAATATGGTGTCCCATGTGGTGGTGAGAATATTAACGCATTTGATGGAGATCTACATTTGGGTGAAGCTAAGGGTGGAGAAGGGTTTAAACCATTAGGTGCTACCGAGGACTCGCCAGCTTTACCTGGAGAAATTATTTATTATGATAATGCTGGTGCAATTTGTCGCTGTTTAAATTGGCGTGAAGCACAAAGAACTATGTTGACTGAAGATACTACTGATTCAGTGCTAGTAATTGAGGCCATTAATGAGAATCAGGCTAAAAGAGCAAGCGAGGCTATTGTCGAACTTAAGAAATTAATTGGGAATTATTTTAAAGTTGAAGGACGAATTGAACATTTGACAAAGAGTCATCCAGAATCAAAATCCTTATAGTTTTTTTAGTTTTCCTTCGCAATAACAAATAAATTGAATATAATCAAAAAAATAGAGTTCTATCAAGTGGATATTCCGTCTGATAGAACTCTATTAAAATTTATTTTTGATCGCGATCGACCATACCAAAGACTAGTACTAGGATTCCAATGATTAAGGAGACAACAAAATAAGAAAAAATAGTGGTAACGTTAATACCTAATCCTAGAGAAAGTCCAATCAAATATGGTCCTATTGTAGCGCCAATTCGACCAATGGATTGAGTAAATCCAATTCCAACACCACGTATTTCTAAGGGGTATTGTGTTGGGGTTAAGGCAATCATTATTCCCCAGGCGCCTAAAGTAAAGAATGATAATAGACAGCTACTGAGGACAACTAGCCAAACACTTTGCGCGGTTCCAAAAAGAAAAGCGCCAATGATTGTTCCAACTAAATAAATTGCTAAGACCTTTTTACGACTGATTTTTCCCATCAAATAAGCGGCCAAGAAGTATCCAGGTAATTGTGCGAAACTCATTATTAATGTATATCCAAAACTATGAACAATCGAGAATCCGCGTTTGATCAAAACGCTTGGTAACCATAGGAACATACCATAATAGGCAAACATAATGACGAACCAAAGGATACTTAAGCATAAAGTTGCCCGACGAAAATCTTTTGACCAAATTTGATTCATAGCCACACGAAGATTTAATTTTTCATTTTTAATGTTTGTCTGTTCTGGTAAATGACGTCGGATTACTAATGTATATAATGCCATTACTGAGGTGATGATAACAGTTGGTCTCCAACCATAAAGTGGCATAAATAAGAAAGCTAAAAGAGATGCAACAATCCAACCAATAGCCCAAAAACTATCTACTAAAATCAACATTCGAGAACGTCGATGCCCCGAAAATGAATCAGCAATGATCGTAGTAGCAACAGGTAGCTCACCACCTAATCCGATTCCCGTTAAGAAACGTACTAGTAAAAATTGAGGGAGATTTTGCGTTAAGGCTAAAACCAAATTGCTAATAGAGAATAATAATAAAGTTATGATGATTATGTTCTTCTTACCAAATTTATCAGCTAAATATCCAAAAAGTATTGCACCAATCATCATTCCAACGGTGGTAATAGAACTAACTAATCCAATTTGTCCATCAGTTAAAAACCATTCTTTTTTCAATAATGGCATAATAAATGATAATAATGCTACATCGGCCGCGTCAAATAACCATGCAGTACCAATAATCATTAACAGTTTTAGACCGCTACGGTCTGAGTTCCTTATTTCTGTTTTCAAGACTTGCCTCCAAAATTTATATATAAAATATAATCTAAATTATTAAAGGTAAAAATTACCTTTAATAATTTAAAACAAGACTAGCATTAGTCTTATTTAAGGTCAAGTTATTAACGCAATTTATATAATTTAGCTGGCCGACCGCTTTTGCCATGCTGCATTCCAATCTCGGAAAACAGATGAGCATGAGTCTTACGAAAGTTTGAATTATCAATATTCTCAACAGGTTCTTTCCAAAATGTTGAATAGACGGCACGGGCCTGTTTAAGTGTGAAATTGTCGCCAAGAATTAATAGGATTGTTGGCAAATAGTCTAATCTATTGGTTACCCTTTGGAAAGCTAATCTAAGAATTAATTCATGATCATCAACTAAATGATTGGCATTATGATATTTTAATAAATTATTATAAAAGTCATTTGCTGAAATTTTTTCATTTAATGTTTGAAAAACTAAATTACGATATTTTAGAAGATAACAATTTTCGGAGTAATCGATTTCAAACCATTCCGCATCTTTAGCTCCATATCCAGCAGTTAGTTCGGGCATTGAAGGTAAATAGGTCATATAAGTTAATGCAATTTCTCTATGTTCATTACTGCGATGAACATTACTAAAAGTTGCCAGTTGTTCGGTATAAAAGTCTGGTAATGTGATACCAATTTTTTCTCTGATTAATCTTAATGAGGATTCCTCAGCATTTTCGTTATTACGAAGCATTGTGGTAGGCAACCCCCATTTGTCAGCGTTTGTTCCTAGAGAATTTTTTATAAGAAGTATTAAGATTTTTTTGGAAGTTTCATCGTAACTCCAAATAATATTGACTATATTTATACTTAAATAAGCACTTGAATCATTTTTTTCCATTCTAAAAACACCCTCTGATTGATATTAAATCCATTATAATTTACTTTCTGTACACTTACAGCTTTATATTTGCTTCACAATTAAATTGATTATATAACTACCGTGGAGATTAGGAAATCTCCAAAAGATGGCATAATAATGTCATTCCCTGGAACCCTAGGCCTAATGCTATCTTTTATGATAGGTTCTAATTCATATCGGTGTATACATCGTATATGGAGGGGAAATATAATGAAAAAAATTTTAAAAAATAGTTTGTTTATAGGTGAAGCATTATTAGGATTTGGATCAATTGGAGCTAGTGGAATGATCGTCAAGGCTGCTGATACATCTTCCACTACACCGGATCCACCAACGACAACTAGTGCAACTGCGACATTGACGCCAGGAACGATCACGATTAAATCGGCACCAAGTATTACTTTTGGAACAGTAGCTTCGAGTGCAGATGATACTAACTATACATCGACCGCATTTACTTCTCCTTTGGCCGTAGCTAATCAAGGTCAAGAAACTGGTTGGACGGTAACGTTAGCCGAATCTGGCTTTAGTTCAACTGTTTCAGGTCAACCATCATTAACGGGTGCTAAATTAACAATGGGCAACTCTACCAAGGCTCCAACAGTTGCTGCAGCAGATGCAGATAATACTTCAACGGCACCAATTTTGACCAGTCCGTTGGCTATCACAAATAGTCCAGCTACTATTTTTAAAGCTGGAGCTGGACAAGGCATTGGTACATTTGCCGCAACTTATGGCTCTGGAGATGCTAATCTTTATGTTCCAGCTGGTGATGGTGGAGGTTCCTATACTTCGACCTTAACTTGGACATTGTCAAATGCTCCATCCTAAAAATCATGAAGAAGGGGTATATTATTATGTACCCTTTCTTTTTTTCAGGAGGATATTGATGTGAAAAAATACCTAGGGATTTTGTTAGCTTTTTTTACGGTGACACTAAGTTTGATATTTAATCAACAAGCTGTATCGGCCGCTTCTACTAGTAATGTTAATTACAGTATTTCAGCAGAGTTACCGGATAATCAGGCTGCTTCTAATATAAGTTATTTTGATTTAAAGGTAGCACCAAATCAAAAGGAAACCATTAAGTTTAAAATAAACAATAATGATGTAAAGGATCATACTTATAAAGTGGCTGTAAATCGGGCCACAACTGATTCTAATGGTGTAATTATCTATAACCAGCATGATGTTCAACCTGATGATAGTTTGATTTATAATATTGAAGATTTAGTTAAATATCCTAAAGAGGTAACTGTTGATAAAAATTCATCAAAGGAAATAGCAGTTGATATAAGCATGCCTAAAGAAAAGTTTTCAGGAGTGTTATTGGGAGGAATTCTGGTTGAAGAAAATAATCAAATTAATGGTACTCAAACAGTAAAGGGAGTAACTTTAAAAAATAAATATGATTATGTTTTAGGACTACAATTACAGGAGAGTACTGATATAGTCAAACCAGACCTGAAATTTGTTAAAGCTTATCAAACATCTAATCAAGGACAAATATATATTGCTGGTGAGTTAGATAATGATGTTCCCACTTTAGAAAAGAATGTTTCAGTTGATGCTAAAATAACACATAAGAATAGTCCAAAAATAGTATTAAAATCATCCAAGAAGAATATGTCAATTGCTCCAAATAGCAATTTTGATTATCCAGTGAATGTTAATTCGACTAATGGTATTGATAAGAATAAGCGATTGAAACCAGGAACTTATACAATGTATTTGAATGTGAAATCCAATAATGGTAATGATCATTGGAATTTAAAGCGTAATTTTACTATTACAAGTAAACAAAATTACAAAATAAATAAAAAGATTCCAGATCGTTCTAAAGATATTTGGATCGTTCTAGGAGTAATTGCCATACTTATTAGTGTAGCAATTAGTGTTATTTGGAATTATAGAAAGAAGAGAAATTAAAAATATAAATTGATGCACACACAAAAAATTTTTGATTAGATTTAATTCTAATTTTAGTGATGAGAATTTAAATTACAGCGAAATAGCCTATGTTGATTTTATTAATATAATCAACATAGGCTATTATTTTGAACAATTAAAACTATTTTTAAAATATATTAATTAAAATAGTACCTGAAATAACTAAAATTAATCCAGCAATTGACGGCATAGAAATTGATTCATGGTAAAAGACGATACCAGCAATAGTTACCAAAATTAATCCAACGCTGCCCCAAGTGGCATATGTCAGACTCAGTGGGAGACGTTTCAAAACGTGCGATAGGACAAAAAGACAGATAAAATATGACGTTAATGTACCTAACGTTGGTAAAAGGTTAGTGAAACCGTCTGTTTTTTTTAAAAGTGAAGTCCCTAAAACCTCAAAACTGATTGAGATCAAAAGTAGTAAGTAATTCATAGGCTCTATCCCCGATTAAAAAATTTTCTTTCAAATAGCATACACGCTTTTAGATCAAAATACACGATTTATTTATAAAAAATTGTATTAATTATTTTGATATATTAAATCACGTGAAAAGGTTTACATTTGTAAATATTGTGATATTCTGAACAAAAAAGCGAGGCTATGAAGATGACAGATTATAACTTTTTAAAGCCATATACATTTGAAAAGAAGAATATTACGATTAAGAATCGAATTGTAATTCCACCAATGACTGAGGAAATGAGTTTTTCAAACGGTGAGGTTACAAGTGATGAATTACGTTATTATCATATGCACAGTGGTGGAGCTGGAATGTTTATTACTGCCACTGCTAATGTCAATGCTTTAGGTAAAGGTTTTGAAGGCGAACTCAGTGTAGCTGATGATAAATTTATTCCCAGTTTAACTAAATTGGCTGAAGCAATGCATAGAGATGGGACTAAAGCAATTTTACAGATTTTTAGTGCTGGTAGAATGTCATCAACTGTAATTCTGCGCGGTCAACAACCAGTTAGTGCCAGTGCCATAAAAGCAACTAGAAATAATTCCGAAACGCCACGTGAATTAACTGAAGCTGAGATAGAACAAACTATCAAGGATTTTGGACAGGCTACTAAAAGGGCTATTGTGGCTGGGTTTGATGGTGTTGAAGTTCATGGTGCAAACACTTATTTAATTCAACAATTCTTTTCACCACATTCAAATCGTAGAACCGATAAATGGGGTGGTTCGATTGAAAAGAGAATGACTTTTCCATTGGCAGTGGTTGATGAGGTTCAATCATCAATTGATAAATATGCTGATAGGCCATTCTTGTTAGGTTACCGTATTTCACCAGAAGAAATTGAAACTCCTGGTATTAGATTTGATGATACTTTGCAATTGATAGATGCTCTAAGGCAAAAGCCATTGGATTATTTGCATGTTTCAATGGGGGATGTTTGGAGAAAGTCATTAAATGATAAATCAGTTATTAAACCATTGAATTTGACGATCAAAGAACATCTTGGCAATTTACCATTAATCGGTGTTGGTGATATTCAAACTCCAAAGGATGCTGAAAAGGTTCTTGATGAAGGAATTGATTTTGCAGCAATTGGTCGAGAAATACTTCGTGAACCTCATTGGGTACAAAAAGTTATTGATGGTGATGAGGATGCTATTCGTTACACGATTTCACCAGAAGATCATGAGGAGTTAGGTTTAAATGGAACGTTCTGGGACTTTTTATTAGGAGCATTCCATGATGGACTGCAATTGAGCAGTGAACCACATACTAAAGATGATCGAGAGAAATTTAATAATGCTTTAGATCATATTTTTGGTGGTGGAAAATAGAAGGGTAAAAAAATATAAAGCAAAGAGAGCCAGCAATCAATATCGATTACTGACTCTCTTTGCTTTATATAGAACGTCTCTGCTATAGTATCGAATTTTTCCGCTTTTTTATTTCTCAGGTAATAAATAATTAGAAAAAAAGTACTATTCTGATATGTCAGAATGGGAATTGACATGGATATCAAAATATATTAATTTTATTGATGATTTTAATAGGTAGTGAGGTTGTTATTTGAAATTTGAAAATGATTTGGCAATCTTTAAAGTGCAATTAAAGATTGCCTTTAAAGATAAGTTTTATTTTGTCTATACCTTAATAGTTCCTATATTTATGATTTTTATTAACAAAACTCAAGATTTCCAAGACAACGAGTCACTTTATATTTATTGGTCATATATCGTTGTGACAACTGTCTTTAATGGTTTTTTGCTCAATATTATTAGGTTACGAGAAAGCGGGTTCTTTAAAACCTTAACATATCTTATGGGTTCGAAATATTCGATTGTTTTATCGAATTTATTTGTTCAAGTTGTGATTATTCAATTAGAGATTCTATTGTTTAATTTAATCGTTTTTCTATTTATCATCAAAGTTTCTCTAATGACTTTTATTTATGGATTCTTAGCAACCTTTTTAGCAACATTTCTTGTTTCGGCTATGTTATCAGGGGCATTATTAATAAGAATAAGAAAGAGTACCTTTAATTTATTTTGTGGAATTTTCTTTATTTTAGGGATAGCATTATTAGGAAGTCGTCCAAGCGGTGTCATTGAATATGTTCAAACTGTTTTAAATCCTTTTCAATTGATTTATGGATTATATATATTTCCCTGTTCTACAGTTGGTTTTCAAATTCTGATGATGCTTTGTGTTTGTGGATATTTGTTAATAGGGGCAATGATGTTTAAAAATATTTCAATTAAACAAAAACTTAAATGAGGTTAGTAATTTTGAAAGTAGAGAATTTTATTTATGAGTATCGTTTGAAAAATATTTTTCAAAATGTAAATTTTTATTTTGAAGATTGTCAGTTGAATTTTATTTTAGGTGAAAATGGAATAGGCAAAACGACAATACTTGACTGCATTGCTAATGTAGATGAAGCTAAGGATGATAGTTTTTTGGGATTCCCAAATAATTGGGAAATAGCTTACTTAGCGCAGGAAAATGGATTCAACGTTGGATTGACAGCCAGTGAAATTATTTGTTTCGTGAAGCAATTAGAAGGGAATGTTCAATTGGAGGTGCCTAACATAATTGAAGAAATATTGCATTTTAAATTTATAGATCTAACCATTGAAGAAAGAAAATTGTTATTAATTTATTTGAATACAATGGTTGATAGAGAGCTTTATTTGTTTGATGATCCAGAAAAGTACCTTAGATTGTCCTATTCACAAATGGTATTTGAATGGCTTCGCCAGTTGGTTGATTTAGGCAAAACGGTTATTGTAGCAACTAATAGATTAGATAATATTTTTGATACTGACAATGTCAACTATATTAAAAATAATCAGGAAGTATTAGCAGACAGTTATCTGAAGATTAAGGGACGAATGGCGTTTTGATTTTTAAAATTAATGTTCAGTGATAAAGTACTAACTGAGGTGTAGAAAAATGAATGAAATTCAAAAACTAGATAATGGCGAATGGTATTATTTTCTGGATGATGAGATAGTCAAAAGAAAGGCTAAGGCTGCTAAACTGTGCCAGGAGTTCAATGAAATATCTGCTAATAATCCTGAAGAACAGACTAAAAAAATTAAAGAAATTTTTGGTTCTTATGGGAATAATATTTCAGTTCAAAGTCGTTTTAATTGCGATAATGGGAAAAATATCCATGTAGGAAATGATTTTTTAAGTAATTATAATTTAACTATCCTAGATATTGCACCGGTTAATATCGGGAATAATGTCATGATTGGACCTAATGTTGATATTTATACAGTGAATCATCCTATGACGGCTAAAGGACGCCGTGAATATCTTGCTAAGGGATTACCAGTAACAATTGGTAATGATGTTTGGATTGGCGGCAAAGTTTCAATTATGCCAGGAGTTACTATTGGCGATAATGTAGTGATTGCTGCTGGGGCAGTTGTTACTAAAGACGTACCGAATAATTCTTTAGTTGGAGGTGTGCCAGCTAAGGTTATAAAAGAATTGAATTAAAAATAACCATCAGAAGAAGTTACATTGATGTCTTCTGATGGTTATTTTTTGTTTAGACCAATTTACTAAACTATTTTTTTTACTTTTACATAATTGTAATATTCTTGATATTTGTTTTTTGAAATGTAGCCAATATTCTCTTCGAGTGCATTAGCTTCCCCTGCGGCCATTGAGCATTGAATAAGATTTTTATCTGATAGATTATTCTCAATAGCATAAGCCAAAGCACCAACAGAGGAATCACCACTACCCGTGGGGTTAACGGCGGTAATAGGCTTAACAGTTGCAGAATAGATTGAAGATTTAATTTTAGCAAAACAACCCTTAGACCCCATAGAAACAATTACTATTGGAATATTATCCATAGAGCAGGCACTAATTAATTTAGCAATATCATTTGAAGCAATAGGGGAAATTTCTTTTAGCTCATGAATATTAGGTTTAATAGCATAAGGAAAAGTACAGTTTTCACTGCAAAGTTTCAAGGTCTTTTTTAGAACATCTTGGGATGTATCTAAGATAACTTTGATATCTAGATTTAGGGAATTAATTAATGAAATTAACTGATAATAAATATCCTCATCAACTCCAATTGGAATGTTGCCACTTATAACGACAATATTAATTGAACGAGTATTAATTATATTTTTTATTTTAGAAAGTAATTGATTTAATTCATTATTACTTATTCTGGGACCTAATTCATTAATTTCCGTTTGTTTTCCAGAATCATGCATAATTGTTATACAATTTCTTGTTTCATCGTGGCATTTAATGAATTCATTTTTCATGGGATTATTTTTTAGAAGTACATTTAAATTATCAGAGAAATATTGACCATTATATCCACCCAAAAAACCAGTAACAATAGCTTGAGAACCTAAAATCGATAGTACTCGTGCAGCATTAACACCTTTGCCGCCTAATACTTTCAATGGGGCAGTTCGATTTACTGAATCAATATTCAATGTATCTAATTTATATAATGTATCTACCGATGGATTTAAGGTCACAGTTAAGATCATTTTGAGTTTCTCCTTTACAGATTATTTAATAGCCTTCAATTGTGTTTTAAATGACGTTATACCATTTTGAATATTTTTTTAGTTGTTCATCACTAATTTCATTATCAGTTACCAAATAGTCCACCTTATCAGAAGTAATAAATGTATACATATCACTCTCATCGAATTTAGTATGATCAGCTACAATTACAATTTTTTTACTATGTTTAAAGGCTTCCATTTGGATATGACCCTCTCCAGTATTTGCAGTGGTTATATTTTGATTGTAAATACCATTTGTAGATCCAATAGCATAATCGAAAAGTAGGTTCTCAAACGACTTAATTGCAACTTCACCGTAAAACTCACCGGTAGTTTTGTGAAGCTTTCCCCCAGTTAACATAACGTCCTCATTGTTATCTATAAAATAATTGAATGCTTCTAAATTATTGGTAACTATATGTAAATCCTTATTGATTAATTGTGGAATAAGCGCGTGAATAGTTGTTCCTGCACCAACAAAGATATTTTGTCCATTTTCAATGATGGGATCAATTTTATCAGCAATTTGCAATTTCAATTTATTATTTAAGCTTAATTTTTCCTTAGTAGTTTTTTCCTTTTTATTTTCCGGTAACGATTCAACTCCACCTCTGACTCTTTTTAACTTCTTATTTTTTTCTAACTCAGATATATCCCTTCTAATCGTCATTCCCGTGACGTTAAGCATACTGGCTAGTTCTTCAGTTTCTATGTAACCCTTAGTATTAATTATTTCGATAATCTTGTCGTGACGTTCTTCCTTTATCATTTTTTCACCTTACTTCGTTCGCTCTATTCAACATAATAGCACATAATTCTTTTGTGTTCAATAATGTTCAAAATAATAACATAAATGAACATTATTTGTTTATGAAAAGGATTGACAGAGCTTTTGAAAGGGAATACAATTCAAATGTTGAAACATATTGAACATGTTTGAACTAAAATGAACAGGAGGCATAAAATGATTAACACTGACGGTTTTGGATACATGGTCAAATCAGAATTAATTGATTTGAATATTGATGCGGCTAATGAAGATGATGTTTTTAATTATGTTGCTGAACAATTAAAATCTAACGACTATGTTAATGATGGATATTTAGAAGCTATTAAAACAAGAGAAGAGAAATTTCCTACTGGATTATTAGCGCCTAAAATTACGTTAGCAGTTCCACATGTAGATGCAGAGTACATTAAAAAACCATTTGTATTTATTGGAAAGACTACTGAGCCTATTGATATAAAACAAATGGCAATAAATAAAGACATGCAAACCGATAACTTTTGTTTTTTGGGTATTAAGGATGGAAAAGGACAAGCAGGATTGTTAAAGAATATTATCTATGCTTTGAGGGATGATGAATTTATTGATTCTATATCAAATGCAAACGATAACATAAAAATTTTTAATACGTATGTAAAGTTCTTAAACAAAAATAATTAAGTATTTAATGGAGGTTTTATCATGAAAAAAGTATTAATTTGTTGCGGATCTGGAGTTGCAAGTAGTGAGACAACTGCATCATTATTTAATGATCAAATTGAAGATGCAAGTTTAGAAGATGAGTTATCCACGGAGGTCCATCCTGTTAATGAAGCTATCAGTATCATGGAAAGTGACGATAGTATTGTTGCTTATATTGGAGTTGAAACACCGGATGTTGTTGGGAAATGTGAAGAATTAAATATGCCTCATTTCAACATGAATCCATATTTAACATTTGATGACGATGCACAGGAAGAAATATTTAATAAGATTATTGAAAAAGCGGGATTAAATTAAATTATAAGAAGAGAGGGGAAACCTCATGAGTATGAACGATATAGTTCAGGCTATTTTGGCTCCAGGTGCTCAGGTATTTGTTCCGGTATTAATTATCCTTTTGGGATTGTTGTTTAAAATGAAGATCAGAAAAGCAATTAAATCTGGTGCAGATTTAGTTGTTGGGTTTGTTGGTATGTCAATTTTAATTGGTGCATTGGTTGATCAGATTACACCGATGACAAAAAAATTAGGTGCCGCAACGGGACTTCATTTAACAGCCATTGATGTTGGATGGACTGGGGCCGCAGCAATTTCATGGGCTTGGTCATTAGCATTTACATTCTTTGCTTTAACAATTGGTGTTAACTTAATTATGTTAATTCTAAATTGGACTAATACTATTAACGCCGATATGTGGAATGTTTGGGGAAAAGTTTTAACGGCCTATATTATTTACTATATGTCTGGATCTTATATTTGGGCATACGGTCTCACAGCTATCCAAGTAATTATTGAGTTGAAATTAGGTGATTTGTGGGAATCTCAAATAGCGGATATGTTCGGATATACTAATACGACAGTTACGCATATTGAGACATTTACAGCAGTTATTATGTTTCCTATTAATAGATTGATGGATTTTATTCCCATCTTTAATAAACGTATTGATGCTAAATCATTGAAGAAAAAAATTGGAATGTTATCGGAACCGTGGGCAATGGGTTTTATTATAGGTATTTTAATAGGATTGTTATCAAGGGCCTCAATTGCTTCAGTATTAAATTTTGCTACATATATGTTGGCTATTATGGCTATATTCCCAGTCGTTGCTAAATATTTCCAATCAGCTTTAACGCCGTTTGGCGCAGCTATGAGTAAATATATGAAGGCAAGGTTCAAGAATCGTGAGTTCTTTATTGGTCTGGATTGGCCGATTGTTGGTCAAAGTGCTGAACTTTGGGTAACAGCAACAATCAATATTATTTTCTTTATGTTTTGGGCAATTGTGTTGCCGGGTAATACGACTCTTCCATTCGCAGGAGTTATTAATTACTGCCTAGCCGTTGGAGGATTGTTGTTAACTGGTGGCAACTTATTGAGAATGATTGTTTTGAGCTTTATTTATACACCGTTATTCCTATATGGGGCTACATTCCTAGCTCCAATTCTTACTAAAATGGGAAAAATGACACAGGCAATTAAAATTCCAGCGGGTTCACAAGTGACATGGTCGTCAATTGAGGCTCCTGATTTAAGAATTATGTTTGCTTATATGCCACTAGGTAAATGGTGGTCATATGTAGGGTTTGTTGTACTAATGGTATTGTTTGTTTTCATGTATCGACATATCAAAAAAGCACCGCTTCCATCTGAAAGGTATCAAGAGTTAGGTAACAAAAAATCAAATAATTAGGTAATGAATTTTAGATATGGGATAAATTATAGGAAGTAATTATAAAATGACAAAATTGTTTTCAAATAGAAGTAATATGTTTTGGGACTTAATGATGTTTATTAATATAGTATTGTTCATTATATTCATTAAAACTAATTTTTTAATTATTCCATTTTATATAGGTGTTACATGTTATGCATTTAAAGAATTTGGATATAAAACAAGATTTGCAAAATTTTATAAAAATAGAGGTAAATAAAGTATGAGAAATGCAGGAAGAATGCCGTTTGAACATGAGCGTGCAGATATGGCCAGTATTGTTAAATTTATTATGGAGAGATTTGATACAAATGTTGCCGGAGGAAACTTTTCATTCAAAGTGGTTGATCGTGATGGTGATTATGGAGAGATTGGTAAAGAATATATTATAATGACTCCAACAATGATGTCAGAAGCATATTTAGGAACATTAACAGCTGCACAAATTCTAGTAGTTGAACCACATACAAGAAAAATTATTGATGGTGTCGGTAATTTGACACGTGAAATAAATATGCATGAGGCTGTTTATGATGCTAATCCCGATATTAAAGCTATTCTTCATGGGCATGCAAAGGAACAATTGTCATGGGCAACAATGGGAGTTCCAATTCCAAATTTGACTGAAGCAACACAGAAAGTTAAGGGTGTTGAGGTGCTACCTTTTAGACATAATTGTTCTGAAGAAATTGCGGAAATGGTAGGAGCACATGTGGCTAAATTGGGGGATGCTGCATTAATGCATGAATATTTATTAAATTCACATGGAACAATGATTACCGTTGGTGGAAAGAATATGTCAGGATTAACTGCAATACATAAAGCAGTGTCAGTTGTTGATACCATGGAATATAATGCACATATTGCTTATGAACAAACCATGCTGCAATTACAGGGTTCTTTAGATGGATATTATTCTAAGGGAATTAAGATAGGAACAGTTGAAGATGTTTTTAAGGATCACAAGGCAATTTATAATGATAAAAGTAATTTAGAATTAGAAGTAAAAAGTTAATATCCATTTACAGGTATGTTTAAAAATACTCATATTCAAGTACTTCAAAAAAGTATGGCAAAAAATGCTGTATTCTTTAAAAGATATTAAATAATAAGAGGTTTATTATGGATTATATTGAAGAACGTCAACAGATTGTAGATTATGGTAAAAAATTAGTTGATGAGCGTCTTACAACAGGAACAGGCGGAAATTTGAGTATATATTTACCAGAAGAAGATAAAATGTTAATAAGTCCCTCAGGCGTTCCGTATTATGAAACACAACTAGAAGATATTGTTGTTATGGATTTAAAAGGAAACATTCTTGAAGGTGATCTCAAGCCATCGAGTGAATGGGAAATGCATAGTATGTTTTACAGAAATGATTCAGATATCAAATCTGTTGTTCATGCACATTCAGATTATGCTACGGCATGCTCTACGTTGCATATAAGTATTCCTGCTTTGCATTATGCAGCAGCTGATGCATGCAAATCTATTAGAACTACTGAATATAGAATTTATGGTTCCCATGAGTTAGCTGAAGAGGCATTTGACGTTATGAGAAATGATCATGGCATTCTTCTGGCAAACCATGGACTGTTAGCAACTGGTACATCTATTAAACAAGCCATGTCAACAGCTGTAAATATTGAGTGGCTGTGTAAATTGTATATTTTGGCTAAATCGGTAGGACAGCCATGCCCTTTAACAGATAATCAATTAGAAAAAGTTGCTCATAAATTTGAAAATTATGGTCAAACCGGTAAATGTAGAGATGATATCCAAAATGATATAAAAATGCATATATAGAGTCAAAAACAGATAAGATTAATTAATAATCTTATCTGTTTTTTTATTTAAAATTAATTGTCAATTGTCCCAACTGATCAATACGACTGATTAATTGATCGCCAGGTTTTAGAAACTCTTGAGGATTCCTGCCGGCTCCAACACCACCGGGAGTACCAGTAAAGATTAAGTCTCCGGGGTATAGTTCGGCAATAGTTGATAGATAGCTAACTAGGTTTTTAGGATCGAAGATCAAGTTTTTGAGTTGACTATGTTGTTTTTCAACACCATTTAAAGTTGTAGAAATATTCAAAGAACCTAAGTCGTCTATTTCATCTGGGGTGGTTAACCAAGGTCCAATTGGCGAAAAATTTTTATAAGATTTTGCTAATGAAAATTGAGGCTCATCGTTAGCAAATTGAAGTTGACGATCAGATAGGTCTTGACCAATCATGTAACCGGCAATATGTTCTTGTGCATCTATTTTCTTAATATTTCTTCCATCTTTACCAATAACGACAACCAATTCGGTTTCCCAATCAGTCTTTGAACTGGGAATTGCGACAGTAGGGTTGGGTCCCGCTAGTGAGCTAACAAATTTGGTAAAAATATTGGGAGACTTTGGAGCCTTTGTTTTGAGTTCTTGTAGATGATCTCGATAGTTAAATCCAACTGCAAATATTTGTTTAGGATCAGTAATTGGAGCTTCAAGTAAATTAGTATCGGGTAAATTTCGTTTACTACTTAAAAATAGTTTTTCATTAAGATGTGGGAGTAGGGATTTAACATCGTTAAAACCGTTTATTAATTGCATTGATCCGTCTTTTATAATGACAGCACGGTGATTATACATAGCGAACTTCATAGGTTTGTCTTCTTTCAAAATAATTATAATTTTACTTTAATACTTTTTACTCTAATTGACATTTAAGTAAATTAAAATTACTATAATAATTTAAACATAAGGGGGAGAATATATGGATGACAGTTTGAGTATTGATTCGGCAATAAAAGATACTCTTCCAACAGTATTCGGTTATATTGGGATTGGTATTTCTTTCGGAATCGTGGCTGCTGCGGCAGGAATGAGTGTTTGGATGGCAACGGCGATGTCATTAATTGTTTATGCTGGATCAGCACAATTTATCTTAGTTAGTCTATTAGCGATTGGTACGCCGATGGTTTCCATTGCTTTATCAGTTTTTTTAGTTAATTCACGAATGATTTTAATGAGTATGACGACAGCCAATTTTTTTAAAAAGAATTCACTTTTTGAAAATATCTTAATTGGTAGTCTGATTACCGATGAAAGTTTTGCGTTGAGTATGAATAAGCTAAATTTTACTAAAAGAAAACTTTCTTTTAAATGGTTCAATACAGTTAACTTAATGGCTTATTTAGTTTGGGCCGCTTCAACTATGGTTGGAGCGATGTTGGGCAAGGTGATCAGTGATCCTAAAAAATTGGGATTGGATTTTGCTTTGGTTGCAATGTTTATTGGGTTACTTTATTTACAATTAATCAGTGATAAATCAATCAAATTAAAAATACAATTAATTGTTGTAGCAATAATGTTGCCATTAGTATATTTTGGACTTATTTTTATTTCTAGTGACCTGTTAATCTTAGTTGTTACACTGATAGGTTGTGCGTTAGGGGTGATTTTGAAACATGCCATCAACTAAATTTGTTTTTTGGACTTTGATTGCCTGTGGCTTAGTTACTTGGCTTTCAAGAATATTACCATTTGTTTTACTCAAAAAATTCAATCTTCCCGCTAAAGTAGTTGAGTTTTTAAGTTTTGTACCTATTACGATCATGGCTGCTTTATGGTTTGAAAATTTATTTAAACAAAATTTGGGTCATTTACCAATAATTGATTATGCCAATTTGATTGCTTCAATTCCTACTGTTTTAACTGCAATTTTAACTAAAAGATTATTATTAATAGTTATTGTGGGAATTATTTCATTGGCCTTGATAAGATTAGCAATTTAAAACTTTTTTGCAAACATAATAATTACTTCTATAATATAATCATAAATAGACAAATACTTTATGGAGGCATTTTATGAAAGCAATTGTGGTTAAAAAGGCCGGTGGGCCGGAAGTACTGAAATATAAGGAAGTTAAAACTCCCAAAGTAAAACCAGGTTGGTCTCTAGTTAAGGTAAAGGGATTTGGTATCAATCACTCCGAGATTTTTACTCGTCAAGGTGAATCTCCAAGTGTCAAATTTCCGCGAATTTTGGGAATTGAATGTGTTGGCGTAGTTGAGAAAAGTACCTCAGACAAGTTGCAAAAAGGTCAGAAGGTTATTTCAGTTATGGGGGAAATGGGCCGAGCCTTTGATGGTTCGTACGCAGAGTTTGTTTTACTACCAAATGAGCAGATTCACCCTATCGAAACAAAGCTTAATTGGACTGATTTAGCGGCAGTTCCTGAAACATTCTATACTGCTTTTGGTTCATTGAAGGGAATGCAAATAAAATCTGATGATAAGGTATTGATTCGGTCAGGAGCCAGCGGGGTCGGAGTTTCAGCACTTCGTTTGTTGAAAGCCAAGTATCCCAAAATTAAAGTTACAGCATCAGCTAGAAGCATGAAGAAAGAATCAGTACTTTTAGACGTTGGCTATGATAAAGTTATTAAGGATAAAAAAGGCAAGTTAAAGACCGATGAAAAATTTGACAAAGTACTTGAATTAGTTGGACCAGCTACTTTAAAAGATACATTCACTAAAGTTAATGAAGGCGGTATTGTTTGTTGTACCGGAGAATTGGGTGGACAATGGTATATGGATGGTTTTGAGCCGATTGGTGATATTCCTAATGGAGCCTATTTGACATCATTTTCTTCTGGCGAGGTAACTAGTGCCAAACTCAATGAAATGTTAGATTATATTAGTAAATATCAAGTTGAGGTTTCACCAACTAAAGTGTACAAATTAAATCAAGTTAAAGAGGCTCATGAATATTTAGAGAGTGGACATAACTTGGGTAAAGTTGTTGTTATAAATTAAAAAGATCGGTGAAGACAAAACTTCATCGATTTTTTGGATAGTTATTAAAGTGACTGCAAATAGGTCGTGAATGTCATATTATTAAGGTTATTAAGATACGAGGATATAATTATGGAAAAATTTGCACTTTTGATTGTTTTATTTGCGGCATTGGCAACGCCCTTAATCACAGCAAAATTTCATTTACAACGAATGCCTACAGCTATTTCTGAAATTATTATGGGGATAGTTATTGGAAAAACTGGTTTCAATATTGTGCAGCCAAATGTTAATGTTCAATATATTGCCGATTTAGGTGTTATCATGTTGATTTTCCTAGGTGGGATGGAGATTGAC
The DNA here is from genome assembly GCF_002872255.1 of Companilactobacillus nuruki. GTDB lineage: Bacteria > Bacillota > Bacilli > Lactobacillales > Lactobacillaceae > Companilactobacillus > Companilactobacillus nuruki. The sequence continues at coordinate 50,322 of NZ_NIPR01000063.1, forward strand.
TTTTCGCTTTTGGAGCCTAAAAAAGAAGGTCAGGAATATTCTCCTCTAGGCACGGCGTTTGCTGGATTTATTTCGATATTTATAATGTCAATTATTCTGAGCGGAATATTATATTTCACAGGAATTTTTAGTGAATTTATTTTAGCAGTGATCCTATTTAGTACGATTGCATTAGGAGTTATTATTTCACTGTTAAAAGAAGTTAATTTGTTGAATACTAAATATGGACAAACCATCTTGTTAACGTCAGCGTTTGGTGAGTTTATTCCCTTAGTTGCTTTGACGGTTTACTCAGCTGTAAAACAGCAACATTATATTTCAGTTTTAGGATTACCAGTAATTTTTATTATTGCAATCATCTTATTACATCGTTTCAATCGAATTTACGTTTTCTTTGATAAGATTGATAAGTCTACTACACAATTGGATATCAGACTGGCTTTCTTTTTGATTTTTACCTTAGTTACATTCGCTGAACAAATTGGTGCTGAGAGTATCTTAGGGTCATTCTTAGCTGGGGCAGTAATGAAGCTACTAAAACCAAAGCCTGATACAGAAGAAAAGTTAAGTTCGATGGGCTATGGATTCTTCATTCCAGTCTTCTTTATTAATACCGGAGTCAATTTGAATTTGAGAACTTTGTTTAGCAATTGGCATGCTTTGTTATTGATTCCTGTATTTTTAATCGCGTTTATATTATCTAAAGTTATTGTTTATTTTGCTTTTAGAGGTCGTTTTGGTAAAAAGTTTGCTGGTGGAGCTGCAATTGTAACCGCTACAACGATTACTTTGGTTTTGCCAATTTTACAAGTTGGTCGTAATTTAAAGTTAATCACAACAACTCAATCAGGGGCTATTACTTTGGCTGCAATTATTACCTGTTTAATTTGTCCAATTTTATTTAATAAAGTTATTAAAAATTCTGAAGATATTGAATAGGGGGAATTCTTTTGACAAAAGATAGATTATTAGCTTTTAGTGATGGCGTTTTTGCTATTTTGATTACTATTTTAGTTTTGGAATTCACGGTTCCACAATTTCAATCGGGTCATTTATTGATAGCAATGGTTCATCAATGGCCAATATTAATTGCTTATATTGTTTCCTACTTTTATGTGGGGACACTATGGCTATTCCATCATGATTATTTTAATGCCTTAGAATCAATCGATCGTAATTTAAATTTGATTAATTTATTGATGCTATTTACAATCACTTTAATTAATTATCCAATGGCGTTGGTGGCAGATACTTTGAGTCGGGGAAACTTGAATGATATAAGAGTTGCCTTTATTACGTATGATTTTGTGGCATTAATAATTTCTTTCATGTTTTATGTACTATATTCTTACATTGGTAAACATCATGAATTGAAGTCTAAGGAGATGCAGGATGCTGCTTTTGCGAAGAACAAATATGACCCAATAATTAGTGTTTCCTTGTATATTTTGGCAATTATTAGTTCATTATTTTCAATTCCAATTGGTGCGATATTCTTATTGGCAGGGATTGGTTTTCATTTTGTGGCTTATTTGAGATTGAGCAATGTCTTAGGATAAAAATAAATTAATATTTTCGGAACAAATCTCAGCATTATTTACAACTGTAGGTTAAAATGATCCTGTTAATTAATTACACAATGAAGGATGGGATTTTTAATGAATAAGAAATATGAAGCAAGTACTGCTGAAAATCATGTTGATATTGTTAATATCGCAAGTCTAGAAGCTAGAGTTAAGGATCATATGAGTAACGAAAAGGGTGCTTTTGGTTATATCGCTGGTGGTTCTGAGGATGAATGGACTAAGAAACAAAATACTGAATCATTTAATCATAAGTCAATTATGCCTCGTGTAATTCAAGGTATTGATCATGCGGATCTAAGTACTAAATTATGGGATATTGATCTAAAAACACCAATTATTCAAGCACCATCTGCTGCTCAAGGTTTGGCACATGCCAAAGGTGAAACTGATACTGCCAAAGGGGTTGCCGCAGCTGGATCAATTTTTTCAATCAGTACTTACGCAAGTACTTCAGTTGAAGATGCTGCTGCTGCTGCTCCAGATGCTCCACAATTTTTCCAATTGTATATGAGTAAAGATGATAAGTTTAACGAATTTTTGATTAAAAAGGCAGTTGCTGCCGGAGCTAAGGCTATTATTTTGACTGTTGACTCAACACTTGGTGGATACCGTGAAGCTGATGTTGTTAACAAATTCCAATTCCCATTACCAATGCCTAATTTAGCAGGTTATTCAGCCGGTGATGGCGAAGGTAAGGGTATCTCTGAAATTTATGCTTCAGCTAAACAGGGAATTGTTCCTTCAGATATTCAAAAAATTAAAGATATGTCAGGACTTCCAGTCTTTGTTAAAGGTATTCAATCACCCGATGATGCCGAATTAGCAATTGATTTTGGAGCTGATGGTATCTGGGTTTCAAATCATGGTGGTCGTCAACTTGATGGTGGTCCCGCATCATTTGATGTATTACCATATATAGCCGAGGTTGTTGATAAGCGTGTACCAATTGTCTTCGATAGTGGTGTACGTCGTGGTGAACATGTCTTTAAGGCATTGGCTAGTGGAGCTGATTTGGTTGCTATTGGCCGTCCAATTATCTATGGTTTGAACCTTGGTGGTGCTCAAGGTGTTACTGATGTAATTGATCATTTGAATATGGAATTATCAATTACTATGCAATTGGCAGGTACTAAAACCATTAATGATGTAAAGAATACTGAATTATTAGATTAGAGATATATTCTTATCTAAACTTTTAAATAATCAAAAATAGTCTGTATTGTTTATCAATTGTGTTCAAGGAAGAACACGGTTGATGTCGATACAGACTATTTATTTTGAATATATTCAATTGAATACGTTTTCACGAATTAAAATACTTGTATTGAAGTTAACTTTAGGGTGTAAAGTAATTATCAAAGTAAGTTAGATATTAGGTGGTGAGGCAATATGGGGATATTTTCCAGATTGAGTTGGTTTTTTAAACATCAATGGAAACAGTATTTAATTGGTGTAATTGCATTAATTCTAGTTGCAATTTGTAACGTCATTCCACCAAGAATAGTTGGAAACATTGTTGATACTGTAAGTAAAAGAAATATGACAATTAATTATCTAGTTAAAAATATGTCGTTGTTATTTGTCATTGCTATTATTCAATATTTATTGAGATTTTTATGGCAAAAAATGATTTATGGAAGTTCATTTGTTTTGGAGCGTGATTTGAGGAGTAAACTTTTTCGTCATTTTATGAAGATGGATACTACTTTTTACCAAAAATGGCGAACTGGTGATTTAATGGCACATGCGACTAATGACATTGATGCAGTACGTGATGTTGCTGGACCAGGTATTTTGACGTTAGCTGACTCATTAATTACAGGATCTTCAATGATTTTAGCAATGGGGATGTTGATTGATTGGAAATTAACATTGATGGCGGTTCTACCATTAATTCTTTTAGCGGTTATGGCTAATGTACTTGGAAATAAGATCCATGTTGCTTTTAGAGATTCCCAGGCAGCTTTTTCCAGTATTAATAATAAAACTCAAGAGAGTGTTGTAGGAATCAAAGTTTTGAAGGCCTTGGGTCAAGAAAAAGAGGATGAAGCTGACTTTAATAATTATGTTCAAGAAAACATTAAAGCTAATAAGAAATCATATCGTTTGGATGCGATGTTTGATCCTTTAACGACAATTATTATGGGGATTTCATATATTATTATTATTATTTTTGGTGGATTGGCTGTAGTTCATAACAATATAACTATTGGACAATTAGTTTCATTTATTACTTATATGGCCGAATTAATGTGGCCTATGTATGCCGTTGGTAGTTTGTTTAATCTTTTGGAACGAGGATCAGCTAGTTACGATCGAATCAATGAATTGCTAGCCGAGAAATCTTCTTTAGTTGAAACTAAAAATGCTATAAAGAGTGTACCAAGTGGTACTTTAGATTTTAAAATTGATAAATTTAATTATCCAGATGATCCGACAACGGCTCTGAATAATTTGCATTTTAAATTAGATTCTGGACAAACGTTAGGAATCGTTGGCCCCACTGGTGGTGGAAAATCGACGATTATTAGTCTTTTGATGCGTGACTTTGATCACTATAGAGGATCAATTAACTTCGGAAATATTGATATTCGTAAATACGCTTTAGATAGTTATTTGAACACGATTGGCTATGTCCCTCAAACTAATTTTCTCTTCTCAACTAATATCAGAGATAATATTCGTTTTGCTAGAATTGATGCTTCAGAGGAAGAAGTCAGAAATGCGAGTCAAATTGCAGATTTGGATCATGATGTAAAACAAATGTCAGAAGGTTATGATACACAGGTTGGTGAAATGGGAGTTTCTTTATCAGGTGGACAAAAACAACGTCTATCAATTGCCAGAGCTATTTTAAGTGATCCTAAGTTATTGATTCTGGATGACTCTTTGTCTGCAGTTGATTCAAGAACGGAACGAAATATTGAAAAAAGAATTTCTGAGAATCGACAAAATGGAACAACAATCATTGCCGCTAGTCGATTAAGCTCGGTTGAGAATGCCGATGAAATAATTGTCGTTGATCATGGAACGATTGTTGAACAAGGAACGCATCAGGAGCTGTTAAAAAAACCAGGATGGTATGCTGAAACGTTCAATTTACAGGTTAAAAACTCTGAAATTGAAGGGAGGCTAAATCATGAAGGATGAGAACGAAGAGACTTTGAAAGAAATAAATTCACTTTCAAAGAGTAGTCGACGAGAGGTACTTAAACGCCTTTTTAAATTTGCTTATTTATTTAAACGTCAATTTATTATCGCAATAATCTTTGCTATTATTTTGAGCATTGTTAATGTTTTTCTTCCAAGGATGTTGCAATTTTATATGGATCACTATTTAAGTAAACAAAGTACCAGTATCAAAGTTATTTTAGGATTTGCAGCAGTATATGCAATAGGGACAATTATCAAAGCGATTGTTCAGTTTATTCAAGAATTTGTTTTTTCAATGGGAGCTGAACGAACGTTGGAAGAAATACGGAGTAAGTTGTTTCACAAGTTGCATACTTTGGGATTGAATTATTTTGATACAACTCCAGCAGGTTCAATTGTTTCTCGGGTTACTAATGATACAAAAACACTCTATAATTTTTGGACGTTATTTTTAACAATTGTTATTTCTGCGTTTGCAATGATATCAGCCTTTATTGCAATGCTCTCGGTCAATGTTAAATTAGCGATTGCTACTGGATTATTTGTTTTTGTTTTTTATGGGGTCATCTGGTTGTATCAACATCTCAGTTTTAATATTTATCAGCACTTACGTGAATATTTAAGCCAAATAAACACCAAATTAAATGAATCTCTGATGGGTATTAATATTATTCAGCAGTTTGGTCAACAAAGGCGCATGACTTCTGAGTTTGAAGATAAAAATGGTGCTTATTTTCAAATGCGCAATAAGATGATTAATGTTAATGCCTTCCTACTTTATCCGACTGTCAGTTTAATGTTTATTTTAGCTGAGGTTATTTCGTTGAGTGGATTTGGTTGGCAAAGTATGAACTTGGTTGTACAGGCAGGTGTAATTTATGCCTTCCTGTCTTATCAACAGAATTTTTTTAATCCCTTATCTGATGTTATGAATTATATGTCATTCTTTCAAGATGGATTAGTAGCAGGATATCGGATTATGAAGCTTTTTGATAACCAAGGCTATTCACCTAAGCAAGATGAAACAAGTTTGGAAGAAATTCGTAGAGGTAAAATAGAATTTCGTCATGTAACTTTTGGTTATGATTCGAAGAAACCGGTTTTGAAAGATATTTCTTTTACCGTACAACCAGGACAAACAGTGGCTTTTGTTGGACACACGGGTAGTGGTAAAAGTTCGATTATTAATTTATTAATGCGCTTTTATGAATTTAATGAAGGCGAGATTCTAATTGATGATCGAGATATACGGGATTATTCAACCAGGGAACTGCATCAAAAACTTGGGTTAGTAATTCAGGAACCATATTTATTCTATGGGGATATTGCCAAAAATATTAGAATGTTTGACGATCAAATAAGCGATAAACAAGTTGAGCAAGCAGGTAAATTTGTTGATGCAGATGAATTTATTCAGAAATTGCCTGGCAAGTATCATGCCAAGGTAACCGAAAGGGGAGCAAGCTTTTCGACTGGTCAGAGACAATTAATTTCTTTTGCTAGGACAATAGTTCGTAATCCTAAGATATTGGTCTTAGACGAAGCTACAGCTAATATTGATCCCCAAACTGAACAGAGTATTACTAAAGGAATGTCGAAAATGCGAGATGATCGTACAACGATTGCTATTGCCCATCGCCTGTCAACGATTCAAGATGCAGATCAGATTTTAGTTTTGAATCATGGAAAGATCATTGAGCGCGGTAAGCATGATGAGTTACTAAAGGCCGGTGGTCATTATGCTGAATTATATGAATTACAATCGGCCAACGAAAAAAATTTATAATTAAGAGGAATTAAATGAAAAAACAAATTAAAGAAAATTATTTTGATGGTGAACGTCCATTGTTTAAAGCACATGATGTTGAAATTATTGATACAACCTTTGGAAATGGTGAATCGCCACTTAAAGAAACTCATGATTTAATTTTGGATGATGTTACATTTAAATGGAAATATCCTTTATGGTATAGCAAGCATGTAAAAGTTGATAACAGTATTTTTGAAACCATGTCACGTTCAGGTATTTGGTATACCGAGGATATAGAAATAAATAATTCAGCTCTACAAGCACCAAAGTTGTTCCGTCGGGCCTCAGATATTGTATTGAATAACGTTCATTTCGCCGATGCCGAAGAGACTATGTGGACTTGTGACAATATTAAAATGAATAATGTTCAAGTTAATGGTAATTATTTTGGTAAGGATAGTAATAACATTTATGCTGAAAATCTTGATGTAATTGGAAATTATGTTTTCGATGGAGCTAGGAATGTTGAAATTCATAATTCTAATTTTGTTTCAAAAGATGCCTTTTGGAATTGTGAAAATGTAACAATTTATGATTCAAAAATTAGCGGTGAGTATTTAGCTTGGAATACTAAGAATATTACTCTGGTTAATTGTACAATTGAAAGTGAACAGGGACTTTGTTATATCGATGGGTTGAAGATGATTAACTGTAAAGTCTTGAGAACGGATTTAGCATTTGAATATTGTGAAAATATTGATGCAGAAATTATTACTAGTATTTTGAGTATTAAGAATCCAATCAATGGTAGTATTACTGTTAAATCAGCAGGTCAAGTTATTTTTGATGATCCAGAAATCAATCCTGCTAAAACACAAATTCATGAAACTAGTAAAATTACTCAAAGAGATGCCTAATGACATATGACTTTGAAACCTTGAATAAAAAGCGATCTGGGAATTCTGCCAAATGGGATGTGCAAGAAAATGAGTTGCCCATGACTATAGCTGATATGGATTTCAAGGTAGCTCCAGAGATTATTCAAGCTTTGCATGAAAAAATAGACATGGGTCTATTTGGCTATGAGGAAATTCCTAAGGAATATTTTGAATCGGTTGCTAATTGGTATGAAACTGAACATGATGTTCGTCCAAATGAAGAATGGATGATATTTTCAACTGGTGTAGTACCGGCTCTTTCGTCGGCTGTGCGCAGATTGACATCATTAGGAGATAATGTTTTGGTTCAAGCACCGGTTTATAATGTTTTTTATAATTCAATTATCAATAGTGGTCGACATGTTGTTTCTAATGATTTGGATTATGATACTAAATTACGCGAGTATACAATTGATTTCCGTGATTTAGAGCAAAAACTAAGTGATCCATTGACTAACATGATGATTCTGTGCAATCCACATAATCCAGTTGGTAAAATTTGGAATCAAGATGAATTAATTAAGATAGTTACTTTGTGTAACAAGTATGACGTTAAATTATTTAGCGATGAAATACATGGTGATATAACTTTTGGTACTCCTTATTATCCTGTTTTTGGCTTGAATAAAAAATATTTGGATAACGTAGTTGTAGCAGTGTCACCAAGCAAAACTTTTAATGTTGCTGCTATACATGCTGCTACGATGATAGTTCCTAATGCTAATCTGAGAGCTCAGATCAATAGAGGATTGAATAGTGAAGAACTAGCAGAACCAAATATTGTTGCTGTACCAGGTACGATTGCTGCCTATAATAATGGGCATAATTGGTTGAAAGCATTGAAGAAACAATTGTTGGGTAATCGTAGATTGATTTTAGATTTTATTGGAAAAAATATTCCTGATATCAAATGGGTACCAGGAGAGGCAACCTATCTTTTGTGGTTTGATGTTGGAAATATTATTGATAATGCAGATGAGTTAACCAAATTTATTCGTCAAGATACTGGTTTGATTGTTAACGCTGGTTCAGTTTATGGCGGTGACGGGCAGCATTTTATTAGAATGAATATTGCCAGTCCAGAGAAAATGATTTTAGATGGATTAAATCGTCTAAAAAAAGGTATTGATGACTATAAGAGTGGTTTGAATAAATAAGTCAAATTAGACTAACCTATCTTTGTTAAAGGCTATAATATATGTAGCAAAGTAGGTGAAATAATGGAAACTTCAGAATCAGTTATCACGAAAACTAGACCTAAAGCTCAATTACAAAATACAGGTCATAAAAAACATGTTGGAATTTTAAGTGGCTCATTTAATCCAATTCATTTTGGTCATTTAATGATTGCTGAACAAGTTTATGAACAGTTGGATTTGGATAAGATTCTTTTTATCCCAGATAAGGTACCACCTCATCGAGGAATTAGTAAGTATATTCCTAAGGTAAGTGTTGATGATCGTATTAATATGGTCAAATATGGAATCAGAGATAATCCTCATTTTCAATTGGATATGACTGATATTGATTTGGGTGGAATAAGTTATACCTATGAAACCATTAAACATTTAAAAGAACGTAATCCTAATACTGAATATTATCTGATTGTAGGGTATGATATGGTAGAAAATTTACCTAAGTGGTCACATATTGATGAATTGGTTAAGGATGTTCATTTTGTTGGTGTCTGTCGAAAGGGGTTTGAAAAGAAATCTCAATATCCAATCATGTGGGTCAATACTCCTGTTATTGAAATAAGTTCAACCGTTATTCGACAGAGAGTTCGAGAGGGAAAATCTTTGAAATATTTTGTCCCTGATGATGTGGCTTGGTATATTAAAGATCGTGGTATTTATAAGAAATGAAAATTTGAAGTATTATAAAAAAC
>NZ_NIPR01000064.1 GCF_002872255.1 Companilactobacillus nuruki
CCTTAGGGACATTGACCTTCACGATTTCAGGTTGATTTTCCATAAAAAAATACCTCACCAATATGTTTGATGAGATAATCATAATTCGAATTCCGCCTAAATCATAGACGGTCGGTTATTAGGTGCTTACATTTTACCAGAAATATAATCAACTACAAAAAGGTGCCTAGGGCATAAACAAAAAAATAGTCTGTATTGATACCAAACTATGTTCTTTCTCGAACATAATTGATAATCAATGCAGACTATTATTTCAATCAGCTAAAACCATTCTAATTACAGAACATACAACAGTTAACTAGCCTCAAACAAAAATATATTACTAATTTTCTTTTTCTTCATCTTTAATACTTACATTAACGGCTTGTGGACCCTTATAGCCAGGAGCAATTTCAAAAGTAACTTGTAATCCATCTTTAATGAAGTACTCATCACGATTGAGAATTGAATCTGCAAAGAAGAATATATCATCTTCATCATTGTTAATAAATCCAAATCCACGAACCTTATTAAATCTTACAATTTTTCCAGTGAACATTATTCGCCCATCCTATTCATCAAAACCATCTGTCATTGTTTCTGGGTATTCCTCAGTCACAATTTTAGCACATCTTGCACAGAATGTTGGATAATGTGTGTCGCTGCCAACATCAGTCTTAGTCATACGACACCTTTGACAAACATCGCCCTCAGCCTTTTGAACTAATACATTAGCTAATTCATATTTATCACCATCAATTGATTCATCAGTCAATTCAAACTGTGAAACAATCAATAATTGACCAAAATTACTATCAATTTTATCTAGTACAGCCTTTAATTCTGCACTGGGTTGAACTGTTAATTTTGCTTCAAGCGATTTACCGATTAATTTGTCAGCACGAGCAACCTCAAGTGACTTCAAAACGTCATCTCTAAAGTCCATGAAAATCGACCAATCATTTTTGATTTCATTTTCATCAGCTAAATCTTCAACCTTAGGCATTTCTGCTAATTGAACATATTCTTCAGGCTCTTTGAGATATTCCCAAACTTGTTCCATGGTATGTGGCAAAATTGGTGTCAATAACTTAGCTAATTTAACAACTACATCATAGATAACTGTTTGCATTGAGCGACGAGCATGGGAATCTTCAGCATCAATATAGACAACATCTTTGGCAAAGTCCAGATAGAATGTTGACATTTCATTGACAATAAAGCTAACAACCGACTTAGCTACATCAGCAAAATCATATTTATCATAATCAGCTAACACTGATTTTACAAGATCGTTCAATTTAACAGTTACATACTTATCCTCTGGACGAAGATCTGCATAAGCAACTGCATTTGTCTTAGGATCAAAATCGGTAGTGTTTGCCAACATAAATCTGATAGTATTTCTGATCTTACGATATGTTTCTGAGACCTGTTTGAATGAGTCAACAGATACTGAAACATCAGAACTGGAATCAACTGAAGCGACCCATAGACGAATAATTTCAGCACCAAATTGTCTCTCAATATCAGCAGGTGCAATAACATTACCAAGCGATTTACTCATTTTAACGCCATTCTTATCTAGAGTGAAACCTTGTGAAAGAATTGCCTTATAAGGAGCAACACCATATGCTGCAACTGAAGTTACTAACATTGAATTAAACCAACCACGATACTGATCTGAACCTTCGAGAATCAAATCGGCTGGAAATACTAAATTATCGCGTGTTCTAGCAACTCCAGAATGAACTGTTCCTGAGTCAAACCAAACATCTAAGATATCAGTTTCCTTAGTAAATTTACCATTTGGACTACCAGGATAAGTGAATCCTTCAGGTAGAAGATCCTTGGCATCCCTTTCGGCCCAAACATTTGATCCATACTTACCAAACAAATCGGCTACATGATCAATTGTTTCTTTAGTCATAATTGGATCGCCATTTTCAGCATAAAAAATTGGTAATGGAACGCCCCAAGCACGCTGTCTTGAAATTACCCAATCTCCACGATCACGAATCATATTATAAAGACGAGTTTTACCCCAATCTGGTAGAAAATCGATCTTTTCAATTTCATCTAAAATTTGTTGTCTAAACTTATCAATTGAAGCAAACCATTGAGGTGTAGCACGGAAAATAACTGGTTTCTTAGTACGCCAATCGTGTGGATAACTGTGAGTGAAGAAACTTAGTTTTAATAATGAACCGTTCTCCTTCATACGATCAGCAATCAATTTATTGGCATCATCATAGAAAACACCTTCGTATTCAGGCACTTCGTCAGTAAATCTACCTTGAGCATCAATTGGTGAGAATACAGGCAATTTATACTTCATACCAACAACAAAGTCATCGGCACCAAAACCAGGAGCTGTATGCACCAAACCAGTACCATCATCCAAAGTAACGTGATTACCAAGAATAAGTGGTGATTTACGATCATAGAACGGATGTGTTGCTTCAACACCTTCTAGCTCCTTACCTTGGAACGTCTTCAAAATTTCAACATTTTCCCAGCCTAATTGTTCTTGAACATATGAGATTCTTTCCTGAGCAACAACATACTTCTTACCATCAGCATTAACTTCAGCATAGATAAATTTAGGATTTACACAGATGGCCATGTTTGAAGGCATTGTCCAAGGAGTAGTTGTCCAAATAATAAATGAAGCATCAGAATCAACTAATCCTTTACCATCACGAACCTTAAAGGCAACGAAAATTGATGGTGATTTAACATCCTTATATTCAACTTCAGCTTCAGCCAATGTTGACTCTGAAGATGGTGACCAATAAACGGGTTTTTTACCACGATAGATATAACCCTTATCAACCATTTCACCAAAAACTTCAACCTCAGCCTTTTCAAATTCAGGTTGATATGTAATATATGGATGATCCCAATCAGCAGAGATTCCTAGACGCTTGAATCCAGCCATTTGTTTCTTGATTTCACCTTGAGCAAACTCAAGACACAACTTACGATAGTCTGACAAACTCATTTCCTTACGTTTGACACCTTTTTTAGCAAGTTGTTGTTCGATCGGCAAACCGTGAGTATCCCAGCCTGGTACATATGGTGCACGATAACCATCCATTGATTTATAACGTACAATAATATCCTTTGAAATTTTATTCAAAGCATGTCCCATATGAATGTCACCATTAGCAAATGGAGGTCCATCCAAAAGTTCAAAAGTTGGTTTACCCTCATTCAATTTTTGACGTTGTTCATAAAGTTTATTATCTTCCCAAGCCTTTTGCCACTCCGCTTCCTTGTTTGGCAAGTTTCCACGCATTGGAAATTTAGTTTTACCTAAATTTAAAGTATCTTTTACTCGCATTCTTTCACCCTTTCTGAAATTAAAAAGAACCCATCCAATCTAGGACGAGTTCTCGTTATACCACCTATTGGTAATTCAAATAAATTGTTTAAGAGTTGATATACTTGGAGGAATCTTTACTAGCCTCACACCATACGCTAGTTCGCTGAAAAGATTTTACTTTGAGCACTTGTTCTCTTAATTATTTTTAGGATTCTTGTCATCATCTTGAAAATTAAACGTAGGTTCATTTTGTTGATGATTAATCGTATACGATTCGTCTGACTGATCATCCTGAATATTGTTATTATAGTTCATTTGATCCGAATTGAAAACTGTATCTTGATTATTTTCATAATCTTGTGAATTGGATTGATACTTTGCTGATGGAATATCGTCAGTTTGATCGCCAACTTCTTGTTTAAGCTTATCAGTAGATGTACTGTCATTAAGTTTGGACCACTCAGGACTATCCACCATTTCCAATTGTTGTTTTAACATTCCTTGTAAACCTTTACGGAAAGAATTTACACTCCGCTTCAGATTATCTGTTTCAATCGTAACTTGTCTAGCTCGATCCGATGCATCTTGCAAAATTTGATTAGACTTTTCAGTTGATTGATTCAATAAATCTCGTGCCTTTTTCTGCGACTCCTCAACAATGATTTGAGCTTCTTGCTCAGATTCATTCTTAACCTTTTCAGCAGCCTCTTGAGCAACCAAGATTGATTGATTCAAGGCATCTTTCATATCAGTAAAGTATTTCAACTGCTCTGATGTATCCTTGAGTTCTTTTTCTAATTGTGCACTTTTTTGCAATGCTAAATTATAATCCTGGGCTACCTGTTTTAAAAAGCTGTCAACTTGGTCGCGGTCATAGCCTCGAAATTTATTGTCAAATTCTTTATCATGTATTTCTACTGGTGATAATACCATAACGTCACGCCCCTATTATTTCTTAATGATATTAACTGAAAGAAGATACTTCTGATTTCTTGATCGGCCCATTATATCATTAATTCTAATTCGACCAAAACCTCTGACACTAAGCGTATCAGTAATTGTAATAAATGAACTAGCATTTTTATTTACAACCCAGTTAATTTGAACTTTACCGTGATCCACAAGTGCCTTTGCATTTTGTCGAGATAGATCATAGACATCAGCAATAATCGTATCCAATCGTAATGATTGAACACTGATTGTTTCATCAGTTGATTCATCTTTAGGTAAAAGTAAATCCTTAAAATCCTTTTTCATCAAATGAATTTTATAAGGTCCAATTTTTTTAACTTGGCCTTCAACATATTCACTCATTGAATCAAATACGAAGAATTGCCAGCTCTCACCATCAGTTATAATATCTCCAAAACGATCACGTTCAATACCTGATCCTGTTAAAGAACCCAAGATCTGCCCATGATGTAAATTAGCAAATTTTTCTGGATATCGAATTTCATACATTGCTATATCATAATCAGATTCTTTTGGCACAAAATAGTCAGGAGCAATAATTCCCCTGACCCTTTCTGCATTATTGTAACCACCAAAATAGTGAACATACAGATCATCATATTTATTGATCAAGTTATTTAGAATTGTTTGTTCACGCAGATTCAAAAAATCAGTCGCCTGTGGAGTATACATCGATTGTGCTTTTAGTAAAATATCGCTTATTTTATCAATGAATACTTTTTCCTCTGGACGGAAAAAACCTCCACCGATAATCGTCTTTTTATCATCCATAATTAGATTATTAAAAATACCACTCTTTCCAATAATTGAAGTATTATTATGGCAATTATTGGAGAAAAATCAAGCATCCCAATCGTAGTAGGAATTACCCTTCGAATGAGATTTAAGAACGGATCAACCATTGCGACAACAAATCTTCCAATCGGATTATTATACAGACTTGGCACGAAGGACATGAGACAAAAAACAAACAAAATGAACTCATATACATTAAAAGCCGTACTGATCACAAATGGTAATCCACTTAAAATTTGATTCATATCTTTCCTCGACTTTATTCGTTTATATCTGGTATGCTTCCATCAATTTCAAACTTTGGTGGTGTGCAAAGAAAGATCTTTTCTCCAACACGTTTGATTTCACCATTCAAAGCATAGATAGTACCCGTCAAAAAGTCCACGATTCTCTTAGATTGATCATCATTGACATTATTAAAATTAACGATTACAGCTTTGTTATTCAAGAGTTGCTTAGCAATAACTTTTGCATCTGAATAAACCCTTGGTTGATAAATAGCAATCTTACTATTTGCTTTAGTTCTATCACTAGCTGTACTCATTGATACTACCTTTTCATTATTTGAATAATTTGTTTTAGGTTGTTCAGTTTTAGTTGTGACATCTTTTTCTTCAAAATCGTCATCGTCATTAATACCAAAAAAACTTCCTAATTTTTCAAATGCCATAAGAAAATCTCCTTTTATTTATTATTACGACGTTTAAAAATTGGAGGAGTAGAATCATCATCGTCATCACTTAAATCAATTGTTTCGGGTTTCTTATAAATATCAAACTCACCTTTTTCACCAGAAACATTCTTTGACTTAGATGCCTCACGATTGATATCCCAGTCTGCCAATGGATCACTAGCCGATGGTTCTGCAGCTTTTTGCTGTGTATTATCATCAGTCTTATTTTTATTATTATCTAGTGTAGCACGTGGATTATTCAATGGACGTCTTGAAGGTTCTCTCTTCTTATCTTCACTTTCAACGCCTGTCGCAATAACTGTAACCTTAACTTGATCACCAAGCGTGTCATCGATAGATGTACCGAAGATGATATTAACATCTGAGGTAGCCTGTTCTGAAACAATCTGCGCTGCATCTTGTGCTTCAAACAATGATAAGTCTGGGCCACCAGTAATATTAAGAAGAACTTGTTTAGCACCATCAATTGAAACTTCGAGCAATGGTGAATTAATAGCTTTCTTTGTGGCTTCAGTAATTCTATTTTCACCATTAGCTTGGCCAATACCCATTAGAGCGGAACCTTGATCTGACATAACAGTCTTAACATCAGCAAAATCCAAGTTAACAAAACCAGGCGATGTAATAAGATCTGAAATACTTTGAACACCTTGACGCAAAACATCATCAGCAATACTAAAGGCTTCACTCATTGGTGTCTTCTTATCAACAATTTCCAATAACTTACTATTAGAAATTAAAACTAAGGTATCAACATCTTTCTTTAATTCGGTAATTCCATCCGCAGCAAAACGAGAACGCTTTGCACCTTCAAAAGCAAACGGACGGGTTACAACACCGACAGTTAAAGCTCCACTTTCCTTAGCGATATTAGCAACAATAGGTGCAGCACCTGTACCAGTACCGCCACCCATTCCTGCAGTTACGAAAATCATATCTGCGCCTTCAAGGGCCTCTTTAATGGCTTCTTCACTTTCTTGAGCAGCTTTTTGTCCAACCTCAGGATTTGAACCAGCACCTAAACCACGTGTCAATTTAGGTCCTAATTGAATTTTCGTTTCGGCATTTGAATTTTCTAGTGCTTGAACATCAGTATTAGCAGTAATAAACTGCACACCACTGATTCCAGCTTCTACCATGCGATTAACGGCATTTCCACCAGCGCCACCAACGCCAATGACTTTGATTACCGCTCCTTTATTTTGGGTTGAGTCTAAAGTATATTCCATTAAGGAGTTCCTCCTATTAAATCTAATTTTATTTATTTTTTAATCGAAAAACCTACTCCAAAAATCTTTGAATTTTGACATTTTTTTACCCTTTTCAGGTTCAGTAGTCTCTTCTTCATTTGTTTGATCTTCTTGAGTTGGTGTGGTTGGTTCCACTTGTTGAACTTGTGGTTCAGGTGTTACTTGAGGTTGTGGTTTAACGTTATTCCCGCTATTTTGATCCACAGTTGCCCCATTAACGACATTATCAGCAATCACTCCAATGTCATTCAATCTTGAAGCATAAGTAACTAATCCCAATCCTAATGAATATGATGGATAACGCATACCCATTTGAGTTGGAACATAGCTTCTGACCTTAACATCAAAAATCTTTCTAGCTAAATCTTCAACATTTGGAGTTGCAGCTACCCCACCAGTTAAAACAATTCCTCCTGGTAGTGATAGAGCTCCTGCATCTTCAAGTGGTGCTTGTAATCTAGTAAATATTTGATTAAGTCTAGCTTCAATAATCTCAGATAAATATTCTTCTGAAATCATTGTTGGCTCATTCTCACCAACAACTTCAACGCTAATATTCTCATCAGTTTCAGCTTTTTCAGAAGAAGCGTTCCCATAATATAATTTTAATTGATTAGCATTCTCTACCGTCGTATTTAGTACGACTGAGATATCATGAGTAACATAATCGCCACCCTCAAAATCTACTGTAGATAATTTAAGATTATGATCATGCACAACAGATGCCGTCGTTTGACCTGCACCCATATCAATAATTATGGCACCGAAATCACTTTCACCGTCATCTAAAACAACTTGACTCAATGCCATTGGAGAAATTACTTTATGTATAATATTAAGTCCAGCCTTTTGAATGGCTTTCTTTGTGTTATGCACTATTGTCTTAGGTGCAGTATAAATGATTCCTGACATTTCCAAACGTACACCTATCATTCCACGTGGATCACGAATATTAGTGAATCCATCGACAGAAAATTGTTTAGGTAGTAAAGATACTACCTCCCGTTCACTAGGTAAGTTTTGAACCATAGCGGCCAGCATGACCTGTCTTACATCATTTTCATTAATTTCTTTCGATTGTGATCCAACCGCAATCATACCTTGACATTTTTCAATTTGTAACATATTTGCCGAAATTCCGACCACAACGTCACGAATTGAAATATTTGCTTGTGTTTCGGCCTTCTTGATTGCCCGTTTAATAGCGCCTGCAGCCTTATCTATATCGACTATAACGCCACGGCTTACTCCTTCTGAGCGCTCGCTTCCAACGCCAACAATACTTAATCTATCATCCGACGATTCAGCAACCACTACTTTGATTGAATTTGTACCAATATCAAGACCTACAAAAAACTCAGAATTATCCATTAATCGTGGCAGCCTCCCTTACCTAGAAAAATAATCTATTCATTAAAAAATTTTAACACAAAACTGATTATATTAAACCTATTTCTTGTCTTTAAAGGGATAAGAATAGGCTCCAATCTCTAAATCTATAGTACCCTTTTTCTTCATTTGAGCAGCCATACCTGGATAATATTTCAACTTAGACTTGACTGTTCTCATATCAGCAATCACTTTGTTACCATCATTCATATCAATTTTAATCCGATATGGGTTTAATTTAGTTGGCGAATTGTAAATTTCTGAAACATTTGTCTTAACATTACTTGGCAGTTCCGCATAAATATTAGACATTTTTTTCAATCTCTTAGCTCCAAAATTACTATAAATTGGATAATTACCAATTGGAGAACTCATTTTTTTATCAATTACTTGTCCGCCATTAATAATCCGATAATACTCACCATTTTTATAGATAAATCCCAGGGTCGGATGTTCCTTTACATCGATCGTTAAATCTCGAAGATTGCGTGTCCGAAAAGAAATCGACTTAATAGATGGCAAAGCTCGTTCAGTTTTTTTTGAAATGGATTTATGATGTATCAAAATATTTAATAAAGTCGAGTTATCATCAATTTTAGTAGCATCAATAACTTGTTGTGCACCTAAGTCATTAACGCCTTTAACATCGATATTTCTGACTTTACTTAAAGATGAACCAAAATAAGCAATTAATACTATGACAAAAACTATTATAAAAATCAGACTATTTTTACTTATCCTAATTCTTTTCTTTTTCAACACTATCAATCCTCATACACTACTTATTTACTAAGTCGGTTAAAACCTTTATCAAACGATCAGCTGCATCGGGAACACCAATCTTTTTAGATTTCTCTGACATATCCTTTTGTAATTGTGAATCACTCATAATCTCATTGATTTCGTTAAATAACAGTTCAGGAGTTAACTCAGACTCAGGAATGGTCTTCGCTGCACCGACCTTTGATACAGACATAGCATTTTTAGTTTGATGATCATGAGTAACATAAGGACTGGGAACAAAGATCGCTGGAATTCCTAAAGCTGTGATTTCAGCAATACTTGTCGCACCGCTCCGCCCCACAATCAATTTAATGTCAGGCAAAATTTCTGGCATATTATCAATATATGGTAATACCGAAATATTTGCACTATTTAGGTACTTAGAATCAATTAATTTAACAACATTGTCATAATGTACCCGTCCTGTAACAAACAAAATTTGATAATCTTCATCAACAAATTTTTTCATTGTCTCGATAGTAGCTTGATTAATTGGCTTAGCACCTCTTGAACCACCAAATATCATTACAGTATCTTTATCAGCTGACAAATTAAATTCTTTTAAACGATCATTTTTTTGAATATTAACAACTTCTTGAGCACGTGGATTACCAGTAAAAACGATTTTCTTCTTCTCACTAAATTGATCAGTTGCTTCCGTAAAAGCAATCGCAATTTTATCAACAAAATGGGCCAAAAACTTATTAGTTACACCTGCAATTGTATTTTGTTCATGAATAACCGTAGGAATATGTAATGCATGGGCAGCATAGACGATTGCACTAGAAACATAACCACCTGTCCCCACCACTATATCAGGCTTGAATTCCTTAATGATCTTTTTAGATTTGCCAATACTTGAAACAAATAATTGCACTGTTTTTAAATTTTTCATCGACAAACTACGTTTAAACCCTTGAATTTCAATTGTCTTAAAATTCAATCCGGCTTTCTTAACAATTTTGTTTTCCAAGCCTTTTTCCGTGCCGACGTATAAAACATCCTCAATCATATCCCGTTCTTTCAAACGTTTAATCAAGGCCATTGCTGGGTATATATGTCCACCAGTACCACCACCAGAGACAATTATGCGCATTTTCGTCATCTATTTTACTTCTCCCTTTAAAGTTTCAACCTCTTGAATGAATTGGTCTCCACGTTCTTCAAAGGTATGGAATTGATCCCAACTAGCCGCTGCTGGCGACAATAAAATTACATCGCCATTATCACTTTGTTTATAAGCTTCTGGAACCGCTTGTGTCAAATTTTCGACTTTAACAATATTACTTACATTGGCTTTTTCGGCAGACTTAATAACTTTATCTGCTGTCTGTCCATAAACTACTAAATTTTTAACTTTACCTTTTAAAGAAGGAATTAATTCATCAAAACCATTACCACGATCCAAACCACCTGCAATCAAAGTAATTGGTGATTCAAAAGCAGTCAAAGCAACTATTGTTGCTTCAACGTTAGTTGCCTTAGAATCATTATAAAATTTATGCCCACCAAAAGTATCTACATATTGAATTCTATGTTTTACACCTCTAAATGACGACAATACCTCTATAATATCTTCATTTTTAACACCATATAGCTTGGCAACATTGATGGCAGCCAAAGCATTTTGCACGTTGTGCTCTCCAGGTATTTGAATGTCTTTAATATTCATAATAGCTTCATTATTGCAATAGATAATATCGTCTTTAACAAATGCACCATGGTTTAACTCTTGGATATCTGAGAATGGTAGGATTTGTGCTTTAGATTGTTTAGCAAGATTACGCCACTCTTCTGTATTCCAATTAACGACAAAGTAATCATCAGCATTTTGATTCTTAGTAATATGCATTTTAGCCTTAATGTAATTTTCACGAGTTTTATGAAAATCCAAATGAGTTGAATAAATATTGTTCAGTACAGCAACATGTGGATGAAGATCGATCGTTCCTTGTAATTGAAAACTAGACAATTCAGTAACAATCACATCGTCCTTTGTAGCCTTTTGAATGACATCTGAAATAGGAATACCAATGTTACCAGCATAATAAGAGTTTCTAAACTCTGATGAATGCTTTAGCATCAATTGAATCAGGGTTGTCACAGTTGTTTTACCATTAGTCCCAGTAACAGCAATCATAGTCGCATCAGACATACTATAAGCAATCTCTGGTTCAGTAATTACTGGAATATTTAAATTTTGAGCCTGTTGAACTAACTCATTAGAATAATTTATTCCTGGATTTTTTACTAGATAATCAAATGATTCATCAATTAAACTGGCATCATTACTTCCAGTAATAACTTTAAAACCAGCATCAATTAATTCCTGTGCTTCCGTATTTTTTTCCAACGGATTAGAATCAACGACTGTAACGTCTGAACCCATTTTCTTCAATAAATTTGCTACTGCAAATCCACTTTTGGCTAAACCTAATACTAAGAATTTTTTATTTGAATAATTACTTTCTGTTTTCATTGCTATTTCTTACTTCCTATACGAATAAAATTAAATAAATTGCTGAACATATCGCACCAACGATCCAAAAAACAATGTCAATTTTCCACTCAGTCCAACCTAGCATTTCAAAATGATGATGAATTGGTGTCATTTTGAATATACGACGATGGAATACCTTAAATGAGAAGACCTGCAACATAACACTAGCGGTCTCTATTACATAAACTAATCCTATTAATAGTAATGACCAATAACGTCCTAACAAAATTGAAATAGCAGCTAACCCTGCACCTAATGCCAATGAACCAACATCACCCATAAAAATTTTAGCAGGTTTGTGATTAAACATTAAGAAAGCTAACAAAGCACCAACAACTGAGAAGCAAACAATTGCTAAATCAATTCGGTTTTGATTTAAAGAAATTATTCCATACGTGGCATAAGAAATAGCACCTAAACCACCTAATAACCCATCCAAACCATCAGTTAAATTCGTGGCATTGGAAAATCCTACAAGCCAAAAAATTGTAAATAAAATGAAAATAACAGCTGAATTAATCGATAGGATCCCAGGAATAGTGAAATTCATTGGTAATTGATCATCGTTATAAACATATAGAAAAATAATCCCAACTATAACCTGCAACGAAGCTTTTTGCCATGCGCGCAATCCCAAATTTCTTTTCTTAAATACTTTGATAAAATCATCAATAAAACCAATACATCCATACAACACGATAACAAAAGTCGTAATCAATAAA
The DNA here is from genome assembly GCF_002872255.1 of Companilactobacillus nuruki. Lineage (GTDB taxonomy): Bacteria > Bacillota > Bacilli > Lactobacillales > Lactobacillaceae > Companilactobacillus > Companilactobacillus nuruki. Next base: position 12,413 of record NZ_NIPR01000064.1, read on the forward strand.
GACCGATTTAACTGACCTTGCCAAAGTCCTACCCAAATATCAGTAACTAATGTTGCAAATATTATCAGTAAGCCACCCATTGTCGGTGTCCCAGATTTTTTTTCATGCCACTTTGGACCTTCTTCACGAATCGATTGTCCTTCTTTATGTGCTACTAAATATCCAATTAAAAACGGCATCAATATAGCGACAATAGCAAATGAACTTACCATGTCGAAAATAATATGACTAAATTCCATGAAAATCCCCTCAATTATTTATTTTTCAATGTAACTATAATTTTACCACTCCCGTTTATCACCTGACCAGCCTTGACCGATTGTTTAACGACATATCCTTCACCTTTTGTGGTAACTTTTTTACCAGTAATTTCAGCAAATTTTAAAACATCGTTTTTTGACCAACCCGAGAGATCTGGCATTGTCATGGCACCATTAGTTAAGAAAACAATTCTTTGTCCAGGCATAACTTTTTCACCACTGGCTGGCAATTGTTGAACTACCTTATTACCAGTTCCAATCACACCTGATTGTAACTTCATATCCTTAATCTCGCTAAGAGCATCATTAGTAGATTTATCAAGTAAACTAGGAATATTGACATACTGACTGCCTGCCTCAACTGAATCAGTCGGAGACTTACCCTGATTAACTAATCTTTTGACCAACGGATTGAAAACTTCAGAAAGAATTTTTTCTGGAGCCTCAGTCATTTTTTGAGGTTGTCTCATTGTAATATACACTATATAATTCGGATCATTATAAGGAACCATACCTGCAACGGAAAAGATATAATTATTTGAACCTGTTAAATATCCACCTTCTGGAGAGGCAATTTGAGCTGTACCGGTTTTAACTCCGACCTTAACGCCAGGGACGTTATAAACCAAACCTGTACCATAGCTCTTAGTGACAACTTGGCGCATAGCCTTTTGAACCTGTTTAGCTGTACTTGCTTTTATAGGTTGACTAACAACTTGCCTTTTAAAAGACTTGGTTGTTTTGCCGGTATTAGGATCGACCACTTTTTTAATGATTTGGGGTTTGATCATCTTACCGCCATTAGCAATAGCCGAAAATGCCTGTAACATTTGAATGGTATTAACATTTACACTCTGTCCAAATGAGGTCATAGCTTGATCACTAGCATGCTCATAAGAAATTCCACCAGCCACTTCACCTGGCAATTCAATACCGGTTTTTTCACCAATATTAAACTTTTTCATATATTTCATCCAGGTCTTGGAACCCATCTGCTCTTCCAATTTGACCATTCCGACATTAGATGATCTCGTAAATGCTTCTGATAAAGGAATGTATCCCCAACCAGCTGTGTTCCAATCGCCAATTGTTCTGCCGCCAACCTCAACAGTACCAGACTTATAAAGCTCATCCGGATTATAGTTACCTGAATCAATTGAAGCGGACAAAGTCAGAATCTTCATAACTGAACCAGGTTCGAACTGATCCTCTACCAATGTATCTCGCCAACTATCACTCAAGCCTTTACCCGTTGTCGGATTAAAAGTTGGACGTTGAGTAGCAGCCTCAATTTCTCCAGTCTTGGCATTCATAACAAGAACTTGTAAATTTTTAGGGGCATATTTCTCATCAACATTTTGAGCCAAAATTTCAGCATATTGTTGAATCTTACTATTTAAAGTTAAATAAATATTAGATCCATCAGCCGAACTTTTTTCAATCACTTGTGAACCAGGTAATTCATTACCACTGTTATCTATTTTTGTAACCTTTTTTCCATTTCGTCCGGCCAATACTTTATTGAAATATTTTTCAATTCCCATAACACCACTAATATTACTATTTTCATCATTAGCATCATCAGCTTTAGTTATTCCAACTAAATTAGTGGCAAATACACCATTAGGATAAGCACGTGATGGCAATTCCATAAAATGAATTCCAGGTAGATTCTGCTTAGCAATCTTACGTTTTATTTCGATCGACAATCCTCGACCTGCTTGTCCGAATTCTACCTGATACTGCCCCTTGCTCTTAGGGGTGAGATATTTACGAATTTCTTTTTGTGAAAGAGGTAAATATTTACTTAAAATCCGAGCAGTTTTTTCTTTATCAACAATATAATCAGCTTTTCCGGTTGTAGTCTTGGATTTTTTATTGACAATCGCGTAAATATTGTAGATAGTGGCATCTCCGGCTATCATATCACCGTCAACATCCAAGATGTCCCCACGTTTAGCATTTACTTTTGCAACGTGCTCATATTTCTGTTTTGTTTTTTGAACTAAGTTGACACCATCATATTGCTTACTTGTTGAAATATAGGCGAATCTTTGGATAAAAAGGATAAAAAAGAAGGCAGTCACAATCAAAATTGCTATACCAACAATATAATGATTGCGTCTTGCCTTATTTTTAAATAATTTTCTGAACTTACTCATTTTGAAATATTCCTTACATTGTTGTCACTCATTTTCAAATTATGCTTTTTTGCAAAAGAAGAAAAACGGTCAAAACTAGTTAACTCAGAAATCTCTTGTCTTAAATTTACATTACTTGTATTAGTTTTAGATATTTGTGTTGTGAGACTGTCTAACTTATTTTGAGAAGATGTCATGGATACTTTAATGCTTACTAAAGTAACCATCAATGCCAACGTCAAAAGTGCGAGACCAACAATTGAAAAAGTCTCAAACTTAGACAGAGCTACGCTGCTTGTTTTAGGAGCTACTTGAACTTTTTGTTCAGGTTGAGCTTCTTGATAGTCTTGTAGATTTCTTGCAGTATTTTCTTCTCTCATATCAATTCTCCATTATATCTTTTCAACAACACGTAATTTTGCACTATGCGCCCGATTATTCTCTGATAATTCTTCTTCATTTGGCAATATAGGTTTCCTAGTTATCTGTTTTAAAACTGGTTTTATATTATCTGGAATAACAGGTAATCCTCTTGGTAAATCAACATGTGAATTGTTTTTAAAAATATGCTTAACAATTCGGTCTTCTTTTGATTGAAAAGTTATAACGCTTATTCTGCCTTGGGGAGCTAACAAATCAATAGCCTGTTCAAGAGATCTCTCCAATGAACCCAACTCATCATTAACGGCAATTCTAATTGCTTGAAAAACTCTTTTAGCTGGATGACCACCAGTACGTCTGGCTGCGGCTGGAATAGCATTTTTAATAATATCTGCCAATTCCAATGTTGACGTAATTCGATGATCATTTCTGGTTCTTTCAATAGCACGCGCTATTTGTTTGGCAAATTTTTCATCACTATATTTATAAAAAATACTTACCAAATCATTATATGACCAATCATTTACTATTTTTTCCGCATCCAAATCCTGTCTTTGATCCATCCGCATATCTAAACGAGCTTGTTTCTTATAACTGAAACCCCTCTGTGCATCATCAAATTGTGGAGAAGAGACGCCAAGATCATAGACAATGCCATCAACCTTATCCACACCTAGATCATTTAAACGTTTTTGCATATTTTCAAAATTATCACGTATTAATGTTAGAGAATTATCGCCAATTACCTCAGCATTATTTTGAATACTCTCACCGACCTCAATAGCGGCTTCATCTCGATCGAATACATAAAGATGACTATTATGAACGCGACTCAACAACTCTTTAGTATGTCCCCCACGTCCAAAGGTAGCGTCTACATAAATTTTATTATCACGTGGATTTACCTCATCAATAGTTTCTTTTAAAAGTACGGTCTTATGTTTATATACATTAGAAGTCAAAGTCTGTCATTTTCTCCGATATTTCTTCAAAATTATCTTCAGCCTCTTGGCTAAATTCATTCCAGCGTTGTTCATCCCATATTTCTATCCGATCAGAGACACCAACGATTACACAATTTTTAGTTAATTTTGCAAAGCTAACAAGTGACGAGGAAAGATTAATTCTTCCCTGCTTGTCAAACTCTACTTCTGCAGCAGCAGAATAAAAGAATCTGGTAAATGCTCGTGCATCTTTTTTGGTTAAAGGCAGTTTATCTAATTGCGCCTCTAACTTATTCCATTGATCTAATGGATATCCAAAAAGGCAACCATCCATGCCTCGAGTAACTACAAAGCTTTCACCAAGCAACTTTCTAAATTTTGCAGGAACAATAATCCTGCCCTTAGTGTCAAGTGTGTGATGAAATTCACCCATAAACATGGACGGCTCACCTCGATTCTTTATTAACACTTTCTAATTTACCACAATTCCCCACTTTTAACCACTTGTTATTATACAATTGAACAATAAATGTGAAAGCAGTTACTAACTATATGCTTCTAGCGGTGGTGGAGCTTCCTAAATTAGTAAAAATCACATCAAAGTTTGCATAAATCACCCCTTTGACGTACCATTTCAATATATAGAATCGGGTGGTGGAATTTTTGGACGATAAAAAACCTAAAAGCACATTAACTAAAATTACACAAATCGTTGTTTGGCTTATGATATTAGTAACCATCGGCGGTGTAATTTTAGGTGCCGTTATGAGTTTCATTTAATCTATTAAAAAATGAAAAATTTGGAACAATTAATTGTTCCGCACAAAAAAGCTCCGAGTCAGTAACTTTAAAGGTTACTAACTCGGAGCTTTTTCATATGATTTTATTTCAAATTTTAATTCTTAGAAAGAATTAACCGTCTAAATACTCGATTCAAAACTACTACTAAAATTAATAACATAATCATATTAGCAACAAAACTTCCACCATTGATCACCAATGAATATACCCAGGGATTCATATTCTTAGGGGCATACAATCCCCAATAGATACCACCAGCTATAAAATGGAAGAAATACTTAGCAAAAAATCCTATTGATGAATAGAACAAAATCAAACCAATAGCATTTTTGCCATGTTCCAGACTCTCTTTAACTTGATTACTACCTAGGCCGATTAAACCAACTGCTCCAAATGCTAAAGGATACTCAACAAATCCTTGTAGGGGATTCAAGAATCCGCCTTTACTGAAACCAAATAATACTAAGTCCAAAATCCCCCATACTAAACCAGCCATAAGACCAGCCTTGACTCCTCTACGCAAAGCAAATATTGCCATTGGTATCAATCCATAACTGAATTCTACTGCTGAAACCCCTGTCGTATGCGGAACAAACGACAAAGCTAACGCCAAAGCGGTAATCAATGCCCCCTCGGTGATAACAATTAATTCACTATTTTTCCCTACATTAGTCACAAAAAAACTCCCTTCTGATTTAGTCATCACAAGAGAGTTCGAGCTTTTGCTTGAACAACACTATCCCTACGCATGTATTAACATAACAGGTTTAAAGGGTCTGAACTACGTTCACTCTCAGCCGAATGGCTCCCCCTGTGTTGACTTATTTAATTATAGAAGAATTGTACCATAGCAGTTATTTTCTTCCAAATACTCTGCCCCAAAATCCGGCTTTTTTTGTATGATCTGATAAATCTAGTGGAATATTCTCGCCGAGCATTCGTTTAGCAATATTGCGATAACTATGACCAGCATCGCTTGTTTCATCCAAAACAACTGTTCTACCAGTATTAGATGCCGTAATTACCTTATCTTCATCAACTACGATCCCTAACAACGGAATTCCCAAATGATTAACAATATTATCAATTTTCATCGAAGTTCCATCATTGACCATATTTCTACGAATACGATTAATAATTAAATGTGGAGTAATAGGCATATTCATGTTTTCAAGAATACCAACTACTCGATCTGCATCACTTATAGAAGCAACCTCGGGATTAATAACAACCAGAGCTCCATCAGCAATTGAAACTGCATTTTGAAAACCATATTCTATTCCGGCCGGACAGTCAATCATCACGAAATCAAATCGTTGCTTTAACTCTTCAATGATTCTACCCACTGATTCTTTATCTAAGACATACTTATCAGCAAATTGTGAAGCCGCTAATAAATAAAGTTTATCCTCAAAGCGTGGATCTCTGACCAAGGCTTGAGAAACTACTACTCGATGTTGAGCCACATCAACAATATCGTAAACTATTCTATTAGTAAGCCCCATTACCGCATCCAAATTACGTAAGCCAATATCCAAATCGACCATACAAACCTTTTTGCCAAGGCTCGCCAAGACAGTACTAACATTTGCAGTAGTAGTAGTTTTTCCGACTCCACCTTTTCCGGAAGTCACAACTATTGATATCCCCATAGTTAACCTGTCCTTTTTTTCAAATCTATCAATCTATTTTTATAATTCGTTAAATCGTCAACACTAATTGAATGTAAATCATCAACAAAGGCAAACTTACCATTCTGAAAATCAGTTTGATTATCATCAGTAACTATTTCAATAACGTCTGCAATTCTCAGTTGATCAATATTCTTTAAATTACCAAAAATAGCAGCATTGGTATTATCTGGATAACCAGCCTGAACAATGCCATTAACCTCTCCCAAAATATAAACTGAACCCGTGGCACAAATCTGTGCTCCTTGATGTAAAGTTCCGAGAAAAATCAAATCGCCTTTATAATCTAATTTTTGACCACTACGAACAATTCCTGATTCAACATTAGTTCTATTTTTATCTAATATTTCATTGACCGTTGCTTTATCTTCAACATTAGATTCAATATCTTGCAATTCTAATTGTGGAAATTTATCAAAAAAATTTATTAATTCATCTTTTTGATGTTTATTTAATAAACGATTACCCGTTTTCACGGTAAATTTTATGACATCATCAGTTTCACTAGATGATTTGACATTTTGTTGCATAATCAATGTTTTTAATTCCTTAAACGCCTGATCATAATTGGCTAACACATCGACAATAACAGAATAGCCATTTTTATCACCCTTTAAAATGATGTCACTCATTTATTATCCCTCCGATATTTCACCAACCATTCGGATATATTTGCTAGGGGAATATATAGAATGAATAAAACAACCACATTCCATAGCAAGGTTGGTCCTAAGGTATAAGTGATGAAATCTAAAACGTCCGTATTTGTTTGTTGCAATAATCTTTCCAGCAGATAAATTCCTGATTGTAAGAATGTTAATGACAAGAAATAAATTGATAATTCGTAACCCATATTATTTTTTACTAACAAGAATTTAAAATGATCAATTCCCACCATCATCAATGGCAACAATATTGTATATAAACCAATAATCCCATAGTAATAAGAATCATACAGAACTCCAAAAACTATTCCATAGATAATTAATTGTCTACGATCATCAATCCTCATAGTTAGCATGACAATAACCATCAACATAAGCTGCGGTAAAATCGATACTACACCATGATTCATATTATTCAAAAAGGCCCATTTCATTAAACCATCAAGGTAAAATGCTAACAAAATGAATAATACTTGACCAAAGATTTTTTGTGCTTTTATATTCATTAATTTTCACCACTAACAGATGACTTAATAACCGTCACAACTGTAAAGTTACGTAATTCGGCAGCTGGGGTAATATAGACTGAATTTGTCATCCCATAATTATCCTTCTTAATTCCATAAACCTTACCAATGTACAATCCTCGAGGTGTTAATCCACCTAAACCTGATGTAATAACGCTTTGGCCTTTTTTGATATTTTTAGTAGAATTGACATTTTCCATAACTAAATCACCGGTTGAACTATCATAACGGCTAACTACCCCGGTAACACTCTTATTGTCTGTCCCAAGAATTTCTGCAGCAAATTTATCATTTAACTCATTATTAGTTGAAATAAGCTCAACTTTAGAACTCATCTTATTGACTTCAACAATTCTACCAATCAATCCCTTTCCAGACATTACTGGCATATTCTTTTTAATGCCACTGGTTTGCCCACGATTAATTGTTAAATAACTCTGCCAACTACTTGGTGAACGTGACAATACTGAAGCATTGGTTGTTGAGTAATCAGTCAAAGTACCATTTAGTTTTAATTCTTGTTTTAATTTTTTATTCTCTTCTTGAACTACTTCTAATTTAGCCTGATTTTGCGCTAATTCGCCAATTCTTGACTTGAGACGTTTATTCTCAGAGTAAGTATTATATAAGTCAGAAAATTCTGAGGTAGCATTTTTAATGGCATTGGTTGGATACGCAAAAACTCCTCCCACCACGCTAACAACATCATTACCAACTTGTTGAACTACTGGTGGTGTGCTCTTCTTATCACGAATATTAACAGTTACCGCCAAAAGACCAAAAGTAACGATAATCAGTATCATTAAAATAATCAATTTTTTATTTGAAAAAAACTTTTGCATTGCTTCCTCCTAGTAGATCAAATAAAAAAAACGGGATTAACCCGCTTATTTTTGGCGACGCATTACATCGATATTTTTAAGTGATTCACCAGTACCGATGGCCACACAATCTAGTGGGTCTTGAGCAATGAACACGGGAACCCCAGTTGCTTCAGATATTACCTCTGGCAAATGATGTAATAACGCACCACCACCGGTAAGAACAATACCATGATCAATAACATCGGCAGCAATTTCAGGAGATGTTTCCTCAAGAGTTTCTTTAATTGTCTCAATGATTTCTTCAACGTTTTCATGAATAGCTGTGGCAATATCTTCACCAGTTAGTTGAACTGTTTTAGGTAAACCTGTAACTAAATCACGACCACGAATCTGCATTGAATCAATTTCTTTCGCCTTTTCAATTGAAGCTGAACCAATCTGAATTTTAACATCTTCAGCTGTTCTTTCACCAATTTGAAGATTAAAGTTTGATTTAATATAAGCAGAAATTGAATCATCAAACTTATCACCAGCAACACGAATTGATCGTGATGAAACAATACCACCCAATGAAATAGTAGCAACATCAGTTGTTCCACCACCAATATCAACAACCATATTACCTGTTGGGTCCATAACTGGAAGTCCAGCACCAATAGCAGCTGCAAATGGTTCTTCAATTACATATGCTTCACGGGCACCAGCATGTTGAGTAGCTTCAATAACAGCTCTCTTTTCAACCTCAGTAACACCACTTGGAACACAAACCATAACTGATGGTTTTGAATTATTAGCTGTTTTTTCGATGAAATATTTCATCATAGCAGCTGTTGTGTCATAGTCAGCGATAACACCGTCACGCATTGGACGAATTGCGGATATACTACCCGGTGTGCGACCAATCATTTCACGTGCATCTGAACCAACTGCAACAATTTCTCCAGTGTTATTATTTTTTGCAACAACTGAAGGTTCATTTAAAACTATACCTTTTCCTTCAGCATAAACTAGAGTATTTGCAGTTCCCAAGTCTATACCGAGCTTCTTTGATCCAATACCAAACAATTTATTTTCTCTCCTTTAAAGTACACACCACATTTTACGCTAAACAAAATTATATCATAGAAAACGCCGAATTAAAGTACGACGAAATCATATCCTAAATTAAATTTAAAGACTTTAAACTAGAATAGTTTTTTTTAGTAATAATTAAGTGATCGATTAAGTTTATTCCTATTAAGTGACAGCATTTTTTCAAACGAATAGTAAATTCCTGATCGTTCTTTGAAAACATTAACGACCCATTAGGATGATTATGTGCTATTACAACCTGTGTTGCTGACATCCCAACTGCTTCTCGTAAAATATCCCGAGGATGAACAGTTGCTTGATCAACTGTACCAATAAAAATAATTTTCTCACATATCACATGATAACTATTATTTAAATAAACTGCTATTAATTTTTCTTGCGGGGCGTTTCCAATTTTATTTATTAAATGCCGTCCTACATCATCTACAGAAACAACTTCTTCAGGCAAAGTTTCAGATTGAATCTTTCTCATTCCTAATTCAATTGATGCTAAAACTTTACAAGCTTGAGCTACTCCAATACCATTAAACGACATTAATTGTTCCAAACTCAAATTTAAACCATCAGAATTACAAAGAATCTTTTGGGATAAATCTAAAACCGAATTTTGTTTTGTTCCATTGCCAATAATAACGGCTAACAATTCTTCATTTTTTAAGGTGCTGACACCATATGCTAAAATCTTTTCTCTTAAATTTATCATTATATTTAAGATTACGAAAAGAATTTTTCTAAATCCGAAATTAAATAAAAAGAACCGGTAATTAATAATATTTGACTCTTAGTCATTGTGTCAATTATTTTCTGTAACTCTTCATAGTAATTTTCAACAAAAGATACATTCGTATAAGTACTAAAATCATAATCACTGGCTTTAGCAGAACGCTCCATATCTAGTTTTGTCACATAGACATGTTTTGTTTTTGCTGCTAATTCATCTAATATTTCATGACGGTCTTTATCTTTCATTCCAGCATATAAAACAATTATATCCTTATTTTCATCGTTAATTGTTAAAGAATTAATTAAATTGTAAATTGCTGAGATATTATGAGCCCCATCCATCAAAATCAAAGGATCTTTTTGAACGATCTGAGCCCTCCCTGGCAGATGCTTCTTATCAAGTGCTCGCTTAATCAAGTTAACATCAATCTGTTGTTGCTGTTGGATTTGATATTTTTCAAAAGCACATATAGCAATCGCAGCATTCATTGCCGTAGTCTTCTCAAAACCCAAACAATTTACATCCTCAATAGTTACATGATTATCTTGATATGTAAATGATAATTTAAATTTATTGCTTTGATAATTACTTATAGAAAAATCCCGTCCAAATTCAAATAATGGACTGTTTTGTTGTTGAGCTTCTTTTTCTACTATTCCTTTAACAGATTCATGTATTAAGCCTGTAATAATTGGTTTATTTTTTTTAATAATACCTGATTTTTCTTTGGCGATATCTTGAATTGTTGGTCCAATTAGTTTTTCATGATCCAAATCAATCGAGGTAATGATAGAAATGTCTGGCAAGATAACATTGGTTTTATCATGTTTGGCACCAATACCAGCTTCAATTACTGCTACATCAACACGTTCTTGAAAATAAAAATAACCCAAGATTGTTACAAATTCAAATTCAGCTAAGGGAATCTCAGCAACTATTTCTTTCACATAGTTAACCAATTTGAGCAAATCGCTATTAGATATATATTCATGATTGATCTGAATTCGTTCATTAAATTCAGTAACAAAGGGTGACGTAAACATACCCACACGTTTTCCAGTTGCTTCTAACAGGTTACTCAAAAAATTAGTTGTTGATCCTTTACCATTAGTTCCGGTAATATGGATTGTTTCATAACTATCTTGGGGATCTCCTAATCGATGCAACGCTTGTTTAATATTTTCTAAACCATTGGTCCGTTGAAACTTGGGTAACGAATGAATATAATTAATTGCCTCTTGATAATCTTTTAGCACTTTTCTCGCTCCAATTTTATTAAACAAAAAGGGCTGACATCCGCCACCCCTTTTTATTATATACTCAAATTACTATTTGTTATCTTTTAATTGTTGAATTCTCTTTTGAATCTTGTCTTGACGTAATTTATAGTCAGCCAATTTTTCTTTTTGTTCATTAAAGACCTTTTCAGGCGCTTTTTCAACAAACCCCTTATTAGAAAGTTTTTTATCTAAACGAGTTATTTCTTTATCTAGTTTAGCGACTTCCTCATTTTGACGAGCTATTTCTTCGTCAAGATTAATCAACTCTGCCAATGGTACATATAATTCAGCACTATTAGTAACGGCAGTCATTGCCAAAGCAGGAGCCTGAGCATCTGTCGCAACGGTCAATTCCTTAGGATGCATGAAACGATCAATATACTCTTTATTACTTAAAATAATATCTTTGACCGTTTCATCCTGTGGTTTGATCATAATATCAACTGCATTAGACATTGGAGCGCTTGCTTCAACACGAATCTTTCTTGATGACTTGATCAAATCAATCAAGATATCCATTTGTTCCATAGCATCACTATTATCTAATTCGGATTGATACTCTGGATACTTGGCATGCATGATCGACTTACCGTTATGTGGCATTGTCAACCAAATCTTTTCAGTTACAAAAGGCATGATTGGATGTAATAATCTCAAAGTTTGATCAAGTACATATGTCAAAATCATTCTCTTTTGTTGCTTAGCTGCCTCGTCATCCCCTGTCAAGGTAGCTTTACTCATTTCAATGTACCAATCACAAAAATCATTCCAGATGAAACTATAAAGACTACGTTCTACCTCACCAAATTCAAATTTATTCATTAATTCATTAATGTTCTTAACCGTACTGTTTAGTTTGGCCAAAATCCACTTATCAGAAAGATCATAACTTGTTACCTTAGAAAGATCATCCATGGCAGGAGTATCATCGTCAAGATTCATGATAACGTAACGTGAAGCATTCCAGATCTTGTTGATGAAGTTCCAAGACGCATCCATTTTATCGTAACTGAATCTTGTATCTTGACCAGGTGTTGTTCCGTTCATTGCAAACCAGCGCAAAGCATCAGCACCATATTTCTTAATGACATCCATTGGATCAATACCATTACCCAATGACTTACTCATCTTACGGCCTTGTGAGTCACGCATCAAACCATGAATAACTACGTTATCAAATGGCTTTTTACCGGTAAACTTCAAACTTTGGAAAATCATTCTAGAAACCCAAAATGGAATAATGTCATAACCAGTAACTAATGTGTCGGTTGGGAAATAACGTTTATAATCTTCTGAATCTTCATCAGGCCAACCCATAGTTGAAAATGGCCATAGTGCACTTGAGAACCATGTGTCAAGCACATCATTATCTTGTTCCCAATTTTCGATATCTTCAGGAGCCGTTTCGCCAACGTAGGTTTCGCCAGTTTGCTTGTTATACCAAGCTGGAATTTGATGTCCCCACCATAATTGTCTTGAAATAACCCAATCATGAATATTTTCCATCCATTGAGTAAAGGTATCTTCAAAACGATCAGGAACAAAATTAACTTTATTGTCACTCTTTTGATTCTTCAAAACCATTTCAGCGAGTGGTTTCATCTTAACAAACCATTGAGTTGATAGTCTTGGTTCAACTTGTACTCCGGAACGTTCTGAATGACCAACACTGTGAACGTAAGGCTCGATCTTAATCATATCGTCATCATCTTGTAAGTCTTTTACAATAGCCTTGCGAGCTTCAAAACGATCCATGCCGTCATACTTACCAGCATTTTCATTCATTGTTCCATCAGCATTCATTGTATTAATACGTTCTAGATCATGTCTATTACCAACAGCAAAATCATTAGGATCATGGGCCGGTGTGATTTTTACCATACCAGTACCAAAGTCTTTATCAACATAATGATCAGTAATAATTGGAATTTTACGGTTTACTAATGGTACAACAACTTCCTTACCGACAATATCCTTGTAACGCTCATCGTCAGGAGCAACAGCAACGGCAACATCACCAAACATTGTTTCCGGACGCGTTGTAGCAATTTCGATAAAACCTGATCCATCAGCATAAGGGTACTTAACATGATAGAAAGCACCTTGATCATCTTGGTGAATAACCTCAATATCTGACAAGGCAGTTTGTAATTGTGGATCCCAGTTGATAATATATTCGCCACGATAAATTAGGCCTTCATTATATAACTTAACAAAGACTTTACGAACAGCTTTAGATAAGCCCTCATCAAGGGTGAATCTTTCACGTGAGTAATCAAGTGATAGGCCTAATTTACCCCATTGAGATTTAATAATTGAAGCGAATTCATCCTTCCACTTCCAAACCTCATCAACAAATTTTTCACGTCCAAGATCATAACGAGTGATTCCTTGTTCACGTAATTTAGCTTCGACCTTTGCTTGAGTAGCAATTCCAGCATGATCCATACCTGGTAAATACAATGTATCGTAACCTTGCATACGCTTGTAACGAATCAAAGTATCTTGAATAGTTGTGTCCCAAGCATGTCCCATATGTAATTTTCCAGTAACATTGGGTGGTGGAATAACAATTGAATAAGGCTTGGCTTTTTTATCTCCTGAAGGTTTAAAATCATCATCATCTAACCATGTTTGATAACGACCTTCTTCAACCTCTTGAGGGTTATACTTTGTGTCCATATTGATTTCTCTCATATTTTTCTCCCAAATAATTTTTCTAAAATCAAAAAAAGAGCCTCCATCCCAATAGGACGAAGACTCGCGGTACCACCTAAATTAAGAGTCAATCTGACTCTTCACTCAACAGATAACGGTGGCCCGATCATTTAAAATGATAGCTCACAGGTAACAATTAATTAACTTGATTAGGCAATTCTCAACAACATGCCTTCTCTGAAATCTTACTAACCAACACTCCTGCTCAAAGCTGATATTTTGATAATAAATCATAAATCATTAAACGTCAATCAGTTTTATAGCAAACTACTAATGTTTTCCTGATCGTTTTCCATAAACTTATCGCCATGCTCAATTGTTGTAATCTTAATTCCATCCATTGATCTTTGAATCAACCCATCAATATCAAGTGAACTTTCAAATTTACGAGTTTTTTCAATATTGGGACGAGTTTTTGGTGATGGTGGAGCAAAAACTGTACAGCAATCTTCGAATGGTTGAATTGATAAATTAAAGGTATCAATTTTTTCTGCTAAACGAATAATTTCAGTTTTATCCATGGTTGCAACTGGACGTAAAATTGGCGTCGTTGTTACGTCATTAATTGCGGCCATACTTTCCAAAGTTTGTGATGCAACTTGACCGACAGCCTCACCATTAAAAATAGCCAAACCATGTTCTTTTTCACGAATTAAATCTGTCAACCGCAACATAAAACGACGTTGAATAGTCATCAAGTATCCTTCAGGTACACTTGATTTGATAGTTTCTTGAATTTCAGCAAAAGGAACTTCGATGAATTTGATATTACCACCAAAAGCAGTCAATTTAGATGTTAATTCCTTAGCCTTGTTCAGCGCTTGTTCTGAGGTATATGGAGGACTAAAGAAATGAACCATTTCAATATCTACTCCACGTTTCATAGCCAAATATCCGGCAACAGGTGAATCAATTCCACCTGAAAGCATCAACATTGCCTTTCCAGCAGTACCAACAGGCAAACCACCAGCACCCTTGACAGTCAGATATGAGAGATATATTCCATCTTGTCTAACTTCAACGGAAATTTTAATATCGGGCTTTTTCATTTCAACATCAATTCCAGGAAATTCATCACAGATGGCATCCCCTAGTTGCATGTTTACCTGATTAGTATCAAGTGGATAATTGTGATCAGAACGTTTGGTTCCTACCTTAAAACTCATACCAGGTTTATAGGCTTCATGCATCATTTCGATAGCCTTTTTCTTAACATCTTCAAAATCGCGAGAAACCTTTACACTCAAAGAAAAAGTTTGAATTCCAAACACATTTTTCAGTTTCTCCATAACTGGCTTTGCATCAACTCCATTAAGGTTAATGTGTAAACGATCGCGATGTGGTTGTAATCTAAGCTCAGGAAAATCCTTTAAAACTTTAGCAACATTACCGTGAAGACGGTCGATGAAGCTCTTGCGATTCTTACCCTTAGTTGAAAGTTCGCCATAACGAACCATAATTTCAGTATATTCCATTTAATTCTCCTAATTCAAAATTTGGAAATGATCATGAATTTCATCCAAGTTTTTAATAAACTCATCCATTTCAGCCTCTGTGTTGTTTTCATCTAAACTTACACGAACGGCACTTGTAGCAATTTTTTCTGGAGTGTTCATAGCCTTAAGCGTACCTGACTCTAACCCCTTTTTAGATGAACAAGCACTAGTTGTTGAGATATAAATATCTCTATCTTCAAAAGTATGGACAACTGTTTCGCCACGAACTCCATCAATGGTAAAGCAAATAATGTGTGGTGCAAAGTTATTGCCAATTTGTGAAAAGACATGGACATTATCCATAGTCTTCAAATGGTTAACTAATTTTTCTTTCAAATGTTCCATCTTATCAGCTTTATTCTTTTCGCCATCTTTTAAAAGACGAATGGCTTTAGCCATTCCGGCAATTGCTGGAGTATTTTCAGTCCCACTACGTAGCCCAGATTCTTGACCTCCACCGGCCATCAATGGTTCCAGTTGTTTACCTTCCTTCATATAAATAAAACCTATTCCACGTGGAGCATGGAATTTATGACCAGAGAACGTATAGAAATCGACTCTAGGATCAATAAATTCAGATTGTAAGTTCTTTCCAATTGCTTGAACAGCATCAACGTGATAACTGATACTTGGATAATCTTTTAAAACTTTAGCAATCTCGTGAATCGGCTGAATAGCACCAATCTCATTATTAACAGCCATAGTTGAAACCAAAATTGTATCATCACGAATGGCATCTTTTAAATCTTTAGCACTGATATGACCAGTTTTATCAACTGGTAAATAAGTCACATCAAAACCTAATTCCTCTAATTGATGCATTGTATTCATAATTGAAGGGTGTTCAATCGAGGTTGTAATAATATGTTTACCAAATTCACGCTTCTTAAAAGCCGTACCCTTAATAATCCAATTATTTCCTTCTGTACCACCACTTGTAAATACAACTTCATCCTGTTTAAAGCCCATTAAACTTGCTATTTGTTTACGGGATGTTTCTAATAATTCATACGCCTTCAATCCTAACTTATGCAAACTAGAAGGATTACCGAAGTATTCTTGACTAGCAGCATTGTAAGTTTGAAGAACTGAATCATTAACTTTAGTTGTTGCACTATTATCAAAATATATCATTTTTGCCTCACCAAAATAAAAAGGCCTCAAAGGCCCGAAATTTTACCTATTATAATTTAACACACTTTACAAAAAATTAAGAGTTTATTGTTTCTTTTATACGATCAACTGAGCCAGTTTCAACTTCCTCCAAAGCCTTAGAGATAACTTCTACTGCCTCATTATAATCATAATCATCATCAAATAAGGATCTTGCCCTTGTTAATTGATCGCTGAATTCAGGATTCTTGGTTGCATAACGATTGGCATATTGTAGCAATTTTTCAGCTAATTCCACGTTATATTTTAGTTTAGAAGTTTTTTCAATTAAATTATTCAAATCCTCTTGAGTCACAATAACCTGTTTAGAAATATCTTCCATATTAATTTGATCAGCATCTAATTCATCATACAATTTGTTTATCTCATCATAGACCATGTAAAAATAATCCAAGTAATCATCAGGCAATCCATTTAGTCTTAATTGCTCCATCATTTTCTTTTGGATTTCTAAACGTTTTGCATATTCATCAACACTATTACGAGCAATTTGTTCGCTTGATAACATCTGATTCAAATCATCATTGATTGTCTTTTCACTGGCCTCAATGTCATCTAATTTTTTAACAATATCTTTAAAATTATTCTTAACTTGTGAAAAAACAACCTGCTTATCAGCAATACTCTGCACATCCGAATCATATTCACGACGAATGTCATTCAAGGTATCAAAATTAGTTTTAAAATTATCTAACAAACTATCAGTTAAAATATAGCCTTCTTGAAGTTTTTGAATTCTTGTATCTAATCTATTGTGCTGGAAAACAGCGTGATTTAAATAATCAAGTACAGGTTTTTGTTCTTTAAGAACCTCTCTCTTACCATCAATCTCCAAAGTTAAAGTTTCATATAAGTCATCGATCCGTTGTTTAATATCTTCGTTATTAGTATTAACCGCATCAAAGTTCAATTCACCCAGCTTAGTTATTGATTCATTAATTTCTTGTTGAACGACAGAAATTAATTCAACCAGGTCATCATTGAATTTAAAGTGTTGCTTATCCAATTTTTGATAAACAAATTTAATTTCATCAATCTGTCCAGGAAATACTTCATTTAAGTCATGATATAAAGGTTCAATAATCTTAACTTGATCAGTAATTAAGCCCAACTTCAATTTAACATCGTCTAAGCACTGACTGGCTTCAATATGATCACCTTTCGTCGTCAATTCTTTTTCTTTATCCAAAAGACCAGCTATTTCAGATAATTCATCTTCTAATTTATCAGTTGCTGGACCATAGCTAAATGATTGCGTCAATATTTGTTTACGTAATGTCTGATATTGCTGTTGCAGTTTCTCACTATTTGTCGCATTCAATTCATTACTAGTCAATAATTCTTCAAATCCATTGGAAAGTTCAGAAATCTTATTTGAAAAATCATCCATTGCTGTATTAAGTTTTTTTAAATCGTTAGCAGAACCAAAAACTTTAAATTCTGTATTCTTGTATTCTGCCGCTCTTATTTGTTTTAAAATATCGGAAAGAATGTCATCAGTCTGTTTATGATATTCAACTTTAAGTTGACTAAACCTGCTTTCGCTGGCACCAGCTAATTTCATTTTTTCCAACTTCTCAATTTTGTCATCCAATTGAGATTCTTTTAATTTATCAGTTCGTTCCTTATATCTGTTAAGCGTAGTTGCATTTCTTTTTTGTAAGAACCACATGTACCATAGAAAGAACAAAACTATTAAAATTATTCCAATAATAATTACAAACACATTTACACCCCTAATGACGATTCAGTCTTATCTTTATGAAATTATAACAAATATTACTCATATTATTGATGTTATCCCATTTTCATAATAAAGTTTTAAACTATTGTTTTTAACAATAACTTTGACAATCAACATATATCACGGTATACTAGCCTTCGTGTAAAATATGCAGCAAAGAACGGCAAGAACGTCAACAGTTATCGACGATTTAGTTCAACTAGTAACATGTGGCTGCACAAGGTGAAAATTGTAACGACAACTGCACGAATGCTAAGTTCTAGTTAATTATTTTACTCCAGACAAACATTTTGGAGGAATTTATTTATGTCAAGATATACAGGCCCACGCTGGAAATTATCACGTCGTTTAGGTATCTCACTTTCAGGTACTGGTAAGGAAATCGCTCGTAGAAACTATGCTCCTGGTCAACATGGTCCTAATGGTGGCCGTCGTAAGGTTTCTGAATACGGTCAACAATTAGCTGAAAAGCAAAAGTTACGTTTCATGTATGATGTTAACGAACGTCAATTCCGTAACTTATTCAACCGTGCTGGTAAGATGGAAGGAATTCATGGTATTAACTTGATGATTCTTCTTGAAACAAGACTAGATAACATGGTTTATCGTTTAGGTCTTGCAAGTTCACGTCCACAAGCTCGTCAACTTGTAAACCACGGTCACATCACAGTTGATGGCAAACGTGTTGATATCCCTTCATACGAAGTTAAGATTGGTCAAAAGATCAGCCTTCGTGAAAAGTCAAAGGACTTGGCTATTGTTAAAGATAACCTTGAAAACGTTGTTGGTCGTCCTGGTTTCGTTACCTTCGACGATAACACATTGACAGGTTCACTAGTACGTAACCCAGAACGTGACGAACTAGAACCAAATGTTGATGAATCATTGATTGTTGAATACTACAACCAAATTCTTTAATATTTTGTCAAAAATACATTCACTTATTGGTGGATGTATTTTTTTGTCTTAAAGTAAAAGAAAGTCGATTTAGCAACTGCCTATACAGTTACCAAATCGACTTTCTTTTATTATTTAAACTTTCAATTTTCCAATTACATTAAAAATCAAAAGCATTCCGATTATACTAGAAAAGATCCCCGTCCACCACATAAATCCAAAAGTCTCTGTAAAAAAGAGTTGGAAAAATGCCATAGTAATTAATATTCCGATCCAAAATTCAACTGACTTATAGTACCATTTCATCTTGATCATCCCTTTTTAGTTAATCCTATTAATCACCCTTATTATAATTTATCTAAGGCATAAAACAATACCATTTAAAGGTTTAATTCTTGATTGAAGGTTACCATATATTGACAAATGTTCATGAATTTCTCATTCAATAATTTATCGTAATTACCAATCCTAACCTTCGGGTCACTTGCCTTCAATTCGTATCCAACAACCAAATCGCTAGACTTAACTCTTTCATAGTGATCAATTACTTTTTCAAAATTATCGGCTGATTTTAATAGGCTTGAGGTATGATCGTTTGACACTCCCCAACCTTCTGTTATGATTTTATTTTGATACTTTTTTAAAATCGGATAGTAAGCTGATCGATTTCTAATATCAGCCAGTAAACTAAAAGTAATAAAATAACGATCTGGCCACAGTCCTAATTCAACATGCGGAGTCTTTTTATATCCTTTTTTATCTTGATTGATTGCCAACCAAGTATCAGGTGGTGGATTTTTAGTTCGTCGCTGATGTTTAGCAATCTTCATAAAGAATTTTTGTTGGTACTCAGCCTCCAACTGTTTCAAAAGTTCTGAACCAAAAACTTCAAATTTGGGGTCTAAATTAGTCCTGATTAAATCTAGACGACCAGTTAGAGTATCATCCTCAAAAACTTTAAAATCATTTTTATCAAACATGTTATCAACCCTTTGTTGTAAAATATACATATTAATTATATAGGAGGAGCTATGCAAAAACCATTAGCATATCGAATGCGTCCAACTAATATCGATGAAGTCGTTGGCCAGCAACATTTAATTGGTCCTCATAAAATTATTCATCGAATGGTAGATGCTAAAATGTTATCTTCAATGATACTTTACGGTCCTCCGGGGATTGGCAAAACAAGTATCGCTAGTGCTATTGCGGGAAGTACTAAATACGCTTTTAGAATGTTAAATGCCGCAACTGATACCAAAAAGGATCTACAAATTGTAGCTGAAGAAGCAAAAATGAGTGGGACAGTTGTTTTATTACTTGACGAAATTCATCGTTTAGATAAAACTAAACAAGATTTTCTTTTACCATTACTGGAAAGTGGTTCAATTATTTTAATCGGCGCAACAACTGAAAACCCGTATATCAATATTAGTCCCGCAATTCGCTCTAGAGTTCAAATATTCGAATTGAAGCCTCTTAATAGCGATGATCTAAAAAAAGCCGTGAAGAGAGCCTTAAATGACGATAAGAACGGATTAGGGAAGTATAAGGTTAAGTTAGATGATGATGCTCTCAGTTTATTAGTAAGTTCCACTAATGGCGATCTCAGAAGTATTTTGAATGGTTTAGAATTATCTGTCCTATCAACCCAAAAAGATCAAGATGATTTAATACATATTGATTTAAAATCAATTGAAGAATCCGTTCAAAAAAAGACCATTTCCTCTGACAAAGATGGTGATAGTCATTATGACGTAATGTCAGCCTTTCAAAAATCAATTCGTGGTAGTGATCCTAATGCTGCGCTTCTATATTTGGCTAGATTATTAGAAGCTGGAGATTTAACTTCTGCCATCAGGCGTTTAATCGTTTGCGCCTATGAGGATGTTGGTCTTGCTAATCCTCAAGCATGTGCTAGAGCCGTTCAAGCAGCTCAAGTAGCTCAGATGGTCGGCTTACCTGAAGCAAGGATTCCTTTAGCAGATGCTGTAATTGACTTGTGTTTATGCCCTAAATCCAATTCAGGGATGGTAGCTATTGACTCTGCGCTGTCAGATGTTAGAGATGGGAAGGCAAATTCTATTCCAGATGATTTGAAAGATGCACACTACTCTGGAGCCAAAAAATTAGGTCATGGTGTTGGTTATAAGTATCCTCATGATTATCCTAATTCTTGGGTTGAACAACAATACTTACCTAATAATTTGATTGATCAAAAATATTATCAGCCAAATAATACTGGAAAGTATGAGCAAGCACTAAATCTACGAATAAAACAAATACACGAATGGAAAATGAATTCAAAACGGAGTCCAAATAATTATGATAATTAAAGTTCTAATGATATTCTTCATTATATTTTTGTTAGCCTTAGCCTATATACTATGGTCCCACAGTAATGGAAAATTTTTAATCTATTCGCCAGATGAAAATTTAACTTTAAAAAATGTGATGCGATTTACAGCTGTTATGTTAATCTTGGTAGCTATAATGGGAATCATTATTGCATTCATTGGTAATAAAGAAGCAAACTTTATTACTTTACTTTTAGGTAGCTTAATTGCAGCGGCTTTTTCAATCTATTTAGCAAATATTCGCTAAATATTAGCTGATGACTGTATTTATTGAGCCAAATCAACTAAAATAAAAATATAAAAGCAGTAATATTACATTAACGGGGTGATACTTATGTTACAACAATATAAAAACATTCTCGTACCAATTGATGGTTCATTTGAGGCAGAATTAGCATTTAAAAAAGCTGTCGAAGTAGCTAAAAGAAACAACGCTGCTATTCATTTGGTTCATGTTATTGATACTAGAGCTTTCCAAAATGTTTCTAGTTTTGATTCAACAATGGTCGAACAAATAACAGAAAAAGCTAAGGAAACAGTAAAAAGCTATGTCAAAACAGCTAAAGATGCCGGTCTTAATGAAATAGATTATAGTATTGAATACGGTGCACCTAAGGCAATCATTGCTACTGATTTTCCTAAAAAATTAGGTATCGATTTAATTATGATCGGCGCCACTGGTTTGAATGCCATGGAAAGATTACTTATTGGATCTGTTACAGAATACGTAACTAGAACTGCCGCTTGTGATGTTTTAGTTGTTAGAACTGATCTAGACAATAAAACAATTACTAAACAGAAAAAATAATAAAAAAGAGGGTCGATTCTTACGAATCGACCCTCTTTTTTTTGGAATTTAATAAATTGTTTTTTATTAAAAAATATTCAAGTGCATATCTTTTACTTTAGATCTTAATTTTTCAAAAATTGTTTTATTCTCACTGATGCTAGAAATCACGTATGCTTTAATATAATCTTCATCAGTCTTTTGACCTTCACGAGTGCCAGCATCTGCCAAGTAACAATACATCTCATCAAGTTTGAACAATGTTTGCTCACGTCTTGCTATAAAGATTCCTTCGTTTGCATAATCCATTGCTCTTTGATTATCATCTAACTTCAATGACAAATCAGCCATATTAGCATAAATTAAAATGCTATCATGGTAATTTTCATCACCAATCTTATCAAGACTAGATTTAATCAAATCCTTAGCTTGATTATAATAAACTCTTGCTTCATCGATAGATTTTTTATTGATGTATGCCTTAGCTGTAAAGATATCAATTAAGATATCATACATATCAACATTAGCAATGTTAACATTCATGGCACGATTAAAATCGAAAATGGCCTTGTCATAATTTTGACTAGTAACATATTCAATCAAACCATTAAAGAAATGAATCAATTTGATTTCTTGTTTATTATTGACATTAATATTCTTCAACTTACCCAGTTTGTCATTAATACCATCGAAATCATCCTGATAAAACGATTTTTTTATATCACTAATGATCGAATAAATCTGACTATCATCATTAACGATTACAAGGTTCATTGTGATACCCAGTCTTTCACAAATGCGAACCAATATTTCCATACTTGGAATCTTGTCTTTTTTTTCAATCAGGCTGACAGTTGCCTGTGTACAGATGCCATCGGCTAACTCAGATTGAGAAATACCTCTGAGTTTTCTGTAATGGCGTATTTTTTCACCTAAGATTTTCATTCTAAACTATCCCCATTCATTTATTAATTCCAAGGATAATTTAAACAGTTATTAAAAAATGTTGCAAGAAATAAGCAGTAATAAAAAGATAAATTTTAAAAATTTAATTATTTACTTCAAAGAACCATGCATCTTTTTCGCTACTATTTAATAATTCAGGATTATCATTTAATTTATCATTTACCTTAACTATTTTCCCACTTACAGGCGATTCCAGCTCAACCACAGCCTTTTGAGCTTCAATTTCACCACTAGCGTCACCCTTTTTTATTTCAGTATTTAAATCAGGTAATTCAACATATTTGACATCACCTAAAGCTTCTTGAGCCTCTTTTGTGAGACCTATACGTGTTGTCTGTTGACCCTTTTTAACCCAAAAATAATTTTCTTTATTATTCATATAACTGCTCCTTATCTTTGATCAAAAGTTCCATTTTCAAACATATAACTCTTATGATGGAATCGCATCGACATTACTAAACCAATTCCAATCATATTAGCAAGTAATGACGATCCACCTTGAGAAATAAACGGTAGAGGGATACCAGTTAACGGTAATAGACCAACGCTCATACCAATATTTTCAAAAACATGGAATAAAATCATCATAATAACACCGGTTGATACATATGCATAAAATTCATTTTTAGTATCAAAGGTTACTTGAATCATTTGATAAATCAACAAGAAATACAACAAGATTAAAACGCATGATCCAATAAATCCAAAGTTTTCACCAATAACGGAAAAAATCATATCAGATTCACGAACCGGAACATATACGTTAGACACATTGAATCCCTTACCAAACAATTGACCTGAACCTATGGCTTTCATATTCTGCCATATTTGATAACCATTCTCCGATGTATCGGCTGACGGGTCACGCCAGCTATCAATACGAGCAAACTGATACGATCTAAATCCAAAACGCCCTAAAATCTCTCGGCCCCAATCGGTAGTAGCAAACAATAAAGCTGTTCCACCAATAACAGCAACAATTAAAAATCCAATTAATAATATTCGCCAATCGATCCCAGAAACTAAAATCATTCCTCCAAGAATCGCGATAAAAACCAAAATAGTACCGAAATCATTTTGTAACTTCATGAGAATCACAATTGGTAAAGTACATAATATTAATTTTCCAATCAACATAAAGTCAGTCTTAATTGTATGTACTTGAAATTGACTATTATGATTCGTAATAATTTTCCCCAGCATTAATATAAAGGCTGGCTTCATAACCTCAGATGGCTGAAAAGTAAACGAACCTATAGCAAACCAATTTTTAGCACCAGTACTAGCAGCGTAACTTCTACTGTAAAAAATTAGAACTAAAAACAGAAGTACTAATCCAGCATAATAAGCATAATTAGCCACTTGCCATAACTGTTCAGCATCAAATTGCATAATTACGGCTACTATAATGGCTCCCAAAGCATACCAAGCCACCTGTGATACTACATTTTTTAATGGATTTTGTGAGTCCTGAATCGTCGCAACATAAATTGACATTAAGCCAATTATTGCTAGCATCATTACAGAAAAAATGATACCGTAATCAATTCGTGAATCCACATCATTCTTTTTTCTATTTTCTCTTATTTGCATGTTTACACCTGCTAATGATTATGTAGATTATATTGCATTAGCAACTCATTGATTGCATCGTCCAATTTTACTGATTTGAATGGTGTTTCATTACTTTCAACAAATGAAAGATATCGTTCGCTATCCTTTTTGATAGTACCAATATACTTTTTGCCATCCCAAAGCTCGTATGTTTCAGGATCACTACTAATATCTTTCAAGCTAATTTCAACTGATTTTTTTCTACTAGACATTAAATCTTTCCTATTCTTTATTATGAAATTTATTTGCTATAATTTCATCTTCGTATTTTTCTGGATGAGGATTTCTAAATATAGTGAAATTATCTGGCACAGGGTCAACTCCACCACGAACAAAGGGATTACAGCGTAATATTCTTGCAATTCCCATAATTGTACCTAAAATTCCTCCATGCTTTTTAACAGCATCGATAAAATAAGTCGAACATGTTGGATAATAACGACAACTCGGTGGTAAAACAGGAGATATGAATTTTTGATAGCCTCTAACGATTCCGATTAATATTTTTTTCAGCATCGAACTACCTTAGAAAATCAAACATATGCATCCAAGTTCCCGGCCATAGAACGGCTAATGGATTAGAGCCACCTAAAGCCGAACCAACTAACATTCCAACCACTAAGAAAATTAGCATCAATAATAATATCCAACCAATCTTTTTAAAAATATCTCGACGATATTCTTTACCAAAATCTCTTTTCATTTTTCATCCTAGTATTTCTTATGTTTTTCGATATGATCTAACAACACACCTGTACCCAATGCTACTGAATCTAGTGGACTATCCGTCAAAAGAACGGGCACTTGCAATTTCTCAGATAATAATTTATCAAGATTCTTCAATAGTGCTCCACCACCTGTGAGCATGATACCACGATCGATAATGTCTCCTGATAGTTCTGGAGGCGTTTGCTCTAAAACGTTTTTAGCAGCACTGACAATTTGATCTACACCATCTGCTAACGCTTCTTGAATCTCAACTTCATTAGTTGTAATTTCTTTTGGCAAACCTGACACAATATCAATACCACTGGCAGAGAAAGTTTTACTTTCATCGGCATCCATAACACAGCCGATTTCTATCTTAATCTGTTCAGCAGTTCTTTCACCAATTATCAAATTATGATGTTGTTTGATATATGCTTGAATGGCACCTGTCATCTTATCACCAGCAAAACGTAATGATTGACTAGTTACAATGTCACCCATTGAAATAACTGCAATATCACTTGTACCACCACCGATATCAATAACCATATTACCTTGTGGCTTAAAAATATCCAAACCAGCACCAACAGCAGCCACTTTAGGTTCTAACTGTAAATAAACCTTTCCGCCACCAGCTTGTTCAGCTGCTTCAATAATAGATTTTTGTTCAACTGGTGTAACGTTTGTTGGAGCACAAATCATTATTGTAGGCTTTGAAAAACGACTCCCAACATTTAATTTTTCGATAAAATATTGAAGCATTTTTTCAGTAATATCAAAGTCAGCGATAACACCATCCTTTAAGGGACGGATAGCCTTAATGTTAGCTGGAGTTCTACCAACCATCATATAGGCATCCTTACCAACTGCTACGACATCGTTATTATTTGTATTAATTGCTACAACGGAAGGTTCATTCAAAACAATTCCATCGCCTTTTACATCAATAAGTACATTTGCTGTACCCAAATCAATTCCTAGATATTTTGACATACTATATCCTCCAAAATCTAAACACAAAAAGTATATCATAATCAGCCTAATCATTAAATTGTCAATAAAAAAAAGAAAGTGATAAATCCACTTTCTTAAGACAATTCTAAGCCAATTTGGTAATACTTGGTATTGTATTAAAGACTAAACTTTCTCTACCAGTTTCATCAATTGAAACTCGTCTAATTTTAGCACCTAAATCTCTTAGTTTTTCAGTGAAATGATAATATCCTCGATCCAAATATTGAAGGTTGGAAACTCTTGTTTCACCTTCAGCAACTAACCCTGCTAATACAAGTGCTGCAGCAGCACGCAAATCAGTAGCAGAAACGTTAGCACCACTTAGTTGGGCAGGACCGAACATAATTACAGAATTACCTTCGATCTTATAATCAGCTTGCATCTTTCCAAATTCAGGAAAATGCATAAATCTATTTTCAAAAACAGTTTCTGTCATAACAGTTGTTCCCACACTCAATAATTGAGCTAAAGTCATCTGAGCCTGCATATCAGTTGGGAAACCAGGATGTGGCAATGTTTTTACATCAACAGGCTTTAATTGATTAGTACCAATAATACGTATTCCTTCATCATTTTCTTTAACAGAAACACCCATCTCCATTAATTTAGAAATCAAAGGACGGTTATGAGCTGCTACGGCATCCTTAATGAAAATATCACCATTAGTTACAGCAGCCGCAACCATAAAAGTTCCAGCTTCTATACGATCTTGCATAATTGAATGCTCACAACCGTGTAAACTAGAAACACCAGTAATGCGGACCGTATTAGTTCCAGCGCCAGTGACATTAGCACCCATTTTGCTCAATATATTAGCTAAATCAACAATTTCAGGTTCTCTAGCCGCATTATCAATGATTGTTTCTCCATTGGCTAAAGTGGCAGCCATCATAATATTTTGTGTGGCACCAACACTTGGGAAATCTAAATAAATATTAGCTCCATGCAAACCATCAGTTGTGGCATCAATATAACCACCATTTTGACTAAATTTTGCACCCATGGCTTCAAGACCTTTGATATGTAAATCAATTGGTCTTGAACCAATAGCACAACCACCAGGCATAGCAACGTGTGCTTCTTTATTTCTAGCCAATAGCGGACCTAAAACAACGATTGAGGCACGCATTTTATCTACTAGATCTTCAGGAGCAGTAGTACCTGTTCCTTTGCTAGTATCAACTGTTAATACTTCATCAACTTCATCATATGAAACATCAGCTTTTAAGGCCTTCAAAACTTTGGACATTGTAATTACATCCGATAACGGAGGAATATTAGTTAACAAGGTCTTACCCTTAGATGCTAAAATAGTCGCCGCTAATATTGGTAAGGCGGCATTCTTAGCACCCTCAATTCTGACAGTTCCCTTTAATTGCGTAGGTCCATTTACGATTATTTGTTGCACAATATTCTCCTCCAAAAATCTGGAATCATTTAAAAAGCAAGGCTATATTTTGAGATAGACTAAAAATACTCATAAAAAAAGAGCTTACTGTATAACCAAGAGCGATTGCAATAAACGCTACAAGTAATTGTAACATTTTAGGATTGGTTTTGTTATATATCTTTTTCCAATCTACAACTTGTAAAGCATTAAAACTAATCCAAATAAATATAACATGACTTATAAGCGTTATTATGGCATTTATCCCTATGTTTGTCATTTTATAAACCTCACTTTTTTTAATAATAACATTTTTTTCTTCACATGTAGTCATTGCAACAAATACTTTAGATTAATTTAAGACACAAAAAAAGACTGAGTTTTTTTTCTCAGTCTTCTTAATTAACTATTTCTGTGTCCACTTACGTTAATTCTGTTAACAGCTTTACGCAAGGATACTTGAGCACGAGCCAATTCATCAATGTTGTGCTTTTCTTCAGCAACTTTGATTGTTTTCTCAGCTCTTTGCTTAGCATACTCGGCACGTCTTAAATCAATGTCTCTAGCTCTTTCGGCACTATTGGCGACGATTGAGACTAGATCATTGCTAAACTCCAAGAACCCGCCATTTACAGCAATTGAGTCTTCATGATGAGGCTTGTCCACACGACGGACACGGACTTCATCAATAACTAAAGGAGCAATAATTGGAGCATGATGAGCCATGACACCAATTTCACCATCAATAGTACTCAAAACAACGAGTTTTGCATGATGATCATAAACAACACCATCGGGAGTAACAATATTGACCGTCATTATGTTTTCAGCCATATTATCTCCTCCTATCGTTAATTGGCAACGGCTTGTGCAGCATCATCTGCATCAGCTGGTTTCCAACCCATCTGCTTAGCTTTGTCTAGAACATCTTCAATTCCACCGACACCGTTGAAGGCATCTTCAGGAACATCATCATATTTACCATCTAAGATAGCATGGAAATCTTTTACTGTTTCAGCAACAGGAACGTATGAACCAGGCTTACCAGTAAATTGTTCAGCAACACTGAAGTTTTGTGATAAGAAGAATTGAATACGTCTTGCACGGGCAACAACAGTTTTCTCTTCATCAGATAATTCATCCATACCTAAAATAGAAATAATATCTTGAAGTTCATGGTATCTTTGAAGAACCTCTTGAACCTGTGTAGCAACATCATAATGTTCTTGTCCAACTATATCAGGAGATAAAGCTGATGATGTTGATGCCAAAGGATCAACGGCTGGATAGATACCTTGTTGTGTCAATTTACGTTCCAAGTTGGTTGTAGCATCCAAATGGGCGAAAGTTGTGGCTGGAGCTGGATCAGTATAATCATCGGCAGGAACATAAACGGCTTGAATTGATGTGATTGAACCCTTCTTTGTAGAAGTGATTCTTTCTTGCAATTGACCCATTTCTGTAGCCAATGTTGGTTGATAACCAACGGCTGAAGGCATACGACCAAGCAAAGCTGAAACCTCAGAACCAGCTTGGGTAAATCTAAAGATGTTATCGATAAACAATAATACATCTTGTCCTTCAACGTCACGGAAGTACTCAGCAATTGTCAAACCTGTTAAGGCAACACGCATACGAGCACCAGGTGATTCATTCATTTGACCATAAACCATGGCTGTTTTAGCAAGAACACCAGATTCCTTCATTTCATAATAAAGGTCATTACCTTCACGTGTTCTTTCACCAACACCAGTAAATACAGAAATACCACCGTGTTCTTCGGCAATATTATGAATTAATTCTTGAATTAAAACAGTCTTACCAACACCGGCACCACCGAACAAACCAACTTTACCACCACGAATGTATGGTTCTAGAAGATCAATAACTTTGATACCTGTTTCAAGAATTTCTGTTGATGTATTTAATTGATCATAAGCAGGTGCTTGACGGTGAATGCTCTTTCTTGGGAAGTCAGCATCAAATGGCTTGCCTCCATCGATTGCATCACCTAAAACGTTAAACACACGACCCAAAGTTTCTTTACCAACTGGCACAGAAATTGGACCTTCAGTATTAACTACTTCAGCACCTCTTTGAAGTCCATCGGTAGAACTCATGGAAATAGCACGCAAGGCGCCATCACCTAATTCTAGGGCAACTTCAAGGGTAATTTCAGATCCGTTGTTTGTGTTAACTTTTAGTGCATCGTTAATTTCTGGTAAATCCCCATCTAATGGAAATTCAACATCGACAACTGGTCCGATTACCTGAATAACTTTACCTTTACTCATTAATTTGGCTCCTTTCTAAACTATTCAAGTGCAGCAGCACCACCGATAATTTCAGTGATCTCTGTAGTAATTTGAGATTGACGGGCACGGTTATAATGCAATGATAATTCAGAAATCAAATCATCAGCATTATCAGTCGCACTCTTCATAGCAGTAACAGAAGCAGCATGCTCTGCTGTCTTTGCATCCATCATTGCTCCTAAAACCAAACACTCAATATATTGAGGCACAATTGCAGACAAAACTGCTTTAGGATTAGGTTCTGTGATATATTCACTGGCAACTTGTTGTTCTTCAGCGGTAACATCATCAGGTTCAGTTAATGGCAATAATTTGTCAGTTGTAAACTTAGAAACCAATGAATTAACGTGATGATTATGGCAAATATCGATTTCATCAAACACTTCAGCCTGATACATATTCAAAATTGCTTTCATAATCGGTGTGATATCTTCAACTGTAGGAATATCAGGTAAACCTGTATATTCATAAGATACATCAAAACCACGTGCCTTGAAGAATTCCGTTCCAGTAGCTCCAAGTGAAATAATAGTAAATTTACTCTTATCGCCTTTGTATTTCTTTTGGAATAAATCCATCATGGCCTTTAAGATATTACTATTATATCCACCAACAAGTCCACGGTCACTTGTAATGACAACATAGGCTGTTTTTTGAACTTCACGAACCTTTAAAAGACTATTCAAACTCAACGGATCAGTGGAATCATCGGCAATTGATAACTCTTTAAACACATCAGCCGCCGTCAAATGTCTAACAATGTCTTCAACTTTTTTTGCGTACAATTGATAAGCAATAGATTTCTTTTCAATACGAGAGAGTTTAGCACCAGAAACCATTTGCATGGCTCTTGTTATTTGACCGGTTTTCTTAGTAGAAGAAATTCTTCTTTTAATATCCATAAGGGACTCAGCCATAATTTAAACCTCCTGTATTAGTTTTCTTTCTTGCTATCAGAACTATCTGATTTTGATGCTAAAAAGTTTTCTGTAAATTCCTTTACAGCTGCTTTGAAAGTATCTTCATCAGGTAACGTACCTTTTTCTTTGATTGTTTGTAAGAGATCTGAGTGGTTTGCCTCGAAATATTCAGAAAGTGAAGCTTCATATTCTTTAATATCTTCAACTTGAACTTTATCCAAGAATCCTCTTGTCAAAGCAAACAAAATCAAAACTTGTTTTTCAACTGCGACTGGTGAATGTACAGGTTGCTTTAGAACCTCTTCAGTACGACGGCCACGATCTAGTTTTGCCTTTGTTGCCTCATCAAGATCAGAACCAAATTGAGCAAATGATTCCAATTCATGATATGAAGAAAGGTCTAGACGTAAGGTACCAGCAACTTTCTTCATAGCTTTGATTTGAGCATCCCCACCAACACGAGATACAGATGTACCAGCATCAATAGCTGGACGTGAACCTGAGTGGAACATATCACTACTCAAGAAAATCTGTCCATCAGTGATAGAAATAACGTTAGTTGGGATATAAGCAGACACATCACCAGCTTGTGTTTCAACGATAGGTAAGGCAGTCATTGAACCACCACCTAATTCGTCACTCAACTTAGCTGCACGTTCTAGCAAACGTGAATGTAAGTAGAAAACATCACCAGGATATGCTTCACGCCCAGGTGGTCTACGAAGCAATAGTGATATTTCACGATAAGCATTAGCTTGTTTACTTAAATCATCATAGATAATAAGAACATGCTTGCCGTTATACATGAAATACTCACCCATTGCAGCACCAGCATATGGTGCAAAATAAAGCATTGGGGCTGGTTGACTAGGACCAGCTTCGACAACGATTGTATAATCCATTGCGCCATGTTTTCTTAAAGTTTCAACTTGTGATCTGATAGTTGATTCTTTTTGTCCAATGGCAACATAAATACAAATCATGTCTTGATCTTTTTGATTTAGAATTGTATCAATAGCGATTGATGTTTTACCAGTTTTACGGTCACCAATGATCAACTCACGTTGACCACGACCAATAGGAACAAGTGAGTCAACGGCCTTCAAACCTGTTTGCAAAGGTTCAAAAACTGACTTACGTTGCATAACACCGGGTGCAGGTGATTCAATAGGTCTCGTTTTGTCAGTCTTGATTTCTCCAAGACCGTCAACTGGTTGACCCAAAGAGTTTACGACACGTCCAACCATTGATTCACCAACGGGAACTTCCATAATACGACCTGTTCTCTTAACAGTATCGCCTTCACGGATTTTATCGTAATTACCTAAAATAATGATACCAACATCATCACTTTCAAGGTTTTGAGCCACACCAAAAGTACCGTCTTGGAATTCTAGCAATTCACTTGCCATAGCATTTTCAAGGCCATTAGCACGAGCAATACCATCACCGACGTATGTAACTGTACCTACTTCATCAACTGAGAGTTCATTTTTATAGTTCTTTAACTGTTCTTTGATCAGCGAACTAATCTCTTCAGTTTTGATGCTCATTCTTTTCACCTCGACTTAATTATTAACCAATAGTGTCTTCTTAATATCGTTAAATCTCTTCACGACACTACCATCAACGACTTGATCGCCTACACGAATTATAACGCCGCCAATGATTTTTGAATCAACTATTTTCGTTAAATTTACTTTATTTACTGAAAATCTATCTTTAATTACGGATTCAAGGTTCTTTGATTGAGCTTCGTCCAAATCAATAGTAGTAGTAACTGTTGCTTCAACGATACCGTTTACTTCATCATACTTTTCGATAAAAGCATCGGCAATTTCCACAATACAATCCATACGATTATTGTCAAAAACTAAACCTAAAAAGTCTTGCATTAATTCGCCAAATTGACTCTTTAATGTATCCAAAATTGTAAGTTTTTCAGTGCGAGAAATAGAACGTCCTGCCAAAGCAAAGCTCAGACTAGGATTCTTTTCATAGACAGTTTTCAAAGATTTTAAATCTTCAAGCATTTCTTCTATGGAATTTTGTTCTTCAGCTACTTCATAAAGTGCCTTACTATAACGCTTTCCCACTTGATTTTTACTTAGTTTCATTTACCGTCAACTCCTTAATATAAGAGTCGATTAGTGACTTTTGATCGTCTGCATTAAGCTCTTTAGAAATAACTTTTGAAGCAATTTCCAAAGATAAATTTGCTATGTCATTTTGAGCGCCTGCCATAGCATCTTCTCTAGCTTTAGCTGCATCAGATTTTGCTCTTTGTCTTAATTCTTCAGCTTCGCTATGAGCTGCGGATACGATGGACTTCTCTTGAGTCTCACCGCTTTCCTTAGCTTTATTAACAATTTCCACTGCTTCAGCACGTGAATTTTTAAGAGCATCTTCACGTTCTTTTGCCAACTTTTCAGCACGTGAGCGTTCCTGATCCGCATAATCAAGATCACCAGTAATCTTTTCAGATCTAGCATCCATCATCTTTGTAACAGGACCCCAAGCAAAATGCTTAACTAACAGTGCTAAAACGATGAAAGAAATAAGAATGAAAAGCATGTCACCCAAAGCTACTTGATTAGCTCCGAGAACTAATAA
Source organism: Companilactobacillus nuruki (assembly GCF_002872255.1). GTDB lineage: Bacteria > Bacillota > Bacilli > Lactobacillales > Lactobacillaceae > Companilactobacillus > Companilactobacillus nuruki. The sequence continues at coordinate 46,452 of NZ_NIPR01000064.1, forward strand.
ACCTGCCAATATTCTTCACTCCTTCCCTTCTAATAAGTACATAACATAAAAAGGCGACTATATTATAGCGCCATAGTTGTATGTATTAAACGAAAAGAATAACGAACGCAATAGCAATGGCAATGATAGGAACAGCTTCGATAAGACCAACACCAATGAACATTGTTCCTCTTAACTTATCAGCTACTTCTGGTTGACGGGCCATACCTTCAAGAGTTTTTGAAATAACAAGTCCGTTACCGATTGATGCTCCAAGAGCAGCGATACCAGCTGCAAGAGCTGCCGCAATATCCTTCATAATTTAAAATCCTCCAATAAATGTTATTCTTGTTCCATTTTACGTGAAATATAAACCATTGATAAGGTGGTAAATACGTACGCTTGGATGGCTCCAATAAATACAGAAAAGCCTTGCCATACCATAGCTAATGGCATGGCTGCAACAAATGTCACAGCGCCAAGACTCTTTGCAACAGTTCCAATAAGTGCAAGAAGTACTTCGCCGGCAAAAATATTACCGTAAAGACGTAGTGATAATGTTAGGAAATTAGTAAATTCTTCCAGAAGGTTAATTGGTAGTAAAAACTTGACCGGTCTCGCATAATTGGCTAAGTAACCACCGAATCCAAACTTCTTCACAGCATAGTAGTGTGATATTAACAATGAAACCGTCGCAAGTCCCATTGTAATTAAAGGATTAGATGTTGGTGACTTAACATATGTAAAACCGCCAACCTTTAATTGAAAGAACAATCCTAATTGGTTAGAAACAAAGATAAATAGGAATAGTACAAACGCATAAAGATTGAATTGTTTACCCGAACCGTCTGGTATTGCCGATTTTACAATTCCATTTGTAAAATCAATCATCCATTCAAGTACATTCTGTGCTTTACCTGGTCTCATGGTGACTTTACGAGATAATGCAAACACCAAAATGAAAACAAGGACAGCAGAGACAAGAACTGACAAGTCATTTGCAACATTGAATCTTAAGCCTAAAAATTCAACAAACTTATACTTATCATCCAATAATAACCCTCCTTTCTTCGCTTATTGAAAACAATTGATACCTCAAAATAATAACACTAAATTTTATATATTCAAACAATGAAATAGTTATTTTGTCCCAAATAATCTGTCCCCTGCATCGCCTAATCCTGGGAAGATATATCCATCGTCTGTAATCTTTTCATCAAGTGAAGCAGCATAGATATCAACATCTGGATGTGCTTCCTGAACAGCCTTGACACCTTCTGGAGCAGCTACCAAAACAACTAAACGCATATGTTTAGCACCACGCTTTTTAAGTGCTTCAATAGCCATGTTAGCTGAACCACCAGTTGCGAGCATTGGATCAACAATAAACAATTCACGTTGATCAATATCACTAGGGAGCTTTACAAAGTATTCGTGTGGCTTCAAAGTCTTTTCATCACGATACATACCAATATGTCCTACTTTAGCTGCAGGAATCAACTCCAAAACACCATCGACCATACCAAGACCAGCACGTAAGATAGGAATAACAGCCAATTTCTTACCGGCAAGAACCTTTTGAGTTGATTTACCCATTGGTGTTTCAACTACAACATCCTTCAATGGTAAATCACGAGTAATTTCGTAAACCATCAGTTCACCAATTTCATTGGCCACCTCACGGAATACCTTTGTTCCTGTGTGCTTGTTACGGATAATTGTAAGTTTATGTTGAATCAATGGGTGATTTAATACTGTAAATTTAGACATTTTTAGTCTCCTTAGTTTTTATAATGTGCATTGCCGGCTGATTTATTCAAACGATTACTATAAGCTGCCCCATGCCCCTCATCAGAGAAACCTTGAGCCAGAATGTACTTTACATGATCATTATCTAGTTGACGAAGACCTGCAAATAATTCACGAGATGCACTGAGAACATCCTTTCCCAGAGAGAAAGTTTCGATATCAGTTGGCACGTTTTGCAAAACTTCATCTGTTGCCATAATACCCATTGGTACATCTTTAGCAGCATATTCACTAATAGCTCTTCCAAAGTCATTAACATCATCAACAATAATAACCTGTGCACTTGGTGCATAATGCTTATACTTCATTCCCGGTGCCTTTGGAACCTCTGTTGCTGTAACTTTATGATGATCAGAATTAACGTTATCAATTACTTTTAATAAGTCCTCCGAATCAATCATCCCTGGTCTCAATATTGTTGGTATATCTACTGACAAATCAATTACAGTAGACTCTACGCCCAATTTAGTTGGACCATCATCCAAAATGGCAGAAATTTTGCCATGTAGATCATGATAAACGTGCTTGGCTAATGTTGGACTAGGTTTTCCACTAGTATTGGCTGAAGGCCCTACAATAGGTTTTCCAAAAATTTTAATGAGATTTAAGGTAACCTCATTATTTGGCATCCGAAAAGCAGCAGTTGTAAGTCCCCCCGTAACTGCCTTAGAAAGTTTACCAGGTTGAATAGGCATAATGATCGTCAATGGACCTGGCCAAAATTCATCCATTAACTTAGTTGCCAATGTTTTATAGTCATTATCGGCATATTCCCAAACCATATCTGGTCCTGAAACATGTACAATCAATGGATTATCACTGGGACGTCCCTTAGCAGCATAGACATCCTTAACTACATCAGGTCTAGTAGCATCAGCCCCTAGACCATAAACGGTCTCTGTTGGAAAAGCAACAAGTTTTCCTTGAGCCAAATAATTCGCAGCTGCTTGAATCTGTGTATTTGTGAGTATCTCAGTTTCCAATACTACATCTCCTTTTTAGCTTTTAGATATCGATAATTCCCACTCATATCTTTATGAAATTCTACAACATAATTAGGTAAATTATCACAAAAAATTTGTTTTATTGCATCTTTTTGTCGAAAACCAAACTCCATGTACAAAATTCCCTCATCAGAAAGAAAATTATCAACTGTCTCACTAATATTCTCATAAAATTCTAAACCATTATCATTCCCATATAAAGCCAAATCAGGTTCATATTTTATTACACTGAGATCCATGTCCCTTTTTTCATCTTTTGCAATGTAGGGTGGATTGGAAACAATCACATCAAATTTTTGAGGTTCAATCTTTGCAAAAAGATCACTCTGTTTAAAAAATACGTTATTAGTCTGATAATTTTCAGAATTAAGTTCTGCAACCTCAAGTGCATCTGAAGAAATATCGGTTGCTAGAATCTCATCATCTGGAAATTCCAATCCCAAAGTAACTGCAATGATTCCTGAACCAGTACCGATATCACAGATACTTTTTTTATTATTACCATGATCATCAATAATCCTTTGGACCATGTCTTCAGTATCCTGTCTTGGAATCAGTACATGCTCGTTTACTGAAAATGTTCGTCCCATAAAATACGCATACCCTAAGATATATTGAACCGGCTCATCCATTCCTAGCCTAGCAAGTCCATCACGAAATTTTCGCATAATATCATTCGGAACATAATCATTTCGATGAAGTTGTAATTGTGTATAATTGAATCCGCTTAATTCTTCCATTAAGTACTCTGCATCTTCAGGAAATTTATTTAGATCCTTTAACACAGAAAAAGCCCTTTTCAGGGCATTAGAATAGCTTAGCTTCTCCACTTTGAATTTGCTCCAGCTTCTTAGTTTGATCGTCAACGATTAAAGCATCAATAACTTCCTCAAGTTCACCATTCATAATTCTATCAAGTTTATTTAAAGATAGACCAATTCTGTGATCAGTAACACGGTTTTGAGGATAATTATATGTTCTAATACGCTCTGAACGGTCACCAGTACCAACAGCAGATTTACGTTGTTCATCATATTCACTTTGGTTTTGTGATTCATAATAATCATAGACACGTGATTTTAAAATTTGCATAGCCTTTTGACGGTTTTGTTGTTGTGAACGTTGATCTTGCATAGCAACAACAATTCCTGTTGGAAGATGGGTCATACGAACAGCTGATGAGGTCTTATTGATATGTTGACCACCAGCACCAGATGAACGATAAACATCTGTTCTAATATCTTTTGGATCAAGATCAATATCAACCTCATCATATTCAGGCATAACGGCAACAGTTGCTGTTGATGTATGAACACGTCCTTGGGATTCAGTTGAAGGAATACGTTGAACACGGTGAGCACCATTTTCGTACTTAAGTTTGGAATAAACACTATTACCAGTGATCATTACGGCAACATCTTTATAACCACCAACCTCCGTATCAGTTTCATCGATGATATCAAAACTCCATCCTTGTTTTTCAGCGTATTTACTATACATACTCAACAAATCCGCTGCAAACAAGCTAGCCTCATCCCCACCAGCGGCTCCACGAATTTCCATGATAATGTTCTTATCATCATTAGGATCTTTAGGAAGCATTAAAAGCGTGATTTTATGTTCGATTTCATCTAACTCTTTTTTTGATGATTCCATTTCATCTTTGGCCATTGCCTGCATATCAGAATCATCAGTTTCACGCAAAATCTCATCACTATCACTGATACTTTGTTTTAATTCTTTATAACGTTTAAAAGCAGCAACAACATCGCGCATATCGGCTTCTTCCTTAGAATAAGCCATATAACGTTTAGTATCGTTGATAACTTCAGGATCACTCATCAACTCTTGTAATTCACTATATCTTTCGAGTAATGTTTCAAGTTGTTCAAATACTTTATCCAATTTAACTATCCTTTCTTCTATTTAGTCTTTATCTAGCATTGGAGGATGGTTATAGTGCCGACGGCAGACTGGATAATACATTTCATTACCACCAATAACAACCTGGTCACCGTCATAAACTGGTTTACCATTAGCCATACGCATATTCATTGTAGCTTTTTTTGTACAGAACCAGCAAATTGTCTTCATTTCTTCCAATTTATCCGCATACAATAAGAGATATTTTGTTCCTTCAAACAATTCATTTCTAAAATCATTCTTCAAACCAAATGCCATAACTGGTATTCCCAAATCATCAACCACTTGAGTTGCCTGTAAAACTTGAGCTTTTGTCATGAATTCACATTCATCAATCAATACACAAGCTGCACTAGGATTCTTACTTTTAACAATTTCAAAAACATTTGAATCATCTTTTAGAGCAATCGCCTCACGATTCAACCCCATTCGACTCTCTATTTTTCCAGTGCCGGAACGAGTATCCAAAATGCTAGTCATTAAAATAACTGACTTACCTTGTTCTTCATAATTATGTGCTACTTTTAAAATCTCAATCGATTTTCCACTGTTCATAGCGCCATATTTAAAAAATAATTGAGCCAAATTTACGCCTCCAAAAATATGTCCTTAGAGATTATAACGAAAAAATTGGCTCTTGAACATATCAAAGATTACCCAATTTCAGACAAAATCAAGTAAAATGTAGTTTAGATGTGATAATATTATTTTAATTAATTTAATTTGGGGTTCTTATTAATGACATTCAAATCAGGTATAGCAACAATAGCAGGTAAATCTTCATATTTTATTTTAAGTAAATTCTTTAACGGTGGTTCTTCCTATCCAGGAAAAATTGCTTATAAAATTGATCCTGAAATTTTAAAAAGTCTTGGAAAAGATTACGATCTCATTATCGTTACTGGTACTAATGGTAAAACTTTGACGACATCTTTGATCAATAAGATGTTAATTCAAAAATATGATGACGTATTAACTAATCCAACCGGCTCCAATATGATTCAAGGTATCGTGACCAGTTTCGTTACCCATCACAAGAAAACTAAGAAGCCATTAGCCGTTTTAGAAGTTGACGAGGCTAATGTTCCAATTATTTGTAGTTACATTACACCAAAATATTTTGTTCTAACAAATATTTTCCGTGATCAGATGGATCGTTATGGTGAAATCTACACTACTTACAAAAAAATTCTCGATGGTATCAAAATGGCGCCGAATGCAACAATTATTGCCAATGGTGATGCCGCAATTTTTTCATCCAAGAAATTACCTAATAAGGTAGTATATTATGGCTTCTCAGATAAGGGACATGAAAGTGAGAATTTTAAGGCTCCAACTAATACTGATGGTGTTTTATGTCCTAACTGCAATCACATTATGCATTACCACATGATTTCGTATGCCAACTTGGGCAGTTACTTCTGTCCTAATTGTGGATTCAAACGTAACGAGTTAAAATACCAAGTTACTGATATTTCTACTCTCTTACCCAATAAAACTGAATTTGAAATTGACGGAAACAAATTCACCATGAACATTGGTGGTAAGTACAATGTTTATAATGCTTTAGCAGCTTATGCAATTGCCTCCGAAATGGGAATCAGCGTCACACAGATGCAAAAGGCCTTTGCTTACGACGAAAAAGTCTTTGGTCGTCAGGAAACGATTAATGTTGATGGTAAAAATGTCAATATTATTTTGGTTAAAAATCCTGTTGGTTTAAATCAAGTTATTGAAACTGTTCTAAGTGACGAAGACCCTTATTCATTAGCTTTTCTACTAAATGCTAACTATGCTGATGGGATAGATACTAGTTGGATCTGGGATGCTAATTTTGAAGATTTCAATTATAACAAAATACCATTAGTTATCACTGGTGGTAAACGTTTCAAGGATGTTACTTATCGATTTAAAATAGCCGGTTTAGATATGAAGAAAAATATTGAAACGGTTGAAATAGAAGACTTCGTTAAACAAATTCCTAAGGTTCCTACTGGAAAAATTTATGTTTTAGCAACTTATACTGCTATGCTAGGGTTACGTAAAGCTTTAGCAGACCAAGGGTATATTAAGTAAAATATAATTAATTCTATATAATATGAAATACACTTTTATACAAAAATACCTGTCTAATAACTATTTAATTTAGTTGTTAGGCAGGTATTTTTTATTATTTAAATAAAAATTCATCTCATTTTTTAATCAAGTTCATGATCCTTCTCTCGCTGAATCCATAAGATCGGCACTCGAATCATAACTAATGTTCCAATGACTAATCCGGAATATGGCAACGGAAAAATTAAAAATAATATAAATAACACATTGGTCCACCAGTTACTAATATGTAAACGATCCTTAATTTGGGGATTATCTTTTTCTATTGAATGAATCAATAGATCAATGAAAATGAACCATCCTAACTGTACTAGAATAAAAAATCTTTCTGGTAAAGCCTTTTGGGGAAAATCGGCAACCCAACTAGTAGATATCGGTACCATAGTGACCCAAAATAATAAGCACATATTAGCAAATACTGAACGATAGCTAATATATTTTACATTTTTAAAAAGATGATGATGTGCAATCCAAAGATTGGTAAGACCAAAAAAACTAACAAAATAAGCAAATAATGGTATTAAAACTGTACCAAAAGCTTTATAAGTTGGTGCAGATGGAGTATGAATTTCCAAAGCCATAATTGTCATAATAATAGCTAAAATAGCATCAGTAAAGGATTCCAGTCTTCCTTTTGTCATGTTCTCTCCTTACCTACTTTCCTTTAAAAAAGATTCCAAAATTGTTTCACGCCGCTCTAAAAATATTTGATTATATTGATTAGGATGAACTCGATTAGTCATCACAACCATTGCATTCTGGTGCTGATAATCTGTAGCAATAAATTCTCCAGTATAACCAGTATGAAATAATACATGACCTGTTCCATCAGGTTTAATATCCCAACCTAATGAACGGCCAGGGTTTAAATCAGTATAATTATGATACAAAAATTTTTTATTTGGTTTTAACATGTCACTAGCAAATTTCAAAACATCATCTAGTGTGGCAAACATCCCAGCCGAACCGCATCTTTTTCCTAATTGACGTGCTTTAGGATCATTAGCTACACCTAACAACATTCTTCCATTAACTGAATATGTTGGCACACAAAGATCGGGATCAGGCTCAAATGTAGCATTCATCAATCCTTCTGGCTCTATCACATATTTCATAATTGCATCCTGTACTGGCATATTATAAAAATGTTCAACTATTAACCCCAAAAGAATCAATCCCGTGTCAGTATAAACGACTTTTTTTTCAAAAGTATCTGTGACCGGCAAATTTTCTAGAGCCTTTATTAATTCATCGCTGCTTAAAATATCTCGATTAGGGATATAGCCATGTATGCCTGACGTATGGGTAATCAAATGAATCAATTGTACTCGTGAATCTGAAAAATTTGGTAAATATTTTTGTACTGGATCATGCAAATTAATCATTTTTTTATTTAGCATCTTAATAATTAGAGGAACTGTTCCCATTACCTTGGTTAAAGATGCCAAATCGTGCAGTTCGTTACCTATGAGAGGTTCTTTCTCTGGTACCCATGACTTATTGCCATAAATAAATCTACTTGTCATACCTGAATTTATAAAGCCAAAACTGACCCCTGGCACAACTTGTTTATTTGCTAGATCAATAATCTGTGCTTTAGTTTCTTCAAACATCTTTTTGCCTCACATTATTTAATGGTAAAAAAAAGAACGTGTCTTAAAACACGTTCCATTATAGCCTATTTTATAAACTAACGTTTCCTGCAAATTGTGAATTATAAAGATCTGCATAAAAGCCATTTTTAGCCATAAGTTCTTCATGATTACCAGTTTCAACAATTGAACCGTGATTCATAACGATGATCTTATCGGCATCTTGAATCGTTGACAATCTATGTGCAACAACAAAACTAGTTCTATTTTTAAGAAGCCTTTCCATCGCATGTTGAATATGTAATTCGGTTCTTGTATCAACAGAAGATGTTGCTTCATCAAGAATCAAGATCTCAGGATCAGCTACAAACGCACGAGCAATTGTAATCAATTGTCTTTGTCCTTGAGAAATATTTGAAGCCTCTTCGTTTAAGACTGTATCGTATCCATTTGGCAACTGACGAACAAAATTATCCACATGCGCCGCTTTAGAAGCTTCAATAATCTCATCACGAGTAGCATCCTCACGTGAATACTTCAAATTATCGTAAATTGTACCTGTGAAGAGCCAAGTATCTTGTAGAACCATTGCATAGTGGCTCCTAACGTCCTCACGTGACATATTACGAATGTCCTTACCGCCTATTTTAATAGACCCACCATTAACTTCATAGAAACGTTCCAATAGATTAATGATAGTAGTTTTACCGGCACCAGTTGGACCAACAATAGCTATCATTTGACCTGGTTTAACATTTAAATTGTAATCTTCAAGCAAAGTAGGTTTACCTTCATAACCAAACTTAACATGATCCAAGGTAACCTTGTCATCGGTTTGAATATCAGGCACATTAACCTTTTTGTTTTCCATCTCAGGTTCATCTAAGATTTCAAAAACACGTTCAGCTGAAGCAACTGTAGCTTGAATAGTATTAGTCAAGTTAGCTAATTGAGCAATTGGTTGAGAAAATTGGTTCATATATTGCAAAAATGCTTGAATATCACCCAAAGCAATTCCACCATTAGCAACTTGAATACCACCATACATAGCTACAAAGACATAGCCTAAGTTATTGATAAAATTCATCATTGGCATAACGATACCTGAAATCAATTGAGCTTTCCATGAAGCTTTGTAAAGTTTTGAATTTTCTTTTTCAAATTCATCAATTGATTCTTGTTCATGATTAAAACTTTTAACAATCACGTGTCCAGAATAATTTTCTTCAACTTGATTATTTAAAAGTCCTAATGATGCTTGCTGACGTTTAAAGAACTTTTGTGATTGTGGTGCAATAATTCCGACAACAATCAAACTTAATGGAACTGTTGCCAAAGCAATCAGTGTTAATTTCCAACTGATTGTTAACATCATCCAGATGATTCCAACAAATGTAACCGAACTAGTTACCAATTGCGTCAAACTTTGTTGCAATGTACCAGCTATATTATCCATATCATTGATAGCACGCGACATAATATCACCGTTTGAATGTGAATCATAATAGCCAATTGGCAGCCTTTGCATCTTTGATTTTAAATCTCGTCTCAGTTTATAAACGGTTCTTTGTGATATACGTGTCATTACAAATTGTTGAATAAAACTAAATGCAGCCGAAGCTAAATACATCAAAATAACAATAAAGATTATATGTTCAATCTTCGTAAAGTTGATTGGTAGCTCATTAACCTTTAAACCGGCCTTTTGTTGAGCAATACCAGTCATTAGTCCTTTATAAATCTCGGTAGTAGCTTGTCCCAAGATTTTAGGAGTTTTAATTTGAAAAATAGCTGAAGCAATTGCCAAAGCTAAAACAACTATAATTCCAACGATATAGGTTGACATATACTTAGCTAAACGACCACTTGTTTTCCAGAAATTCTTTGGTTTCACTACAACAGCGGGTCCATGATTACCAGGACCATGACCTACTGATGGTGAAGATTGAGGTTTTTTCTCAGCCATTACTTAACCTCCTTTAATTGAGACTCAATTATTTCTTGGTAAGTCTTATTATTTTCTTTTAATTCTTGATGTGTTCCTAGTCCTACCATCTTACCGTCATCAAGCACAACAATTTGATCAGCATCAGCAACAGTTGAAATACGTTGACCTACAATAACAACTACTGCTTGACTAATTTTTTCATCATTCTTTAAAGCTGTTCTCAAATTCAAATCTGTCTTAAAATCAAGCGCAGAGAAGGAATCATCAAAGACATAAATTGAAGCATCTTTAACTAAGGCACGAGCAATAGCCAAACGTTGCTTTTGACCACCAGAGAAATTATCTCCACCTTGTTCAACCTCTCCATCCAATTGTCCGTCTAATTCCTTAACAAAATCATCAGCTTGAGCAATTTCCAAAGCATGCCAAATTTCATCGTCAGTGGCATCTTTTTTACCATATGCCATGTTATCTCGAATTGTTCCTTTAAATAAAATAGCTTTTTGAGGAACCATCGAAACTCGATCATTGATATCTTCAGTACTCAAAGCTTTAACATCAGTTCCATTTAAACTCACAACACCAGTTTCAGCGTCATAAAATCTTGGTATTAAGTTAATCAACGTACTTTTACCTGAACCAGTACCACCAATAATGGCTAAAGTTTGACCCTTAGTAACTTTAAAATTCAAATTAGCTAAGGCCAAATTTTCAGCACCAGTATAACGGAAATTAACATCATTAAAACTTAATGCCGGTTCTTCTGCTATTTTGGCTGGTTTTGCAACAACATCAATTTTGCTTTCAGTTTCAAATACTTCTTGGATACGCGCAGCGGAAGCGGAAGCACGAGGAACAAAAACAAAGACCATTGAAAGAATCATGAAACTCATTAAAATTTGCATAGCATAAGTCATAAATGCAATCATATTACCAATCTCCATTGATTGATTAGCAATATAATGTGCACCTAACCAAGTAATTCCGACATTAGTGCCGCTCATAACCAATGTTACAACCGGAAACATAACGGCTACAATACTAAATACCTTAACGGCATTGCTAGTATAGTCAGCATTAGCGTCCTTAAAACGGTCTTGTTCAAATTTATCCTGACGGAAAGCACGAATAACACGTACTCCTGTCAATCCTTCACGAAAGACCAAATTTAACCGGTCAGTCTTCTTTTGCATTGCCTTAAATAATGGCACGGCAAAAAACATTACTAACCCTACGATAACAATTAAAATAGGAATTGAAACTAAGAAAATCTTAGTCATTTCCGCATTCTTTTGGTAAGCCATAAAACTTGCACCAATCAACATGATTGGTGCCATAATCATCATCCTTAACATCATGATCATAACGTTTTGAATTTGGATAACATCATTAGTAGTTCTGGTAGTTAATGATGATGTCTCGAATTTGTCGAATTCATCATGTGTAAAGTATAATATTTTTTTGAATAAGTCAGATCTCAATTTACGACCTAATCCTTGTGATGCCTGTGAAGCCATCAAAACATTACCAAAAGCTGCAATCGCAGTTATAAATGATACAATAACCATTTGTATACCAGCATGTACGATATAATTAGTATCGCCTGTGATAACACCTTTATTAACAATGTCTGATGTAAGATTAGGAATATATAACGTTGCAACGACTTGGAAAATCATAAAAATAACTGCACCAAGTACTTGCCAACTATTGATCCTGCCTCGAGCAATCTTGAACATTTATTCACTCCCTTTAAATCTAACTATAGCATTATAGTATTAAAGCACTTATTATCAATAAATTCTAATAATTATATTAAATAAGGCGGTATTTTAATGAATAATACTAAAAAAACTTATCAACCTATAAAAGTTATACTTCATATTATAGCCTTTTTAGGTTTATTTTTAATGGAACAATTGCCATTAAGTATATTAGCTTTAAATAAAAAACAACTTGGTGAAAAATATACTACATATCTAAAGTACGCACCGATTGCAACCATTTTATTATTAATAGTCGCTGCAACGATAATTATTTTAGTTTTCCAACATGCACAAAACTTTCCCACACAAAGGTTTACCAGAAAAACTTGGATAATAATTATTATTGCAGTTGTTCTAACGGTTCTAATTAATTTGGCAACCATCCCATTTATGAAGGAAACTAATGATAATGTTAAGGCTCTTGAACTAATAGCAAAAAATAATATTGCCATTCTGATTATTTTCACAATATTTGTAGCTCCCGTTTTAGAAGAAATTCTCTTTCGTGGCATCTTTATGAATTGGTTCTTCGTAGATCATCCACTCATTTCCGTACTAGCCAGTGGTTTACTATTTGGTTATGTTCATGCGCCATTTAGTACTTCAACTGACTGGATTTATGCCTTATCAAAAATTCTTTTGGGAATTGTCCTAGCTGCAGTCTACTATCGAACTAAAAATATCAAAGCCGACATCACTGTTCATTTTCTAAATAACTTTTTAGCTATCCTTAGTGGTGCTTTAGTCTCAGGAGTTATCTTACTATGAAAAATAATCAAAAAAAATTTAACGAAGTTTATCAAGACTTATTACGTAAAGTTATCATGTTTGGTGTGCTATCAATGCTCTTGATTGCCAGTGCACGAATTACTGGCTGGGTAATTATGGAATATGCTGGGTTTGCTAGTGCCATTTATACAATTTTTTTAATCGGAATGATGGTTTATGTTTTGATTATTAAAAATAAAGACTCTAGGGGAAAATAGATACTTATTTCTATGCTAAATGTACTTGAAAAACTATTTGTTAACTATTAAAAACTGAATGCCCTTATGTGAAATACAATAAAATCAGTAAAAATAAAAAAGCCTTCAAATTGGTTGAAAATGCCAACTTGAAGGCTTTTATTTTGTGAATATCATTCGTATGAGGGTTCATCACTTACTTACAAAAAGTCAGTAATACAGTAGTTTCAAGGTTTAAAAGTGCCATAATATGCTAATGGTTCAACTTTTTAAATTAAAAGCAAAATTGTCTTTGCTAATTTTAATTGACTAACGATTTTTTTAATACAAAAGATATAATATATAATGTTCTATTTAGTTTTCAGATTTCAGCCTAAGATCTTCTAATCTTCGCTTATATCGTAATATCCAAAAAAAGATATCCAATAATATCAGGTTCTGTCTCAACTAATGGTAAATATTTTTCATTTATTTTGAAGTTTATTCACAGCTTCTGAAATTGTCTTACCGTTTGCTGAAACACTAGGATTCTTCTTGTCCAAAACGGTAAACAATTGTGAATCCGTATTTAATTGTACACGATATTTCATATGCTTACCTCCTTTTAGTTCAATATTTCATACATTTTATATGCTTAGATTATTATTGTCAATTAATTACACAAATTGTGATCTGACTATATATTCAAGTGGTTTACTTCCTTAATTTCTTGTCTCCTAGGCATATTATTTTTTCCCGCTAGAGAAGACTTCTGATTTCTTTTTTAGATATTCACCAATTATCTTAGTTCTAGCTCGGATTGATTACAGAATTTTTCACTAGAAAAAACTTCTTCACAAGTATCTTATGAATTATTTACTAAAATAACAATTCATAAAAACATAAAAAACTGAATCAATTTGATGATCATTAAAATGCTCTATTTTAGATTAATTAATATTGTTTTGAATAAACGAATTAATAACTTTAATTGTCTCATTGGAATCACTGCACTTACTGATTGAGTTATAAAACCTAGTATCACTTTGTAAATCAGCCAGAAAATTAAACAATGTTTGAATTTTAGGATATTCTTTCTCATTTATTGCTAGTAAAAACACTAATTGAATCTTATTGTCATTATCGTCCCAAACTATTTGCCTTTTTAATTGTAAAAATGCTACATTTGACACTTTTGCAGCAAATTTAATAGGATGCGGTATAGCAATTCCGCCCCCAATGGCAGTTGAATACATTTTTTCCCGCTTAAACATTTTGGCTCTAAAGTCACTTCTAACAACATCTTGTTCTTCCAATTTATCACATAGGAAATCTAATACCTGCTGACGTGTTTGTAAATCACTATTTATAAATACTAATTCTGGTTTAAATAGACTGTACAGGATTTGTTGGTTATTAGATGTTGAAGTTATGAAGCCATACAATTCCTTACTGTCGTTAGCGAAATTAGATAAGTCTACTTCAACGACGGGAACTTTACTATTTAATATAGGAACAGTTGAGATCAAGAAATCAACTTCCTTAGGATAAAGAGAGCTGCAATACTCTGCATATGAATAAACTCTTATTATATTCAAATAATTACTAAATCTATTCTCTAGTTTTGCCCTTAACAGATTGGCTGTGGCCGTTCCCGATCCACAAATGATTGCTACGTTGCGCTTCTTCCACTTATTGCTGTACTTTCTCTCCATAGATGCACCAATATGTAAAGTTATAAATGATAATTCGTCATTAGAAAAATGAAATTTTAACTGGCATTCCAAGATTTTTATTGATGTGATTGTCATTTCATAAGCTAAAGGAAAGGTAGAAGGTATAACGTCTAATAAAGGATTTTTTCTAGAACTATCTAAAGATTTTATCTTAATAGCAGCTTTTATATGTTCTGTCAGACTTTTTATTAAAAGGTCATCATTTAAAAGATTGAATGTATAATTATTACGTATTTTATCTAAGAAAAACAACACGCTTTTCCTTATCAATTCTTCTTGTGGCTCATTGGAATTATTAACTATTTGAGGATTATTTAAACCTATGTGATATTTTACATATTCCCTTTCAGGTAAGATTATCTCATTACCAATATTCAACTCTAATCTATCAAACATTTTATCGAATTTATCTTGAAAACCATGAGATACCTGCAAATTACTATTAAACTCTTTTAAAATATACCCAGCTTTAATTCTAGATAAGGATAAGATTACGTGAATAACAATATTTTTACGATTATAGTCAGGAATTTCTTTCATTTCCTTATCTATAAAGGCATTTATTACTTTACTATTAGTATCCAAATCAATATTATTAAACAACCTACGTTCATTGGTAGTAAATCCTAAAACATATTCTTTATAATTCTTATTCTCCAATTGATTTATAAAGCAATAACGTTTATTCTCCTCCTTCCCCACCAAAGATAATCCATTATTTTTATGAACTATACGTAGATTATATTTATTAGCAATTTCTTTTATATCAATAATATCCTTATTCAAAGTATTAATACTGATATATAAACTATCCAAAATATTATCAATGGAAATCAGTTTTTGCTTGGTCAATAATTCGTTCAGAATATATTTAATTCTACTACCCGAATTATCTACATTTGTTTTCTTATCTAATCTGTTCAAATCACATTTTAATTTATCTAATTGTTGGTTATCTTTAATCGCTAAATAATATCCTTTTCCTCGGCAATTCATTATTTCTAATTTATAGTCACTAATATCAGAATTCAGCTTCTTTATATCACTACGAATAGTTCTAGTACTAACATTTAATCGTTTTGATAAAATATTACTTGGTACCTCAACCGTTGCCAAAATTATTATCATTAATATCTGTTTTAATCTTGGATAAGATAGTTTCAGCATTCTTAACCTCCTTATATATATAAAGACCAATCTAATCGATGAAAATTCGCACAGAAATAAAATAACCAGTCTTCAATATAAATTTGAAGATTGGTTATTCTTTATTCAAATACCGAAATTAATATTCAAAATAAATGGTCTTAATTTTAGCATGTGTAATGTCATTCAATTTGATAGTATTATCAGCAAATTGAATTTTTTTGATAGTATCTTCCTTCAAATTAACTAATTCAACTCTAGTAGGCTTCTTATTAAATATAACTTGATCGTCAGTTGTTTTGCACCCATAACCGTTATAAAATCGTGCAATATAACCGCTGCGATGGTTAGCTTTCTTCAAAGTACTTAAAATCAAATTACCATTTGTACGCAAAATACTTCCACTTTCATTTAAGGTACGATCAATTGAATCCATAGTGAATATCAAACGCCCATTTAAGAAATCTGCATATTCATAATATTGTTCTGGTGTGTCATAATCTTTGGCCTTAGACGCTACATCGCTATCATCAAAGTTCTTATCAGTAATTGATAATCCTAATTCAAAATTCAATTCAGTTTGTAATTCAGCATGAGGTGTCGCAATAACCTTTTCACCTGAAGCTCTACCTGGACGATAAAGTAAATCGGTTTTACCCATCATTCCATATGTTCGAAATAAAGTAAATCTGATGATTGAATAATCTTTTCCAATAATTTCATATTCACGAACACCCTTTGGAAATACGGAGACAGTATTTTCACTATTTGATAAAGCCACAAAAGACTGACAAGTTTCAATCGAAATTGGTTTCTCATTCCAATTATTTTTATTCCCCATCCAAGATTTCATTTCCTTCTCACGATAAACCGGTCTCTTTATTGTTCCAAATTGTTGATCCGCATACGAAACCTTAGAACTAATACTTGTAGAAAAATCTATACACAATCTATGATCTAAGGGTCCACGATTATCTATTTTGACATTGAATTTAATTACTGGAGAATCCCTTTCAAGTTTAACTTCAACTGATACTGGCATCTTTACATTGCAATTCTTTTCGGCCCTACCTTTTAAGTTTTTTGGCACTAAAAAATCATAGTTAATCTTTGCCAAGGAAACCAAATCAGATTTAGTTACGGAAATAGTATTTGCCTGATCTGTTGAATAAACAATTAAATCCTTTTTGGCAGGCGAATAATTAAAGGAATCCCCATCATCGCCATTCTCCTCAAGAACAGCTTGGTTTTCATAAACTTTTCCCGAAGCTTTATCTGTTATTGTCAAAGAACCATTTTTTTGAATGACAATCTTAAAATTATTATTTTCTAAAGTCCTTTCATTAATTGCCTTGATTGTCTTATTTTTCTTTAAATTTTCATTAATATACAATTGCTTGTACCCCATTGCTGGTACATCTTTTACAAAAACATAGGCGTCTACTTTATAAATCTTTTCAGGTTTATAAATTTTCTCTCCTGGGTTCAATTGAATTGTTTGGTCACTTATATATTCAGTTTGGTCTTTGCATGATTCAATTGAAAATTCAACAAATTGATCATTTTCATCAACAATTTCAAAATCTTGCGATGGTACATAGAACGAGATTTTTGTAATTTGAGTTCTATTAACTGGCAAAGTGTTAAAAACTGACAAACTAATTTCATATTTCTTATTCTTTTTAATTTGTGTAGCCATTTCTCTTAGTGTGACCTCAACCAAGTTCGTACTGATATCACGAACCTGTTTATAACGCATATAAATATCTTCATTGGTTGTATCGGAAACACAAGACCCAATCGAATCATGTGCAGCATTTTCAAACATTAATTTCCAAATATCATTAACTACTTCACGAGGATAATCAACACCATAGTGTTCTCCCATCGTCAAAACTGGTTCAAGAATATTGACTAGATAAAACTGAATCTTTGTATTTAATTTCTTTAAGTCAGAGCGCGATGAATAAATAGATTTATGAATTCTCATATTTTTACCATTAGTAAATTCACCACTAATTTCTTCTAATTCAGGTTTTTCACTTTTAACAGCATCTATATATTCTTGAATTGAACTAATTTCAAAATCGAAATCTCTATTAACAGCATTAAACTTCTTAATTAATTCCGGCAAATCTTTTCTGGCTGGAGCTTGATCAAAACCATTGGGAAAAGCAACATGACTTGTTGTTGCTCGTTTAACAATTGAAGCAAAGGGTTCTTGATACATTATTTTCTCAAGCTGATTTTCGTCAATAATTCCACCGATATAATACCCTGATGGTATTTGGTAAACATTTATCTTTGAACCATCTTCACCTTTCCAGACGAATTCTGTATGATCAATATTTTCTTCGGAAACTCCACGCCAAAACATCGTGTCAGGAATTTCAAAACCTTTATAGATTTGAGGCATACTTGATTCTTGACCAAACGAATCAGGAACATAACCAACATTCATATAAGTTCCTAATTTATTGCAAACATCCATACCATATTGAAGATTTCTAATAATACTTTCACCAGATATAACGAATTGATCCGTTTGCGTATACCACGGCCCAATTATTAATTTTTTATCTACCACTAGTTGCTTTATAACATTCTTATCTTGAGGTCGCCACTTCAAATAATCTTCTACTAATGAAGCTTGTCCATCTAAAATAAATCTATCATAACCTATATTGTGTTGTAGATTATTGTTAATATTCATCAAATCTTTTAACAAGTAAACTTTTGAACGTGACGTAGTAAAATACCATTCTCGATCCCAATGCGTATGTGGAAAAACATGAACTGTATTGACCATTTTATAACTTCTTTCTTTTATTTATTCCATATCAATATTAATATCATCTTCACCAATATCTTTTTCTTCTTCATCAGATGAAATATTGAAATTTGCAACTAATGGTGCTACTAATCCTATAAATAATGCTCCAGCTGCTATACCAGCAATATAGGCGAGTTTATTATCAGCAGTGATAATCCCTGGTAACCCACCCAATGGGGGAATATGTGATTTCATACCTAATAATTCACCGGTCACAGCGCCCAAAGCTCCACCAATCATATTGACTGGTAATAATTTCAATGGGCTTACTAAGAAGAATGGAATAGCACCTTCTGTAATCCCAAAAGAGCCCATAATCAAATCATTACGTCCTGCCATAAACATTTCATTTGAAAAGTACTTGTGAGGATAAATAAATGTTGCCAATGCATAACCTAGTGGAATACAGCAGATAGCAATATTTGTCATTAATGCTGGTCCATAAACGCCTTCGATAAAGAGAATATTACCCACCATCCAAGCAGCTTTATTGATAGGACCGCCTAAATCGGTACCAATCATAGCTCCTAATACAAGGGCAACAATTGCACCATTAGTATGATTATTGATCATAGCTTTAACCCAAGCTACCAATGAGATATTTAACCATGATAGTGGCCCAGATAAAATAATACCTACAACTAAAGCGACAGCACCTGTTGTCAATAATGGCACAATTAAAAGGGGAACAGATGACTCCCAAGCTTCACCAACCTTAATTTTCCTGCAATAACGGGCAACATAACCAGCAACGAATCCAGCTACCAACGCTCCTAAAAATCCAGCATTAATGGTACTTGCTAATTGTCCACCAATGAATCCAGCACCTAAGGCAGGTTTATCTCCAATGGCATATGCCACATAACCAGCAATAACTAAATTTACTAAGCCAATTCCAATCCAACCTACTTGATTGATCTGATAGAGCATATGAAAAAATCCTTGAGCACTCTTATATTTACTAAGGTCGTTTACCCCAAATGCCATCCCGATCAATTGTGGAATACCAACAATCATCGCACCACCAATTACGGTAGGAATCATATAAGAAATTCCACTCATCAAATATCCTTTCCAATCAGCTAAAAGCTTTTTCATAAGCCTATGCCCCCTCTACAGTAGAAACACATTTTTTAAGTACTGCTTTTGGTGCTTTAATACATACATTGATATCAACACGCAAAATTTTCTTATTTTTGAATCGCTCCATTCCAGTAATTTTTTGATCAGAAGCAATCAATACAAAGTCAGCTGTATCAGCCTCATCTTGATTAATGACGTTTACTGGACCCATAGATCCTTGTTGTTCCATTTTTACGTGATATCCTAATTCTTCTCCCGCTTTCTCCAAAGCTTTAGCAGCCATTGGTGTGTGCGCTAAACCAGCTGGACAAGCTGAAATTCCTACAATATTTGTCATTATATATTTCCCCCAATCTCATTAGTTATATATTCTGAAATTTTTTCTGAATCGTTTAATTCGTGAATTTTCTTCTTAAATTCATCTTCTAAAAGTGCTGTGGCTAGATTTGATAACATCTTCAAGTGAACCTTTCCAGTACCACTTTCATTAACCATAAGTACAAAAACATCTGTAACTGATTTATCATCATATGTTTTCCATTCAATTGGATGTTGAAGCCTAACATAAAAAATTTGTGCAGATTTAACAAAATTTGTTTTAGCATGCGGTATTGCAAATCCATCTTGTAATCCTGTAGAATACTCCTTTTCTCTCTGAATAAAAGAATCATACAATCCCTTAGATGAATTCGTATATCCAAAGATTTCACATTGTTTTGAAATAAAGCGTAATAAACCATCACGATCTGTTACGTTTATATTTAATAAAATATTTCTTGCTGGTATTTCCATTAATTTTCACCTCGCTTTCATGTAATCCCTTACATCGACTATTTTAATAAGAACCATTTTTTTGTAAACATAACAAATTTCCAACAAAGTTGGAAATTAACTAGTATATTAGACAAATCACAAATTTTGTCCGAACAACTTACGCCATAAAATTCGTGACGTTCATCATAAATGTTTTTACTCATTACAAAGATATTTTCAATTAATGATAAAGATGGAATACTGAATTTAAATTGCAAGTTAAAATATTATCCAACTATTTTTTTGATCTCTATAAATATAAATAAAAAAGACATTGATACCAGTTTCCTGATACTCAATGCCATTACTACGATCATCATTTCTTTTTTATCATATATAATCTAATTCTCTGACATGAAATCTTTCGAAATCTAAACAAACTTTCATATTCTCGAAAACTGGTTCTACGTCAATTTTTCTACGTACATAGATATCAGCGTATTGAGGAATTGAAAGTTTACTTTTCACGACTATGTTCAGATGTGGATTGAAACTTATAAAATGACCACATTAGTGAACACAGTTATTATATCTATTCATTGATTCCAATTGAAATACAAGACTATTTTCGCAAAATAAAACTCAAAAATGTTACAAAGTTTGATTATCAAAAACTAATTACTAAATATGGAAAAATACATGTTAGAAAAAGTATTTCTAAACTTAATAACAAAAAGGAAGATACTCTTTAAAACTGTACTGAATATAATTTCTGGTTCAAAACACACTCCAGTTAACATTAGTTTGTCCCATAATGCGAAAAAATCTTCTGGTTCCAAAGGAACCAAGAAGATTGTCATTTCTGCTAATGTATCATCTAGTGTAAACAATGAGATGTATGATACAAAAATGTTCCTCGCCGAACACTAATCATCCCATCATTTATGATTTTACCATCTCATAAAAATATGATATGCGGGGTGTTATTTAGTTCACTTTAATTTTGAAAATTCAGTGCCTAGAATCCCACTGATTCTTACCTATATCACAATATCAAAAAAGAGAACCCAATAATATCAGACTCTCTCTTGATTAAAGGATTGAAGACTTCCATCCCCTGAAAACATATTTATCATTTTCGTAACAGCTGAAGTATTTAACTCATCAAGATGATCTATCTTTGTTAAACTGTTATCGTTACAAAACATAAAAGACATATTTTCTACTTTTGTTGTATTCTTTCCAAATAATCCACCTACATCTAACTTTGTAAGATTAGAATCCCTTAGAAACATACCCCTAATATCCGTAACGGCTGAAGTATTTAACTCATCAAGATGATCTATCTTCGTTAAATTGTTATCATTACAAAACATAAAAGACATATTTTCCACTTTTTTTGTGTTTTTTCCAAATGATCCACCTACATCTAACTTTGTAAGCTCACTAGCAGGTTCAAACATATAAGACATATCTTCTACATTACTTGTATCCCAATTAGAAAGATCTAAGGAAGATATTTTTGTTCCTTCAAACATGCTTTTCATCGAGGTAACATGAGAAGTATCAATCTTATCTATTCCATTAATGATTGTCAAATTTTCTAAAACATCCGCACTAGAATTAGTAGAAAATAAGCTGGTCATATCTCCAATAAGACTTAACTTTCCAGTAACATCAATCTCTTTAATATTTTCGGCTATGCCTGCAGATTGCCAAGGGGCATCCTTTGACAATCCAGAATTTCCGCCATTAATAGTTAAAATTTGGGTATTTGTATCATATTTCCATTTTGCTGTACCCCATGTTCCTTCCTGATCAGTGTTATTTGGATTTGAAACTTGCACATCATTAACATTATTAGCTCTTACATTAGAAAAATTGTTTTCTATCGCAAATAATCCTGAACTCGTAAATAAAACTGTAGCTATTAAAAGCGAGTGTTTTACTTGCAACTTATTCATTACCATTAGCTTATCCTCCTATTAAGATTTTGCTAATACGCATGTATTATATCACCAATTAAATATTTTAATATGGATAACTAAAAAAGCCATCACTCTAAATTAATAGAGTGGTGGTTGTGGTTACTAGCTGTAGTGATAGTAGTTCTACTTTATTCTATGTTCAAACCGCAAGAACATTTGTTTCTTGACTTGGATAAAGATACTGTAACGACGAATAGGAAATCACATGCAACTTTTAAATTTCAAACTAATAAAGGAAACAAGGCTGCTGACTTTGATTTATGATGAGAAAACACTATTGATAAATAAAACCGTTACAAGGGATATTAACAACAAAAAAGTTATAGGCACACCTAAAACCATTCACGGTTATCGTACATTATATTTAGATCAATACACAGCAGACCTCTTACATAATTGAATAATAAGAATGCGTAAAGAAATGCTTGTCCTTGGCTATAATACTTCCTCACGAAATCAATGGATATTCCCTAATGAAAGTAATCATACCCTTTCACTCATGAAACCTAATAAGTGGATGGATACTGTTATCAGTTCATACAATGATAACGAAAAGAATAACACTAAGTTAAAAAGAATTACACCACATGGTATGCGCCACACATTTGTGACTATCGCCATTGAATCAAAGAAACTAACTTTGAAGCAAATTCAGGAACAAGTTGGAGACAGTGACATAAGTGTAATTATGAATATTTATGCACATGTTACTAAAAAGGCTTCAAAAGAAACAATTGATAGTTTTACAAGTTACGTTGGTTTCTAATTCTCGTGGCTCATTTTTGATGAGCCATATCGAAACACACCGAAACTATTAGCAAGCAAAAAGCCCTTATATCAACGATACTGGGACGTATCGAAACATATAAGGACTCCATTATCACCCGTATGGGAATCGAACCCATAACTCCACCTTGAGAGGGTGGCGTCTTAAACCATTTGACCAACGGGCAAATTTAACAACAGATATAATTTTAACTGTAAACTACCATTTATGTCAACACGAAATTGCATTTTATTCTTAATTATTCAAAGGGTTTTAAAACAATCTAAATTTAAAGTAGTGTTATTCTTTAAAAAGACTTTAATTAGAAATGAGGATTTTTTATGAACCAAACCATCGAAAATTTAATTAAACATACTGCTGTTCGTGACTTCACTGACCAAACTATTACTAACGAACAAAAAAATAATCTTATCGCGGCTGCACAACATGGTTCAACAAGCGAGTTTATTCAGGCCTTTTCAATAATTGAAATTACTGATTCAAATCTCCGTAATAAACTTGCTGATATTACAATTAGCTCCCCACATGTTAGAGAGGCAGATACTTTTTATATCTTTGTGGCTGATCTTCACCGCCAGGCATCAATGTTAAGAGCAAACAAAATGAACCTGGACAGTTTAAAAAATATGGAATCTCTACTTGTAGCGACAATTGACACTGCAATTGCTGCTCAAAACATGGCCACAGCAGCTGAATCAATGGAATTGGGAATCTGCTATATCGGTAGTATCCGCAATAATATTAAACAAGTTGCCGAATTATTAAATTTGCCTGACTTCACAGTTCCATTATTTGGAATGACTATTGGTGTTCCCAAGTTCAAAAATCAATTAAAGCCACGAATGCCCAAACAAAACCAAATCGCCACTAACTCTTATGACGAGGAAAGTTTCAATAACTTAAATGATTACGATAATACTGTCAAAAATTATTATCTCAATCGTAAATCACATCCCAATGACAATTCTTGGACAGAAAAAAATCTTGATATATTTAAACATATTCGACGACCAGATGTTGCCCAATTTCTTCGTAATCAAGGGTTTTCACTAAATTAGTTTTTCATATATCGCTATCTCCTTATGGTATTTAACCATTAAAGAGTGGCGATATTTTTTATTACCAGCACTATCACGAACTTTTTGCCATAAAATGGCTGCCACCTTCATCCGATCAGAATAATTCTGAGAAAATTCATCTTTATTAAAATCCTTAACAAAATTATTCCATTGATAAGTATTTTCTTCACTGGTCTGTTGAGCTTCTTGGTTCTTCAACAGGTAAGCATCAATTAAATCTTGAACGGTTGCCTTGGTATCTTGATTAGATTGAATCATTCTTAATTTAACCGCCATTGATTTTTTGAATGAAAATTTTTCCATATCAAAATAATCAGCAAAAAAGTTTCTAGCTTCCCTATTTAGTTTAAAATTTGATTCTAACAACCTTGTATTAGGATAAATGTCCTCGGCTTTTAGAACTTTTGTATTTCTTGATTGGTACCTGAATTGTTTAACGGGGTTACCGAGTAAAAAACTAACAATGTATTGATTCAATTCCGCTTTAGTTCCATAAGATGGTAGATTATTTTTTCGACATATTTTAACCAATTCATCTTTGTACCAATAATATTTTTCAAAATCTTTAACAGAAAGTTTATCTGAAAAAATAGGTCTTTTATCCATTAATATTTTTCCTTTATTCATTAATAATTTACATAATCTAAACAAATCTTTACATTAATTGAACATAAAATACACACTAATTTTATATCATTTACTCATAGAAAATATTAATTTGTTCAACCGAATAAAAAAAGTAGGTGTAAAAGATATGGATAATTTAGGTGATATTTTAAAAGAAACTCGCCAACAAAAACAGTTATCTCAGTTTAAAACGGCCGAAGATATTTGTTCACAGTCAACTCTCTCTGAAATTGAACACAATAAATACATTCCCAATCCTCAATTATTAATTGACCTTTGTGAACGTCTTTCAATCGTTTTTGAAGATATATCTTTGGCAAATAATTTCAAAATTTGTAAAGATAATTATTTCAATCAAAAAATTAACTCATTCTATAAAACTCACAATTATGATCAATTACGAACTTTCTTAAATCGTCCAACAGTTATTGAAACTGTTCAAACCAGCAAACAAACTCAAGCTTACTATTTTTATCTAGCCATATGTGCCTTACATTTGGAAAGAAAATTTGATAATGCAAAAGAACTCTTAAAACTATCTCTCGCAAGTACTGGTCATAGTCGCAAACAAACAACCCTTACTAGAGTTAGTAATGTTTTTCTAGCATATGTCTATGCTCAACAAGGCCTTAAAAATTCTGCTCTTAGACAAATAGATCTTTCCTTAAAAGATCTAAATTTA
Source organism: Companilactobacillus nuruki (assembly GCF_002872255.1). GTDB lineage: Bacteria > Bacillota > Bacilli > Lactobacillales > Lactobacillaceae > Companilactobacillus > Companilactobacillus nuruki. The sequence continues at coordinate 72,246 of NZ_NIPR01000064.1, forward strand.
ATTGAACATGAAGACAATCTTAATTTAATCTTTTATATTTCAGCATTATCATATTTTAAACTATCTAAACTTGATTTAGCTATTCAAACTATAGAAAGTGGGGTTAATTTTATTCGTAAAAATGAATCCCATTTTATGTTATTGAACAGTTTCTATTTAATGGCCCAAATTGCTGAATCCGTTAAAGAAAAAAATGCTGTTATTACAATTCAAAATTATGATTTATTTAAAACTCTATTTCATGCACCCACTTACCAAAGTGTCATCTCATAATTAATGTTATAATCCAAATCAAAGGATGGTAATAACAATGGATGATGTAGAACTATTAATTCAACAACTCCAGGCAATCGCCCAAACAGGTAAACATTACAGTAAAGACGTCTTTGATACCGAGCGCTATGAACAATTGGAAAATGTAGCCAAAAAACTAACTGCAAGATTAGTTAATGACTCAACACCAGATAAATTAAATATCTTTTTTGATTCTGATACTGGATATGTAACTCCCAAAGTTGATGTTAGAGCTGCAACTTTCAAAGACAATAAGATTCTACTAGTTCGCGAAAAAAGTAGTGGTCAATGGTCAATTCCTGGCGGTTGGGCTGACATTGGTTATTCAGCCTCAGAAATTGCCGCCAAAGAAACCTTTGAAGAAGCTGGTATTAAAGTGAAGCCGGTAAAAATGATTTCTATTAAAGATATGCAAAAAAATCACTATCCTAAGAAAAATCTTAACTATATTTATAAATTATTCTTTGAATGCGAACCAATGGAAAGTGGTATTCATGGTGGTGTAGAAACATCTGACGTAAAATATTTTACTCTTAATGAGGCACTCGATTTAAATTTATCATTGGAACGTAACATGCCTGATGATTTTCAAAGAGCCTTTAAATGTCATAGTACTGAAAATTGGTCTACATATTTTGATTAAAAATAAAGAGCCTATCCAACAACTATTATCGTTGCTAGATAGGCTCTTCAACTTCTATAACAAATGAGCATCTTTCAATAATTCTTCAATATAAGTTCCTTGAACCTTTTCCATAACTTTCTTCTCAACCAAACGCTCTTTAAATGGCAACTTAATATCCTCAATCTTTTGTTTTCCATCCAAATAATAAATTGCTCTCAACAATGTACGTACGTCAAAGGCCGAACCGAATACTTCAGGAACTCCACGATCAACATTCAATAATGTGTAAACAGCTTCCATGGCCGTTCTAACCGAATATTCAGTTGTAAAGACTGTATCACGTTCTGTTTCAGCAAAATTACCGATGAAAGCTAAGTTCTTTGATCCTTCTGGCACTACTAAAGGACGATCTTCAACCTTTCTTGGCATAAAGTACGAAGTGATGTATGGCATATGTGCTGGAATAGTATTTGCATGATTTTCAGCAATATCCTTAATCTTATCTACAGGTACTCCAATATGATATAACCACTCTTCACATAGTTCATCACCTGTACATTCAGTAATCTTTTTGTTTACAAAATTACCAGGCTTGTCTGAGAATAATCCATAAACCCAAACTACTATTTCATTATCTTTTTGTCTCTTAAAGTGTTTTTGACGACTAATTGAATAGCCATATAACCAATTAGAATCCTTAATGCTAACGGGGCCACTTGTGACGATCGAACCACTATGTGGATCTTTTTGACTAATTTTTTCAATATAAGGCATAACCTCGTCATCAGTCAATGTAATCGTTCCAGAGATTGTCCAATTTGCTTCTGGAATATTCTTGCAAAATACGTCAGGATTACCAAAAGCTTTATCTTGCTTTGCTAAGTTTTCCCATAATTCCCAACTGCTACCAAGCTCATGTTCTGTTGGTGCAGGATGGGTTTTATCTCCGTAAGTAGTGCTTTCAGTAATTGATCCATTGGTAACAAAGACTAAATCATCTTCTGTTAAAGCGACTGTATTGTCCTTACCATCAGTTGTCATATCAATTTCTGTTGCGACTTTAGAACCATTTGAGGTATCAACTTTAATATTATTAACATGAGTATTGTACGTAAATTGAACACCCTTATCTTCCAAGAACTTAATCATAGGTTGAATTAATGATTCATATTGATTATATTTTGTAAACCTCAATGATGATAGATTTGACAATGAATCAATATGATGACAGAAACGCATCAAATAACGTCTCATTTCCATAGCACTAGCCCAAGGTTCAAAAGCAAACATAGTTGACCAGTAAAGCCAGAAATTAGAATTCAAGAATTCTTCAGAGAAAACCTCGTTGATCTTTTTATCGCCCAAATCTTTTTCAGGTGTCATTACTAAATCGATCAATTCCTTAACAGCCTTAGGTGTCAAAGTCAATTGACCTTCTGTTGGCAATTCTTTACCTTGTTCCTGAATCACCCTTCCATGTGAAAAACTTGGATCTTTCTTATTTAACCAATAAAATTCATCCAAAACAGAAACATCTGGATTCTCCAATGATGGAATAGATCTAAACAAATCCCAAAGAGTTTCAAAATGTGGCTCCATTTCTCTACCGCCACGAATAATATAACCTTTTTGTTCATTCCAGATGCCATCCATACTACCACCTGGTAATGCTAATTCCTCTAAAACATGAATCTTTTCACCCTTCATTTGACCATCACGAATTAAGAATGTTGCTGCGGCCAAACCAGCTAAACCAGATCCAACAATATAAGCTGACTTATTATCAACGCCTTCTGGCTTCATAGGTTTTGCAAATGCTTCATAATTACCATTACTTCTATACATAAGAACCACCTCTTGATTAATATCATCTTTATCTGTAACTGCTTACAAATAAAATATAGTTCTATTCTATATAATATACAATAGAGAAATTATGATTTTTTTGTGAAATTTAGATTTATTATTTATCATATTTTGAGACAAAATAAAAAAAGAGTAGTATTTGAGACATTCTCAAATATTACTCTCATTTTTAAAATTCCTCATACACCGCAGGATCTTGATCATTCGTTCGTCCATCTTTTTTTGATAAAGCATCTATTTTGTTCATATCTTCATTTGAAATTTCAAAATCAAATATATTAAGATTTTCGCGTTGTCTAACTGGCGAAGATGACTTAGGAATTGGAATGGTTCCCAATTGATGTTCCCATCTTAAAATGATTTGTCCTACAGACTTATTATATTTTTTACTTAAGGCAACAATTACGTCATCTTTTAGAACCGAACTAGCACGTCCTAGGGGACTCCAATCCATTGTAATTATGTTATTTTTTTCGTCAAACTGTCTTTGTTCAAATTGATTAAAATACGGATGTAATTCTATTTGATTAATAGCTGGTAAAATACCTGTCTCTTTTTGCAATTTTTCAAGATGTTCTGGCAAAAAGTTGCAAACACCAATAGATTTTACTAATCCAAACTTTTGTGCATCAATTAGTGCTTGCCAAGCTTCAACGTACATATCACGTTTTGGATTAGGCCAATGCAATAAATACAAGTCAAAATAATCTAAGTGTGTTCGATACAGGGACTCCTGTAAAGTGGCTATTGCATCATCATAGGCATAATACCTGCCTGGCAATTTTGAGGTGATTGTTAATTTATCACGATCGATACCACTTTCAGCAATCGCGCGTCCAACAGTTCCCTCATTTTCATAATTATACGCAGTATCCAACATTCTATAGCCATTATTAATGGCTGCGACAATACTTTGAACGCCCTTTCGTCCATTGAGTTTATAAGTTCCAAAACCAAAGTCTGGAATCTGCTGTCCATCGTTTAATTTATACATTTATTTGTCCTCCTCAATGATATTAACCGTACAACAAATATCAAAGTCAGACAAACAAATTGGTTTTTGGACAAAGAAAAAGTCCTACATCAATCCGTGATGTAGGACTTTAGATCACTTTACAGTAAATCTTTGGAATGTATAAAGTGACCATTTTTAATACACAGGTAGGCTTTACCTGCACATTCAATCATACAGCCTTTTAAGTTAGAAAACCAGCTTTTTTTAACGTTTCGCTTTACGATGACGATAAAACTGCTTTCCATTCTGAGAAAACCAGGTTGCTAATTCCTCTCTATTCATCCCAAACTTCTTTGAACCTTCAGATAAAAATTCTTCCCAGGTCTCTTTATTGGGATGCTGTTGAGATTCAGCAACATACTTTCTAACAAATCTAATAAATTCACGACGCTGAGAGATACTTAATTTCATAAAACCACTTTGACCTTGGAGACTAAGGTTTTCCATCCCCTCAGCCGCTTGATCCTTTCCAACATTAGAAATAAAAGATCGAACAGGAACTGTTATAAATAGTATCGAACTCATCTTCGGATAAAAAATCCCTAAAATAATAATTAAAATTATTAAGGCACCATTTTCCCAATTATGTTGTCCATAAATATATATATAAACTTTAGCCATCTCATCTTTATCATGATATTTTTGATGAATGACGCTTTTAGCAATACCTCTTATCGTGACCGTAATAATTAAATACAGCAACCCATATAATGTAACGGTCTGTTTATTAGTATCATTAATCATTAGTTTCGTAAAAGTTGGCAACAAAGATACTAAGAAAATCATAAATATATCTTGAACCATAACCTGATTATTTACTTCATTTAATTCATTAAATATTGTTGTATGCTCAAACCAAACATTAGCTACAAAACAAAAACTAACTGCATAGATACCAATAGCCGAAAATAGACTACGATAATTTACCTGATTATTAACCACCTCAATTGGTAACTCTAAAACAATAATCGTAATAATAATTGCCAATATAGCATCGGTAAATGCATCAAATCGTTCTTTTATTTTTTTCATAATAATCCCTCATAACAACTGGAGATTATAACAAAACAATAAAAAAAGTGCCACATCAAGTGACACTAATTTCCATTTAACATTCCATAGAGTTGTTTAGCAACTGGTTTCATATCAGCTGCTAAACGTTGATAATTTTGCAAAGTAACCACAGCATCTTTTCCATCATCAGAAATGTGGATCACAGCCTGAAAACCATATCCCCAGCCGTTGGCATAATTATCATTACCATTATGATAAAAGCCACCACCATAAGTACTGGAACTACCTGGAAGATATAATTCTTTACGCGAATCATCGGTTAAATATGAACTGGTAAGGATATATTTTTCAACTTTGTACAAATCTCCCGCACTCATATAAACCTGTCCTGTCCCCAGTTCATCGAATTCATAGGCCTTTTTTGTATCAAAAGCATTTTTATAATCCAATTTTGCAGAAACAGGATTGATATTGCTATATCCTGTCGCTTTTTGAATGCCAGATTTTTCATCATAAGCAAAAATAGTGTGTTTCAAATTTAACTTCTTAATAAATGTGTTGGTATATAAAGTCCGATATGATTTACCAGTTAGTTGTTCTAGGATTCCACTCAATAAATTATAATTAACCGGTGAGTAATCCCAATTACCATAGATAACCTTTGAAAATTTGATATTTCCGACATCAGTATTAATAATATTTTTGTCAGTCATAATTTTATCAGGGCCAACATTACCAGGCATAACTAGTCCCGAGGTCATATCAAGCATTTGCTTAATTGTTATTTGCTTGCTACCTGGTATCTCAGGATAAAATTTATAAAGTTTATCAGTTAACTTTAATTTGTTATTCTGTACTTCTTTCATAATCATTGCGGCAGTCATGGACTTTTGAATCGAATCTATCTCGAAAGTCATATTTTTATTATTGTAAATCCCATCCGCATGGTTCGAGAATCCATGACTGGTCTGATAAATTGGTTTACCATTTTTGATCAACAATAAAGTACCAGAGTATCCCTTACGATTGATCAAATTATTGACCCGTTGATTAAAATTAGTATCAGTGGATGGATCAATGGTACTATCAGCAAGAATCTTTGCTGGAAATGAAACCATTGAAACAGAAAGAACCATTAAAATGGCTAGGAAAAACTTTTTCATAATATTCACCTATGAAACCTACTACTTATGTAACCTTCCCTTGTGTTAATTATAATTTATTTTTTTCAAAACTGATAATAATAAACTCAAACATTAATGTTGCTTAGCTTTATACTACCTAACTGGCATTATGTTAAAATAAAGCCATTAAGAAATAAAGGAGATTTACATGAAAACATTAATAATAATCGCTATTATCGCAGTGATAATTATCGCCTATGCTGGTATGTACAATAGCTTGGTTAAATATCGCAACCGTGCCCGCGAGTTCAGTTCTCAAATCGATGTTCAATTGAAACGCCGGACCGACTTAATTCCTAACTTGGTTGAAACCGTTAAGGGATATGCCAAACACGAAAAAGAGACTTTGGCAAATGTCGTTGAATTAAGAAATAACGTTACTAATGCTAACTCTCTCCAAGATAAAGTTGATGCTGACAATGCATTGACTGGTGCATTACGTCAAGTTTTTGCTTTAGCTGAAAATTACCCTGATTTAAAGGCAAATCAGGAATTCTCCCAATTAATGGAAGAACTATCAAACACCGAAAATAAAGTATCTTATGCGCGCCAAGCATATAACAGTCAAGTACAGGCTTACGACACAGCCATCCAAACATTTCCACGTAACATCATCGCTGGCATCCATGGATTCAAGGAAATGAACTTCCTACAAATTCCAGATGTTGATAAAGAAGCTCCTAAGGTTAAGTTTTAATAGAGGCCTTATATGATTTACGAACAAATTGATCGTAATAAACGTAAAACTTACTTGATATTTTTTATTTTCTTCGTATTACTGGCCGCCATTGGTAGCTTCTTAGGAATTTATTTTTTTGATAATATCTATTCTGGTATTATCATCGCTCTAGTTATTGCCATTGTTTATACATTGATTACTTATTTCCAATCTACTAGTATAGTAATGCAAATGAATGGCGCAAAAAAGTTAAATTCCGCTAAAGATGCACCTAATCTTTGGCATATTGTCGAAGATTTGGCCATGGTAGCTGATATTCCTTTACCCGATATTTATATTATCAATGATTCTAGTCCTAATGCATTTGCAACTGGACGCGATCCGCAACATGCAGCTGTTGCTGTAACTAGTGGTTTGTACGAAATGATGAATCGTGAAGAACTTGAAGGAGTTTTGGCTCATGAAATATCTCACGTCAGAAACTATGACATCAGAGTTTCAACCATCTCTGTAGCATTATCTTCGGCTATTATCTTGATTTGTTCAATTTTAGGAAATGCTTATCGCTGGTTTATTCCTATGAATGATAATGATCGTGATAATAATAATGGTGCTATTCGTATAGTTTTGTGGTTAATAGGCCTAATCTTTGCTATTATCGGTCCTATGATTGCTACCTTAGTTCAAATGGCAATCTCACGAAACCGCGAATATCTAGCTGATGTTTCAGGTGCCGAATTGACTCGAAATCCTCAAGGATTGATTAATGCCTTAGAGAAATTAAAAAAAAGCACTAAACCCATGCGACGGGTTGATGATGCAAGTGCAGCTTTATATATTGATGATCCTAATAAGAAGAAACATTTTTCTGGATTATTTGATACTCATCCACCTTTGGATGATCGTATTGCTGCCCTAAAGAAAACTTTTGAATAATTACGACATAGTCTATGTAATAAAGCCTGCCTAGTAGCTACTTCAATAGTTATTAGACAGGCTTTATTTTTTGATCTTATTTTTATTATTAATTAATATGCACTATTTCAAATCCATTATTACTTTCTTTATAGATTTTTAATCCAATAATGTATATACGAATAAAAGTTGATGTTTTCAAGTATATAGTTCTAGATTTCTGAAAATTTATGATAAAATCTTAAGTGGAGATTTCATTAGTCTTCACAGTGAGGGGAAATTTTTATGTATATGTTATTACTGATCGTTTTGGGTGCAATTGTGTTGTTTACTACCTTCATGATTAAACCAAAACGTAAAATTCATCGACGATTGGTTTCATTAGGACTTCTGTTAATTGCCGTAGGTGGTTCGGGAGTTTACGAATCCTATCAAAATAATAACTTGGGTACAGGTGATAATCCTAGACAGGTCGAAAAGAGTAAAACCTCTTCCACAATCAATTTGTCTAATCTAAATTATCAAGGTACTCAAGAAATTGAAGTCAATAACAATACGCCTACTTTCACAAAATCCGAACTAAACATCTCGAATGGTCCTTGGCAACAATTTGCTGACTTGGACAATCTTAATCGAGTTGTACAAGCAGATGCCTTATTGAGTAAAAGCTTAATGCCCACACAAAAACGTGAGCCGCTTTATGTCAATCCAACAGGCTGGCGCAACAAGAAGATTCAAGGTGGTTGGCTATATAATCGATCACATCTAATTGGTTATCAATTGACCGGACAAAATAATAATCTGAAAAACTTGATGACTGGTACTCGTTCCTTGAACTCTCCCGAAATGCTTAAGCATGAGAATGACATTGCTTACTACCTCAAGCAAAACCCTAATAATTATATTAGGTATCGAGTCAAACCGATATTTCGTGGTAATGAGCTAGTCGCTCGTGGAGTGCAAATGATGGCTGAATCTTTAGATAACAATGGACAGCCTGATAACAGAGTTACCTTCAATGTTTATATTTTTAACATTGAAAAGGGTGTGAAAATTAATTATAGCGATGGTACTAGTGTAGTTAATAATAATTATTGAGGAGATGGTCGTAGTGCAATACAGTACAGGTGATAAAGCAATCTTTGATTTAATCAAAAAAGAAGAGGAACGACAAAATAGAAATATTGAGTTAATTGCTTCTGAAAATATTGTTTCTGACAACGTTAGAAACGCTCAGGGCTCCGTTTTAACTAATAAATATGCTGAAGGTTATCCTGGCCACCGTTATTATGGTGGTTGTGAATATATCGATCAGGTTGAACAAATTGCCATTGATCGTGCTAAAGAGCTATTTAACGCAGAATACGTCAATGTTCAACCACATTCTGGTTCTCAAGCTAACGCTGCAGCTTATCAAGCTGTTCTAAAACCAGGAGATTCAGTACTTGGTATGGATTTGAATGCTGGTGGTCATTTGACTCACGGCTCAAAAGTCAACTTCTCTGGTAAAATGTACCAATTCCATTCATATGGCGTTAATGATGATGGTCTAATTGACTATGATGATGTTCAAAAAATTGCTGAAGAAACTAAGCCCAAACTAATCGTAGCTGGTGCTTCTGCTTACAGTCGTATCATTGACTTCAAAAGGTTTAGAGAGATTGCTGATTCAGTTGACGCATATCTAATGGTTGATATGGCGCACATTGCCGGATTAGTTGCTGTTGGTCTACACCCTACTCCAGTTGGGGTTGCTGACATTGTTACTACAACTACTCACAAAACGTTAAGAGGACCTCGTGGTGGTATGATTCTTGCCAAAGCTGAATTGGGTAAAAAAATTAATTCAGCTGTTTTCCCAGGAAACCAAGGTGGCCCATTAGAACATGTTATTGCAGCTAAAGCCGTTGCCTTCGGTGAAGATCTTCAACCCGAATTCAAAACTTATATGGAACAAGTAGTTAAGAATGCCGCTGCCATGGCTAAAGTAATTAATGATGCTGATAACCTTTCAGTTTTAACTGGTGGTACAGATAATCATTTATTAAATGTTGTTTTAACTGACTCCGGTCTCAATGGTATGGAAGTTCAAAACTTACTTGATTCAATTCATATAACAACTAACAAGGAAGCAATTCCTAATGATCCATTGCCTCCTAAATTAACATCTGGCTTGCGCCTAGGTTCTCCTGCTATTACATCAAGAGGATTTGATGAAGAGGATTGTGAAGAGGTAGCACGTATTATTGTTGATGCTATTAAGTATCATGATGATCCTGAAAAGCTTCAAGAATTAGATGCACGTACTAAAGCTTTAACTGATAAACATCCAGTTGAATAAAAATCAACTTAAAAAGTATTGAAATAGCCCCTTTAGTTTGGCTTTACGTCCAAACTAAAGGGGCTATATTTATGTTTAAATTCGATTTTGATTTGAGACTCACAACGATTTTCACAGAATATATTTAATTTTTTCAAAAAAATAAAGCTAATCTTATTATTAAAAATAAAATTAACTTTATTTTTACTACTTAGTAGCTTCAGCACCAACACTAACTTTACTATGATCTTTATGTTCATATCTATAGTATAAAATGAATCCGACAAGCCCAAAGACAACTGGTCCAAGGATTGTCCAAAGAGCATCTGTATACGCGCCTTCCATAATTGGTTGAAGCAATGTAAAGATAATTGCGAAAGCTAAAACTAAGAAAACGATTGTGGTTACAGTCCACATAATCTTCTTATTCTTATAGAATAAATATGGTTTTTCAATATCCTTATTCATATTAAAGAATGGATATGCACCAACTAAGAATAAATATGGGACTGTTGTTGAAACATTAGCCATCAATGTCAAAACATTGTACAAGGCCTTAGCATTTTTACCACCCATATCAACAATTAGGATAAGGACAATAACAACAATAGCTTGAACCCACATTGCATATGCGGGCATACCATGTTTATTTAATTTAGTAACCTTTGCAGGCCAGAAATCCTTTGGTGTTCCCATAACAAAAGATTTTAATGGTGAATAAATCAAAACAAAGAACGCACCCATATAAAGGATGAACATATCGAATCCAGTAAAACGTGCCAACCATTCACCAAGTGTAATAGCAGCGGCACTGCCTAAACCAATATGTGTACCAAATGTATAACCAAGATTACTCATCATAACGTAAGTAATATTACCCAAGTTAACATTTCCCTTTGAAACAACGGAACTCCAGTTGGCGCTCATAGCCCAACATAAAATAGTCAATGAGTAAAGCAAAGTGATAACTCCCGCGGAAATTAAAACACCACGTGGAAAATCACGTTTAGGATTCTTCATACTATCTGTAACACCACCAACAGATTCCATACCACCATATGCAAAAATAGCATAAACGATAAATGAAACCATTCCTAGTGGTGACGCAAAGGCTGGATTAGCCGAATGGATAAACGTATTTAATCCATGGATTGGTTCTGCGGTGTGAAAACCTGACATAAACAAAACGGCTAAACTTAAAAGAAAGAAAATACCGTTCAAAGCAATAGTCATGATACCACCAAAACTTGAAACTTTAGAAATTTTATCCATACCTTGAGTAGCGGTATAAGTAACAAAAATAATCCAAAGAACAGCTAAGATACCAATAACTTGTGTGGCACTCAATCCAAACATACCCCATGTTTGAGTTGTATCATGACCAGCAAACATAGTTGACAGTGGAATCCAAACCTTTGAGGAGGTTGAAACTAACCAGACCTCCCATGAAGCTAACCACATAAAAGTACCAATGAAAGCCCACTTTGCACCTACGGCTCCATCGATCCATGAATAAATTCCACCTTTTGCTTCATTAAAAGCAGAACCATACTCTGCCATCATAAATCCTACTGGAAGAAAGAAGAAAATAGCAGCAAATACATACCAAACAATACTTGCTAATCCCATCTGTTCATATGCAACAGTTGTATTAGCGAATCCAAAGATTGCCGTAAAGATCATCATAATTAAACCAAATAATGTGATTGTCTTTTTCGGCGCATTACCATCATTCATTTTTAAAACCCCTCATTTAATTTTCAATGTACGAATTCTTATAAATTCATATCTGTCTTGAAGTTTAGAGGTGAAAAATCAGTCGAGTCCGTAATTAATTGAGCAATCAGCTCTTTATAGCTATCAAGTGAAACTTTAGCTATTTCAAATGAAGCCTTCGTTAAATAATTAGGTAATTTATCATCATCTGTGCTCAAGGCCTCTTTATCGAAATCTTTCAACTTCTTACGAAGTGTGATATTGATGTCCTTTTGCTTGGCTTGGAAATCCTTTCCAAGTTCTTTGTAATGGCCGTCTAATAAAACACCGGCTAATTTATAAGTCCAATAGGCTGACTTAGAGTCGTATGGTAGCTCACCTAGCTTGTACTCTTCAGGAGTATCAGTCATTCCCATATAAAACGGAACATAGATACTTTGAGAAGCTACACCCATGGCTAACCATTGAACACAAGCGATTTTAGGCTTCATATTAGGTCTAATTTGTAAAACATGTGACTCCTGAGTCTTAGCCAAGCTAATTGGACGATAACGCTTATTATTTACTGAATCATTCAAAGGATCAAATTCAGTCTTCTGATAATGAGAAGCCAAATAATCTTGCGCATCATCAACACTTAACAAGCGATTAGCCTTTTTAATAAAAGCTAAATCTTCACTTTCTGGACTTTCATCAGTTGCACCTGAGAACTGCTGTTGTCCCCACCAAACACGTGGCGTGCTGTAAATCTCATCAGACAAATCATGTGTTCCAAAAATTTCTCTGAAGTTAAAACTATCAGGCTTAGCATTCAAATGATTATCATCGACAAAATTTTTAATATCTTTATGATACAAGAAATTATTTTCATCGTTAAAATCAATTTCTTGAATAGCTAACTGATTGGCTACTACAGCGTAACAATCATCGGGGATACGCTGAGCAACCCAGTAGTGGCCTGATCCACTTTCGAAATACCATACCTCATCCTTATCAGAGAACAATACCCCATTAGTTTCACAGGTTCCATAATCTTCAATAATTTTTCCTAAACGTAACACGCCTTCCCTAGCGGTTTTAACATAAGGCAAAACTACTGTAATCATGGCTTCTTCGCCAATACCATTTTTAACAAGAGGATCAACGCCTAATACACGTTGGTTTGAATACGCACTTTCCGTTGCACTCATTCCAACGCCATACTCGTTGAAACCATCCTCTTCAAATAATCCTTCTTTAAAGGTCCATTCAGGAGTTGCAGAATATTTATAGCGAATTTTAGGCAGATCCATTTGAAAGTCATTGGCTTTAGAAACAAATTTTTGATTATCAACAAATTCTTTATGTCCATGTATAACAAAATGCTTAGGCCATGAAGGCATTGCATCTTCGTTTCTACCAATGATAGTCGAGCCATCAATCGTAGCCTTCTTACCAATTAAAATACTCGTACAAGCAGATAAAGAACTCTTATTATATTCTAATGCCATTTAATCACCTTACTTAAATTTTACTGCGGTACCATACGCTGCAACTGTTTCCATGTCAGCACTGATAGAGTCTGAATCAAAACGCATCATCACTACTGCATCAGCACCCATATCCAAAGCATTTTGACGCAAACGGTCAATTGCAATGTCACGAGCCTCAGTTAATAGTTCTGTGTAAGCTTTGATTTCACCACCAACAATGTTTTTGAATCCAGCACCGATATTTTTAACGACATTTTTTGATTGAGTTGTTAAACCAAAAACCTCACCAATAATCTCGTATTCACGACCTGGAACATGTTCAGTTGTAGTTACTAATATCTCGCCTTTCTCCATTGGTTCACCTCACAAAAATAATTATTTCACTCCATTAAATAATGTAACACATTCTTCCTTAGATATGGATGTATCTGGATATAAATTTTAATGAATATTAGAAATTATAATTTATTGGCGAAGGCCTATGGTTGTAAGGGCTTTTATCAGAGATTTGGATATTAAAAAATCGGCAAAGATAATTTTCTTTGCCGATTTCTCATTTTTAATATTGAATATATCAAAATGGTATTGTTTTTTTAATTTTTGAATGTCTAATAAAAATTAATACACCTCAATTATTACTACATCCCTTTCTGATATAATTAAAGCGATAAATATATCGTTTTAGGAGAAATTATGAATAGAGAAAGTAGAGTTATTAGAAATAAAAAGCCCTTTTATAAAAAATGGTGGGTATGGTTGATTGGCATGTTTTTGATACTAATGATTATTAATCCACTTAATCCAAAACTCCAAAAGAAAGTTCCAAATAAACCCTTTCTTGAACTAAATTCATCTAACGAATATAAGCCTGCTGGCGATGGTTATTATTGGATGTATCATATAAGCTTCAGTTTACCTAGAGAAACATATTATAAAATTGACGATAATAAATACTCTCAGAATCCAACTACAAAAAAAGGTACCGGGAACATGAAAGAAGAATTATTGGAATATTCCAATGGATTATCAGACAATTCAAATATTAATGAAGCCTATATGAATAGTGGAACTGTAAAGATTACATATTGGAAGAAAGGGTCTTCCACAAAATATATAAAAAGAATAAAACTAAAAAAGCCAACTAAAAAACAAACTTTGAAGCAACAAGGGATAGTTAAAAAACTAGATAACGAAAGTACCCAAGTAAAGCAAAATAATAATAACTCTCAAAGTACAGAATCAAATTCAATGAATAACGATAAAACAACAATCAGCTCTATGACTGTATATGGTGAATTGAGCTTGTCGGATGTTAATGAAAATAAATTAGGCGATTTCACAGAAAAATCTCCCTTAAACTATGTACATATTTCAGCTCCAAATAATATTATAAAAAGTGTACGTTTAGATCTCATTAAAACCCCTATTTTATTGTCAGATACTGAAAGTCTTAAAGAATATTATTCCGAGTATATGGAAAAAGATTCACAACAAATAGAAAGCTTAAACGATACTGACTTTGTTTTCCATTCTAATAAAATTGACAAAGATTATGAGGTTAAGTATCAGGCAAATACTGAAGGTGAATTGGACGGAAAAGTATCCGTAAAACAGATATTTATAAGCGAATATTCCTAGGAAAATCAATATTAATACTATTTGCATTTTGTTTAAATTAAATCTCAATTTGAATTTGATCAGTTCAAATACTTTTTTAGTTTATAGCTAGATTCATTCTTCACAAAATTTAGAAAAAAAAGAAACCGCAAAGAAGTATTCAAATTACGTAAACTTCTAAGACGGGCACTATCACGGGTACCCATTCGGTTTCTATCAGTTAAAAGCTTGATATAACAAGCTTTCTGTGAGTATTGTATTGGGCATATTGGGTTCGAACCAATAAATTGCGGATTCAGAGTCCGCTGCCTTACCATTTGGCGAATGCCCATTAACAGTAAAATGTTATAAAAAAATAAGCACAATGTCAAGCACAATATAACAATTTAATACCGTTAACTAAATAAAAGGTCTTAAAAAACCATCCAGTTTATCAAGACAATCACAATTACACTTGTACATATCTTCAAATTATGACGATTTCTAATGGAAACAATGATCTCCTTGTCTCCATTAAGCAATTTCATTCTTACAGGCCAAAATACCCTAACCACATATAGCAATGATATCAAAAATAATAATATCTCTAATAAAAATAAAGTCTTCATTTCAAAACAAAAAAATCATTTCAATCTTACTTGAAATGATTTTTTACTATTCATACTACTTATCTGTACTTAAAACTTTCGCTACTCTATCCAACGACTCAAAAACATCATTATTCAATAGCTCCATAATTGGACTTAATCTTGCAAACTCATAAGCTAAAATATTCTTATTAATTTGCTGGTCATTGGAACGCCTCAATTGAAGATTATAATCCATTAAAGCATCAATTTTTATCTTTGAATCATCAAGCTCACTCAAAATATCATCTATCTTATCAGCATCATATTCTTTTGTAAGCTCGTTGGTTGCGTCTGCCATGAAAATATACTCCTTTTTTGTTTATAAGTTTAAATCAATAATTCATATTTATATTCTTGGTATACCTCATATGATAACTGGTTTTTCTAAAAAAGATAGTCTATTGTCCAAATCGTATATTCGATAATTACATAAATTCAACATAAATATTATGATAAAGCTTATCAAACTTTTACTGGCAATAAACTTTGTCATTTTCAGAAAGTACTAATTTATGTTAAGCTTATTTAGTTTTGCTAAAGCATCAGTATTAAAAGGAGAGACTAACCACCACATGCAATTGAATACTATTGAAAAACGCAACTATTTAATCGGATTTTCATTAATTATTTTCATGGTTGCAACAGCTACATTTCTAAATGATTTCGAAATTATCCTACCTGAGATCGGCGCTTTAACCGCTGGAACTTGGATCTATCAAAATGACGGATGGATTAATCAGCCAACTAAAATATTTCTAGCCCCTTCTGGAACAGCTATCATTGGTTTTCTGATTAATCAGTTAAAAATAAATTACGCTCAAAAGGTTCTATTAGGGCTTTTATTGATGCTAATCTTATTAAAAGTTCTTAAATCAAACCTGGCTCCATCTTTTGCCACTGGATTGCTACCAATTATTATCAACGCAACACATTGGTCATTTATTATTGCAATACTAATATTTACATCTATTCTAATGATTGGTGTACTAGTTCAAGGCGGCTATAAACAAACCGTCCCCAGTACTTCAATTAAAAAACATCATATGTTGGTTTTTACAATTATGGCTGCCGTTTGGGTTGGAACTGTTTGGTTCTTTGGTTTTTCCCAAATGGCTGCTATTCCACCCGTAATGGTTGTCTTTTTCGAAGTTCTGCAAAAGCCAAATTATAATTGGCGCATGGCTTGTAAACATTTTATTGCCTTAGTAGGGGCAGCAACTATTGGTGTATTAATACACTTAATATTTTCTTCATGGCTACTATCAGCTCTAATTGCACTTCCTTTAGTATTTTTACTATTACAGATATTAAAAATTAAACTACCCGCCGCATTTGCTTTTCCATTATTAGCCTTGGTTCTACCTAAGAATATGTTCCATATGTTGCCAATAACAGCCATTTTGGCAACAACTTTCTTCTTAGGTTCAATGGTACTATTTAAAAAAATTGTATCGATTAACCAAACATCATCCAATTTTAATAATTAATGAACTTGGCCAACGATTATATATTTTATAATCGTTGGCTATTTTTATACATTTTTAGTCTAATTATTAAAATACATTTAAATTATTAGCTGTAATTTAATTTAATGTTTTTTTATAAAATAGCAGGAATTGTTCCCACTTTTAAGAGCAAATGCTATTATATCAATCTTTTTTTAAATATTTCATTGCATATTCACAAATTTTCTGCTAATGTTCTCTAATATAAATTTAATATTTCTAATGTGATTTTAATCTTGTTCTAAGACAACTATACGCACATTACCTATGTTTTTAGGAGGATTTTAATATGGATTTAGATAAAGACGATGCTACAACTACCATTGTAGAAACTCCACAAAATAGTGAAGGAACATTTGATGATTATTCAACTCAACGTGTTCCCGATTCTGAAAGAGATCCAATGTGGAAAATATTAATGGTTCAAATTGGCGGCTTTGTTTGTTTAAGCCAATTTATGTTAGGTGCAGAACTTGGATACGGGATGTCTTTTAGAGATGCTGTACTTTCAACAGTAATCGGCAGTGTTATTTTGCAATTCATTGCTTATGGATTAGGTCTTGCCGGCCAACGTGAAGGTCTAGCAACTAGCTTACTTTCAAAATGGTCAGGATTTGGAACTATTGGATCGGCTGTAGTTGGATTAACCTTTGCTATCAGTTTAATTGGTTGGTTTGGTATTCAAAATTCAGTCTTTGCCCAAGGAATCGTTTCTATCATTGGAAAAAATGCTAATTTTGGAATTGTGTCAACTATTACTGGTCTAGTAGTTACGCTTTCAGTAATTTTTGGATTTAAAGGATTAAGTTGGACTACTAATATATCTGTTCCCGCTTTTTTAATTGTTTTGGGCGTTGCTATTTACAATATGATGAAAGGTCATACGATTGCAGGACTTGTTACTATGGCGGCTCCTGGTGCAGCCATGAGCTTGAGTTCGGCTATCACAATGGTAACTGGTAATTTCATCGTTGGTGCAATTATTATGCCTGATTTAACCCGTCGTTCAAGAAATGGTCGCGATGTTTTCTGGATTTGTGTTATTGGTACTTTAGTAGGCGAACTCGGGGTCAATGTAATTGGAGTTCTAATGGCACATGCTGTTGGTACAAGTAAAATCATGCCTATCATCTATCAACTAACTGGACTCTTTGGTATCGCTTTGATTGTTCTTTCATCAGTCAAAGTCAATGATCTAAATCTTTACTCTGCTAGTCTTGATATCGTCAACTTTTTCAAACAAGTATTTCATGTCAACCTTAACCGCGCATGGGTTACTGTTGTTGCTGGTTGTTTAGGTACCTTTTTATCCGTTATTGGTGTGATTGACAAATTTTCATCATTCCTAACAGTTTTGGGAGTTGTCTTTCCTCCAGTTGCTTCAATTATGTTTGTTGACTATTGGATTCTTAAACGTGATAGAAAATCTTTAGATGAGAGTCATAACCGGGGAACTTTACCAGCTGATACCGAAAAATTCCCTATTGTAACAATAGTTGCATGGGTCGGGGGTTCCCTAATCGGATATTTCTTCACTTGGGGTATTCAGTCTATTACCGTAATTATTGCTTCCGGTTTAATTTATTACGTTGGAATGAAGCTTTTCGACAAAAAAAGTACCAAATCAACAATTGAGCTTAAATAATTAATAACGAAAGAGACGATGAAATTGAGTAGAAAATTATATGCAGAAGACATTAATCAAATCGCAACCGGTGCAGCCTTATTAGGTGCTGGCGGTGGTGGTAATCCATACATCGGAAAATTAATGGCTCTATCAATGATTAAGAAAAATGGGCCAGTAACATTGTTATCACCTGAAGAAGCCCCTGATGAAGAATTATTTGTTTCAGCTTCCGGAATTGGAGCCCCAGCCGTTTCCATGGAAAAGTTCCCTAATGGTAGTGAATTTAGACGCTCATTTGAAATGATGGAAAGTTATTATGGCAAAAAAATCTATGGTACTTTTCCAATTGAGGCAGGAGGAATAAATTCAATGATGCCTATCGTTGCGGCTAGTGATATGAATATGCCTATTGTTGATGCCGATGGTATGGGAAGAGCTTTTCCCGAGTTACAGATGTCTACCTTTGTTCTAGCTGGACATTCAGTTACACCAATGGTGCTAACTGATGAGCGTGGAAATACCAGTTTGATAAACACTATTGATCCAGTTTGGGCAGAAAAAATCGGTCGTAACGTAACAGTTCAAATGGGTGCTACTGCCACCAGTGCTAGTGACGGATTAACTGGAAAAGAATTACGCGAGGCAGGCGTTCTCGGAATTATGACAAAGAGCCAAAAAATAGGAACCTTGATTCAACACGCAAACGAATTTGACTCAGTAGATCAGGCACTCCTTGAACTACTGAAGATCACTAATGGATTTAGATTGTTCACTGGGAAAATTACTGACATAGAGCATACAACCAAAGGCGGATTCAATTTTGGTGAAACTATCATTCATGGCTTAAATGAAGATTCAGAATCCACTGGTCAAATTTCTTTTCAAAATGAAAATATTATTTTCAAAGTCAACGACAAAGTTCTAGCTACCGCACCTGATTTAATCACTATGGTAGACGTTGATACCTTGCAACCCGTAACAAACGAGGAAATAAAATATGGTAAAAGGGTTCACGTTTTAGGCTTACCTGCCAATGACAAATGGCGAACTCCAGCTGGAATCAAATCTGTGGGACCAAGATACTTCAAATATGATGTCGATTACGTTCCTATCGAAACCAGATATAAAAATTTTGTTGAAGAAAAAGGTGAATAAATTGTATAAATTAGGTATCGATGTTGGTGGAACTAATACAGATGCAGTGATCTTAGATAGTAATTTAAAAGTTATTTCAAATATTAAAACTCATACAACAAAAGACATTGAATCAGGTATTAACAATGCCATTCATCAAGTTATTGAACAAAGTCAAATTGATGTACAAAATATTACCGAAGCAATGTTGGGCACTACTCAAGCTACAAATGCCATTGTTGAAAGACAAAAATTGGGCAAAGTTGGCGTAATTAGAATCGGTTACCCGGCTACCGCTTCAATCTTGCCATACACTGAATGGCCTAGTGATATTACAAAAATTTTATCAAATACTTTTTCATTAGTGCATGGTGGGTATGAATTCAACGGCGACGAAATTACTCCTTTTCAAGAAGATGAAGTAAAAGATATTTTACAAAGTTGGCAAGGAAAAGTTGATGGCATTGCCGTTATAGGAGTTTTCTCTTCCATAAATAATGATCAAGAGCAAAAAGTTAAACAACTAGCCGAAAAAATTTTAGGACCGGATATCCCAGTCTCATGTTCCTCCACAATAGGTTCAATCGGGCTGATAGGTAGAGAGAATGCTACTATTTTAAATACGGCATTATTTAAAGTAATTAAATTAGTTACTGATGGTTTTCTCAATGCTTTGAAACAGGAAGGGATTACAAATGCCAAACAATATCTTTGTCAAAATGATGGTACGTTAATGTCTATGGAATATGCTAAAAGCCACCCCATACTAACCATCGGTAGTGGTCCTACTAACAGTATCCGTGGAGCAGCCTATTTATCTAAACAAGAAAATGCTCTGGTGTTAGATATTGGTGGCACTACATCTGATATTGGAGTTCTAGTTAACGGCTTTCCTCGTGAATCATCTAAATCAGTCACTGTTGGAGGCATTCAAACTAACTTTAGAATGCCAGATATACTATCAGTCGGTTTAGGCGGAGGCAGTATTGTTCGAGAAAACTCGGATGGAACTATCACAGTCGGACCTGATAGTGTTGGTTATGAGATCACTGAGAAAGCTAAAGTATTTGGTGGTGATGTTTTAACTACCACCGATATAGCAGTCAAATTAGGTATGTGTCAGATTGGAGACCCATCATTACTTTCATCAATAAGTGACGATGTTGCTCAACATGCAATGACAATTATCACCCAAATCTTGGAAGATGCCATTGATAGAATGAAAACAAGTTCTAAGGACGTACCTGTAATTTTGGTTGGAGGCGGCGCTATAATTTCACCTAATCATCTTAAAGGAGTCGCCCAAATTTACACTGACAAATTTGGGGGTGTCGCCAATGCTATCGGAGCAACAATCGCACAAATCGGTGGTGAGTATGAAAAGGTCTATCAATATGTAGACACTCCAAGAACCGATGCAATTAAGGATGCTGAATTACAAGCTAATCAACAAGCAGTCAATGCTGGTGCTGTTGAGGATACTATCGAAACAGTTTCAATTGAAGAAATCCCCTTATCCTATGCTCCTGGTGATACAACTAGGGTCAAAGTTAAGGTCGTTGGTAGTAATCATTAGCTTAAGATAAAATTTTTTAGAATATTCAAATAAGACGACAACTTAAAATTAAGTTGTCGTCTTATTTGACTTAATTTGAAAAACTATACTTTGTTTCAATTCTCCGTTGTATATTTATATCATTCTCAAGTTATATCTCAGATGTTTTCTCATCAATTAGATATAAATTCAGTTTTTGAAGAAATTGATTCTTATTATTTTTATTAATTACACTAAGAATATCTTGCTTCTCCTCAGAATTATCCAAATCCACTATTTTAATATGATATTCTCTTTCTAATGTTCCATTATTCATCCCAGAGTACAAAAATGCCAATCCTTTTCCTAGTCCGACCATAGATAATCCCTGGTCTAAGTCCTTAACATAATGATCTGCTTTCAAATTAAAACCATTTTGTAGTCCCTGATTAATGACATAATCAACAATTACGGGTGATTGTTGTCTTTCTAATAAGATAAATGATTCTTCTTTAAGTTCAGAGAAATATACTTTCTTTTTCTTAGATAATTTATGATCAACTGGTAACGCGATTTGTAGATGATTTTTCATAAACAATTCTTTTTTTAGATTTTTTTGCGATTGAAAATAAGATGATATACAAAACACCAAATCATAATGTCCATCCAAAATCCCGTTAGTTAAATTCATTGGGGTATCTTGATTCATTATAAATTGAACATTGGGATAATTCTTTCCAAACCTTCTCAAAATTTCATACATTTTTCCCATATTAAAATTAGGTAGATAACCTATTTTTAATATAGCTGGTTGTAAATCGGACACTTTTTCATCATCAAACATATGTGATAAACGTTGAACTCTTTTTAAAATATCTGTGGCTTCAGCAAAAAATTTTTCACCTTTATTTGATAAAATAACTGAATGACTTTTTCGAATAAAAAGCACGACTCCAAGTTCCGCTTCTAATTCTTGTATTTGCCTACTGAGAGTTGGTTGTGACACAAATAATTTATCCGCGGCTTTTGTAAAACTTTTTTCAGTAGCTACAGCTACGAAATGATTCAACGTTGATAATTTCAAACCTATTAACTCCATTCTAAAAAAATATGTTTGTAGTAACTTCTTGATAAAGTTACTACAAACATATTCATTCAACAAGTAATACTATTTAGACAATAATGGCAATTGTAAATATGACGCATATTTACCACCTGTATGTAAAATATGGATTCCTTTATTATCAGGCGTACACCCAGGAGTACCAGGCATCACTGACCCAAGTTCATCTTTCGAACTAACCACAACCCTTAAAGTATCACCAGCATTATATGATAATCCCATTGGACTTAATATTATATCTAAAGCAATTACTTCATTTTTATCAATCTTTTCAATACGATCAAAAGTATATGACGGGATTTCCTCGGTTGATATTTGATCATCCAAATGCCGCATTGAAGCTCTCAGTCGTCCCCATGAACCTTTATAGCGTAAGGCCGAAGCACCTTCTTGTGTAAAGTCTTGCAGAGCAGCTCCATGATTTGGGACAACAAATTCACTTAGAACATTTCCTATTTTATCTAACTTTTGTACCCATACAAAAACATCCATATCATCATAACCTGCACATTGCATGAATAGTTTGGCTTTTGGGTATCCAACAAATTGAGTATCTTTATTGAAAATCATTTGAAATGAAGTTCTTCCAGGTAAACCACCGGCCTGATATTTAACCTCAAAATCTTCTTTTAATGGACTTTCATCTAAAGTTCTCGATTTTCCATTCATATAATATTTAACAGATTGAGCATTTGCTGGTGGAAATGATGTTGCCGAAATGTCATTTTGATTTTTACCTTTAAAATCAATTAGACTATATCTTACTTTAGACGTCTTGTTCCAGCCATTATCCTTATTCAATAAATAATAATCGAAAAATCGTCTCAATTCTTCAGTATTATCCTTATTATAATAATATGGCCATTCTTGACGATCATGTATTCTCAACCATTTTTCCTTTGACCCCAGAGTTCTCCAGGCACGAAATGTCCCCATTGTATGCAATGTATTAGAATAACTGGCTATAACAAATGCTGGAATTTTTATTTTACTTGGATCAGCAATTTTATCCTTCCAGATATCAGCATCTGCTAAAGGTTCAGAATGCATTTCTTTAACTAAGTCTTCCCTTTTAGCTCCTATTGCAGAAACATGATTAACAGACAATCTGCCAATAAAGTTTTCATCAGGTATACCACCAATAAACGCTAAATCTCGGTATGCATCAGAAAGTCCCTCAGTTGGATTAATACAAGTCAAATGAGGAGGCATTTCAGCAGCAATGTACCATTGTGACCAAGCTAAATATGAGGTTCCAGTTAACGCAGTTTTTTCATTGGACCAAGATTGAGATGCAATCCATTCAATTAAATCATAACCATCTTGTGCCTCTTGAGAACCTAGCATAGTAGTATTTCCCTCACTATGTGCTATTCCACGCATATCTGGATTACAAACCGCATAGCCATGTTCTACCCAATATGCTGGATCAGGCGCCTCAAACTTAGTCAAACCTGAATTCCATTCTTCTCCCATACCTAGCATATTAAAAAGATTGATATATCGTGGTGCCGTACCAGCACTCTTTCCATATGGACTCCAAGCTATTAGAGTCGGAAACTTCTCCCCACTCGTAGGCATGAAAATATCGGTATATATCGTAACACCATCACGTAATTTAACAGGAACATCTTTCAACATTTTTATATCACAAGACAAGGGTTTAAACCCTTCAGAAATCTGATGTCCTTTTTCTAAAATCATTTCTTTAGTTTCAAAAGGACTAAGTACACCATGTTCTCTACCATCATCAATATATTCAAACGATGGACTAAATTTCATTTTTTCAGTAATCTTCACAGTCATATGTATTACCTCCAATTAATTGTGCTTATCTTTTAAGCACTTCGAAGTATACAAGGACGTATAAATTAAGTACAATTGCTATTTTGCATTAATAATATTTCAAATATATGTTATCCATTTTCTGAATATCATCTTTTACAAAAAGCAATGTAAATCCAATCAAATTCTCACTTACTTTACAATACCCAAATCAATCATAGATTGAGCAGTTGCAATAATGGCCGTTTTGGCAGGCCTAGGATTCCACCCCAAAATTGTTTTAGCCTTTTTATTACTTGTTTGAGCATAACCTCCAACAATTGAAGCTATCATGCGTAGCTTGGGATTGCCGATTGCCGCAGCTTTAATAACCGAGTTTGGAATTAATTTGGTTGGTAAGTTATCAGCATATTTTGGAAAGGCACCTCTTAAAATATCTGCAACATCCATCATTGAAAGTGTTTCCCCAGTTGTTGCTAAGAATCGTTCACCATTGGCTTTCTCAGATGTCATAGCTAAAATATGAAGACTAGCCACATCACGTACATCCACATATCCTGAATCAACCTTAGGTAATGCCTTGATTTTACCTTCAAGCATCTCTTGAATCTGAATATTTGAATGTGAATATTTAGCTGATAATACAGGACCCATTACTCCTACCGGATTAACAGCCGCAAGTTCTAATCCATCACCCTCGTTTTTTACAAAATCCCAAGCGGCCATTTCTGACATCGTCTTGGATTTTTGATATGGATGTACATTCTTTGCTTCCAAATTAGACCAATCTTTTTCAGTATATGGTGTAGTTCTATTCTTATGTCCCGCAAAGATTGCACCATATGCAGATGTTAAGACTACACGTTTAATTCCATTATCACGAGCAGATTTCAAAACTCTCAAAACTCCGCCGACTGCGGGACGAATCATTTCATCTTCATTTTTAAAATTCAATTTGGGGGTTGGTGAAGCTACATGTATTACATAAGTAGCACCAGTCATAGTCTCTTCCCAATTACTATCCGCAGACAAATCAACAATTGAAAATGATAGGTCCGATAAATCTTTGATCCCACCATTCATCAGCATTTCCTTAACTACAGCTTCTTTATCTTCAGACCTAACAGTTGTTCTAACCGCATACCCTTGTTGTAAAAGTTGCAAAATAATATGTACAGCAATAAAACCACTACCACCAGTTACTACAACTAATTGTTTTTTCATAATCTTAATATCTCCTTATTTTTCATCAGCTAACGTTTCACTTGTAACGTTCATGTGTTGTATATTAATATCAACATGAAAGATTCTCAAGTAAACTAAGAGCATCTGTGACAAAAAGGAGAAAGTGTAATGGCAGCTACCGAACATTCCCAACAAATTAAGCAGGATTCAATGGATTATTTAATTACCGCACTATTAGATATGCTCCAAACTAAAAATCTTAACGAAATATCAATTACTCAAGTAGTCAAAAAAGCCGGCGTTAGTCGAATGGCCTTTTATCGTAATTTTCAAACATTAGAAGACATTCTGATAGCCTATTACAAACCCAAAATAGATTCTGAATTTAATATTATTATCAATAGAGTTCCTCAAGATAAAAAATTGAACGCTTTAGGACAATTCTTTGCTGAAATGGCCAATCCAATGAAACTAGCTGCCAAAAGAAACTATGAATTTATTATTCAAAATATTTTTAATGATAATATTACTAATTTCTATGATAAGGTCATGAACTGGAATAACTTTTCCAATATTCAAAAAAAATACTGGACTAGCTTTATGAGCGCTGGTGTCTATGCTATTTGGCGAGAATGGTTGAATAGCGGTCAAAATGAATCATTAAATGATATTCATATATTAATTTCTGATTTTCAAGTATCTACTTTGAAAGCATTGACTGAACAAATTATAAAAAAATAAAATATAGCTTTTTATACTTAAACAAATAAACCCTAGTAATCAAAGTTCGATTACTAGGGTTTATTTGACTTAATAATTGAAAGCCGAACATTCTTGTTCCACTTTCTTACTCTTTATTGATAAATTTTATCTTGTAGTTTATCGCCGGTCTTATCGATTTTTTTAGCAGCAAAAACTGTCCCACCGACTAAAAATCCGCCAACGATTAATGTACTTACCATCATAAACTTAAAAATAGATTTAAGCATTTTCATATATTTTCACCTCTACGATAATCTTTTAACAACAAATGAGACAACTACAACTAAAATAATGGCTCCAATTAGAGAAGGAAAAATTGCCATCCCGGCCAATTGAGGACCCCATGAACCAAGGATTCCTTCACCAAGACTTGAACCAATAATACCTGCAAGAATATTGCTGATCCATCCCATTGATTTACCATTATTAGTTATTGCTCCAGCAATCGCCCCAATAATCGCACCTACAATCAAAACCCATAACCAATGCATATTAATTTCCTCCTTATTTTCTTATATATTTATATTAATAAATTCCGAAGAAATACGCACTAAATATGCTGTTATATAATATAGAGTAGTAAAAATCTCAATTATTTCACGTAAAAAAGGCCGTCTGATGACTATTAAAATAGTTGTCGGACAGCCTTTTTTCGATTTTTTATTCACCGGGATCAATTTTATCAACAATTTTTCTTGCTTCATCAGTAGTCTTAGTCTGCATCAAATCATTTCTTATAGCAGAAGCACCCTTCATACCTCGTACATAGATTTTGAAAAATCTCTGTAATGGCGCAAAGTGTCCAGGAATACCTTTAGCTACAAATTGATCGTACAAGTCTAGTTGATACCTCAAGAGATTTAATAATTCATGACTAGAATGTTCTTTAGGCACACTTTCAAAAGCATAGGGATTCATGAAGATTCCTCGACCAATCATGATTCCATCAACACCTGGATGATCCTTTGCTAATTGAATACCAGCCTGATAGTCAGCAATATCACCATTTATTTGTAACAACGTATCAGGGGCATATGCATCACGCATTTGTACCAATTGATCAATCAATTCATAATGTGCAGGTACTTTACTCATCTCTTCACGAGTTCTCACATGAACTGTCAAAACCGGAACTTGTTGTTTCAATAAAAATGGAATCCAAGTTTCAAATTCCTCAATTTCGCTATAACCAATTCTAGTCTTTACACTTACAGGTAAGTCAGCTTGACGGGCTCCTTCAATAATTTCTTTAGTAGTATCAAAATGACGAATCAAATCACTACCACTATGATTCTTAATAACCGCTATATCAGGACACCCTGTATTAATATCAATAGCTTCATATCCCTGTTTTTTAACCTCTTTAGCAGCTTTAGAAAAATCTTCACCATTATTCCCCCACAATTGCACAATGGGCTTGGGATCTTCTTTAGGGTCAATATATAATCTGCCCTTTGTCGTTTCCTTTGCTAAGGGATGAGTAATACTCAACGCATTAGTGAATTCTGTATAAAAAACATCTGGTGTAGCGGCCTTCATTACTACTCTACGAAAAACAGAACCCGTAACAGCCTCCATTGGTGCTAAGCTAAAAAACGGACGATTTTCACTTTTGGCCTTATTTGCGATGCGATTCCAGTATGTTGACTGGGTCACGATCTCACTTCCAATCACAATTAATTCAATCTTTTAAACTATAACGATTATCAGTAAGTTAATGCAAGTATTATTTCTCAATCTCTATTAAAAATGCCCAAGCAAAATGATTTGCCCAGGCAATTAATTATTATTTTCTTATTCTAAATAAGGCTGATAGATAAACACCTAACATAACTATACAACTAACTAAAATAAATATTGGCAAAGGCCAAATAGTGCCGTTATGAATAAAACTAACTAAATACGTCAACAAACTAACAATTATATAATATCCAAAACTAAATATTCCACTCGCGCTCCCAATAACATCTTCATATCCCTTCAAAGCCAAATTCAATGCTACAGGTAAAACCGTATTTAATCCTAGAAAAATCAAAAAGAATCCAATAATCATTAAATATGCTTGATTCAATTGCAAACTTACTACTAATAATCCACTAGCAAGTGTAGCGAATATCAAACCGATAGTCGCAATAGTTTCTGATTTAATGTGCTTAACTAAAAAATTAACATTGATTGCACCAATCAAACTGGCTAATGCTAAGGTCATCCCCAAACTACCATATTTAACGGACGAATATCCAAAATGTTTTATAAAAATGAAAGGTGCTTCTGAATAATAACCAAATAAAACTCCATTAACTCCACCAATGAGAATTCCATAAGCCCAAACGATTGGATCTTTGATCAATCTACAGGTAACTTTCAGTAAAGAAATACTTTTAATATTATCGATGTCTCGCGTCTCTGGTAAACAGGAAAAACTGTAAATCAAAACTAATGTAGCCATAACAATTAAGGCACTGAAAACATTGCGATATCCTAAATAAGTTTCCAGTAGTCCACCGATCAACGGACCAAAAGCAGGTGACAAAGCCATTGCGGCTCCCACTTTAGAAAATACCTTAGCACCATTTATACCGTCAAAACTTTCACGCATAATTGTTTGAGTTACGACTGACCCAACACTGGCCCCAAATGCTTGAACAAAACGTGAGACCAATAAAAGGCTAAACGTTGGGCTGATATATAATCCTACATTCCCTAATAAATAAACTACAATTCCAATATTCATAGCAGGTCTGCGACCTATTCCATCTGACAATTGTCCCCAGAATAAAACTCCAATCGCAAAAGCAATAAAATAGATGCTCATAGTTAATTGTGATGTTGCAGCAGTTACATGCATATTGCTGCTGATCATAGGCAATACTGGTGTAAAAATTGATTCACTGATCTGTGGAAATCCCACTAGAACGATAATTAATAAGATTGATGGTACTGTGTTACGGACGTTTTTCATTTTATACTCCTAAAAATTTATTATGCAGAAAAACGTCCTTCATCATTTACGGGCATACAAGCCATGATGTTTGATAATTCCATGGTTTTCACCTAATTTCTTTAAGGTCTAACGTAGATCATATAGTATCCTCCAAATGTTTGCAAATTCATATTATAAGTTTTTCAACATCTCTATAATATTTTTAACATTAATCAAAAAATCTTTCTTCCGCAGATCTTGATCCGAATCATTATTATTTCGAGAAGTTACCGATTCGCCTAGCATGTAATCGGCTAATACCTGTGTCCCTCTTCTAATCGTATCAGAGTCATTAATAAACGTTTTCAGAAGTTTAGGTAACATGGAATATAATCGATCATATTGTTCTTTAACATCAGAATATTCAAGATACTTAGAAACACCGGCAAAATCATGCGGCATAATCTGAGTGTACTCACCAAAGGCAACCGTAGTCACTAAATTTAGTAACGCTTCTTCACCTGATACACCTATCAACTTCTCATACAATTGATCAACCAGTAATTGTAAATTATTAGCTAAGATCTTTGCCTTTAAATCAGTGGTATTTTTCACATATCGATACATTGACTGTGGTTGAATATCCAAACTCTTGGCAGTCTTGGTTAATGTCACTGATTCTAATCCATCTTTCTTTGCAAGTTCGGTTGCCGCTATAACAACCTTCTCTTCATTTAAAGATCGTTGTTTCATAATTATTTCTCACCTTTCTCTTGCAAAACTTGGTAGCCAAGTTTATATTAGTGTCATTAAACTTGGCAACTAAGTTTAATTCTTAATCAGCAAGTTTATATTACCATGAATCATAAAAATTGACTAAATTAAAATATCAGAAAGAAGAACTATTATGAAAATCGGAATTATTGGTGCCACAGGAAATGTTGGACAAATTATTTATAAGGAAGCAATTGCTCGCGACAATGATGTTACGGCGCTGGTCAGAAATTCTGAAAAAGCAAAAAAACTACTTGGTAACAATGTTAATTATTTGGAAAAAGATGCTTTGCTCTTATCACACGACGATTTAAAAGATTTTGATGTTATTATTGACGCTTTTGCTTCTCCAGACGCCTATCGTAGTTTGGATTTAACAGGAAAGTTGGTAGCTCTTTTTAGAGGGCAACATAAACCACATTTAATCTTTGTTACTGATTCTAGTTCGTTGAAAAACAAAGATGGTGTTTTACAGCTAGCTGATATTTTAAAACAATTTGCCGACCAACCTTGGATTCAGTCATCTGTTGAACAAAATCATTCATTAGATTTATTAAAATGGGTTGATAACGTCGATTGGACAATTATGACACCTCAAAATGATTTTGTGCCTGGCGATAAGACAAATTATCGCTTAGGAACAGATAGCGTCATGAAAGACAGAAATGGTAATTCAAAATTATCATACGGCAATTTTGCTAGTGCCATGCTTGACGAATCTGAAAACCCACAACACATTCACCAACAATTCACCGTTGTTAACGACTAAAAAAGGAAGTTATTCAAATGAAAATAATCACAGTTGAAGAACATTTTGATACACCTGCTAATGTTAAAAATTTTAATCAATATTCAAAAATTAAAAATAATAATCCTCGTCAAAATGAACTAAATCACGATTTAACCAGCCTTCAGGCGCATGTTGATTATATGGACAAATATAATATTGATATGCAGGTTATCTCTGATGCTGGTAACTCACCACAAGTTTTACCTGATAACATGGTTGTATCTGCAAGTAAAGAGCAAAACGATACATTGACCAATAATATGACAAAATTTCCAAAACGATTTGCTGGATTAGCAGTCTTACCAGTCAATCTACCCGAAAAAGCAGCCACTGAATTAGAACGATCTGTCAAAGAACTAGGATTAAAAGGTGGCATTATTAGTGGTTCTGTAAATGGTCAATTTCTTGATGATCCAAAGTTCGAACCAATATTTGCAAAGGCCGCCGAATTAGATGTTCCTTTATATTTACATCCCGGGGTTATTACTGATGAACAGCTTAATATGTTATATAAAAGCAAATCTTATTCTCCATTACTAACCACTATGATGGGTGGAGCTGCATGGGGTTGGCATAACGAAGAAGGCATCCAAGTTGTTCGTTTAATCTTAGGAGGGATTTTCGAAAAATATCCTAAGCTAAAATTAATCACCGGGCACTGGGGCGAATTTGTACCTATGTTTATTGAAAGACTTGATCAATTTGGAGCAATTGGTGGTTTGAAAAAACCATTTTCTGAAACTTATCGAAAAAATATCTTTATAACACCCTCAGGTATGTTTACAAATCCACAATTACAATTAATTAAAACAGAAATGGGTACTGATCATATGATGTATTCTGAAGATTACCCTTATGTCAAACGTGAGAACGATGTAAGAAAGTTTATTACAGAAGCTGATTTAACAAATCCTGAAAAAGAAACATTCGCTCATGGCACTGCCGAAAAATTGTTTAAACTTTAATTTATTAAGATAGTAAACCCCCTCTTATTTTAAAAAATTTGAGGGGGTTTACTATATCTAAGTATTTCACGTTATGTCCTTACTTATTATTTATATAAATATTTTCTACTAAAGTAATTATTTTGTTTAATTCTTGATTACAAGAGCCTTAATAATTAAGTATTGATTATTTAGAATCCAAAGATTATTATTTATATGTAATTACATAATAATCTTTGGAGGATTTAAACATGTCACAATATACATTAGATGAATTATCAAGATTGATCGATCATACTAACTTACACGCCTACGCTTCTGCAGATGATATGAAAAAACTATGTCAAGAAGCCATAAATTATCATTTTAGAATGGTAGCAATCAATCAGGTTCAATCAAAAATTTGTTATGATATATTAAAAGATACTGATATTGATATTGGTGCTGCCATTAGCTTTCCTCTTGGACAAACAACAATCGAATCTAAAGTCTTCGATACTAAAAATGCAATTGAAAATGGAGCTAACGAGATCGATTATGTAATCAATATCACCGAAGTAAAAAATAATAATTTTGATTACATCAAACAAGAGATGGAACAAATCGTTAACGTTTGTCATCAAAATTCTGTTTTGGTAAAAGTTATTTTTGAAAACGCCTATCTTACTAAAGATGAAATAAAACATGTTGCTGAAATAGCTAAGGTCGTTAAACCCGACTTTATCAAGACATCAACTGGTTTTGGTCCTAGTGGAGCCAAAATTGAAGATGTTAAACTTATGAAGGAAACAGTTGGTGATGTTGTTTCAGTAAAGGCTGCTGGTGGAATCAGAAACTCTGATGACTTTCTAGCAATGATTGCGGCTGGTGCTGATAGAATCGGTACAAGCAGTGGTGTTAAAATCATCGAATCTATTAAGCAAAGAATGGTCGATGACAATATTCAAACCATTAAAATCGATCGAAAGTATCAAAAAAATTTGAAGTAGAACATATGAGGTAAAACAATGGACAGTAAGAATTTGCCTAAACATACATTAATTGAAAATGACATTTTATCGAAAATTAAAAATGGGACCTACAAACCTAATACACTTATCCCTAAAGAAATTGAATTAATGGAAATTTATGGCGTTAGTCGGCCTACTGTTCGTCAAGCAATCCAATCTTTAGTCAACAAAGGTCTTTTGGCTAAACGAAAAAAACGTGGAACTATCGTATGTCAAAGTAAAATCTCTCAAGAGTTTACTCATATAATTGAAAGCTACAATGATGAGGTTAAGAATAAAGGATTGACTCCTAAAACTCATGTTATTCTGTTACAAAAAGAATTACCCTCTCAAGAAGTATGTGATAATCTGCAAATAACTAAAGATGAATTTGTTTATAAATTGGTTCGTTTACGTTACGCCGATGAGCAACCTATCGTATTGGTAACAAGTTATATTCCCAATAAAATCTTTCCTAAGTTGAATGAATTTAATTTTGAAGATGTTTCGCTTTACTCAGCCCTAGATGATAATAACTACCCTATTTTGCAAGTTCGCCGTAAGTTAGAGGTGTTGTCCGCCGATGAAACTACATCTGATCTTTTAAATATTGACGAAAATGATCCGATTTTTTATTTCCATACTGTTGGACTTACAAAGAACAATGTTCCAGCTGAATATTCTATTGCCAAATATCGTGGAGATATTAATTCATTTGAAATTTACATTCAAAGATAGAAAAAGAATTTTGTTCTAATCCATTTTGAAGTTTAGAATATAACTAACAAACTCTGGAGGGCAACTAATGGTTGAATTATATATCGTCAGGCATGGCGAAACTGATACTAACTACACTGGAAAGATCAATGGTTCTGCAACTAATCTACCGCTTAACGAAACTGGTAGAAAACAAGTCACTTATTTAAGAGAGCATATGGTCATGGATATTAATGATTTTGATGAAATTTATGCCAGTCCTTTAAAACGGGCTCTTGAAACCGCCGAAATTCTCAATCAAAATACTCATACAATAAAAACAGATGATCGATTAAAAGAAATCAATTATGGTTCATGGGATGGTCTCTTAGCTTCTGAAGTTATTGCCAAACATCCTGATGGGTTTGATGAAAATGAATACTTAACTGAGGACTACGTCAAATATGCTGAAAACGGTGAACCTTACGAATCAGTTTATAAACGTATTCAATCATTCTTAGATGATGTTTCTAAAGAAGGCGACAAAAAAATTATGGTCGTCTGTCACGGTTTTATTACCAGATCATTTATCAAATTAGTAACAAAAATACCTGATATGAAAGATGTTTATGAACCTATCAATGCAGGCGTTACTAAAATTAAAATCTTACCAAGTGGTCATCCTTACATGACCTACTTCAATCGTTTAGAAAATATTTAAGCATAGCAAAGGGATTGTTTAGCGGCTATTAAAATAGTTGTTAAACAATCCTTTTTTATGTGTAAAAAATTATATTCTTCTAATTCCTTCTGAGATAAAACATTAGTCTCAAATAAAAAAAACTAGTAGTATATAGTGATATGGAATAATCAATAAAGGAAGTAATCAAACGTGACAGAATCAAATTTTTGGTCAAAAATTGCTACTCAAGCTAAATCTGAGAATCGCCCTTTCTTCACTATGGCACCAATGGAGGCCGTTAGTAATACTGTTTTTCGACAAGTTATTGCTAAGGCGGCTGCACCTGATACTTTTTTCAGTGAGTTTGTTTATGCCAAGGGTATTACTGACCCTAACACTAAGTTTCCCATTCATGGTCGCTTATACGTCGATTCTACAGAAACAAAACGTCCGGTCGTCCAACTTTGGGGAAACTTGGCTGAAGACTTTGTAACTGCGACAGAATCTCTTAAAGAACAAGGATTTGAAGCTGTAGATATTAACATGGGTTGCCCTGATAGCACTGTTATTAAAAACCATGGTGGAAGTGATTTAATTCGTAATCATCAATGGGCTCAAAACGTGATCTCAGCTGCTAAGACATCCGGACTGGCCGTTAGTGTCAAAACACGTTTAGGATACAGTAAAGTTGATGAATATAAAGATTGGATTCCCTTCTTACTTAATCAACATGTTGATGTATTAACAATTCATTTAAGAACCAAAATGGAAATGAGCAAAGTTGATGCTCACTTTGAATTAATTGATGATCTAATCAAATTAAGAGATGAAATAGCTCCAGAAACACTCCTACAAATAAATGGTGATATTCCAAACTATCAGGCCGGACTAAAATTATATCAAGAACATCCTGGCCTAAATGGGATTATGATCGGACGTGGGGTTTTCACCAGTCCTTTTGCCTTTGAAAAAGTACCCAAAGAACATTCCCTAACAGAGCTATTAGAATTATTAAAAATGCAATTAGATCTCTTTGATAACTTCGCAACTCATTATGATTATCCACGTTTCCCATCATTAAAACGTTTCTTCAAAATATATGCTCGTCCTGAACTTGGGGCTACTAACTTGAGAAATAAAATGATGGATGCTAAAAGTACTGATGATGTTAGAGAGATATTGAACAATACTTCGCAATATTTATATAAATAATAAAATGAGTGCGAGACATAACCCCAGAATAATATAAAATTATAGCCTAAATGTGAAAAAACACATTCGGCTTTTTTTTATAGAATTGAATTGTTTGACAATAAATCTAATCTGATTTAGTGTAAAAATACAGTGTTTTTATAGAAAAAATAGTCTAATTAATGATCTTTCTTCACTAGCCATCTCCTGTCCAATGAAACTGAAGACATTAAAAGCTGAAAGATGAAAGGAAGTTATTGTTTGCAGAGGATTAGTTCAGAAAAAGTAGAAAAGATTGGTACGGTAGCAAGTTTAATGTCAGTTTTGATGTATGTTTCATACATCCCTCAAATCATTTCCAATCTATCTGGGACTAAAGGCAATCCGATTCAGCCTTTGGTTGCTTTTATTAACTGCACTATTTGGACAGCTTATGGTCTACTCAAAAAAGAAAAAGATTGGCCCATTGTTTGGGCCAATGTTCCAGGAATCTTCTTGGGAGCTGCAACCTTTATCACCGCAATATTTAGTTTTTAATAATTCATTAGCAAGCCCAATGGGCTTGCTTTTTTTATGGGGGTTAAAAGCATGTATAAATCACTATAAATTTTCTGCCATCAGATTGATTAAATGGAACTATGATTGGCATGGTGTTCTCAACACAGTTTTATATTATTCAGAAGTTATTTTTCCCGCGTTTTTAATGCAAATTTATCGGCGCATACCAGGTACCAAAATGGGACAAAATTTCATTAATATCAAAATTCAATAAACTTAAAGCGATAACCATTAATACCGCACCTACAACCAAAATAACCAATGCCAAAACCAACATTTTACTATTAAACTTTAATAAACTCATGCTTCAATCCCCCTTGAACTAAATTTTTTAAACAAACTTCTGTTTAAATTATATATGGCTCCACTAAAACCTATAAGAAATTGTTCAAATAAAATTCCCAAGCCTAATAATATTAATGAAATCCCGAACTGAAGTAGTGCATATGTAAAACCAATCTTAAAGATAACAATAAAACTACCTAAAAACGTCCATAAGCCCGCCGCCATAAAAGCCAGCGCGCATATGATCAATGAAAAAACTATTGCTAATGCAATAATATACAGGGCTGCTACAATTGGTCCCCATATTGGAAAACTAGCTGATAACAAAATAATTCTTTGTAATCTATTTTTCACCTTAGGAATTTTGACCTTCTCATCTGACAAAATATTTAACAAAATTTTTTTAACACCGCCAACGCTATTAACAGCCGCCTCACTACTCATTCCATTTTCTATTAAATCATCTAAATATTCAGAGTAATACTCAATATAATCATCCGAATTACTAACGCCATATTTTTTTAAATCCTTTTCTAAATCAATTAAGAATCCCGTTTTATCCATCATAATTTTCTCCTTTAATAAACTGAAAAATTCTTTCTACCTGTCCCCATTCATTAATGAATGTATTAACTTCAGCTTTACCTATATCTGTGATCTGATAATACTTTCGAACTCTATTATTGTGAATCCGACTTTGTGAAGTTATTGCCCCTTTAGCAAGTAATCGTTTCAAAATGGGATATAGTGTTGATTCAGATATTTCTATCAAAGGAGCTAAATCATTGATAATCGCATAACCATAAGATTCTTTTCGCTCTAACTCAGATAAAATACAAATATCTAATAATCCTTTTTTTAATTGTGCGTTCATATCTATACCTCTTTATACATAGTATTATGCAATAGGATGTATTAAAAATCAAATAATTTTAATACTTACAAAAAAAGATTGAAACCAATAAAAATCGGTTTCAATCTTTTTATTTATATTTTCCTTATTAAATTAACTAAAATTCAGCATTACCAGGTGTTCTAGGATAAGCGATGACATCTCTGATATTTTCCATACCAGTAATGTACATAACTAATCTTTCAAATCCAATACCAAAGCCAGAATGAACGGTACCACCATACTTACGCAATTCTAAGTACCACTTATAGTCTTCCTCATTCATATCAAGTTCAGCCATTCTTGCTTCAAGCTTATCAAGACGTTCTTCACGTTGTGATCCACCAATCAATTCACCAATTTCAGGAACTAACAAATCAGCGGCAGCTACTGTCTTACCATCATCGTTGGCACGCATATAAAAGGCTTTGAAGTCTTTTGGATAATCAGTAATAAAGACAGGCTTCTTATAAACTTGTTCTGACAAATAACGTTCATGCTCTGAATCAAGATCCAGACCCCAATAAGGTTTTACTTCGAATTCAACGTCTGTAGCTTTTTCCAAAATATCAATGGCCTCAGTATAAGTTACGTGGGCAAATTCTTCGCCAGCTGTAGCCTTCAAGCGATCAATCAAAGTGTTATCAACATTTTCATTTAAAAATTCAAGCTCTTCTTTTGCATGTTCTAGTACATAATTGATAACATATTTTAATAATGCTTCTGAACAATCCATTTCATCTTTAAGATCTGCAAAAGCCATTTCTGGTTCAATCATCCAGAATTCTGAAGCATGACGACCAGTATGTGAGTTTTCAGCTCTGAATGTTGGTCCGAAAGTATATACATTTCTAAAGGCTAGGGCAAATGGTTCAACTTCCAATTGTCCAGAAACAGTTAAGTTAGTTTCTTTTCTAAAGAAATCTTCGTTGTAATCAATCTTACCTTCGTCAGTCTTAGGAAGGTTATTCATATCCAAAGTAGTGACTTGGAACATCTCTCCAGCACCCTCAGCATCAGAACTTGTAATGATTGGTGTATGTACATAGACAAAATCATTATGTTGCAAATATTCATGAATAGCAAAGGCTGCTAGTGAACGAATACGGAATACTGAATAAAATGTATTTGTTCTTGGACGCAAATGTGCGATTGTCCTCATATATTCATATGAATGGGCTTTCTTTTGCAATGGATAATCAACATCAGAGGCACCCAATTCAACGATCTCAGTAGCATGGATCTCAAATGGCTGTTGAGCCTTAGGGGTTAATGCCAATTCACCTACAACCTTGATAGTTGTACTAATAGGGAATTTAACTACCTCAGCATAGTTTTCCATATCACTAGTCATAACTACTTGAACATTTTTAAAGAACGAACCATCATTCAATTCAATAAAACCAACTCGTTTTGAACCTCTAATTGTACGAATCCAACCAGAAACAGTGATTTGATCACCATCAGCAAATTCTTTTTTATATAAATCTTTAACTAAAACGTTTTGCATTGCTTTCTCCTTTTATTCTTGGAATACTATAGACGAAAAAAAGACCTTTCATCCCCAATATAAGGGACGAAAGATCTTTCCGCGGTACCACCCAAGTTTTTTATAAAAAACACCTCAAAGTACAATTAAATACTTGCCAATTATAACGTACTGGTCAACGTCTATACCTACTCTTAAAAATTTCAGTTAGAAGAAAACAAAGATGTTTTTCTTATATACCGACACGCTAGGTTCTCACTTACCCTAACTCCCTGTGGATAAAGTATATAGTACTCCTTCTTTTAATATCTTAAATATTTCGATTTCCCTGAATATAGCATATTTTTAGACCATTTGTAAAGTACAATATTAATAAGTAACTCAATAAAGGTGCGTGATTTATACATGAAAAAATTATCAAAATGGTTAATTGGAATCTTAATTGGAATTATAGTCCTAATTTTAATAACTTTTTTAGTTGTTAAAAACAAAGAGTATCAACCAAGTACAACCGCCCAAACAGCAGCCAATAGTAGCACTATGATAAACAGTACTACTAAATTTCAAGGCGATGACTCTAACCCTAAGGTTATCTTCTATCCTGGAGCTTTAGTGGAACCAAAAAGTTATAGTATTTGGGCAAATAAAGTATCACAAGCTGGATACTCAGTTTATATCGTTCGTTTTCCTTTGGACTTAGCAGTTTTGAATGTTAACGCCGCTAACAAAATATCCAAGAACAATGGTTATATTATCGGTGGACATTCACTAGGTGGAACCATGGCTAGTCGTTACGCTAAAAATCATCAAAAGAATCTCCTGGGGGTCTTTTTCCTAGCAAGTTATCCTGAAAAAAAAGGCGACTTACATGAAATAAATGTACCTGTCCTCTCACTAACTGCATCAAAAGATGGTGTTTTGAACCAAACTAGTTACCAAGAAGCTAAAAAATTACTACCAAATGATACAATTTATGAACAAATATCTGGAGGCAATCATGCTGGTTTTGGTAGCTATGGTAAACAAAAAGGTGATAATACCGCTTCTATTAGCAATCAAAAACAGCAAAATACTGTAAGTAAACTTTTAATTAATTGGTTAAATAGTAATATCAGTAAATAAAATAAAGCGTTT
Source organism: Companilactobacillus nuruki (assembly GCF_002872255.1). Taxonomy (GTDB): domain Bacteria; phylum Bacillota; class Bacilli; order Lactobacillales; family Lactobacillaceae; genus Companilactobacillus; species Companilactobacillus nuruki. The sequence continues at coordinate 111,594 of NZ_NIPR01000064.1, forward strand.
TCATAATTTTCCACAAAAGCGCATACATTTTTGTTATACTTGATTTAGTTGTTACAGTTTTTGGGGGAATTATGACTATTTTAACTAACAAAAAGATTACTTTAAATAAGGATACAAGAACCTTTATTCAAGAATATATCAATTATGTAAGAGACGTTAATCCAGAGGATATCTATGAGGGATTAAATAATAAACAGATTATCGGAAATAAATTTATTTTTAAAATGTATCAATTAGAAAACTTGGATCTAGCAAATGTTGACTTACATATTGAAAACAATCGGGTTTTTGTCTTAGCTAGATTTTGGAATTCTCAGATCATTAATATTGGATCTATCCCTTTAAGTGGTAGTCTTAAAATAATACTCAATCAGGAATTCTATCCTATTTTAAAAATCACTGGTGGCAAATATAAGAAAGTCGTGACTGACACTTATGGTGAGGACACGATTGTTGACGACTTCGAGCCTTATCAATTAACTCTTGAAATTCACAAGGCCGATCAAACCACATACAAATCACAAAGAATTGATGAAATATATCATCGAACATTTAAAAATGAACACCAATTAGTTACCCTATCTAAAAATCTTATGCGTTGTTTCGCAATTTTTGGACTCTTATTAGGTTTAGGATTTATGTTCTTGGGATTTTTCTTAACTGGTTTGATGGTTATTATTGCCTTCTTCGGCGTCAACTCATATACTTTATTGCTTGCTGATGTTCATATGCAAGAACAACGGCAACGGGCTTAAGGTAAAGGGTAAAAAAACTACCTAATGATTATTAAAAAAATAATCATTAGGTAGTTTTTTATAATACTTCAAATTTTCATTTCTTATAAATACCACGATCTTTAATATACCAAGCCACATCATCAGGGACAAAATATTTCAAAGATTTTCCCC
>NZ_NIPR01000007.1 GCF_002872255.1 Companilactobacillus nuruki
TTTAAATAAAAATAATAATGTCGATATTTTGTTATTAAAGTCATAATTATGAAAAAATTCAATGCATAGCACGAGTTTATTATTATTGAACAAATTTATAAATCAATTATTAAGGAAAATAATTTCAAAAAAATAATAATTAAAGTATCGATACTCCTTGATGCATCAGTATTTATAGCCATTTAAAAATAATGAATGAATAACCTTAAAAAAGTGATTTTTATAAAATATTTGTTAATAACAAATTATAATAAAAGTCTTTTCAGAAAAAGATTTTTTTAAAACCCCTTATGTTATATACTTTCTATGAACGAAGGGTGGGATTTGTATGTCTTATTTTTTTAGGAAAATAAATTCTTATAAATTTAATTATCAGTTATTTTTTATGCTAATTAATGTTCTTTTTGGAGGAATAATTTTTTTAAACAGTAATCAAATAATTAAGGCGGATAGTACGACCGATATTCAGAAAATAATGAATATAGATAGTAATTTGACGACTAATAAAAGTACGACCTTTCAAAATATTGCACCCTTGACGGCCACTATTGGTAACAGCGGAATGGACGGAACTTGTACATGGGACATTGATAGTAATGGTAAGTTGACAATTCATGCTGGAACTTTAAATGATGGTCAAGGAAGCTGGATTTCATATGCTAGTTCAATTACTAGTGTTTATGTTGACCCAGGGGTTAGCATTTTGGGTACGACCGTAGATAATGGACCTCTTTCAGGATTGACTAATGTTAAAACTATTGATGTTACAAACTTGAATGTTTCTAATGCAACTGGTTTGCAAGCTTTTTTCAAAAATGACTCCAATCTAACTGAAATTGATGGTTTGAATACTTGGAATATTTCAAAGTGTACAAATATTAGCTGGTTATTTTATGGTGATAGCTTGTTAACTACTATGGATATATCTGGGTTTGATACCTCTAATGTTACAGATATGTCTTATACTCTCAGCGGTCTTAATCTTACAAAGATTGGTTCTAATCAGATTACAAATTGGGATGTCTCAAAAGTAAATACAATGGGTTATTTATTTTATAATACAATCTTTGATTCGTTGAATTTGAGCAATTGGGATTTTTCTAGTGTAACTACTATGCCCGGTATGTTTTCAGGTGATGATAACCTTGATAAGGTGAAGAATCTTGCCGATTGGGATACATCAAAAGTAACTAATATGTCTGCTATGTTCAGTCATACGAAAGAGGACAATCTATCTTTTCTTGAAAATTGGGATGTTTCTAATGTGAAAGATATGAGTTATATGTTTTCAGGGAACTCTAATTTAACGGGATTAGATATATCTAACTGGAATACAACTAGTTTGTCTAATGCAGGATATATGTTTTATAATTCGCCCTTATTGAATGAGGATAATTTAAAAGGTTATCAAAATTTGGTAACTAATAAAACCACAAACATGGAAGGTATGTTTAGTTTCACGGGATTCAAGACTATTGATTTATCCAAGTATGATACATCTAATGTTACGTCATTGAGTTATCTTTTTAATGGGGATAAGAGTTTAAAAAAAATAATTGGTAATTTTAAGACCGGTTCAGTAACTAGCATGGATTATGCATTCAGAAATACAAATCTTAGTGATCTTAGTGAATTTAATCTTGCTGACTGGGATACTTCTAAAGTTAAATCAATGAGTTATACTTTTTCTAATACAGGTATTCCTGATTTTAGTTTTCTAAAAAGTTGGAAGACTGGTTCTCTTACCAATATGAATACAACATTTTCTGGTATTACTAGTGCAACAACAATTCCTTTGCAGGATTGGGATGTTTCAAAGGTTACAAGTTTTTCTAATACTTTTTCCAATGCAAAGACATTAACCAGTCTGCCAATAGGGTCTTGGGATACAGCTAGTGCAAAGAGCATGTCAAATATGTTTACTAATGATGGATCAATTAGTTCATTAGACGTGTCTAGTTGGAACACTTCTAATGTAACTGATTTTAATTCTATATTTAGTTCAATGACCAATTTGCAAACTTTGGATCTTTCAAATTTTGATACAACTAAGGCAGCAGCAACTGCCGATGCAATCGATGCTACAACGACTAAGGTAACTAAAGCTACTAATGTCGATAATATTTTTGCTAATGATACGTCGCTTTGGAAAATAAAACTGGGTCCCAAAGTAGTATTACGAACTACAGCAGGAATTTCTACACCTGTTCCTGGAACGGCTATTGCGGGTACGTCTTATAAAGCGGATATTGATAGATGGCAAATTGTTGATGAGACTGATGGAGGTACTGATCATAAGCCAGTTGGAGATTTGATAACGAATACAGAAATTATGGAAAAATATTCTAAATCTGGAAATTCTGCTACAACCTATGTTTGGCAACAGCAACCTAAGGTCGACATCTCTTTGCAAGTACCAGATATAGAATTTGGAAATGTTTCGAATTACTCAGGTTTGGTTCATCGAAAATCAAGTGATCTTTCTATAAAAGTTACTAATAATGATTATCCAGTGGCCTCCATCCAATCGACTTTAACTGTCGCAATGGAAAGACCTTTTACTGATACTACAGATTCCACAAAGACTTTAAGTAATGTGCTGATTTTTAAAGACGATGATAGTAGTAGTACTCTCTCATCAGACCCTACTGAAATCTACGATGGCAAATTCGATTCAGGTACTAATAAATTAAAATGGGATAAAAATCATGGAGTTTTGTTAAATATGGATAATGATGTCCAAGCGTCTACAGGTAGATATACAACAACTTTAGATTGGACATTAACAAGCAGTATCTAGCAAAGTATTAGAAGAAATTGGGAATAGTGAAATATCAAAAAAATACCAACAGTCCAAATTTGGACCGTTGGTATTTTGATACTAGTGAGATATAGTTAAGGGTAAAGTAAATAATCGAAGGTAAAGCTTATGTCAGAATTAACTAATCTTCCCAATATTGGAAAAGTATTAAACCAACAATTATCAAAGATCGATATTACAACCGAAAGTGAACTAAAAAAATTTGGCAGTAAAAGGGTGTTTTTGAAGTTAAAATCATTAAATGCTCCAGATAGATTCTATTGCATTCAAATGCTGTATTCATTAGAAGGTGCTATCGAAAATGTTGCCTATACGGAACTTTCAAATGATAAGAAGGCTGAATTGTTGAAATTTTTTAATGAGAATAAATAATTCTATTTGGAATTAAATTCTCTTTCGTCAGTGGATTGCATGCTATTTAGTTTTGAATGTGGTGTTAATTTCATACGGTGGGATGCTGAAACTTGACTCACGTCGATATCAGGGTTGTGATGTGGCAAAACAAATAAATCACAAACAATGATCATCATAATAATAAACGTATTTAACTTGATAAGATGCGGATAAGATCGTAGTTTCAATCAATACTCCTTAAATGTTTTAAAACTAATCATAACAGTTTAGGGTATTTAAGTACCAGATTATTGATTCCAAGTAAAGTCTTTATTATTCAAAAACTTTGATTTGCCAATATAAGAACCATCACAAAAAATGATGGTAGATAGTCCGTCAAGATAAGTGCTAGAATCAAATTCTTTGAAATGGTCAATAGTTCTTAAAGAAAATAATTGTACTTGATCAATAATGTCTTGGCGATTATTTAACTTTAATTTTTTGAATTTTGAAGTAACGTAAACTTCGATTTGATTATTTTGAAGGTATTTAATCCCCTTTATAGACTTAGCCCATTTCTCAGTTTTACTTGTCATCTGCTTATCATATAATTTTTGACTAATGGTTTGATTTATTTTTTTTAATTCATTGTAATGTTTAGTATATCTATTTTCGGTATTCGCTTGTACTCTTGTTGGACTAATTAGAGTGGTTGGTAGTAGTGATATAAGTATTAATAGCCAAGTTATAATTCTTTTTATCATGTAGGTCTCCTAAATATTTGCACATATTATATCTGATGTTAGTAAGTTAATGCTATTCGAATTTAATATGAAAGAATATTTATATATTCAAGATGAAATATAAAGTAGGTGCCATGTAGACATAATCTTTAATCTATTTAAGTAAAATAAAAAATCGTTACTCTTGTGAGTGACGATTTTTTTGTCAGAAGGATTATTCTTATAGAAAATTTTTACTAATGAGAATTTAGGTTGTATTATTGCATTTTTTGGGTTTCTTCCAACAAATTTATTATATTACTTCCGAAACATAAATGTATAATAAATTTACATAATTGTTAGATAATTTTATTATCATCCTTAGTCTTCTGTTTTGTTTTCAAATCAATTAAATCTTTACGTAATGTGTGATTCTCTTTTTCAAGCGTATCTAGTTTTAATAGTATTTTATCCAGTTTGTCGTCATTTTTGACATTATCCTGATGAGTTACATAGTTGGTGATAGTACTGGTTAAGGTACCAATAAAGCCAATACCAACAACCATTAGAGAGATTGCTGCAATTCTTCCAATAAGAGTTTTAGGAGCAACATCACCATAACCAACCGTAGAAGCAGTAACAATTGCCCACCAAAATGAATTACTTAAGGAGGCACCTTCAGCAAGTGAATAAGTAATTGCTGCTGTTACTAAAACAATGCCACAAATAATGATTAGGTAAATAAAACCATTAATTTTAAGGAATTTTTTAGCATTTTTTTGCAGTTTTCCAGCCGTTCCGACAAACCTGACAAGCGTGAAAACTTTTGCAAAGCGAATAATATTTATTATTCTAAAAATTCTAAAAGCATTAAAAATAGTATTAAAAGGGAGAATGGCAAGTAGATCTACAATATTATGTTGAAAGAATTTTAATTTATTTTTAGCAAGGAATAATCTACCAAAGTAATCGAAGGCAAAGATAATTAAGCAAATAATATCAATTTCAATATATGGTGATCGAGATACGTTAAAACCAGGAATATAACTGAGGACAAGAATTACTAAAGATGCCAGCCCAGTTAAAACGATTAATAAATTATAGCTTTCTGAATGTAAAAAATTATGAAATTTTCTCATATTGACCAACCTTAATAAATTGTCTTACTAATTTGTAATATAGCACTAACGGTTGTGTTAGGTGTATTTACAATCACATAAATTTTTTGAATAATAAAGGATAATAATTTAAGTAGAGGTTTATATATGCAACAGTTCACACCAAACAATTCAGGCAAGGCGATGAACCGGGAAATGTTTAAGATTATTCTAATGGGATTAATGGTTTTAGATCATATAGGGTATTTTATTTCTCCGTATCTGGCTGATTTCTTCCATATTATAACTAGAGTAGTGGCAGTCGGATTCGCATACTTAGTAGTAGAAGGATTATATTATACTCGTAGTCGTAAGAAATATTTAGTTCGTTTACTAAGTTGGGGTGGATTTATGGCCCTAGGTAATTATTTAATGAATTTATTTGTTTTACGAAAACAGGTTGCAATGTCAATCATCGGAGATAATATTTTTCTAACTTTATTTCTGGGCGCAGTCGTTATTTGTCTTTGGGATAACAAAAGCAATGATTTTAAAAAACAGAAAATTTTTAAAACTCTGGCAGTTATTTTAATGATTTTCAGTCTAGTTCCCTTATTAGAAGGTAGCTTTGTTATTGTTCCATTATTACACAATTGAATTATCGAAATTTAAAGCAACGTAATTTTTGGTATTTTATGTTAATGATCACATACGCAATTGTAGAATTACCAATGGCCTTGATGATTCCTGATATTAATTTAAAAATGGCTTTTGATAGTATTGCAATGAATGCTAGTGACATTTTCTTTATTTTGATTATCCCGTTGTTATATTTCTATAATGGAAAAATAGGTAAATGCAGTTCACAAATGAAATACTTGTTCTATTTGTTTTATCCTTTACATTTGTGGCTGATCCATTTAGTGGCCAATTTTACTTTATAAAAAAAGCATTAATCTCAAGTAGAAATTAACGCTCACCTTTATAATTACTTTATTTTTTAAAGTTCATAAAAAATTATTCCTGAGGCGATATTCAGTACCAGCATTAGCTAGCATTTCCTGCCAGGAGGAGAAGACAGTCGATTGTCTAACATGATTTTCCCAGCGTTCAATAGGCAGTCTCTCAAGGGCATTTTGACTGGTAATACCCAGAGATTCCATGAACTCTTCAATGCAAAAAAATTGTGTATTCTTTTCCATGAATTGGTTTGAAAAATAATGAATAAATTGAATTTCTTTGAGATCATTTCTAATTCTACATTCTTGTTCGATAAGCTCCAATCTACGATCATTCTGCATAATAACTAATCCCCTAAATTATTTACTATTCATTTATCAGTATATCAAATTTTATATTTCAATTAGCTAATAATTATCATAATTTTGCGGAACTTGATAGAATTTAATTAGAGAATATTCTAGGAGGTCCTATGAAAATGTATAAAAAAATTTTGGTAGCAATCGATGGTAGTCAAAGTTCTTATAATGCGTTAGATGCCGCTTTAAAATTAGCTAAACAATTTGATTCTGAATTGTACCTAGTATCAGTGGTCAATACTGCTAATTTACCGATGAATGTGGGTGTTTCATATGCTCCAGGATTGACTAAGGATCTGGAAGATAGTGCAAGAAAAGATATCAAAAAAGCAACTGACATTGTTTCGCAAACTGATGTGCCTTACAGAGCAGTTTTGTTAGATGGTGAACCAAGGGAAGAATTAACCAAATTCCCTAAAGAAGAAGGAATTGATTTGATAGTAATGGGTAAGACTGGTACGAGTGCATTTACTAGATTCTTTGTTGGTTCAGTTACCCGTTATGTTTCTGAGCATACAGATATAAATTTATTAGTAGTTGCTTAATAGATGTAATCATTGTTTTAAATAATTAGAAAAGTTAGTCCAGTAATCATTGATTATTGAACTAACTTTTTTTCGTACAGATTGTAAAGTAAATAATAAGTGTAGTTTATTAGAGAACCTGTTAATATCTTGGTGAAATATTAATAGGAGGAATAAAAAATGTTTGAAAATATTTTAATTGCTCTTGATGGAAGTAAAAACTCGTATGATGCTTTAAATGAGGCACTTATATTAGCAAAAAAATTCAATACAAAATTATATGTCGTGTCTGTAGTAAATATAGCTAACTTGCCAACAAATGTGGGAGTATCTTATGAACCAAACTTGGAACGAGAATTGAGTCAAGACGCTCAAATAATACTAAACAATTCCCAAAGAATAATTGAATCACATAAGATTGACTATGAGATGGATTTATTAAGCGGTGAACCTAGAGATGAATTAATTGATTTTGCTAATAGAAAACAAATTGGTTTGGTTATTTTGGGTAAATCGGGGGTTCATGCTCTGGAAAGATTTTTTGTAGGCTCGGTTACTCGCTATATATCTGAACATTTTAATGGAAATGTTTTAATCGTTAGTTAATAAAGAGTGCCTATCCAGTAGCTATTGTAAAATAGTTGCTAGATAGGCATTTTTTATATCATTCTTGTTTATGTAAAAATTATTTTTGTAACATTTTCTTAACGGACATTTCATTGTGAGCAAGCCAACCACAAGCAGCTGCGGCAATGGCTCCGACCAAATCGTCTAAGAAAACATTGATTTTTCCAGTTGATTTGTCATTTAATTTTCCTAATATTCCATGTTTTAGTTTATCAACATAACCATAATTGGTAACTGAAACTGATCCATAAAGGCTTGCTAGCGTGATTGCCAAGTTTTCATCAATACCATAAGTGGATTCGTCAGTTTGCATGATTCGCTGCATAGGTGAGGATAATAGACCTTTCTCTGCTAAGACATCTAATTCAATTCCAGTCATAATGGCATTTTGAGCTTCACGTTTATGGAGGACTTTATTGATAGCATAAATTGAAACCTCTTCGTCGAGTCCCTTCACATAGTCTTTTTCCAAAAAAATAACAATTTCCGCGATGTCTTTTAATTCGACACCACGACTTTTCAAATTACGGATAATGTGGTTGTAATATTGTTTATCTTGTTCTTCATATGATACCAAAATATCGCTCCTTTTATTTCTCTGCATCCCATTCAGCTTTAAATTCAGCCAAAAAATCGATCATATATTGATGACGATTTTTAGCAATCTTTTTTGCTGTTTCAGTATTCATCATAGCAGTTAGTTTCAATAATTTCTCGTAGAAGTGATTAATGATTGTTTCATTGCTCAGATTACGATATTCAGATTTGTTCATTTTTTCTCGAGGTCGAATCTCTGGATCGTAGATAGTTTCTGAATTGGCACCGCCATAATAGATAGCACGAGTAATTCCAATTGCACCGATGGCATCTAACCGATCAGCGTCTTGAACAATCTGTCCAGCTAGTGATAATTTGGGCGGATTGGCTGATAGCGATTTACTAAATGATAAGTTATGTGTTATATAAAGTATTTCGGTTATTTGTTCATTAGAGAAGTCTAGCTGGTTTAGAAAATCTTTAATTTCGTTTTCTAGGGTTTGGGGATTGGATACAAGTTTGTCATCAGCCACATCATGTAAATAGGCAGCGGCAAGTGTTACAAGCGGATCAGCTGGTTCATCTTTTAGAATGTTTTTTACAGTTTTAATAACGCGTTGGATATGATCAAAGTTATGACCAGTAGCATCATGACTCATTTTTTGGTAAGAAAAATTTTTTATAGACTCAAGTTGTTCTTCATTTGTCATAGGCTCATTCCTTTTATATATCGATATTTATATTGTTGCATATAATATAAAATATTTAAAATTGATTCGACTATGTTAATTGGGAAAATATCCGGAATATATATTTTTAATAATCGTTATAACAATATATAGTGATATGGCAATAAATAAATCTATATCTTGTATCAAATGATAAACTACTTGTATATCAGTAAGGAAAGCGTTTTACACCGATATGCCTTCAGTACAGTTAAATTGTAACTAACAAATTTGATTCAATTGGTGGTATGATTTTAGCTGTCGGTTAAATTGATATTTTTTTATAAATACAATTTACGGGATAAATAAATATGGATTGGTTTAGAATATTTTCCCGCTTGAGTATTCTGGATTTAATCTAAGAGGAGAAAAATTAAAATGAGTATTTTTAATCCAAGATGGTATGTTGAACAAATGAAACATTGGAGTTTCAGAAGCTACATGCTATTAATGTTTGGTCTAGGTGCCATCACTGCTTCAACATTATCACATCAAATCAACGGTATCGCTATTTGGACATGGTTAGCCGGAACATTAGGTTTTACATGTACAGTTGCTATTACCAATGCTAAACCCTTAAATGGTGTTTTAGGATTAGTTTCAGCTCTTATTTATATTTATGTTGCTATTAGCGCCAAGAATTTTTCTGACGTTGTACTTCAATTGAGTTATATTGTTTTACTTGATATTCCTGTTTTAATCAGTCCACAATGGGCCAAAGATGCTGAAAAACATATTCATGGTTTGACAGGAACAAAGTGGCTTTTAACGGCCGTGTTCTTCTTTGTTGCATGGGGATTGCTTTACTTAATGGATACACATCTATTTATTAGTCCAAGACCTGTTATTGATTCAGTATCAGCTGCTATCGGTTTCACAGGAGCATTGTTATGTACATTGCGTTTCCGTGAACAATATTATTTCTGGACAGTTCAAGGTGTCATGTCAATTGTTTTGTGGGGTGTTACAGCAACACAAGGAGATGCCAGTCCAGTATTGTTCTTAACATATATCATGTACTTCATGAACGATATGATTGCCTTCTTTGATTCACATATTCACTGGTTCCACAAGGATGCTTCTGAAAATCGTGCTCGTGACGAAAAATTGTCACATGAACAAGCTTAAAGTTATCATTTGAAATTTTGCTACTACTTAGATTATGATTGTTATCAAGATTGAATTTAAGTAGGGTTGATTATGCGAGTAAAAAAATACGTTAAAATTATTTTGTCAGTGGCAGTAGGTGTTGTTTTAGTAGCAGATATTGCTGCTGGTGGATATATGTTCAATTATGCTTTCAGTAAAAATGGCTATGCTAGTGAGTCTGGTGGGTCTATGAGTAAAAATGATCGTTGGTTTGCAGATCAAAAACAAGATATTTGGCAACAGACCACCAAAGATAAGTTAAAACTCAAGGCTAGATATTTACCAGCTGCTAAAAAGACCGCTAAAACAGTTGTGGTAGTACATGGCTATGGAAGTGCAAGCAAATATATGGGATCATATGTCAAAATGTTCCATCAAGCGGGATATAACGTATTAGTACCTGATAATCGATCATTTGGTATGAGTCAGGGTAAATATGCTGGTTATGGTTGGAAGGATCGAACTGATCTTGCCAATTGGATAAAGATGGCAAACAAAGAGAACGGTTCTCAATCTCAAATAGGGTTATTTGGGGTTAGTATGGGAGCTGCAACAGTAATGTATACTTTGGGTGAGAAACTCAAAGATGTTAAGTTTGCAATTGCTGATTGTGGGTATTCAACTATTTCTGGAGAATTGGATTATCAGTTAAAAGAAATGTTTGGATTACCAAGTTTTCCAATTGTTCCAACTGCTAGTTTATATGCTGATGCATTAGCTGGTTATAATTTTTATCAGGCAAGTACAAAGGACACATTGAAGAAAAACAAGGTGCCTTTGTATGTAATCCATGGTTCAAAGGATACATTTGTACCTACAAGCAATGCTTATAAGAATTATGACTATACTAAAGGACCAAAGAAATTATGGATCGTTAAAGGTGCAGGACATGCTCAGTCATATCATGTGGCCGGTCAAAAGTATATTGATAATACTATTGATTTTGCAAAAGAATATTTTAAATAGAAAAGCCTGTTTCGGAATTATTCGAAACAGACTTTTTTTGTTCTAATGAACTTATTTTAGTATTTTTTCTAAAGAGTCCCTAGGAACCTGACTCTTTTGAACCTTTTCCCAAGAGATTACTTGATCGCGTTTTTGGTTGTAAGTTATCTTTAGATAATTATTTGCCTTGATGGGACGTCCAAGGGCACTGTAAAATTTGAGTAGTTTTTCATTACCATTTTTATCATATGCTTTTTGGCTGTAGTTATATTCGCGGTGGTCATTTCCAGAAGTATCTTTTACGATAATTTCTTTATATGAATCACCAACGAAAGTATAGTAATCATCACCGCCATAATTAGGAACATACCAGAATTGATAAATTGATAAAGGTACTAATAAGATAATAACTGTTATTATGCCAGCCCAAACTTTTTTGCTCATATTCATTCCTCCATGATACTTGGAATGATAGCATATTTGGAGGAAACTTTGTCCTAACGGTTTTGTAAGGTTTGTAAGTATTTACTAAACATCCTCTTAATATCAATATATTTATACCATAAAGATGTTAGTTTAAATATTAAAAGTTGATTGATAACTATCAATGTCGTCATGATAATTAATGGAGATAACAAATGGTCTATCATCATTTAACTTGTGAAAAAAGATTTGTCCAGGTTGAAGAGAGTTTTGTTCTAATTCGGATAAATCTAAAATAGAATCAACTTTATCAATGGCTATAGGGACTTGACCGTTGTTTCTGATCTCCAAACGGTTTTGGTGTTGGTTACGTTGACAGAAAATGTAGGGATGAGTCGCTTGAATCAACATTTTATTGCGTAATTTTAAAGTCCCATTGATTCTAAATAAAGCAATAGTTATTAAAATTACCCCAATAATTAAAACTGTAGCGATAACTATACTAGTAATACTTAGAGCAAGTTCAGCTGCGTAATCCATAATTTCACTTCCATTCTTAGTTAAAGTATTTCATATATTACCCAATCTTACAATAATGTCACATGAAACTAACGGTTTAGTTATAAAGACGATTAGTTATTTACATTTTATTGATCAAATATGATAATAATAGTCGATAGATATCGAGTATATCTGTCAAAATAACAAAAGTACATGCAATAGTTATGCTGACTCCGTAACTATATATGTACCGTTATGTACGTAAGTGTAACGGTATGTAAAAAGGCCTCTATATCAAACGATATAGAGGTTTTTTTGTTTGCTTTTTTTAGTTCAAATGTGTACTAGAGTGTAAGAAAGTGTCCTTGTGTGTAACCTTATGTTGTCAAAATGTTGTCACAACTAATTATTTTTATTTGACGCCTCAGAAATATCATCTACTTTTTGTAGAGCCTTTACCATCTTACTATCTGATTTATTAGTTGAATGAAGATAAGTGTTAATGGTTGTTTGCAAATTTTTATGTCCTAAGCGTTTTTGCAAGTCCTTGAAGGTTAGATCACTATTATTATCCAAAAGCAAGGCTCCGTGCGTATGACGAAATCCATGCAGTGTTACTACGTGATCTAATTGGATAGCATTATTTATTTTTTGCTGCCACCTTCTTGGAACCTCTAAAGAAAAATGAGATTTAGTTCGAGGATTCATAAAAATAAATTGATTGCTTTGATCATCATTAGGATTTTCTCTTTTTTGATATTTTTTCCAATCATCTAAAATAGATAATGTTTTTGGATCAATAATTAAATTTCTAATTTCATTATTTTTAGTGCTTTGAATTTTATAACCGCGACCATCAATTCTAACGAGTGCCTTGTTAATGATAAGCATATTGTCATCATTTAAATCATTCCATTTTAAGGGCAGTATTTCTTCACGTCTTAGACCTGTGAATGCTAAGAGACGAAAAAAAACATATTTTTTAAAATCATAATTTTTTGCATAGTTCAAAAACTTTTCTTGTTCCTCAATAGTATAGAAGTTTTTATGGTTATATTCTTTTTGAGCACTGTCTTTGTGTTTAGTCTTTTTAGGAATATCCAATTTATCCATTGGATTAACCGATATATAATTTCGCCTTAAAGCCTCTTTAAAAATCAAGTTGGCATAATTAAATACTTCTTTGTAATGAACCAATCCATTAACCCATTTGTTTAAAGTATTTTGGCATATAGTTACGTCTATATCTTTAATATATTTGTCCTCAAAGTGGGGGAGTATGTTGTAATTAAAGATTCCTTTAGTTTTATAAAATGTAGATTCCTTCACTGTATTTTTATAGCTTTTAAGCCATTCTTCGTATATCTCCTGAAACTTAACATACCCGCCGTGTTCATTATAGTCATCATTCAAAATCTTCTTACGCAAGTTAATATAGGCTATTTCAGCTTCATCGATAGAATAGAAACCACGTCGTGTTGTCGTATGATTAGAATCAATTCGAATTGTAAAACGATATCTAGTCTGACCATTTTCTAATTTATAAGGCTTAATAGTTTTTGAAATTCTTTTAACCAATATTATCAATCCTTCAATAAAACGTGGGAAATCACGTTTTTTTATTTTCACATATATGTAATAAAGCGATATTTATAATTAATTTCCGAGAAAATAGGAGATATGCTGCAATTTAGGGGTACATATATTCTTTTGACGTTAAAAATAAAAAGCCAATTAAGGCTTGATATGTTTTTGATAATTAAGTAATTTAATATTAAAAGGTGATGCAGAATAAAAAAAATTAATTTTTCAAAATCGGAAATAGATTTGCTGAATGAAATTATTAGCGAATACGTATATGATCATGACTCTTTTGATTTTCCATTATCAAAGGAGGGGAAGTATGTCTCAAAAAATTATCCTAACGATGTCAATAATTCAAACCTTCTTAATGGGATTCACGATAAGTTAAACTGTTAGGATAATAATTATTAAAGGAGCTACTGATTCCATTAAGAATGATGTCACAAAGGTTCTTCGATGTTAATCCTGGTCGAAAATGATCAACGGCATTTCTGGCATTAAAACAGATATTTAAATACGTAAAGTCTTTGCTTGTAAATGATTTCTTGAGTATGAATTATATTATAATCGTTCAATGACTTAGCAATACTTGAAATTACCTCTACTTTTATTGAAAGTATTGCCCATCGAAAAGGCCCATCATCTATTAATTTAGGTGGTGGGCTTTTTTTATGTAAAATTTCCAATTATAAAAAAGTTGGCTTAACTTTGAATTATTTGTATAATTACGTATACATTTATATGAGAAAATTTTATGGGAGATAATTCATATGGAAATAAAAAATTTAAAACTAAAGCATACACTTCTTTTAGCTACATGTTTACTTGCAAGTTTAGGAACCCTTGCGATGGAGAATAATATCTCTAATGTAAAAGCTGATGTCGCTAATAATACAAAAATTGAAAAGACGAATACAGAAGATTCAGTACAACAAGGAAAATGGGGTACAGCTAGTTGGAGTTATGACGATAGTTCAAAAATTTTAACTATTAGTGGAGGAGACTCCGGCTTACCACAAGAAGTTCCTTGGCAATCTGAAGGTATAACTGAAAATGTTAAAGAGATTAATGTTACTGGAAAGCTAAATCTAATAGGAGATATATCTGGGTTATTTGCAACTGATGTTCTTAAAAATGGACATTTAATTAATTTGACGACGATTAATGGAATGAATAATATTGACACTTCTAAAGTTACTTCAATGAAAGAATTGTTTATAGGGACTAAAGTGTCTTCATTAAATCTTTCTAATTGGGATACAAGCAATGTAACAGATATGAGGAGCTTTCTTTTTTCTGCTACAAATATTAAAGAGCTCAATGTAGGTGGAAATTTTGCTAAAAATACAAAAAAAGTGATAGACATGTCTTATATGTTTAATGGAATGATCGGATTAGCTAATATAGATAATCTTGAGGAGTTAAATACATCTTCTGTTACAAATATGGATCATATGTTTAACGGAGATTATTCTCTGAAATTTTTAGATGTAAGTAACTTTGATGTTTCAAAAGTAGAAAATATGGATTATATGTTTAACTTTGTTGGCCAATGTGCAACTTTAGATCTGAGCTCATTTGACACTAGGAATGTTAAAACAATGAAGGGCATGCTTGATAATACTGTTGAGAGTGTTGGTATAAGATCAAAAGATGGAACCATAAGAATATCCCCAGGATTGACAACATTGACTTTAGGACCTAATACGATGCTTACAGGTTCAGGACTAAACGATGCTGCAAATCCCCAAAATGCCATTACAAGTTATTCAACGACTTGGGGGAGATCCAAGGATTTAAATGGTAAAGCAGTTAATGATGGCAAGGTATATACATCTAGTGAACTTGTAAATAATTACAATGGTGATAAACCAGGGACTTACGTTAGGACTCCAACTAACATACTAAATGGATCAGACTATACAATGATTGTTGGGGATCCAACTCCGACTGCAAAAGAATTCAATGCGTCTGCAATTAATAGTGATGGAAATGATATTCCTGTGAAGGTTGATTTAAGTAACGCAGATTTGACTAAACCAGGAGTTTATGATGTAGAATTATCAGCTGGAAATCTTACAAAGCTTGTTAAGCTTACTGTTAAGTCAAGATCAACTAACGGTGGAGGAAGTTCCAATCATAATAATGGTGGTGGTATTTCATATACTGATTTAAAACAAACTATTTCTGTACCTGCTAATATTAAAGATGAATCTGTTTCTTTATATGCTATAAATAATGGAAAAGTAACAAAAGTAGCAAATAGAGCACTAGGTAGAAATAGTGATTGGGTAAGTGATAAAATAGCAAAGATTGATAATATATCTTATTTAAGAGTAGCTACTAATGAGTGGGTAAAAGCAAGTGAAGTATATAGATATGTAGAACGACATCAAGTAGTATGGACTATTAGTCAAAACAGTAATGGTTCATCATATGTTATGTTAAAGAATCCACAAAATGAATATGTATCAAATAGAGCATTAGCTTTAAACACACCATGGAAGACAGATAGAATTGCTTATTTAGGAAAAGATACAAATACAACTTCAGATAATAAGGAAGAAGATAAGTATTATAGGGTAGCAACCAGTGAATTTGTTTCGGCAAAAGATGTAGCACAAAAATAAAAATATTTCGTTTATTTCAATAATTGGATAGATAAAATGTGATGCAATTTTAGTTGCTAGCAAGTTGTCAACTTTAAATTATTAACTATTTTTTATCATGTAATTAGGTAAAAAATAAGTAAGAGAAATGTCTATGTTGTCACTGGTGTTGTCGCAGTATTTATAATTTCCCATAAGTCACTTATAAAACAGAAATTTAGGAATTTACACAATAGTTATGATGACTCCGTAACTAGATTAACCGTTCATATTTATTATATGGACGGTTTTTTTTATTCTAAAATTTAATTAATAAAAATGAGTTGTAAGGGCTTTAATATTGGTATAATAAATTTGTGATATATGGAGGGGAAGAATGCATGACTACTTTAGTTGACGTAGCGAAGAAAGCCAATGTTTCAAAAATGACAGTTTCACGTGTAATCAATCATCCAGATAAGGTTACTGATGAACTAAAACAATTAGTCTATGAAGCCATGCGCGAATTGGATTATCATCCGAATGTAATAGCTAAAGCATTAGCTAATAATAGTACTAGAATCATTAAATTATGTATTTTAGAAGATATTGATACGACTGAACCATATTATATGAATTTAATGATTGGTATTGCTAAAACGCTTGATTTGCATCAATATTCTTTGCAATTAGTAACGAGAAATAATTTTGATATTGGTAATTGTGATGGTTATATAATTACTGGTATGCGTGAATCTGATGTTGAGTGGATAAAAAAATTGAAAAAACCGGTCGTTATGTTTGGTGAAAATCGATATGGTTTTGATTATGTTGATACTAATAATAAGTCAGGAACATATATCTTATCTCAATTGGCCTTGAAAAAAGGATATGAACGATTGATTTATGTGGGAATCGATAGTAAGGAATCCTTTGAGTATTCTAGAGAGTCAGGTTATTTACAACAAGTTCAGGAAAAGAGGATGATGCCCGAATTGCATCGATTTGGTAATCACAGTCATTTGGCTGAAGAATTTGTTGAAAAAAATTGGGATAATATCACTAAAAACACGGCATTTATATGTGCCTCAGATCGATTAGCTATTGGTATAGAACGTGGAATTTCACGATGCGGAGGAAAGATTCCCGAAGACTATGGAGTTACTGGTTTTGATGGAGTATTTCTAAATCAGGTCGCTTCTCCTAAGATAACGACAATTAAACAATCGATTATTGAAATGGGAAGTGCCTGTGGGGAGAATTTATTAGATAAGATTGTTACAGAGGACAAACAAGGGGCATTAATTTTTGAACCAAAAGTTAACTTGGGTGGAACGTTGCGCGTTTAATTTGTTACCGATAACACATCAGATGGCCTTGCTTATGTAGGGCTTACTTTTTTATACTGAGGTGTAAAGGCTTACAAAAGGGGGCAATATATTATGAATTGGTATGATAAGGCAATTATTTACCAAATCTACCCTAAGAGTTTTCAGGACACTAATAATGATGGTATCGGTGACTTAAAGGGAGTAATAGAACATCTAGAGTACATAAGGGATATGGGTTTTAATACGATTTGGCTAAATCCAATTTTTGTATCACCACAAGTTGACAATGGTTATGATGTATCTAATTATTTTGCAATTGATCCGATTCTTGGAGATAGTGGAGATTTCTCCGAAATGATTACTAAAGCTCATAGTCTGGGATTGCATATAATCTTGGATCTTCCTATAAACCATACTTCTGATCAACATCCATGGTTCAAGGATGCTATCAATAATAATAACAGTATTTTTAAAGATTATTATATTTGGCATAATCAAGTCGATGGTCATGAACCAAATAATTGGGGATCATTTTTTGGTGGAAGTGTTTGGGAAAAAAGTCCTAATAATAATAATGAATATTATTTCCATTTATTTGATAAAGGGATGCCTGATTTGAATTGGAAAAATCCCGAAGTTCAGAAATCGATGTCCGATATTGCTAAGTTTTGGTTGGAAAAGGGTGTTGATGGTTTTAGATTAGATGCATTTATTCATATTGCTAAGGCTAATTTGGAACAGGATTCTTTGTTAACTGATGCAAGATTTCCCATAGATGATACCTTTTATGCTAAATTACCAGCAGTTAAGGATTATTTGGATAGTTTTGTTAAAGAGATAAAGGATTATAAACCTGATGCATTTTTATTTGGAGAAGCATCGTCGGCAACGGCTCGTGATGCAGCAGAGTATACACGTCCTGGAGATAATGGATGTGACGTGGTTGTTAACTCTGACAATTATGGTGAGATTTATGATGACAGTAATAAAGATATACCAAAATTCTTTCAATCCAGAAAATTATCACTAGCTTCATTGAAAAATACTTATGTGACTTGGGAAAGTGTGTTAGCTAATATTAGTTTACCAACTTTGACTTGGGGAAATCATGATATAAGTCGAGTACTTGACCGTTTGAATTTACCTGAAGATAACAATAAGATAACCAAGCTATTAGCAATGATGTTATTCTTACAACGTGGAATTCCTGTAATTTACTATGGTGAAGAGATCGGTATGCATGGTTTGAAATATCAAAATATTAGTGATTTTGATGATCAAAGAGCAATTGATTTGATAAATAGTTTACGCAATAAGTCATATAATGATAAGAATATTTTGCAGTTATTAAATGATCAAGATGAGATGACAGCACGTGGACCAATGCAATGGGATGAGTCTAAATATCACGGATTTTCTGAAAAAGAACCATGGAATTGGGCCAAGACCGATAATAATAGTGTCGCTACTGAAATAGCTAACGATAAAAGTGTCTTGAAATTTTATCAGTTATTACTCAAGGTAAAAAAATATGAATGTTTCAGCAAAGGAGACTATCAACTATTAATCACTAAACCTAATATTTATGCCTATGTTAGAAAAATAGCTACAAAGGAAGGGATTGTCGTAGCCAATTTCTCTAACAAGGAACAAACCTTTGAATTAAAGAAGGATGGTTTTAAAGTTATTCTTTCTAATGAAGAAAATGAAATAGTTGATAATGTATTAAAACTTGGTCCATGGGGAGCTTGTGCATTAGAGTCAAAAATATAAAGGGGTGTAGAGATGGCCGTTCAAACAGATATAAAATTGAGAAAGTCCCAAATTTATTGTATTTTTGTTAGAAACCATACTAAAAAAGGAACTTTAAAAGCAATTGAGTCTGACTTACCAAGAATTAAAGAGTTAGGTACAGATTTTATCTGGTTATTACCAATTAATCCTATCGGTCGTAAGGATAGGAAAGGAAAACTTGGCTCACCTTACTCAATAAAGGATTATCGAGCAATTGATCCTAAGTTAGGTACTTGGCAAGACTTTTTACATTTAGTAGATGAAATTCATAATCATGGAATGAAAGTCATGCTTGATATTGTCTATAATCATACTTCGAGAGATTCAGTATTATTACAAGTTCATCCTGAGTGGTTTTTGCATGATAAGAATGGAAAGTTATTTAATAAGAATGAAGAGTGGACTGATGTTGCGGAATTAGATTATTCCCACAAGGCCTTATGGAACTATCAAATTGAAACTCTAAAAAGATATGCCAAAATTGTTGATGGTTTTAGATGTGATGTCGCCTCTCAAGTTCCAATAGAATTTTGGAAGCAGGCTAGAAAAGAAGTCAGCAAGGTTAATCCTAAGACGGTTTGGCTGGCCGAATCAACAAGTAAAGATTATATTAGTTCATTAGGTGCTAAGGGTTATCATGTGGCCTCTGATGGGGAGCTGTATACTGCTTTTGATATGACTTATGATTATGATATTGATGATATATGGCGTAAATACGTTAAAGGAGACATACCACTTCGTAAGTATGTTGATGCGTTAAATACTCAGGGGGTTATTTATCCAACTAATTATATTAAAATGCGAGCTTTAGAAAATCATGATCAAGTTAGAGCACATAGTTTATTTATCAATGAAAATGATATGTACAACTGGACAGCTTTTTCGGAATTTCAAAAAGGATCAACATTGGTTTACGCGGGACAAGAGTATGGTTTTAAACACACGCCGAGTCTGTTTGATATGGATAAACTCGATTGGAAAAATAATCGGATGAATTTATCAGCTTTGATATCTAGAATGCATGAATTACAACAAAGCGATATCCAAGTTTCTGGGACTTATAAAGTCACAGCAATTGAGAACGATATTGTAGAGGTTACTTATCGTTTGGGGAATTTAGTTAGAATCGGTATCTTTTCTCTAAAGGGAATGTCAGGGGAGATCCCAGTCGCTCTTGCTAGTGATAGTTATACCAATATGATCAATAACTCATTAATAAAAGTACAGGATGGAATAGTGACGCTTGACTATGATCCAATAATTATTCAAGGAAAGACTAATGAATAAAATTGATAAGAAAAAATGATTAATTCGATTGTGAATTAATCATTTTTTTTGATTAAATTTAAAAGCTGTTATCGGTAACATTAAGAAAGCGGTTGCAAACAGCCGTATTTCGAACAATAATGGAAATTGTAATAAAGAAATAATATTTTTTAGGGGGTCACGGTAATGAAGAGAAACTTCTGGAAACGCTTAGGCAAGCGTGTCGGAGTTATTGCTTTGGCAGCTGGCGCAGCATTTATGTTGGCAGCCTGCAGTAATAGTTCATCCTCAGGTAAGGATGTTAAGATTACAATTCTTCAAGGAAAGGTTGAAAATAATAAGCAATTTAAACAAATTGCTAAAGAGTACGAGAAGACTCATCCAAATGTAACAATCGAAGTTACATCAATCGGTGGTGGTACTCAATATGATCCAGTTCTAAAGACTAGAATTTCTTCTGGTAATGCACCAACAATCTTTAGTTTGGCTGGTCCAGCAGATGTTAAACAATTTAAAGCACATGAAGCTGACCTATCAGATACTAAAGCCGCTAAGGCAGCAAAACCTGGAACATTGGATGCCGTTAAGAATGATCAAGGTAAAGCAGTTGGTTTACCATTTAATGTTGAAGGTTATGGATTAGTTTACAATAAGAAAGTCTTTGAAAAAGCCGGTATTGATCCGAACAGCTTGACGTCAATGGATAAACTTGAGGCAGCTATCAAGCAATTGGACTCACAAAAGAGTGAATTAGGTATCAAGGGTGTCTTTGCTACACCTGGTAAGGAAGCTTGGGTATTCTCAGATCACTTGGCAAACCTTTACTTAGCTCAAGATTATAATGGAAATGCACAAACACTTTATAAATCAAAGAAAATGGCATTTTCAAAAGCTAATGATATGAAAACAATGATTGATCTTGAAAAAGATTATTCAATCAAGCCAATTATGCAATTAGATTATTCCGCACAAGTTAACCAATACTTCTCACAAGGTAAAGTTGCTATGATTCAACAAGGTGATTGGATTTATCCTACAGTTGAAGGTATCGACAAGAACTTTGCTAAGAACGACATTGGTATGATTCCTATTCCTGTACCTGGTGAAGAAGGAAAGATGCCAGTTGGTACATCATTATATTGGGCAGTTAATAGCAAGAAATCAACAGCAGAACAAAAAGCAGCTAAGGACTTCTTAGATTGGATGTACACATCTAAAGCTGGTAAGAAAGACGTTGTTGAGAAATTACACTATGTTCCTGCATACAAAGGTTATGACAATTACAAGATGAGTGATCCATTGACATCAGCAGTATTTGAATACTCAAAGGCAAACAAGACTACTGGTTGGGTATTCCCTGGTTACACTGGTACTTCATGGGATCCAGATGTTGCACAACCAAATCTACAAAAGTACTTATCAGGCAAGCAAAGCTGGGATAAGACAGTTCAAAATATGAAAGATGGTTGGGCTAAACAACAAAAATCATCTAATTAATTAGTATTAACAAAAGAGGGCAATGAATATGAAGAACAAGAGTCTTTCATTTTGGTTATTTTTAACACCAACCCTCGTTGCGTTAGCTTTGGTAGTATTTATTCCGGTTCTAGAAGGCTTATTCTATTCATTCACCGACTGGGATGGATTGAGATTTACCAAGGTAGTAGGATTTCAAAATTACATAACATTATTCCAAGATAAGGCGTTTATTAACGCCTTTTGGTTTACAGTGGGTTTTGTAATTGTTACCGTTATTTTGCTAAACGTAATAGGCTTGGGATTAGCATTATTAGTTACACAAAAGTTCAAGGGAAGTAATTTCTTACGTACCGTATTCTTTATGCCAAATATGATTGGTGGACTAATTTTAGGTTTCATTTGGCAATTCATTTTTACACAAGGCTTTCAAGCTTTGGGCGATGCATTGCATGTAAGTTGGCTTCAAAATTGGTTGACAAATGAAACAACTGGTTTTTGGGGATTAGTTATTGTTACAGTATGGCAAATGAGTGGCTATATCATGATCATTTACATTGCATACTTGCAAAATATTCCTAATGAAATCATTGAAGCTGCTAAGATTGATGGAGCTTCCGCATGGCAACGTTTCACTAAGATTACATTTCCAATGATTGCACCAGCATTTACAGTTTGCATGTTTTTAACGTTATCAAACGGATTCAAGATTTATGATCAAAACTTGTCATTAACAAATGGTGGACCTTATAACTCAACACAAATGTTAGCGATGGATATTGTTAATACAGCTTATAACTCTGGTAATTTTGCATTGTCAGAGGCCAAGGCTATTATCTTCTTTATCATCGTTGCTGCGATTTCGTTAGTACAAGTTGCATACAATAAGAAGAGAGAGGAGGATCTCTAATGGATAAAAAAGGTAAAGTAACATTAGGTATCTTTGGAGCATTGCTAGGTATCTTATGGTTGTTTCCATTTTACTTAATTGTTTCTAATTCGTTTAAAACACCAAAAGGGATTTTTGCCTCTGTTCTGTCGTT
The DNA here is from genome assembly GCF_002872255.1 of Companilactobacillus nuruki. Lineage (GTDB taxonomy): Bacteria > Bacillota > Bacilli > Lactobacillales > Lactobacillaceae > Companilactobacillus > Companilactobacillus nuruki. Next base: position 22,809 of record NZ_NIPR01000007.1, read on the forward strand.
ACCACATCCAAGCACAAGTGATAATTATGTGAATTCTTTCAAGGCTTTGAACTTTATTGGTTCATTGACTAATTCATTGATTATCACAGTCTTCTCGGTGTTGTTGATTATCCTCGCTTCATCAATGGCTGCTTATGCATTACAAAGAAATCACAGTAAGTTAAGTGGTGGAATCCTGATGCTGTTCATTTCAGCTATGTTGATTCCTTTCCAATCAGTTATGATTCCTTTGACAGCTAATTTCGGTGCCGTTCATTTTCTAAACATGTGGGGCCTTGTAATTATGTATATAGGATTTGATTGCAGTTTATCAGTCTTCTTATATCAAGGTACTTTATCGGGTATTCCAATTGCAATGGATGAATCAGCTGAAATTGAGGGAGCTAGCCGTTGGCAGATTTTTACCAAGGTCATCTTCCCAATGCTTAGTCCTATTACAGTTACTGTTGCTATTTTGAACATCATTGCTATCTGGAATGATTATCTATTACCATCACTTGTCTTGCCACAAGCACAATATACGATTCCTCTACAAATGTTCAATTTCTTCGGTGAATATACTAAGCAATGGCATTTAGCTTTAGCGGGTATTACACTTTCAATCATTCCTGTAATTATTTTCTATCTATTTGCTCAGAAATGGATTATCAAAGGTGTTACTGACGGTGCTGTTAAGTAAATAAAAGAGAGGAACGATTATTGTGATCAATTTAAAATCAAAAAAAGGACAGAGATTAATAGCGAGTGGAAATTGGTTGATGTCATTATTTACGATTAATTTCGCATTCTTCATTATCAATTTTTCGGTGATTTTGACTGCAATAATCTTATTCAATCTGAATTTCTCAAGTATATATAGTGTGTTGTTAGTTATTCTTTGGTTAATGATTTCAGTTTTCACTATTCCTGGATTGGCAGCTAGTTATTCTGCAATTCAAGAATGGCAGATCAATGGTAGTGTGAGCTTTTTCAAATATTTCTTAAAAAAATGGTTTGATTTTCAGAAAAATTATCGTCTCAATTTTGGATTAGGTTTTGTTGCAAGTATCTTCATTTTATTAAATAAGATTACAGTTGGAAATCCTCAGTGGCATATGGCAGTATTGATATTTACATTTGTATATTTCATGGTGCTGGTTGCTACGAGTTTTCAATTGGCAACTGATAATTTTAATAATATCCTGACACTCTTTGTACAAAAACCTTTACCAATTATTATCTCAGTAATAGTATTTTTAATCTTGATATTAATAAATTTCGTTTTGCAGTTGGCTTTTCTGAGTGTTTTATGTAGTGTGTCGCTTGCAACGTATATTTCATATAGATTACTTGGTGGCCAAGTAGCTAAAAAGGATTGACTTTGGGTGTGGTGGACACATCTAGATTGATTAGTAAGATTAAACTTATTAGTTAACTGGAAGTCAAAAAATAAAAGGAGCGTTAAAAATGGTAAAAATAAATTTGGAACACATTTACAAACGCTATCAAGGTAATACTGACTATTCAGTTAGTGATTTCAACCTAGACATTAAAGATGGTGAATTTATTGTCTTCGTTGGACCTTCCGGGTGTGGTAAATCCACCACATTGCGTATGATAGCTGGCTTGGAGGACATCTCAAAAGGTGATTTTAAGATGGATGACAAAGTTATGAACGATGTTTCGCCTAAAGATCGTGATATCGCAATGGTTTTCCAAAACTATGCATTGTATCCACATATGTCAGTCTTTGATAATATGGCTTTTGGATTAAACATTCGTAAAAATGATAAGGAAGATACTAAAAAGCGCGTTGAAAATGCTGCTGAAATTTTGGGATTAACACCTTATCTTGAAAGAAAACCAGCTGCTTTATCCGGTGGTCAAAGACAGCGTGTTGCTTTGGGCCGTGCAATTGTTCGTGATGCCAATTTATTCCTGCTTGATGAGCCATTATCAAACTTGGATGCCAAGTTGAGAGTTCAAATGCGTACTGAAATTGCTCAATTGCACCAACGTTTGGGACGTAACTTTATCTATGTTACTCATGATCAAGTTGAAGCCATGACTATGGCTGATCGAATTGTTATTATGAGTGATGGTAGAATTCAACAAGTTGGTACACCTTCTGAATTGTACAGTAAACCTGCAAATAAGTTTGTTGCCGGATTTATTGGTTCACCTGCAACTAACTTCTTTGATGTTAAACTTGAAGATGGAAAAATTGTTAATGATCAAGGTTTAAATATTGCTGTTCCTGAAGGACAATATAAGATTCTTGAAAAGAAGGGCTATGTTGGTAAAGAACTTACATTTGGTATTCGTCCAGAAGATGTACATGCTGAAGAGGTTGCTATTCAAGCATTTCCTGATGCTATAATTAATGCTAATATTCAAGTTTCTGAATTATTGGGTGCTGAGTCGATCCTCTACTCCCAAGTCGGAGGTACAGACTTTATTGCAAAAGTTGATTCTCGTGATCATCATCAACCTGGTGATAGTGTTGAGATGGCTTTTGAAATGACTAAAGCACATTACTTTGACAAAGATACGGAAGAAACAATTATTTAGTTTAATAAATTAAAAAAGGTAATTAGGGAATTTGCCTGATTACCTTTTCTTTTAAAAAAATTTGTTTTGAGAAGGCTCTGCAAAGGATAACTCACTACATAATGTATTGAAATTATTTTTTGTGGAGTTTTTCCCTTAATTAAGGACGGTATTTTATGAATATAGCAGCTATTTATCATAGACCTGAAAGTGAATATGCTTTTTTATATAAATCTAATTTGTTGCATTTACGTTTGAGAACAGCTCATAAAGATGTGGAAAAAGTTAGTGTTATTCATGGTGATACCTATACGATCGATAAGGAAAAATGGCAAGAAAATTCAATTGATATGAAATTGACTCTAAAAACTGAATTATATGATTATTGGGAGATAGAAATAAGTGAACCATTTAAACGAGCCGCATATATTTTTCATATTATAGGTTTTGATAAAACAGAATTATTGTATGGAGATCAAGGATATGTTGAGTTTAGTCAAGAGGCCTTGAATCAAGACAATAATTATTTCAAGTTACCTTATTTTCATGAAGTTGATCGTTTTAAGGCACCAAAGTGGGTTAAGAATACGGTCTGGTATCAAATTTTTCCAGAGCGTTTTGCTAATGGAGATTCAACCAATGATCCTGAAAATACCTTACCTTGGGGTTCAAAAGATCCTAGTCCTCAAGACTTCTTTGGTGGAGACTTGAAGGGAGTATTAGATCATTTAGATCACTTAGTTGATCTAGGCATTAATGGAATTTATTTCTGTCCAATATTTAAGGCTTCTTCAAATCATAAATACGATACAATTGATTATTTTGAAATTGATCCTAGTTTTGGTGATAAGACTCTGTTCAAAAAATTAGTAAATGAATGCCACAAACGTGGAATAAAAATCATGTTAGATGCTGTATTCAATCATATTGGAGACGACTCTCCACAATGGCAAGATGTAATTCAAAATGAAGATCAGTCTGAATATGCAGATTGGTTTCATATAAATAAATTTCCAGTTACTTACACTCCAGGAAAGAACTTTGAAGATGCAACGAATATAACGTATGACGTGTTTGACACAACTCCTCATATGCCCAAATTAAATACTGCTAATCCAGAAGTAAAAGATTATCTTTTAAAAGTAATTAAATATTGGATTGAAGAATTTGATATTGATGCTTGGAGGTTTGATGTAGCCAATGAGATAGATCACGAGTTTTGGAGGGACGTTCGTAGAACTTGTGACGCAACCAAAAAAGACTTCTATCTTTTAGGGGAGATTTGGCATTCCTCTCAAAGTTGGTTGAATGGGGATCAATTCAGTGCCGTCATGAATTATGCATATACAGATTCCATTAAAGAATATTTCATCAAAAACTCTTTAACAACTTCACAATTCATGTCGAATCTTAATAATCAATTGATGCTTTATCGCAAGCAAACTAATCAAGTTCAATTCAATATTTTAGATTCTCATGATACAGCGCGTATTTTGACAGTTGCTAATAATGATAAGGATTTGGAAAAAGAAGTTCTAGCCTTCACTTATTTACAACCAGGTGTTCCTTGTATTTATTATGGAGATGAATACGGTATGACTGGTGGAGATGATCCGGGGTGTCGTAAGTGTATGATCTGGGATAAAGATCAACAAGATACGGATTTATATAACTTCTTTAAACAGTTAGTTGATTTCAGAAAAAAGAACAGCGTTGTTTTTTCTGAAGGCAATATGAATTGGGATAATCATCAGCCAGGTGTTTTGATTCTCAGTCGTAAAATAAATGATCATTCAATAACCGGTATTTTTAATATAGGTGATCAGAGTAGAAATGTATCTATTAATGGAGATGTTTTGCTTAAAAACTTATCTATAAACAATAGTCATAATGTAGATTTATCTCCTAAGGGATTCATTATTTATCAGTCAAAGAAAGACTAGAAAGTTGTTATCGGTAACATTGTGAAAACGATTGCAACAAATATTATGCTGAATAATAATAAGAATTGTGGTAAGAAAATCTTTTTGAAGAATTGAAAAATAATATTTTTTTATGTTTGTAGGAGGAATATTTTAGATGCAAAGAATATTTGATGTGGCACCTTGGAATATCGTTACGCATAAGTTAGACAAAGAAAATAAACGGCTTCAAGAAAGTTTAACTAGCTTGGGCAATGGTTATATGGGGATGCGAGGTAACTTTGAAGAAGATTATACAGGTGATAGTCTTTCTGGAATTTATCTAGCCGGAATTTGGTATCCAGATAAGACTCGTGTTGGCTGGTGGAAGAATGGTTATCCTAAGTATTTTGGTAAAGTAATCAACGCGGTTAATTTCATTAAAATGAATTTTCTGATTAATGGATCAAAGCTAGATTTGAATAAGGATACAATCAGTGATTTTACACTTGATTTGAATATGAAAAATGCTACTTTGACACGTTCCTTTATTGTCACTAAAGGAGAATCTAAAATTAAGTTCAACTTTGTTAGATTTCTAAGTGTGGCCCAAAAGGAACTATCAGTTCAGAAAGTAAGTTTTGAAAATGTTTCAGATAAGATAGTTGATATCAAGGTTATTTCTAGTCTTGATGCGGATGTTAAGAATGAAGATGCTAACTATGACGAAAGGTTCTGGCAAGTTCTTGATATCGATAACGAACAATTGATTGCTGAAACTAAACCTAATGATTTTGGTACTCCAAGATTTACTTCAGGTATGCAAGTAAGTTATGTAACCGATATGAAGGAAATTGATCAAAAAGTAACTGATTTAGAAACAAGTAAGACATTTGAAACTTCTTTACAGCCGAATGTAAGCGCTGTGATTGAAAAAAGAGTATTAGTTGTAACATCACGTGATTATGAAAATGTTGATGATCTAAAAGATGCATTGGAAGGTATGATCGCAAAAGTTAGCCAAACAAGTTATGACGACTTATTATCAGCTCATACAAATGTTTGGGAGCAACGTTGGAATCAATCAGATATTAAAATTGATGGCGATACAGATGCTCAACAAGGTATGCGTTTTAATCTCTTTGGATTATTCACAACTTATTCAGGTGAAGATTCACGTTTGAATATTGGTCCAAAAGGTTTCACTGGTGAAAAGTATGGTGGAGCAACATATTGGGATACTGAAGCATTTTGTATTCCAGTATACTTAGGGGTTTCTAAACCTGAGGTTTCAAGGAATCTTTTGATGTATCGTTACAATCAATTAAAGGGTGCTTATGTCAATGCTCAACAACAAGGCTTGAAGGGTGCTTTGTATCCAATGGTTACCTTTAATGGTATTGAATGTCATAATGAGTGGGAAATTACTTTTGAAGAAATTCATCGTAATGGTGATATTGCCTTTGCAATTTATAATTACACTCGTTATACAGGCGATAAATCATTTGTTCTTCACGAGGGTAGTAAGATCTTGACAGAAATGTCACGTTTCTGGGCAGATAGAGTTCACTTTAGTAAGCGTAATAATAAGTATATGATTCATGGCGTTACGGGTCCTGATGAATATGAAAATAATGTAGATAATAACTGGTACACTAACTTCTTAGCTAAATGGACTCTGAAGTATACGTTACAGATACTAGATGAGGTATCAGATGGACAACTTGCTAAGTTGGATATTTCTATGGAAGAAAGAAAACAATGGCAAGATATTGTTGACAAGATGTATCTACCTTATGATGAGAATTTAGGGATTTTTGTTCAACACGATGGTTTTCTGGATAAGGACATTGAACCTGTCAGTGCTATTCCAAAGGATCAATTACCAATTAATCAACATTGGTCATGGGATAAAATCTTACGTTCGCCATATATTAAACAAGGTGATGTTTTACAAGGGATTTGGGATTTTATTGATGATTTTACTGAACGTGAAAAGAAACGTAATTTTGATTTCTATGAACCATTAACAGTTCACGAATCAAGTTTGTCTCCAGCAATTCATTCAGTTCTTGCTGCTGATCTTCACTATGAAGAGAAAGCGGTTGCATTATATGAAAGAACCGCTAGACTGGACTTAGACAATTATAATAACGATACTGCAGATGGTTTACATATAACGTCAATGACTGGTGGTTGGCTTGCAATGGTTCAAGGATTCGCGGGTATGCGGGTTCACGATGATGGGACTTTAAGTTATAAGCCATTCCTACCTAAGAAGTGGAACAGTTATTCCTTCAGACAAGTGTTTAAAGGCCGTGTGATTGAGGTTGATGTTGAAAAGGATGGTCCACATTTTAAATTGATTTCTGGAGATCCAGTAGAAATCAAAGTCTATGACAAAGTACGTACGCTTAAATAATGTAAATTGAAAGTGTCTGAATAATTGTTCAGGCACTTTTTTATAAAAGGAGAGTTAATATAAATGGTAGAATTTGAACAAATTAAGGGTTTTTTATTTGATCTGGATGGAGTGATTGCCAATACTTCAACGTATCATGGTATAGCTTGGCACCAATTGGCAGATGAGTTGGGTGTAAAATGGACTGATGATCTTGGTAATCAACTTAAAGGTGTTGGCCGTATGGATTCATTAAATCTAATTTTAAAATATGGTCATAAAGAAAACGCATACACTGAAGAACAAAAAGAATATTACGCTAATAAAAAAAATGAGAATTATATCCATTTGCTAGATTCATTGGATAAATCTCAGATTTTACCAGGTATGGAGGAATTTATTAAGAATATTTCAGACCATGGATATTTGATCTCTTTGGCCTCATCTTCTAAAAATTCTCCATACGTTCTAGAGAAATTAGATTTAGCTAAATATTTCGATCAACGTGTAGATCCAGCGACGTTAACTCATGGGAAACCAGATCCTGAAATTTATACTCGTGCAGCTGAAGTATTGAATCTTAAACCTGAAGAGTGTATTGGACTTGAAGATGCAGTTGCGGGAATAAAATCTATCAATGGTTCAGGTGCAATTTCATTAGGTATCGGCGATCCTAGGATTTTAAGTGAAGCTGATATTAATTTTGAAGATACGTCACAAGTAACTTTAGAGAACATTAAAAAGGCTTTGAATTTAAGCTATCTCGGATAAAGGTGGGTAATATCATGTCAGTTGAGAGAAAAGTTTTTGGAAAGATTGGTACTCAACCGGTTTATTTATATAAAATTACAAACAAAAATCAAATGAGTATTAGTCTTTTAAGCTATGCTGCAACATGGCAAGACTTTGAAGTTGTAGAAGACGGTCAGAAACATTCTTTAATTGAGCACTTTGATAATATTGATGATTACATCAATACACCATATCAAAATGGGAAGACCATTGGCCGTGTTGCAGGGCGGATCAAGGATGCAAGGTTCAGTATTGACAATGTTGAATATAAAATGAAACCTAATGATGGAAATAATTTGTTGCATGGTGGGAATAATGGTTTGCAATATCAGAATTTTGATAGTGAAAGTTTTGATAATTCAGTTATATTTAGCCATACAGTGAATGGAGAAGATGGTTTTCCTGGAATATTAAAGGTTAAGATAAAGTACACTCTTAATGATGATAATGAAGTGACAATTACTTATACTGCTGAAACTGATCATGATACATTATTTAATCCTACTTGCCACGTTTATTTCGATGTTGACGATGAGAATATTAAACAACAACAGTTACAAATTAATGCTAAAAAATTTTTGGATGTTGATGATGAAAAAATTCCAACGGGTAAGCTACTTTCCACTATTAATGCTTATGATTTCAAAAACTTTAAAAAGATTGGTCAAGGGTTGAAACAATTAAAGCCTTTGAATAAAGTGGAATATGATGATACCTTTGTGGTAGCTAATAAAGCTGCAACTATTAAATCTGAACATCGAGCTATTGATTTGTATACTGATCGAAATGGAATGGTTATTTTTACTGCTAATACTAAAGATAAGGCTAGTGGAAATAATTACAGCTCATTGGCTATGGAATTACAATATTTGCCAGATGCAATTAATCACAATGATTTCGGAAATATCGTTTTAAAAGCTGGTCAAAAGGTTAGTTATACTAACAAATATAAATATCGTAAATTAGATTAGAGGGATTTTATGAGGATTGAACACGTTGGTCTTTTTGTGAGGGATTTGGAAAAAACGGTTGAGTTTTATGAAACTTTTTTTGAAGCAAAAGCTTCAGAGAAGTATCATAATCCAGTAACAACATTTTCATCACGATTTTTAACATTTCCTGATGGGGCTAGACTTGAAGTTGGTACTAGGGATGATTTAAATAAGCATCATGAAGACGGTTATCCATTAGGGTACATGCACATTGCCATGTCCCTAGGTTCTAAAGAAAGGGTCAATGAATTAACTAAAAGAATTTCTGATGCTGGTTTTAAGCATCTAAGTGGGCCTCGTGTCACAGGAGATGGCTATTATGAAAGTGTTATTTGTGATCCTGAAGGAAATCAAATTGAATTAACGATTTAAAATAAAGATTCCTAATTGATGGTTTTAGATCATCAGTTAGGAATCTTTTTACTTTTAAAGTATTTATTATTTATCAAATAATAGATTGAATTTGTTTACTTTTCTGTTACGTTTCTATTACTTAGATTATCTTTTTTAGACATATGTGTAACTTTTTACAATTATAAAAAAAGCTGAACTATACTTTCTTATGTTGCTGAAGCAACAAAAGGGAGAGGAATTCTATGGTTTTGAAGAAAAGGTTTATTGCACTTGTTTCTATGACAATGGCTTTGGTAATATTGTTTTTCTGTGCAACAAATGTTGAGGCGGCTAGAATGGATATGGTAGATGTATCAAATAACAATGGGGAAATGACCATTTCCAATTTCCAAGATATGCATAATAACTACGGTGTAAAAGCGATGGTTACTAAAATTAGTGAAGGAGCTTCATATAAAGACGCTGACGCTGCGATAGCAATTAAAAACGCTCAGTCTGCCGGGTTATATGTTAACGGATATCATTATGCTAGATATAACTCAGTTGCGGGAGCTACTGCGGAAGCTGATTTTGCGGCAAAAATGGCTCAAGAAGATGGATTGCCAAGTGGTGCGGTTTTGGCTGTTGATGTTGAAAGCTCTGAACAAAGCCATCTTTCAGAATCGCAAAACGATGCTGATAATTCCGCCTTTATGACTGAGGTTGCTAAGTATGGTTATCGATCAACCATTTATACAATGGGTTCATGGGTTGGAACCGTAATGAATGTTGATCAGGGGTGGATTGCCTCATATCCATATAATGCTACTGATCTAACAGAATATTCAACACATCATGGTTGGCAATGGTCAGATACTTATACATTTAATGGTAGTTATGGCTATTTTGATGTTTCTCAACTTTATGATAACTATTTCACGAGCTATCAAACGCCAGATTTACCACCAAAAGGTGTCATTACTGTTAACAATAATTCTGGTGTTTATGTTCCTCTAATGGCTTTGCAAAGTGATGGGAGCATGTCTCCTGTGACAAATAGAGGCTTGTCTAACAATACACCATGGGCAACAGATCAAACTAGAGTTGTTAATGGCATAACATATTATCGAGTTGCAACTAATGAATGGGTTGCTAGTCAATACGTGATTGGGTAAAAAATTTGGGGGATAATCTTTGTTATAAAAATGACAGCTCATCAACTATTTGAATAGTTAATGAGCTGTCATTTTTATTTTTAAATCAAATATTTTTTATATTGCTATTTATTAACAAATTTGATCGCCAAGAGTCTCCATCTTCTTACGGCGTTCATCAGCAGTCTCAGGTTTAACATTTCTCCAATCAACAACTGATAATGCACCGTCAAGAATACCACTGTTATCCTTTAAAGCTAAAGCGTTGTGCCAAAGTGAAATATTCAATCCATTACTTAATAAGTCTTCATCAGAAGGAGAGGTACTCATTTCATAACCAGCGTTATTCTCCAAAGGAACAGTGTAGTCAGGATCAGCGTCTTTAAGGACGACTAATTGAAATTTATCACCGATGGCACAACTACCACCTAAGCTAGAATATTTATTTGAACCATCGTCAGTAGTTAGAATCATTCTAACACCAGCAGGGATTTTGTTTGCTAAGTATGTTTGTGCTTCTGGTTTAATATCTATTTTCATTATGAACATCCTTTCAATTTCAAAAATAAGATTGATTGTACAAAATTTATTTGTATAAAACCTTTATTACAATTATTAATTTACATCATTAATCTCTATGTTGCAAGAGGTTTGCTTACTAAATTAAACTTTAAATATTGATAATCATTAAATTTGAATTTAGCAATAAAACTCATACATTTAATGGTATTTAAAATCATTTATAACTGTATTTTTTTTACAAAAAAGTGGTTTAATTAATTTGAATCAATGATTAAGGGGAGAATTGAATTTGGATCGTTTACTAAGAATTACTACAAAAGTATACAGTAGCAAAATTATGCGAATTATTCAGGATACATTGAAGATGATGTTTCCTATTATGTTATTAGGTAGTTTTGCTGAGGTAATTAAGATTTGTTTTTTAACGCCGACTGGATTTATGGCATCCATTTTCAAAATTACTGATTGGCTACCATATTATCGTGGTATAGCTTGGGTGATGGTGGTTACTTTCCACTGTACAATTGATATGATGGCATTATATGGTGCCTTTGGGATGGCTCATTTTACTGCCAAAATGTATGGTGAAAAGACATCAATCGCGGGTGCAGTCGGGTTAATGGCCTTTTTGATTATATCTTTTCAACCAACGGATACAGGTATACCTAATTTCAATTCAAGATTGATGTCCCAAGGAATGTTATTTTCATTATTTGTTGGTTACTTTTGCGGACGCGTCACAGCTGCTTTAGTAAATCCTAAAAAAGATGAGCTTTTTCAAATGATTAAGCCAGTCTCAGTAGTTATTGTATTTTCTGCAATTACCAATGTGTTATTAGGATTCATGGGGAAATTAGATGCGCCAACTTATGTTGCTAGTTTTGTAACGCAACATACTCAATCCAATGCTCTTTTGTATGTTTTGGGAATGGGAGTATTGACTAATTTCTTATCTTGGATTGCTTTTGGTGGACCTTTTGTAAACAGTCCAACTTTTAATGATGCACCTTCTTTGGCCAATCTGAATGCAGCTCTTAAGGCAGGATCATCTTGGAATGTTCCGTTTAAGTTTACTGATACAACTCTATATCATAGTTTTGCTGATTTTGGAGGTACTGGTGTCATTTTGGCTTTAATTATTGCCATATTAATTTTTTCTAAGAAACAAAATAATCGCTCAGTATCAAAGTGGAGTATTTTTCCAGCTATTTTTAATAGTCATTATTCGATGATGTTAGGTATACCAATACTTTTTAATCCTATTTTTCTAATACCGTTCATCTTTGCACCATTAATTAATATGTCTATAGCAGCGCTACTTTTATCAATTCGATGGATTCCAGCTGCAGCATATCCTGTACCGTCAGGAACTCCGGGTCCATTGATTGCCTTTATTGGAACAAATGGTAATTGGTTAGCCTTGATTCTGGGTATCATTTTGATTGCTTTGGACGTAATGATATACATGCCGTTTGTTAAGTTAGCAGATAGAACTAGTGAAGAGGCAGGCAATGAAGATGAAGAAATTTAAAAAATGGATTTGGACAATTATTGGAGTAGTCTTATCATTTGTATTGATTTTTATGTCACTTGCTTGGTCTAGAGAGAATGTTTCAGACTTAATGAAGTGGCATAATTCTAAAATGTCACCGGTCATTATGATTCCTGGAAGTTCTGCTACAGTTAATAGATTCGATAGTTTAGTTAAGAAACTAAATAATGGTAAGAAAAATCCTCATAGTTTGTTAAAGGTTAAAGTTACAAATGATGATAAATTACACTTTACGGGTCAGATTCGTCAGGGTGATAATGAACCAATAATCGTAGTTGGTTTCGAAAATAATCATGATGGCTATAGTAATATTAAACAACAGGCCAGACGTTTTAATATTGCTTTCAAAGCGTTATCAAATGAATATAAATTTAATAATTTTAAAGCGATTGGACATTCTAATGGTGGATTGATTTATACAGCCTTTTTAGAGAAATATTATTCTCAGTATTCTTCTCGAATTGAAATAAAAAAGTTAATGACTATCGGATCACCTTATAATTTCAATGAAAAGTCTGTTCATCATAAAACTCAGATGTTGTCGGACTTTATCGATGATCGTAAGAAACTGCCAAGTAATTTGGATGTTTATGTTGTTGCTGGTACAGAAACTTATAATTCCGACGGATTAGTTCCTTTAGGTAGTGTTATGGCTGGAAAATATATTTATCAAGGACGGGTAAAGCATTATACGACGGTTTCGGTTTCGGGCTCGGATGCCCAGCATTCTGACTTACCACAGAATAATCAGATAATTGATTTAATTAATCGATATATTTTGGATAGTGAACAACAGAATATGAGAAATAATCGTAATACACCTAATTTAAATAGAAAGTAAAAAGAGAGCTGGCAATCAGAATTGATTGCTGGCTCTCTTTGTTAAACAGTATTTATTTTTGATTTTGATAATCAAATTCTTTATCAACTGCGGCCTGGGCAACTAAGTTTAGATAATTAAATGGTTCATCAAAATTTGGAGAGAATAACATATCAACATATGCCATCTCATCAATAGTATTTTTATTTTGAATAAGAACAGACACGGTGTTAGCTGATTGAGCAACTTCATAAGAACTCATTAATTGAATGCCTAAAACACGACGACTCTTACGATCATAGATTAACTCAATATTAATTTTTTCATTAGTGGGCATAAAATCTGGTCGGTAATTGCCTTGATAGTAGACATGATGAGCATCAAAATTGGCTTTTTTAGCTGCGGAATAGGTTAATCCTGAACAAGCTATAGTCTTTCCAAAAATAAGCATGCCAGCGGTGGCCTGTGTTCCCATAGATTTTAGTCTGTGTTGGAAAAGATTCATTCCGGCAAGTGTTCCTTGACGAATAGCATGTGAAGCCAAAGGAATATATTGAGATTTTGACATGAGATTATGATGAACTTCAGTTACATCACCGGCAGCGAAGATATCAGGATCAGATGTCTCCATATAAGAGTTAGTAATAATAGCGCCATTATCGGATAATTTAACCTGTCCCTTTAACAAGTCCGATTGAGGTAATACACCTGGACAAATGGCAACCATGTCAAACTGGTATTTATTATCAGAAGTAGTTACTTCTATTCTATTGTCTGAAGTATCTTCAAAACGAGTTACTTTTGAATCGGTAATTACATTAACTCCATTTGATCTTAGTAACTTTCCAATTTGTTGGGACATATTTTCATCCATATATTCATTAAGAAGCCTTGAATTTTTTTGAAACAAAGTTACTTCATGACCTGATTTAATAAATCCTTCGGCTAATTCGACGCCTGCATACCCACCACCTAAAATGGCAATTTGTTTGCAATCTTGAGCGGATTTATACAATCTGTCAGCTTGAGCATAGGTTTTGCATAACATTACTTTGGGATTTTCAATTCCAGGAATAACAGGAATTGTTGTTCTTGAACCAGTTGCGATAATTAATTTATCATAATGGTCGTTTAATAATTCTTTTGTTTGAAGGTTTTGGACAAAGATTGTGTGATCTTTAGCATTTACTTCAATTACATCGTATTGCATTCGCATGTTGACACCCTGATCAATAAACTCAGTTGGATCAGTTGAAAGGGTGTCTTTTAGGTCTTTAACGGTACCACCGATATGTAGGTAAGTAGCACAGGATAAATATGATATATCAGCGTGTCGTTCATATACTGTAATGTCAGCTTCGGGATAATATTTTAAACATTGTCTCATGGCCGAGATACCAGCATGTGTACATCCAATGATGATTACTTTCATTAATTTATCACGACTTTTCTATATAAAAGATAAATATTTTTTGTATTTATCGCTAATTTTCTAATTAGAGTATACTGAGAGTATATACCAATTTTTATTAAATTTGTAATAGATTGGGACTTTAATTTGACTTAATTATTGAGGATAAGAATATTGAAAACAGTTTATAGATATTTTGTACAACCACAGATGGATATTAGAACTCATGCAATATTTGGATACGAACTTTTGATGAAAAAATTGACCCCAGAAGGTTGGCGTTTACCAGAATCTTTTGCGGCAATTGATTTACATACGGTTTCGGATTTGTTAATAAAAACTACCAAGATATTAGGGACGAAAGTTGAGTACTGTTCTGTAAATGTTAGTAGAGAGCAATTGATGGACACAGAAATGACTCAAGCTCTTATTAAAAGCCAGTTGCAAATCTATCCAACTAAGTTAGTAGTGGAATTAACTGAGGAAGAGGGACCCCGTAATTATTTGGATATTACCTTAATACCACATCTACGAAATTTTATGGAACATGGTATGCAAATATCTTTAGATGACGTGGGGACTGGGGATAATGATTTTAACAACATACGTGACTTTTTGCCACTGGCCTCGGAAATGAAATTTGCATTACAAAATTTTAGGAGTCTTAAAGATCATCATATTCATGAAAAATTACTTGGTTGGCAAGAGATTAGTCAAAAATATGGTTTACGTTTAATTTTAGAGGGCGTAGAAGATAAAAAAGACGAAGAAATGATTAATAAATTAGGCATAAATTTAAGACAAGGCTATTACTATGGCAAACCAGAGTTATTAAAATTACCAGGTGATCCTTCAAATATGTAGATATATATTTTTCTAAGTGATTGTGATAATATGATGGCTCATCATATATTAATTGAAAGAAGAAAATTTATGCGCTGGTTACCTTTGATTATAATTCTTGTTTTGATTGCAGGTGGTGGGTTGTTAGCCGCTAATAATATTAAGGAACCAGACAAACGTCGTTGGACCTTAGTAAGTCTAGCCTATATGGCAGGCCTAGGTGTAATATTGTTTACACCTATTTCTTTTAATGGATTGTCAGTTTATGTTATGCCAGCGGGAGTTGGACGAGTGAATTATACTCGGTTATATTTACATGGGGCTGGTTTTATTGAGAATATAATTTTAACAATGCCTTTGGGTTTTATGATTAAAAAAATTTTTCATCAAATACCAATCAGCATAGTAGGATTATTGGGCTTGGTAATCGGTGGAGGAATTGAATTAGCTCAGTATTATATGTCTCAATATTGGCTGATCAATCGAAGTAGTGATATTAATGATATCATTGCTAATGCGTTGGGTATTTTGGTTGGTGGAATACTAGTGGTTATTTACAAAACAATAAAAGAAAATTAACGTAATCGTTTTCAAAAAAACTGCTACAATGGTATATATAATCAATATATACGTGAGGAAATAGTGATGCCAAAATATTTAGTTTTTATGGATTTAGATGGAACTCTTTTAAATAGTGATCACAAGAGTGTTTCGGCTCGAACTAAGGCAACGATTGAACAATTGCAAAGTCAAGATGTGATGTTTTATATTTCCACGGGAAGAATGTATGAGTTAGCAAAAATCACTCGTAATTTACTAAATCCTGATGTTAATTTAATTACGTCGAATGGTGCTGTTTTTGATGGTTCTAAAGGGCGAGAGGTTATAAAAATGGGTAATGAGGCTGTTGAGTTGGCTTATTCAATTTCTCATCGAAATAAAATGCCAATGATGCTATTTACTCCAGAAGCTGCCTATTTTACTGAGAAGATTCCTCATTTTATTGCCCAAAACGCGGGCAATTTCGATGAATCTTTTGGTTATCGAGAAATTAATAGTTTGAGTGAATTGAAAGAGGTCGAAAATAAGATTACCAACGGTGTCTTACTTAGTCGTGGGGATGATGTTGAACTAGAAAAAGCCAAACAAGAATTGATCGCTAGTGATCTGCTAGAAGTATCATCGTCTGGTCTTGACAACATTGAAATGATTCCCTTGAAAACTGACAAGGGAACAGCCGTAAGAATTATTCAACAAGAACGTCATATTGATGCTTGTCATACTTTTGTTTTTGGTGATGGGATGAATGATGTAGGTATGATGAAAGAAGCAAATATGTCAGTAGCAATGGGAAATGCTTTACGAGAAGTAAAACAAACGGCCAATTATGTAACTGATACTAATGCTAATGATGGATTAGCGGTTTTCTTGGAAGATTATTTCCAAAATCATCCTTTAAAATAAGAATTTTAAATTAAAACTTACTTTCTACTATAATATAGGAAGCAAGTTTTTTTAATTATTATAAATATTTCTTGCAAGGCTCTTAAATTGCCCGTATAATGCTTGCTAGACTACATTGAAGAAATGAGGAATATATATTTGATTACTGTTAGTGATGTTAGTTTGCACTTTGCTGATCGAAAATTATTTGAAGATGTAAATATCAAATTTGCACCAGGTAATTGCTATGGTTTAATAGGTGCAAATGGTGCCGGTAAATCAACCTTTTTGAAGGTATTATCAGGTGAAATAACTCCTTCCACAGGTACTGTAAAATTAGGACCTAATGAAAGATTAGCAACGTTGAAGCAAAACCATTTTGATTACGATGACTATACAGTCATGGAAACGGTCATCATGGGTCATACAGATTTGTATAAGATTATGCAAGAAAAAGATGCTATTTATGCTAAACCAGATTTTAATGAAGCAGATGGTATTAAAGCCGCCGAATTAGAATCAGAGTTTGCTGAAAAAGGTGGTTGGGAAGCCGAAGGTGAAGCTTCTCAAATGTTGCAAGGGTTAAATATTCCTGAAAGTTTACATCAAGAAAAAATGTCCACTTTAACTGCGGGACAAAAAATCAAAGTATTATTGGCTCAGGCTTTGTTTGGTAAACCTGATGTTTTACTATTAGATGAACCTACTAATGGACTGGATGTCGATTCAATCGATTGGTTAGAAGAATTTTTAATAAATTTTGAAAATACTGTCATAGTTGTATCTCATGACCGTTATTTCTTGAACAAGGTTTGTACCTATATGGCTGATCTTGATTATAGCAAGATTCAATTATACGCTGGTAATTATGATTTTTGGTTACAATCATCACAATTAGCTCAACAAATGATGCAAGATCAAAATGCTAAAAAAGAAGAAAAAATCAAAGAATTACAAGATTTTATCGCTCGTTTCTCAGCCAATGCATCCAAGTCAAAACAAGCAACTTCACGTAAAAAAATGCTTGATAAAATAACATTAGATGACATTCAACCAAGTTCAAGACGTTATCCATTTATCAAATTTGTACCTAATCGCGAAATTGGGAATGATTTATTACAGGTTGATAATTTATCTGTTACTATCGATGGTAAACAGATTTTAAAGAATGTTAGTTTTATTTTAAACAAAGATGACAAAGTGGCGTTTCTGGCCAAGAATGATATGATAACAACTGCCTTGTTTAAGGTTTTAACTGGTGAAATAATTCCTGATTCAGGAACGATAACTTGGGGGGTAACTACAAGCCAAGCATATCTTCCTAAAGACTTTAATGAAATGTTCGATGAAGAAACACCGATTATTGATTGGCTACGTCAATTTGCTGAAAAGGGTGAAGATGACGATACTTTCTTGCGTGGTTTCTTAGGACGGATGTTGTTCTCTGGAGATGACGTTACCAAAATGGTTAATGTCTTATCTGGTGGTGAAAAGGTTCGTGTCATGTTATCTAAGATGATGTTATTAAAGGCCAACGTATTATTATTAGATGATCCAACTAATCACTTGGATTTGGAATCAATTACTGCTTTAAATGATGGTTTGATCGATTATAAAGGCTCAATTCTCTTTGCCTCACATGATCATCAATTTATCCAAACAATTGCTAATCGTTTGATTTATTTAACTGAAAATGGAGTAGTTGATCGTGCAGATACAACATATGATGAATTTCGTAGTAATGCACAAGTTGAACAACAAATTACTGAATTAGATAAGTAAAAAATGGAATTATACATTCTCCTGCTGGGGAAGATTATAATTCCATTTTTTTATAATGTTTCCATTGGTAAATTCATACCTTTCCAACCTTCAAGTGCACCAGCTAATTCGAATGCTTGAAAATCAGCTGAGAGCAATGTAAGTAATGCCATTTTTCCCAATGTTGTACCACCAGTCCAGTCATAGACAACATATATTTTATCCTTATTTAATTCGTCCAAATGGTTTGCCAAATCTTTGGCAGGCATGGCAATTGCACCTTTTATTTGTTCTTTTTTAACTTGTGCGGGAGCATTACGCACATCAAGGATTACATAGGGTGAGTCCGCTTTTTTAATGCTATTTAAAACTGTCATATGATCAATGTAGAGGCTTAAATATGTTTCAAGTAGTTCAATTTTCTTTGTTTGCATAATTATTTTTCCATTTCTGAAGCAAATTTTTGAGTATTTTTTTGAATCTTTGAAAGTAGATATGTAAATTGTTTTATTTCCTCATTAGTGAGGGAACTAAACAATTGATTAACAGTATTAAAATTCTTTGGTAAGAACTTTTCTAAAATCTTGGAACCCTTTGTAGTGAGTTGAACGGGGATCGATCGTTTGTCAGTAGTTGAAGAACTCTTGATAATCCAACCTTTTGTTTCCATTGCCTTAAGCAATTTGCTGACGGTAGCGCGAGTTGCACCTAATTTTTCGGAAATAACTGAAGGCAATAGTTCATGATTAGAAGCATTTTTTAAAAACATCAAAATAATAAAACGTGATTCACTTAAATCATTTTCATTCAAAATACTGTCATAAACCTTTTGCATATTACGATATGTCCATTGAAAATTTAGAAATAACTCAACATTTGTTGAATCATTTTTAGAAATACCATTCATAAGCTGAATACGCTGATTACTAGGCCTATCAACAAAACTAAATTTTTCCATGTTCTAACTCCTTTTTATGATTAGCCAGCTAACTACTTTTGAAGTATCTTACATTTAAAATAGAATGTCAATAGATCATAGTAAAAAAATATTTCTTTCTTCACATTTATCGAGGAAAAATCAAAGTTTTTTAAGCTTGTTTAAATAAAGTGATTGTAAGATGTAACTATTAAATCAATTAAGAATTTAAATCCAATATAAAAAGTCAAAGGAGTGATGATTATTCGTTGGATACCTTTAATATCAATTTTATTAGTCTCATTTTTAATTCTAATTTACATTACAAATACAATTAAAGATTTTAATAAACGAAAATTACCTTTAATAAGTTTGATCTATTTAACATTTTTAGGAATGATCCTTTTTACACCAGTTTCATTCACTGGAACCGCGGTTTATATAATGCCGACAGGCATTGGTCAATTAAATTTGCATCATATTTATTATGATTTAGGATTTATTGAAAACATTATTTTGACTGTACCATTGGGATTTTTAATTAAAAAAGCTTTTTCAGAAATATCAGTAATTTCGATGATTCCATTAGGAGTAATAATTGGCGCCTCAATTGAGACAATGCAATATTATCTCTCACATACATTTTTGATTAATCGAACTAGTGATATTAGTGATGTAGTCGCTAATGCTGCTGGAATCGTAATTGGTGCAACGGTAATGTTGTTTTATCAATATGTTGTTGAGAAAAAGCCATTGGATAAGCTTTCAGTAAGATAAAAACAGGTATATCACTTTTAATTAAGTGGTATACCTGTTTTTACTTCTACACATGGGAAAAAGGTTGTAATAAAGTTTTCATTATTTTGTATAAAATAATAATTTTGGGTAAATGAATATTATTTTTATTTAATTTTATAATAAATAAGATTTGGACGAAATATTTTTAACTTCTGAAGATAGACGAGATTTACTAATCATATTTTGATTACTAAATCTTGTTTGTTTTATATTGTTGTATTGAAATTAGAGTTTGCTAAAACATTCATTTCAAATTGTTATATAGTTAGGTATTAGAGAGTAATAAATAGAATGAATTTTAGGGGAAGAAAACATGGCACTTTCAGATAATATTGTTAAGTATCGAGAGAAAAATGGCATGACGCAAGAGCAATTGGCTGAATCTTTAAGAATATCTAGACAGTCAATATCAAAATGGGAGTTGGGACAAAATTTACCGAGTATTGATAATTTGATTTCCTTGAGTGGGTTATTGGATATTTCTTTGGATGAATTAATAACTGGTGAACCATACTTACATTTTCCCTTCGATTATGGAAAACCTAAAAGTAAGGCGTCAGCGATTATATTAGCTATAATTGTTGTTTTTTGGATGTTAATGGGCGGAATATTTGGAAATATTGGTTATTCTTTTATGTTTGGATCAATTTTTTACATTTTAATAGTTTGGATATATCCGTTTGATTTTAAAAAATATTACAATTATTGGACTCTTGAAAAAAGGGGTATTAGATATCTAGTTGGTAATAAAGAAGTTTATAGTAGTTGGGAAAATATAATAATGCCGATAAAAGCTTTGTTACACATTCGGTCAACTAATTTTGTTGAATATAAACAAATGACGAAGGTAGAGATTAAAGTGGATCTTTTTGGCTATCAGCCCAAAAAAGTTGTTGCTTTGGGGAATTATGCTCCTGGGTCATCACAGTTGATGAATGAATCTTTTGTTATGAAAATCACTACTAAGGATGGCAAAGAAGTTTATCTTGATCTAAAAAGCTTTTATTGGCATCAGTCAATTGAAAGACAGATGTTGCCAACGATCTTAATGTTTTTGAAACGAAAAAATGTAGAGTTTGTCGATAGACAGGGAATAATTGAATTGATTAAAGATAGAGATGTTCATTTAGTTGATGAACTGTATAAAAGAAGAGAGGAAACAAAAAAGATTCATGCGGATTAATTATTCGTAGGAATCTTTTTTATGTTGGTATTTCATTTATTAAGATCTATATTTTTAAAATCATATTCAGTTTTAAAGAAGATAATCATCAAGCAATTGGTAATAATGAGAATGATTAAGAAAGTAATTACTTCATTATTGATACTGTTACCAATGGAGATAGTACTTCTGAGAGCATCAATTGAAATTGACATTGGTAAATAGGGATGAATTGATCTGAAGAAAATATTCGATAATTGAATGGGATAAGTTCCGGCTGATCCGCCAAGTTGAATAATCATGAAAAGCAACATCAACCATGCGCCAGTCATTCCAAATAATAAATTGAATAGGGTGACGATACTTAAAAAAGTTATTGCAGTTAAGATAATAAAACCATATGTTTGGAAAACATTTAAAGGTGTCAATCCATTAACTGTTATGAGTAATATGTACATAATGGATGCTGCTAGAATAATGAAAATGTATAAGAATGACATCTTGGAAATCCACCAATCAATTCCATTTTTGATTTTTCCTCGTGGAGAAAAGGTATCATAGATAATATTTAGAGTAATGCAACCAACAAATAAGGCAACTGAAATTAAATAAGGAGCCATACCTGTGCCATTATTTTTAACAGTTGTGTTATCAAAGTGATGAAGTTTGACTGGTTCCATAATATTTTTATTTAAAGTTACATTTTGTGTTTTGGAAATAATCATTTTTTCCATTTGAGGATTTGATGAGGAAGTCTTTAAAATATTTATAAATTTAGTATCTTGATCATTTATTTCTTTAAGATAAGAGTCAGAGATTTCATTAGCAATTTTATTTTTTATATTATTTATTGCTGTTGTAGCCATCTTCATAGCAACAAAACTATGCCCAGCACTAGTGTAGTAATCTAAAGTGGCTGATTTACCATTAGAAGTCTTTAAATTCTCAATGTCTTTTGAAAAGTCTTTAGGAATTAATAGTACCATGTATATTTTTCCTTGTTTCAATTGATTTTGGGCTGATGAGTTTGTAATAAATTTAAAATCAAGTGAATTATTTTGTTTCAAATTATTAACTATTTTATTACCGAAGTTAATTGAACCTTGAGTTTTGTCTTCATTAACAACAGCAACGGGTAAATGTGATATTTCCTGATAGGGATTCCATAGAGATGATAAAAATATGACTGCATAAAAAGTCGGTATGAGCATGATTCCTAATAGAATACGCAATAAGGAACGATTATCTTTAAAGATATATTTCCATTCAGCTGTAAACATAAGTATCACTTCAATCTTTCATTTTTTGAATGAACCGTTCGTTCATTTGATTATCAAAAAAATAACACCCTTTGTAAGAATAAACAAGAAAAGAGCATTATCTTTTTTGATAACCGATTGATAGAAGGTCGGAAATGGTTTTTTTCATGGTTGAAATTGAATAATTGTTTTTAAAATTTTCAAATGAATCGTATTTTTTATGTGTTGACCACCAAAAGATTAGATCGATAATCAACATTGAATCATAACTGCTATTAATCGTAGGACGTATGTTTTTGTCTTTTATGGAATGTTTCAAATAAATTTCTAATTTATTGTATAAGTCATTTCGATAATCTTTATAGAGTGAGACTAATTCTGGATTTATTTCAGGGTTCTTTTCTAAAATGAGAAAATATTGACCATATTTGGTAAATATAGTAAAAAAGTCATCAACTAATTGTGACAATGTGTAACTTTGATTATTGATCAAATTTTGGTTTATATTAGTTGAGATTTTTTTATAGGATTTTTTCGTTCGTTGAACTAAGTCTTCTGTTGCAATGGATTGAATAGGATAATCATGGGCAGAATAAATGATTTTATCATCTAAAGTGGCTAAAAAAATAAAATTTAATAGAGAATCTTTATTTTGAAATAAATCATACATCGAACCAACAGAAATACCAGCATCGTGGGCAATATCCTTCATTTTAGTATTGGAGAATCCCTTATTGATAAACAATTTGCAAGAACTTTGGAATATTTTTTTTAAACGAATATCTTCTGACATAAAGTCCACCTTTAATAATTCTTTTTACTAATCATACAACATTCATTGAGTTAATATGTCGATAAATTATTACAATTGTGAAATGAAGGGATTATATGATTAGCAATAGTTTATTCAGGCATTGGGATAGAATTCAAATAGATGCCGTAAAGAAATTAAAAAGTGTCCGAAATTATTTATGGATAAATACGGGAATTTATCTGGGATTGTTCTTTATTGAATATAGTTTGTCTAAAGTGAGTCATTCGCAAATGCTTTTTGCTGATGCATTAAATAATTTATCTGGTATTTTCTCGACAGGTTTGTTAATGACTGGCATTTATATTGCATCTAAAACAAGAGACGATGATTTATTGGGAGCTCCCATTTCGGTAGCCGAACAAAAATCGCTTGGTCCGAGGATTCAACAATCGCGATTTCAATTTGAAAATATTTATACATTGATATCGGGAGTTTTGATGATTGCTATTGCCTTGAATATTGATTACAGCGGTTTTAAAAGCATTTTATCTCATCATCAGGTGGTTCCCAACTCACTTGGGGCGATGGGAGCCATTATT
The DNA here is from genome assembly GCF_002872255.1 of Companilactobacillus nuruki. Lineage (GTDB taxonomy): Bacteria > Bacillota > Bacilli > Lactobacillales > Lactobacillaceae > Companilactobacillus > Companilactobacillus nuruki. The sequence goes on from NZ_NIPR01000007.1 coordinate 46,751, forward strand.
TCATTTGCATTGTTATTAGTATCGGCTTTTTTAACAAAACACGGTCAAAAGAAATTGAATGATGCAACTTTAGATGCCGCAGCAAAAGATATATTTAGTGATGTATTGACTAGTTTAGTGGCCTTTATAACAATTTGTGGTTCAATTTTGATTAAACAGTCGTGGCTTGATGGGGTTACCAGTATATTGTTGGGCTTTTACATACTATATTCAGGTCTTAGTATTTTGAAAAAAAGTAGTCTTGATTTGGTAGGATATTTTGATCCAAAATTAGAACAATCATATAGAGAAACGATAGAAGGGTTTCCTGAAGTACAGAGAGTTATCTTTATTAGAGCCCGATATGATGGAAACCTAATCATGTTGGATGTGGTAATTCAAATAGATAAACGAATGACTGTAACTGATATTTATAAATTAAGTCAATTAATTACAAATATAATGCAGCAACGTTTTGGAATAGTCGAGACTAATGTCATGGTTTATCCTTCAAATTTAGCATGACCTTATTAATTGGCGAAGCGCCCAATACTGAATACCTTATCTAACGGGCCTATTTAATTTAAACCAATATAATTTTATGATTTGGATTATGAAATAAAAAAAGTTCTTATGAGGAAACAATTATGATTGAAAGCGAGGATTTATGTAAAAATTATGGTTTAAAAATATTCTACAGAACTTAAGCTATATATCGTCTGACAATTGCTTTATTAATGCCATTATTTAGGGGTATTGTCCAAGTATTGAGTCTTACCAAAAATATTATTTTTAATAACTCAGTAATGGTACTGATTATGTTTATTATTCCTTTATTGACCAGATAAAATTTGATTTAATAAATGTTAAGGATAATAAACTTTTTAAAAAAATCAGCCTTTAGTCAATTAACTAAAGGCTGATTTTTTTTGTATTAATTATTTTTATATTATATTTTTTTAATCAACTTATAAAATGAAAAATTTTGATTTATATTTGGGAGTTGCTATAATACGAAAAAAGTAGACCAGCATGTTATATATTTGTTTATACTTTTTAATTTGATTCGTGGGTAAGTATATTCTTTGGAGATGATGCACTATGTTAAAGTTTTTATTTCTTTTGTTATCAATGCCTATTACATTGATTTTACTCTTTGTATTAATGTTAAATCGTTGTACATACACGGTTAAAGCTGATCAGATTGATGATGTTTCCTCAATAGAAAGTATTTTGAACATTAATAGTTTCTATAGTAAAACTAGTACGAAAAAAACTCATGTTGGTAAAAATAAATCTACTACTCAATCAATTCCAGCACCTCCTACTTCTGGACCATTGGTTAAGGGGAACTTTTCAATAAATGGATATACTCCTCATCAGGATGGTCGTTATGCCAATATGGAAATTATATCTGATGGAAAACCATCAAAACAAGAAAGTATGTGGTATAAAAATAGTTTTGCCATAAATAGGCCATTTGAGACTAAATTTTATATTTATATGCGTGGTAGAGCTGATGGATTAACGTTTACGATACAAGGACAAGGTAAAAAGGCCCTTGGTGTTAGAGGAGAGGCATTAGCTGTTTATGGAAATTTTCGTGCTAAAAGATATACTGGTTATGTAAGAAAGGCTCTATCTTTGGAATTTGATCCATATGCTAATGGGGATTACAGCGATAGAAATGAACCGATTCGGGGTCCACATATAGCATATACAAATCCTTCTGATGTTAGAAAATTAAAAAATGGTGGGTATAGTCTAAAACATTTCAATACAATTTCTGCACCTTCTTTAAACAACGGTAAATGGCATCAAGTGATTGTTAAATGGAATCCTTCAGGAAAAAACGGTGTTATGGATGCTTCATTTGATGGGAAGGATTTAGGCGAACATAAGGTTCCTTTGTCACAATTCGGTAAGGGACCTTACTATTGGGGATTTACTGGTTCTACTGGTGCTGAAAAAATGCAAGGAGCCGTTGCATACACCGAAGTAATTCAGCAGCCAACTCTTAATTTGCTAGTACGTAATGTATCTTCGGGACAAACTGATTTTACAGAAACAACCGATGCAAAAGTTGGAGATGAACTGGAGTATAAAGTTGTGGCTGGAAATTATAAACAAAATGGACTAGGCAATTTATGGTCTAATGTTGTTATTAATGATAATTTACCTAATGGAATAACTACTTTGGATGGAAAAAATAATATTAGTTTGAAGATAGGTGATATTGGAGTTGGAAAATCTTTTGAGAAATACTTTAGAGCTAAGGTTACTGTAGATAAAAATATTCCATTGGGTAATACGGTACAGGCCAATGGTAGTAATTATTATCAATCACCTACTAATTTGGATTCTAATAATACCGTTATTAATGTTAAGAAACAAATTGAACCAAGGGCTATTTTGTCCGTAAACGATAAAATTTATAATGAAAGTTATCCTAATGATCATAATAATGACAATACACAAATAAATAATGTGAAAAAAGGGGATGACATTAAGTACACGTCGATTATAAGTAATACAAAGTCGGGTTCAAAGTTTAATAATGGGAAATATACTTTTGAGATTCCTGATGGTACGAATATTAAAAAAATTCAGTTGAATGGTAAAACCCTGAATTTGAACTCTGACTATACAATAGATAATAATATCGGAAGAATTAAGGTAACCCTTAATAGTCTTAATATTCCGGGTAATTCAGAAGCTGACATTAACATTTGGGGTGTAATTGGTAAAAATAGTGATAAATTAGAGTTTGATACGATTCCTTCGATTTCTGGAAATAATGCAGATGGTTCAATTAATAACGTATTAGGAAATAAGTTATTGATAAACTATGGAGATGATTCAATAGTTATTGATCCTAAAGACATATCATTTGGAGCCCATATATTTAATGATGAAGATGATGTTTTTGAAAGAACAGTAGATACGATATCCCCAAATCCTGTTCTGAAGTTTATTGATAAAAGACGTGATAAAAAGGGAATTAAAATATTAGTTAATCAAAATGACTACTTCCGAAAAGAAGGGGACGAATCTCAAAAACTCTACTCAAAAATTAGATATTATAATGGAGATCATTATCAAAGTATTTTTCAAAATCCGACATTAGTTTATCAGACAAGTGACGGACAAACTCCAAAAGATATTATTTGGTCAGATCACAATGGTTTGCTACTTCATGAAAATCAAAAGAGTTCTGTTTCCGGCTTTTATTCCACTAAGATTACTTGGACGGATGAAGATAGCATATAATATTCTCTTTATTACTAATAATTGATATTGCAGTGTGATAAGATGAAGTAATGATTTTTCCGAGAGGGGTAAAACAATGTCTATTAAATTAGTTGCCTTTGATATGGATGGAACTTTTTTGAATGATCAAAACACTTATAATCATCAACGTTTTGGTAAAATTTTAGAACAATTGCGTGCAAAAGATATCCGTGTAGTAGCTGCTAGTGGTTCACAATATCAACGATTACAGGATCAGTTTACTGATTTCAAATCCGAGATGGATTTTGTTTCACAAAATGGTGCAGTAGTTTATAGTGAAAATCAACCATTATTGATTCAAGCAATGCCTGAAGAGGCTGTTACAGCAACCTTGGATGTTATTAATAATCAATTTGTTGATACAGATATTGCTGAGCATTTGGTCGTTGGCGTGAAGTCAGCCTATGTTGATCAAACTATTTCGCAAGCAGCGTATGATTTAACGTATCACTATTATAATCATTTGAAACGGGTAGTCGATCTACCAACTGTTACTCCGCAACGGCTGCAAGATAAAATAACAAGCATTGGTGTAACATTTGCTCCCCATGTTGATTTTGGCTCAGTTATAACTACTCTTAGATCTTCTTTACCACTTGGTTTGTCCAGCCAAACATCTGGTTACAATACGGAACTGATTAGTGAGAATTCAGTTAATAAAGCTGCAGGATTATTACAGTTACAAAATAAATATAGTATCGCCAATGATGAGATTATGACTTTTGGTGATAATGAAAATGATTTGAGTATGTTAAAATTGACACCGTATGGATATGCCATGGCAAATGCTACACAAAAGATTAAAGATCAAGTTGAGCATTTTACTGATTCTAACAATGACGAAGGAGTACTTAATGTACTTAGTCGTCTAGTATAATAGGTAGAAAATAAAAGCGTTGTTCTAGTGACTATTGTAAAAAATCACTGGAACAACGCTTTTTTATTAAATATTTTTAATAAGCAATTTTGCCACTGCTCGTGCAGAAAAAGGATTTTGTCCAGTAATCAATTGACCATCTTGGATAGCAAATTCTTTATAGGCACGTTTTTTTTGGAAAATTGCTCCATGTTCTTGGGCTAGTTGTTCATTTAAGAAAGGTACTATTTTTTTCTTACCGGCAAGGATTTCCTCGGCTGTAGTGAACCCAGTGATTTTTTTGTTTTCAATCAAATAGTGACCATCGATTTTAACATTTAACAAACCAGCTATTCCGTGACAGACAGATGTAACGTATCCATTTTGCTGATAGATATTTTCAGTTATCTTTTGTAGTTCAAGGCTATTAGGGAAGTCCCACATTACACCATGCCCACCTGTGTAATAGATAGCGGAGTATTCAGAAGGGACGATATCAGTTGGTTTGAGTGATTTACTGAGTGCACGTTTCTGAAAATCTGTATTTTCGTAAATCTTTAAGTCATCATCATTGGTATATTTCATACTTCGAGGATCTAGAGGTACAAATCCACCTTTGGGACTAAGGTAGTCAACCGAAAATCCGGCCTTAACAACTTCGTCAACGAATTCAGTTGCCTCGCCTAACCAAAGTCCAGTTGCATCGTTAGTATTCTTATATCGGATTGTATTAGTTAAAACAATCAGTATTTTTTTCATTTTATTTTCCTTTCAATGCTAATCTCGTTGGGGAATAAAAGCGGCTAAACCTTGTCTCTTGATAGCGAATCCAAGTGAACTCCAAGCGTTATTAGTTACTTGGATTGGTAATCCCTTAGCAATTCGTAACATCTGTTGTTGATAATAGCTTAGGCCAATTAATGATCCAACTTTTTTGTCTAAACTTTTAATACTGGTAGTTAGGTGATGTAAGTTAACTGCTGTAAAGTTACCGTTTTTAAATTGATTGGGTAAATCAGGAACCAAAACTAATGGACGAGCTAAACCAATCAAATCGGCCTCGTTATTTGCAATTGCTTTAGACATACCATTAGCAGTGGAGAAACCACCAGTAACCGCAATTGGAGTTTTGACAAGGCTCTTTATTTTTGAAGCATAGTCAATAAAGAACGCACCTTTGCCAATACCTTGAACGGTTGGTTTTTCATAATTTCCACCGGATATTTCAACTAAATCGATACCAAGCTGATCCATTTTTTGAATGACTTTGATAGAGTCCTCTTCAGAAAAGCCACCATCTCTGAGATCAGAAGAATTTATTTTTAGTGCAATTGGAAATTCTTGACCAAGTTTCTCACGGATACCAGTGTATATTTCTATTAAGATTCGCATTCTATTTTCCAAAGAACCACCGTACTCATCGACCCTTTGATTATCGTGTGGGGATAAGAACTGACTTAGTAGATATCCGTGGGCGGCATGAATTTCTACTCCCGAAAAACCTGCTTTTTTAGCAACTACTGCTGCATTAATAAATTTTTGAATAATAATTTGAATTTCAACTTTAGTTAAGGCACGAGGTGTATTAAAAGCAAAGCTATTAGAGCCTTCCATAGGGATTGCACTAGGAGATACAGGCTGCTTGCTAATGGTTTTGGGTGATTGCTTACCGGGATGGTTAAGTTGCATAAATATTTTGGCACCATTTGTAGTTCCTGCTTTTGCCCATTGTTTTAATAAATTTAGACCTTTGGAATCTTCAATAACAATATTTCCAAATTCGCCTCTGGCGGTTTGATCTACCATAACGTTTCCAGTGATAATTAAACCAGTTCCGCCATTGGCCCAAGCACGGTATAAGTCAATTAATTGTTTTGTTGGGCGATAATTATTATCTCCCAGCGTTTCACTGGTAGCTGCTTTCATAAAACGGTTTTTAATAATAGTTTTATTTGATAGTTCAAGTGGTGTAAAAATGTTTATCATAATTTTTCTCCTGTTAATAAGTTTAAACTTGTGAACCTGTAATTCAAAAACAATTTCATCTATTTAGATGAAATACTTTCTTCTAATGACTTAGTTAAATCCTTTAATAACTGAACAGTATCATTTAAGGAAACTTGATAATATCGTTCTTTGCCAACTTTTGTTACAGAAATAACCTTGGCATCCAACATCAATTTTAAATGATGTGAAACGGCCGGTCGTGAAAGACTAAGCTGATCGGTTATTTGATTGACAGTTAATTCTTTATTTTTACAAAGCAATAGAATGATTTTTTGTCGGTTTTCATCTTGAAAGATGGAAAAGACCGGCACTCCACGCTTGAAAATAGCCATTGTTTCTTCTGCCATATTTTTTCTCCTTATGTTTAAACGTTTAAACGTATTGTATTTTATGTTTAACATAATGTCAATTAAAAATTTGATTTTTTCAAGACTCGATATGTTTAAATATTAATTTGACTGTAAAATCACTATTATTATTAAATATCATTTTACCTCCTAAAGTAGTTACTAACGATTGAACAATGCTCAATCCTAAACCGATACTCTGGTTGTTTCTAGAAATATCAGCCGTATAAAATCGATTTATCAATTTTTTACTATCAGCGTTTTTTTCAAAAGTTTGATTTTCAAATATTATTTGAATATTATCGTCTACCTTATTTAAAGTAACCTTCATTTCATTAACAGCATATTTAAGAATATTACCAATCAAATTTTGAAAAACTCTTTTAAATAATAATTCATCACTTTCTACGGAAATATTAGGTGTGATATTGATTTGAACTTTTATATTCTTTTCGTTAAGTTGATCATAATAGTTAAAAAGTTCTTTTTTTAAAGTATCGGACAAAATGAATTCAGAAATAACCAAATTAGCACTTTTTTCCCTTAATAAATTAAAGTCCATTAAGTAATGGAGGTAATAATTTACAGAGTTGAGATTATTTTGAATTTTAATTAAATCTTTATCCTGAGGTTTTTTTTGAATTAACAATTGAACATATCCCATTGAAACGGTTAAAGGGGTTTTTATATCATGTGTTATATTCGTTAACATTTGATTGAATTGTTTGTTTTGAGTCTCCTGTTGTTCCTTTAAAGAATGTAACTCGTGAAGATTAAAATTAATTTTCTGAGTCAGATTTCTTATTATAGATAAATTGGTATTAGTGGTTATTTCACCATTGGAGTCGTTCTTGTTTATATAATTTAATTCTTCAATAATACGTTTAAGGTCATATAGAATTAAAAATATTATTAACATTAATATAATACAAATAAAATTTAATATGATTATCATAATTACCTCTCAATCGAATCTAATTCCGATTCCCCAAATAGATACAATATAGTTATGAGCAGTGGCAGCAAACAGTTTACGTCTGAGATTACTGATATGAACATTTAAAGTGTTATCTGAGCTATCAAAGTATTCTTCGTGCCAAATTATTTGAAATAATTGTTCTTTTTCATAAATTTGTTTTGGATGGGACAATAATATTTCCAATAAATTGAATTCCTTTTTGGATAAATTAAGTTCATGATTATTTGCAATAGTTTGATGGGTTTGACTATTTAATGAAATATTTTTATAAATGATAATATGATTATCTTCACTATTTGTTTCTTTGCGCAGTTGAACTTCGATTCTTGCTTGTAATTCATCAATATCAAAAGGTTTAGTTAAATAATCATTGGCTCCATCTCTCAATAGATCAACAGTTGTGGTTTTATTTTGGATTGCTGTTAAAACTATTATCGGTACATTTGATTGATTTCGAATAATCTTTAAAACACTTTCACCATTTATTTGGGGCAACATAAGATCAAGAATGATTAAATTGGGTTTTACTTCGTTGAACTGGTTGATCCCAGAGATACCGTCAAGTGCTTTATAAATTAAATAATTCTTGGAAAGAACATCAAATAACAGTGATTGAATGTCATTATTGTCTTCGATGATCAGTATTTTTTGGTGCATTATCATACCTCCAGTAGCATTAATTTCATTTTAGCGTATGGAATAGACTGGGGGATAAGAATTAATGATTAATTAAGGTTTAATTATGTAACGATTTAATAATGATTTTATAGAATTATTATTAAGAAGGGAGCGAAAGACTATGGTAAAAACAATTCTCTCGATTAATAATGTCAGTAAAAGTTTTGGCAAATATAAGGCAATTGACAATCTTAATCTTTCTTTACAAAAGGGCGATATTTATGGATTAATTGGATCAAACGGAGCTGGTAAAACGACTATTATGAGGTTAATAACGCAATTATCACCACTTCAAGTGGGGGAGATTAAATTGTTTGATCAAAAAATCAATCAGCAAGCATTAAAACATGTAGGTTCAATAATTGAAACACCAGTCGCTTTTGAAAAACTAACGGTTAAACAAAATTTAAAACTAATTGCCATTCAACGTGGAATAAATGATTATGATAAAATTAACGAAATAATTAATTTTGTTGGATTGAATGAAAAGGATAATACTAAAGCTAAAAATCTATCATTAGGACAGAAACAGCGTTTAGGATTGGCAATAGCAATACTTCCAGATCCTGACCTGTTAGTACTAGATGAGCCAATAAATGGGTTAGATCCCTCGGGGATTATTGAATTTAGACAATTATTGTTGAGGTTGAATCAAGAGAAACAAGTGACAATATTAATATCAAGTCATATATTGACTGAACTTTATCAAGTATCTACTAGGTTCGGATTTATATATAGGGGGCAGTTAATAAAGCAAATTTCTAAAGATGACCTAGATAGAGTTAATCAGTCAGGTTTGATGGTTACAGTTAATAATGTTTCTAAGGCTTCTCAGATAATTGATAAAAATTATTCTAAAAAGTTCACTGTTTTAAATGATAAAAATATTTTAATTCATTCGTTAAATGTTGATTCATCGGAGTTGAATAAAAAGCTAGTAATGAACGGTGTCTCTGTCGTTAGTATTACTAAAGAGGAAAAGTCTTTGGAGGATTACTATACTAATTTGATTGGAGAGCTAGAAAATGATTAATCAATTGAGAACTGACTTTTATCGTCTCCGTCATACTTGGGGAATTTATATTACTTTAATAGTCACAATTGCCTATTCAGTAATAATTACATTAAATAACATTGTTGGTGGAATTTGGGTCGTGCCGATACCTACAAAAATACTTAATAGATTATCTAATAAAATTTGGACCATAAAAGACGGGCTTAGTGCTGTCAGCATGTCGTCAACGTTATTGATGTACGTTTTTATTGGTATTTTTGTGATTACCATTGGATATGAATTTAGTCAAAAGACTTATAAGAACACTTTAACTTCTGGTATAACTAGGTTTAGTTTTGTCGTTTCAAAATACATTACAATGTTACTTAATATTTTTATTCTAATGTTAATATATTATTCAACCAGCATTTTGGTAGGATTGATTAATCATAGAACAGTTGGTGTTAATTGGATAACTTTGTTAACTGATGCGCTTGATTTCTCGGTAGTAATTTCATTTTTCATTAGTATTGCTTTTGGGATTGCTATTGTAATTTTGCTGGTAACCGGCTCTATTGTTGTTAGTTCAGTGTTCATAGTTTTATTTCCGATAATTATTAGTACTTTAAGTCAATTTGTTAAATGGAGTTGGTTAAAATATTTTGACTTTTTTAGTACAGCCTTGAAAATAGCCTTTGGGATGATTTCATCTGATCAGCTTTGGAAGTATATTCTAATTAGTTTTATAGTCTTAATATTGACGGTCGGATCAGCAATATTAATTATTAAAAATAAAGAACTTTAATAATAAATCAGAATTATTACCTTAAAAGGTTGATGATTCTTTTTTTTATTAGAAAGAAATGTTAAAAAATTTGTTATTTTTAATAGCTTGAATTTCTTTATGAGATTATATTATGAATGTATTTAATATATGAACTTATTAGGGGATGTAAGTTAATGAATAAGGCGGCTAAGAAAAGTGAAGAGATAAATGAATTGATTATAGGTATAATATCCCAATTAGATAGAATTTTATCTGATTCCTCTGTAAAAAAATATTCTGATTTGGAAAAAGATATTCAAAATAATTCCAAACAATTAAAGACTGAAGAGTATATTGATAAAATATCATATTGTAATCAAATTAACCGAAATTATAAAGGCCATAGTTGAGGTGCAATGTGAGAAAACTTGACCTATTTTGAATAATAATTATTTATTGACGGATTGTCCATTTATAAATTCTTCCATTATATTGTATAATTCAGTTATCCTAATAACAGGATCACCTTTTAAATCATGACATATAGAAGAAAACGTTCATATGAAGCAATTCCAAACTGTTTGGGATTTTTTTATGAATCATAAATAAGGGGTATATGAAATGAAGGAAGATTTAACTAATGATACTTTTGAGATAATTGATAGAATGTATAATCATTTAAGAACTCAAAAATATGATTCAGAGATTTTAAATATTTTAATTAAGGCAGCTCAGGCTCTTCAAAAAAATATTCCTCCTCAGATTGTCGCAGCAAAGACGGTCAACGGCATTACATTAATTTCATTATCTAAGAAATTAACATTTGATACTGAAACAAACGATGATATTAATAAATTACGTCCAATTGCCAGATCTGGTGGTTATAAATGGAGTGGTGCTGGTTCACAGGACCTAAGATCTCAATTTTAAAGTCTTTTAAAAGACTTTAAAATTACTTTTAGACAATAAAATACCTATCTAGCGATTATTTATCATAGTTATTAGGTAGGTATTTTTGGTACTGATATGAAATTTGAAAGTGATTATGTATTGACATGTGCACACACAAGCATATAATCAACTTGCGAGGTGATAATTATTGGAAAAAGAATATGACTCTGAAAAATGTCGTGAATGGATTCAAGATAATATTGATATTGATTTTTTTAGAGCGATTAGCGACCCAGTTCGTAGTGAATTGTTAATATTTTTGGCGGGTGCTGGAGAAATGACAATTGGAGAAATAGCAGAAAATTTTCCACAAAATCGCTCAGTTATATCACGACATTTAGACTATATGAATCGTTTTGGGGCGGTTCAACGTAAGAAGGTTGGACGTGAGGTATTGTATAAAGCTAATAATCGTCTAATTGTAGATAAATTTGATACTGCAACAACTAATATGAAGGCAGTCATGAAGGATTAAGAACTGCTTTTTTATTTATAAAATATGTGCATTAGTGTGCACTAATGCTTTTTGAAAGGAGAGTAATATGAGTTTTATTGAATTTAATAATGTAAAAAAAGTTTATAAAACGGGTGAGGTAGAAGTTGAAGCGGTCAAGGGAGTCAACTTTTCAATCGAGAAAGGAGAATTAGTTATTATTGTTGGAGCCAGTGGGGCTGGGAAAACAACCATCTTGAATATGTTGGGAGGAATGGATTCAGTTACTGATGGAGAAATAAAAATGAATGATTCAATAATCAGTAATTATAATCGAAAACAATTGATTAATTACCGTCGAGAAGATGTTGGTTTTGTTTTTCAGTTTTATAACTTAGTTCAGAATCTTACTACTAAGGAGAATGTCGAACTGGCATCACAAATTGTTAGTAAACCTTTAGATGAAGTTGAGGTTTTGAAACAAGTAGGATTAACTGAGCGAATGAATAATTTTCCTGCACAATTATCTGGTGGTGAACAGCAACGTGTTGCTATTGCTAGAGCAATTGCCAAGAATCCGCAGTTATTGCTGTGCGATGAACCAACGGGAGCACTTGATTTTAAGACAGGTAAGAATATTTTGAAGCTGTTACAAGATACTAGTAGAATACAGGGCAAAACTGTTGTGATTATTACTCACAACGCTGCTTTTGAAGAAATTGGTGACAGAGTTATTCGTATTAATAGCGGTACGGTCGTTGATGAACATACGAATTCCAACCCAGCGTCTGCTGAAGGACTGGTTTGGTAATGAAAAGTTTATTTGATAAGAGTAGTTATAAAAATATAGTTAGTACGATGGGAAGATATATATCTTTGGTTTTGGTCAGCTTCTTGGGCGCCGGAATGTTAGCGGGGTTGTTAGCAATAGCTCCTGATATGCAGACTACAGCGGATGATTATTTGCGAGATCAAGATACCTCTGATGTTCAGATCCAATCGCCATTTGGATTTAGTAAGAGTGATCTTTCAAAAATAAAATCAACAAAAAATGTATCGCAGTCTCAAACAACAACCACTTTTGATGGTGTAGCTAAAGTTGCTAAATCCAGTTATACGATGAGGGTTTATAGTATTCCTAATGTATCAACTGATTTAAATAAATTATCTTTAGTAAAGGGTCATTTACCAACGAAATCAAATGAAGCTGTTATTGTAATACCTCCGGACGGAATTAAAAATATCAAACTTTCAAATTCAGTGTCCTTTTCTGGTAATGATACAGCTGGTCTAACAAAGAGAAATCAATTCAAAATAGTTGGTATAGTTAAGAGTGGATTATATCCACATAATAAACAAGGTACATCGTCCAAAGGGAGTGGTGCTGTTGATTTTGTTTTGTTTGTTTCAAAAAGTGGTTTTAGAAATAATACGGAAAACAGTATTTTTGTAAAATTCGATAATACTAATAGTTTAAATAGTTTTTCTAATAAATATGAAGATGTTGTTAATCAAGATATCAATCAGATTAAGAAATTTTCTACACTTCAAGCAAAGAAACGATATCATCATTTGAATGATAATATTAATCAACAACAAAAAGGATTGAGTGATTTAGAACAAATTTCTGGATCTAGCCCACAAATAACTCGACTTAATAAATCTCTAAATAAGCAAAAAAATACTTTGAAACAAATTAATAGTCCTCAATGGTATTTTGAAACACGTAATCAAAATCAAGGTTTTGCTATTATTAAATCAGATGCTCAAAGTATGAAAAGTTTAGCAACTATTTTTCCAATTATTTTCTTTTTAGTTGCGGCATTGGTGGCCCTCACTAGTATGACTCGTATGATTGATGAGGAGCGAACTTTAATAGGTACTTTTAAATCTTTAGGTTATTCTGATAGTAAAATAACTAGTCGATATTTAATTTATGCGGTCTCGGCAACTTTAATAGGCAGTTCTTTTGGTATTATTGCCGGTTTTCAAGGTTTGCCAAGAATGATTTGGTCAGCATACTCGACTCAATATAGTTTGCCGTTTATACAGCTTAATTTTCATTGGACTTATGCAATATTAGCCTTATCAACTATGTTAGTGGTTATTATTGGAATTACCGCTTGGACAATTTTTAAAAATTTACAGGAATCAACAGCACAATTGTTAACGCCAAAGACACCTCCAGCAGGGAAACGAATTTTTTTAGAAAAAATAGGTTCTATCTGGAAACATTTATCCTTTTCACAAAAAGTTACTCAAAGAAATATTTTTCTTGATAAAAAAAGGATGTTAATGGCAGTAGTTGGCGTTATTGGAAGCACTGCCTTATTAGTAACGGGTTTCGCGTTACAGAATAGTGCCATGTCATTTCCTAAAGAGCAATATCAACACATTACTAAATATAATATGACTGCTTCTATTAGTGATACTGATGAATTAAATAATGAAGTCAGAAAAGTAGTAACAAATAAATCTTTGGTTAAAAAATCTTTAGCAGGTCGTGATGAGTCTATTGAGGTATCATCTAATAATTCGGGAACAAAAAAGTATTATATAAATTTAATTGTTCCTAAAGAGTCTAAAGATTTATCAAAGTTTGTTTTATTAAAAAATAATAATAATAATATCCCTTTACAAAAAAAAGGAGTCGTTATTACTAACAATATAGCCAAACGTTTGAGATTAAAGGTAGGAGATAAAATAAAGGGTAAGTTATTAACTGATTATGAAACTAAAAATATGAAGGTAACAGGAATCACTATTCATATAATTATCATTTGAATTATATTTATATGAATAGTGATTCCTATCAAAAAACATTTGGTAAGAAGTATCAGTTGAATACAGTCTTTATGAAAGCAAATTACCCCAGCCATGTAAGACATATTATTGAAAAAAATAAGGGTATTAAGAATGTTGAATTAACAAGAACAACTATGAATCGTCTGGAAACCAACATGAAGAGTATAAAAATGGTTGTTGTTATATTGATTATTTTAGCTAGTTTATTAGCGATTGTAGTTTTGTATAGCGTTACCAATATTAATATTGAAGAACGACAACGTGAAATTGCAACTCTTAAAGTTTTAGGATTTAAGGATTCGGAGACTAACGCCTATATTTTTAGAGAAACTTTCGGCTTGTCATTGATGGGAACAATTATTGGACTGTTTTTCGGGGTAATTTTATTTCAACAGGTAATTCAATCATTTGGGACTGAATATTATATTTTTGATACGTCAATGAATCTGATGACGTTTGTTTATTCAACTTGTTTCTCAATATTGTTCACAGTTATTATCAATTTATTAATGATCCCTAAAATTAGAAAAATTGATATGCTTCAATCTTTAAAATCAGTTGATTAAAAAGGTGTCATTCAAACTTAAATAAGTTTTTAATGATATTATTTGAGTCATTAAATTAATTAATGAAACGAGGATAAAAATGACAAAAAATATTTTAATCACTGGTGGAACTTCCGGTATTGGACAAGCCGCGGTGGAATTATTTGTAAATGAAGGATGGAATGTTGCCACAATTGGGCGTAATCCTGAGAAAACAACTAAATTTGCTGAAAATCATCCAGGAGTACAAGCATTCATTGCTGATATGAGTAAAGTAGATGATATTAAACGTGTAATGACTGAGATAAGTTCTAAAATGGATCATTTGGACGCTTTTTTTGCTAATGCAGGATTTGGTATTTTTAAACCATTCTCAGAAATCACTGAAAATGATTTTGATAAACAAGTGGATCTTAATTACAAGGGAACTTTTTTCAGTATTCAAGAGGCAACAAAGTTGATGAGTAAAGGCGGAAGTATTGTAATTAATACATCTTGGACGTATCATCGAGGATTGAAAACATCAACACTTTATTCATCAAGTAAATCGGCTGTTGCATATCTAACTAAATCGTTGGCATTGGAATTAGGCGAAAAGGGGATTAGAGTTAATGCCGTTAGTCCCGGATATACTAATTCAGCACAATTTAATGAAAAGAGTATTGAAGTAGATAGATTGGCGGCAATGATATCACGGGTTCCATTGCATAGATTTGCTGATGCAAGTGAGATAGCGAATGTAGTTGAATTTTTATCATCAAATAAAAGTTCATATATTAATGGTCAGGATATTGTTATCGATGGTGGGATGACTGTCACGCATGCCGAACCAGAGGTAAGAATTTAATCAAAAAGCGTTCTAATTTTAGGACGCTTTTTATGACTCATTTATTAAAGAAGATTACAATTAGTATAATATTTATATAAAGGAGAAAATTATGACAAGAGTTTTGGTAACTGCAAAAATTCCACAGTCAGCTTTTGATATTCTTAAACACGCTGAATTGAACATTGAAATGTATTCAGGCGATGGAGTGATTTCAAAAGATGAACTCATAAAGAGAATTGCCGGGAAAGATTATTTGATTACTCCTTTATCAACTATAGTTGATAAAGATGTAATCAATGCTGATCCGGAACTGAAATTAATTGCTAATTTTGGTGCTGGATTCAATAACATCGATGCAAAATATGCCCGTGAAAAGAACATTCCCGTTACTAATACTCCGCAAGTCTCAACAGTTTCAACAGCTGAGGTCACGACCGGACTAATTATTTCTCTGAGTCATCGAATTGTTGAGGGTGACAAGTTAATGAGAACTAAGGGATTTGCCGGTTGGGCACCACTGTTCTTTTTGGGACATGAATTGGCAGGCAAAACTTTGGGAATATTTGGTATGGGACAAATTGGTCAAGCAGTTGCCAAAAGAATGGCGGCTTTTGATATGAACATTATTTACAATCAAAGACATGCATTGCCAGCAGATATTGAAACTAATTTAAATGCTAAATTTGTTAGTTTGGATGAATTAATTAAAAATAGTGATGTTCTAACAATCCATGCACCATTGACTCCTGAAACAACGCATACTTTTGGAACCGAACAATTTCGTCAGATGAAAAAGACAGCAATAATAATTAATGCCGCACGTGGGCCATTGATTGACGAGAATGACTTGTTAAAGGCACTAGAAAACAATGAATTAGCGGGTGCTGCTTTAGATGTTTATGAACATGAGCCTGATGTTAATGATGGGTTTAAGGAATTAGACAATGTGATTTTAACTCCGCATATTGGTAATGCCACAATTGAGGCCAGAAATGCTATGGCTAATATTGTTGCTAAGAATGTTGTTTTGGTTAATGATGGAAAAGATCCACTGTATATTGTAAATTAGTAATTTTTTATGGAGAACAAAAATGAAAACATTTAATATTCCAGATAATCAAACATCATTTGCAACTAAAGAGGTTATTGCTATAACTGGTATGACTAAAGATGCTTTGAGGTATTATGAACATTTAGATATTTTAGGTCCTATTAAGCGAGATAAGAATAACTATCGTCAGTATTCAAAACAAAATTTAGAAAGATTACAATTTGTTCAGATTTTTCGTATATTAGGATTGGATTTATCATTGTTAACTAAATCAGAATTGGAGATCAGTTCTTCCCAAAAGGCAACAGAGTTGAGGGAATATAGAGAAACTGTCCGTCAAGAGAAGGTCAGAATGGATGAGATCGAAGAATTTTTGACAAATAAAATAAATTACTTTGATAAACTAAAAAAAGTTTAAAAAAAGGCTTGCTATGGTGTTGACACCATAGTTTATAGTATAGTCACTTACTTGAAAGAGGGTCATAATTTGAAAACAATCGCTATCAATCAATATGGTTCAGCTGAAGAATTTAAAGAAATAGAAATGGCAAAACCACAACCAAAATCAGATGAAGTACTAGTTGAAATTCATGCCTTCAGTATTAATCCAATGGATATTGCGGGAAGAGCTGGAATGTTAGGTTCACCATTTACAGATAATTGGTCATTCCCATTGGTTCTTGGATGGGACTTTTCCGGAGTAGTAGTTGAAGTAGGCTCCGATGTAGAGGGATATGCTAAAGGAGATAAAGTCTTTGGCTCAGCATCTAGTTCACATTCATCAGATAACGGTACGTATGGTGAATATATTGCAGTTGATAATACTGAACTAACTCATATCCCAGATGGACTTACTTTTGACCAAGCTGCTGCTTTGCCAATTGCTGGTGTGACTGCTTATTATGGCATGAAGCACAATTTGGATTTACAAGCTGGACAAAAGATCTTTGTTGCCGGTGGTGCTGGTGGCGTAGGATTATTTGCCGTTCAAATTGCAAAGGCTTTTGGAGCATATGTTGCCACTACCTCAAGCGAAAATCATCGTCAATTGCTCGAAGACTTAGGTGTTGATGAAGTGATTGATTACCATAAGGTTTCTGCTGTTGATGTCTTACATGATTTTGATGCTGTTTTTGACACTGTGGGTGATGTAGATACTGGATTAAAGGTTTTAAAGAGTGATGGTAAATTGGCTACAATTGCCACACAACCAACAGAAGAACAAAAACACGATCAACAAAAACAGGTAGCCTTCCAATTTACTTATGGTACAGGGGCTGATCTTGATGCATTAGCTGAACTTGTTTTAAACGGGAAACTTAAGTTGATGGTTGAAACAATGCCATTTAGTGCAGAGAATGTGATTAAGGCTCATCAAACGATTGAAGGCCATCATACTACTGGTAAAATTGTTATACATGTTAAAGATTAATAATAGAATATTTTAATAAAAAATGACGATAACCTTTTAAAGGCATCGTCGTTTTTTATTAGTATTAGAGTTTAATCTTCTGTATTTTAGACAATATTTCAATGAAATGTTCTATTTCTTCGTCAGAATAATCAGAAAGAATATTATCAACATTTTGGAGAATATGATTGTCTAATTGTGTATGTAAATCAGCAATTTTTTCACCAAGGGGAGTTAAACTAACTAGGATTTCTTTGTTATTTTTAACAGTTCGATATTTTTCTAGAATATTCTTCTTTTCTAATCGGTTCATCATTCGTGAAATTGTAGGCTGAGATAAGTCTACAGCGGCAGGCAGAGATTTTATTAAAACTCTTTCTTGATTACCAATTTTATTAAGTACTTTCAAATCTTGAGTGCTTAATCCAGCCAGAGCGTCCTTCAATTCGGGATTGTCGGTTTGAGTCAACAACCAATTTTTTTCTTGATCGTTAGTACTATCTTGAGAAAGAAGGTTGCCAATATTTGTCATGATTGATTTAGCATTTTTGCTTTTATTCATAATTATTCTCCTTTTTTATTCACGTGAATAAATTTGTTGAAATTAATCTTACACGGTATATAATAACACATGTATTCATGTGAATAGAAAAAGAGGCGTTTAAAATTAAGTTAATAAAGAATCGTTGGTTAATATTAACAATCGTGGGGTTAATTACATTTATGGATGATTTGGATGCCAGTATTGTGAATGTAGCATTACCTGTAATTAATCGCTCATTGTCAATAAGTATGAGTGTGGCAGAATTGATCGTTTCTATTTATTTAATAGTGATTTGTATATTTCTATTGCCATTTGGTAAATTGGGAGACCTTATAGGGAAGGTTAAAGTTTTTAAAATAGGAATGATTATTTTCACTGTTGGGTCACTCCTATCGGGTATTAGTTTCAATATAACTTTTCTTTTAATTTCTAGAGTTATACAAGCATTAGGTGCGGCAATGACTATGAGTACTAATAATGGAATTATCACAGAAACTTTTCCACAACAGAATAGAGGGCAGGCTCTTGGTTGGGTTGGAACATTTGTCGCATTGGGAATGATTGCCGGGCCTGGGATTGGTGGAATTTTATTAGAGTTTTTACCATGGCAGTCTATTTTTTGGATTAATGTTCCTATTGGAGTTATTTTAATAGTTTTGGGTTTCGTTATAATTCCAGAAGATAATATTAAATTAGGTTCACATACTTTTTGGCCATTAATTGATTTTAAAATCTTTAAAAATTGGGATTTCACGGTTGGTCTAATTACAGCAATATTAGTTTTTATGACAAATAACTTTTATATGGTTTTAACACCGTTCTATTTAGAGAATACTAAATCATTATCCGCAAGTTTATCAGGAATGATTATGATGATATTACCATTAGTACAGTCAATAATTGCACCTTTATCAGGAGGATTAACAGATAATAATGGTGCTTGGAAAATTGCTATTACGGGTTTGTGGATTATTTTTATTGTTCAATTGGGATTGGTTCTTTTAAACTCAAAATCATCTATTTATTACGTTGGATTGATGATTGGTTTTTTAGGATTAGGAAATGCTATTTTTCAATCTCCCAATAATACAATGATAATGAGTTCAGTTGATGAAACTCAACTAGGTGCTGCAGGTAGTATCAATGCACTGGCAAGAAACTTAGGTATGGTGTTGGGAAACGTTACTTCAACATGGTTATTATTTTTAATAATGAGCCATTTGGCTAAAAAAAGTATTACTGACTATACAGGTAAATATACAAATTATTTTATTAGTGGACAGCACCTGATTTATATCCTAGGTGGCATTTTATTATTTATAGCGTTGTTGTTATCAAAGTTTCGTACAAATAAAAAATAATCGGAGGTATTAATATGACAAAAATTAATATAATTTTAGGAAGTTCCAGAAAAAATTCTTTAGGAAAAAACTTATTTTCTTATTTAAAGAATAATAAAGTAATATATGAAGTAGGAGATACAAAAATTCATTTTATTGAAATCGGCGATTATGATTTACCATTTTTCTATGAAACCTTACCACCTATGAATAATAAAGATAGAAAATTACCGGATAATCAACAAAAATGGTTAGACGACATGTTGGATGCGGATGGTTATATTATCATGACACCAGAATATAATCATTCTTTCCCGGCAGTATTAAAAAATGCACTTGATTTTTTAGCAAATCAATGTGTAAATAAACCAGCAATAATTATGTCATATTCAGATAATATACGTGGAGGACAATTTGGAGGATTTGACTTAAGTCCTGTATTAACACGACTGGGATTTTTTGTTTTACCGCCCCAAGTTGTTATTGGAAATGTTCAAAAGAATTTTGATGAACAAGGTGATTTTTATGAAAACGCTCCTTCAAAAGATTTTTATACAAAACAATTGAAGCAAACGGTTGAAAAGATTATCTTTTATGGAAAGTTGTTTAAAGAAAATCCTTTTAAGTTTAATAGTTAATATAATAAAAAGAACACTCTGCAATTATTGCAGGGTGTTCTCTTTGTTATATTAATGCTTTTTAAAAATTACGGGAATAAACATAATTAATGCCGCACCTAGATATGAAAGCCATGAGGTTTTTTTATTTCCGGTTTGTGGTAGTTTTGAAATAAAATTGCTATTTGTATTAGAAAGAATATTGTTAGAATTTGCATTCTTATTATCGGAATTGTTGTTGTTTTGATCATTTGAGTTATCTAGATCAATTAATTCTTCAGAATCAGTTGGTTCTTCAGAATCAGTTGGTTCTTCGGGATCAGTTGGATTCTCAGGA
>NZ_NIPR01000008.1 GCF_002872255.1 Companilactobacillus nuruki
ACTCTATTTATCGTACAGCCTTTAATTTGTTTCGATTTCTTTTTTTTTACCAAAAAATAGATTAAAATAGTTAAGCATAAAGTTAATGAAAGCCTTTACTTTTAAACGTTAACTGCTATATTTAAAGTGTATAGGATGAAATAGTAAGATTTGAATGGAGGTCAGTATTATGACGAGAAAAGCCTACATGATTGGTACCGGTATTGGAAATTTAGCAGCTGGTATTTATTTAATTCGTGATGGTGGATTCAATGGTGAGCAAATCACTATGATGGGTCTAGAAACACATGGTGCGAACGATGGTGCTCCTACGAAAGATTATGAAAAAGAATATGGTAATCAGGCCTTATCTAACAGTAAGGGATTTTTAGCCAAGGGTGGTCGTATGCTAAATGAGGAAACCTACGAAAATCTTTGGGATTTATTGCGTTCGGTTCCTTCATTGGATCATCCAGGTCAGACCGTAACAGATGATATTTTGAACTTTGACCATGCTCATCCAACACATGATGTTGGTCGTTTGATTGATGATGATGGACCACGTATTAAGCCAAATAAAGATAATTATAAGCATATGCAATTTACTAACAAAGAAAGATATTTGTTAAGTAAATTAATGCTGATGCCTGAAAAAGATGAAGAGACATTAAACAATATTAGTATTGCCGAATGGTTCGAGAGTACTCCACATTTCTTCACAACCAATTTCTGGTATATGTGGCAAACTACTTTTGCATTCAAGCGTGCTAGCTCAGCCATGGAGTTGCGTCGTTATATGAATCGTATGATTCTAGAATTCAGCCGAATCAACACACTTGAAGGAGTTACAAGAACCCCTTATAACCAATACGAAAGTATTATTTTACCAATGCGTAAGTATCTGGAAGACCGTGGTGTAACATTTATTAATAATCGCAAGGTAACTGATTTGGAATTCAAAGATACACCTCTTCAAGATGATATCGTCGTAACTGGTATTAAATACGAAGAAGTCGATAATGATAACAAAGAAGGTCACATCGAGGTTGCTGAAAATGATTTGGTCTTTGATACTAATGGTTCAATTACCGATAGTTCTTCAATAGGCGATTACGATACTCCAGTTAAGGAAAATATGGAGTATGCTCCGAGTGCAATGCTTTGGAAGAAGGCTGCTGAGAAATTCTATTCACTCGGTAATCCAGATAAATTCTTCAATGATCGTACTCAAAGTGAGTGGATGAGTTTTACAGTAACAACTGACAATCATTATCTGGTTAATGAAATTGCTCGTATTACTCAACAAGAACCAGGTAATGCCTTGAATACTTGGATTAACAGTACATCATTGATGTCGATTGTTGTTCATCATCAACCACATTTCAAAGCTCAAAAGCCTAATGAATCAGTCTTCTGGGGTTACTTCATGTATCCAAGAAGAAATGGAGATTATGTTCAAAAGCCTATTATTGAAATGACAGGTAAGGAAATGCTTGAGGAATTCCTTGGTCAGTTAGCGGCAGTTGATCCAAGTAAGGATAATATTGCAAATCATAAAGAAGAGATTATGGAGAGTATTGTGAACGTTATTCCTGTTCATATGCCATATGCAAGTGCTTTGTTTAACCAACGAGCAGTTGGCGACCGTCCAGATGTAGTTCCTGAACATAGCCGTAACTTGGCCTTTATAAGTCAATTCTGTGAACAACCATTTGATATGGTCTTTACTGAACAATATTCGTTCCGTGCTGCCCAACGAGCAGTATATACTTTGTTAAATATTCCATTGTCAGAAATGACACCAATGCATCATTATGAAAAAGATCCTAAAGTAATGGCACGTGCTACTAAGACAATGTTTAGATAAAATAATTCACAAGCAGGAGTTGAAATTAATTTCAACTCCTTTTTTGTGAACTCAAAAAGGCCTAAAGAGTCTACTTTGTGAATAAAAGTTCACAATATAGTTGAATATTTAAATGCTGTGAAATAAATATAAGACTATAAAAATAGTTACTACGTGTTGATATATCAACGTGAATACGTTTACATCGGAAAATGAGCTAAAAGTGCTTGAACAAAATAAACACAGTGATAAGATAAAACGTGAATTAGTTAACAAATGTGTTTTTTAAATCTTGGGGGTAATTAAATGTTGAAGGGTTCCAAAGGTACAAAAGAAAATTTAAAACCAGATGAAAAAGAAGACGTAAAACCTGGTATTGATAGTATGGTTGCCAAAGCTCACAAGGCTTTGGATATTATGGATAGCTTCACTCAAGAACAAGTTGATCACATTGTTCATCAAATGGCAATCGCTGGTTTAAATGCGAGTTTTGAATTAGCCAAATTGGCATACAAGGAAACTGGTCGTGGACTTGTTGAAGATAAAGTTATTAAAAATATGTATGCCACTGAAGAAATTTGGCACTCTATTAAACGTGATAAGACCGTTGGAATTATCGAAGACGATAAAGAACACCGTTTGATTAAGGTTGCTGAACCTCTTGGTGTACTAGCTGGTGTTACACCAGTTACTAACCCAACTTCAACAGCAATGTTTAAATCACTGATTGCCTTAAAAACAAGAAATCCAATTATATTTGGATTCCATCCTCAAGCTCAAGAGTGTTCAGTTGCCGCCGCTAAAGTTATGTTAAAGGCCGCAATTGCAGCTGGGGCTCCAGAAGGTGTTATTCAATGGATCGAAAAACCAAGTATTGAAGCTACAACATATTTAATTAATCACGAAGGAGTAGCTAGTGTTTTGGCTACTGGTGGTCCTGGTATGGTTAAGGCCGCTTATTCAACTGGAAAACCAGCTTTAGGTGTTGGTCCTGGTAATGGTCCTGCTTACATTGAAAAAACTGCTAATATCAAACGTGCAGTTAATGACATTGTACTATCCAAAACTTTTGATAACGGAATGATTTGTGCCGCTGAGAATAGTGCAATTGTTGATGCGGATATTTATGATGATGTTAAGTCTTTGCTTGAAAAAAATAAGGTTTACTTTATTAAAAAATCTGACCATAAAAAATTAGCCGATGCAATGTTCAGACCACGAGGTGGTGTTAAGGGACCTATTGCTGGACAGTCAGCCCTTAGTATTGCCAAATTGGCGGGTATTAAAGTCCCAACCGATACCAAGGTACTTGGTGTAGAAATCTCTAAAGTTGGTCCTGAAGAACCACTTTCAGCTGAAAAACTTTCACCAGTTTTGTCAGTTTATAAAGTAAGTGGTCATAAAGAAGGTTTTGAAAAGGCTGATGAGTTACTTCACTTTGGTGGTTTAGGACATACTGTTGGAATCCATACGATGAATGAAGATTTGGCTACTGAGTTTGGCATTAAGATGAAAGCTAGTCGTGTACTAGTTAATACTCCTGCTGCCATTGGTGGTATTGGTAATCTTTATAACGAGATGATTCCCTCACTTACTCTTGGTACTGGTTCATGGGGGAAAAATTCAATTTCTCACAACGTATCTTCATTTGATTTGCTTAATATTAAGACAATCGCAAAACGGAGAAATAATATGCAATGGATCAAACAACCAAGAGTCTATTATGAAAAGACCTCAGTTAGATATCTTGAGGATCTTGAAGGCATGAAACGTGCTTTGATCGTCTGTGATCCTGTTATGGTTCAATTGGGATATGTTGATACAATCACGGATGAGTTGAAACGGAGCAAATTCCATGTTGAATATTCAATGTTTTCAGATGTTGATAATATTGTGACAACCGATGTTGTTCAACGTGGTGTAACTCAAATGAACTTATTCAAACCAGACACCATTATTGCTTTAGGTGGTGGAACGACCATGGACGCTGCCAAAGATATGTGGTTATTCTACGAGCATCCAGATGTTGATTTGTTTGGAGCTAAACAGGGATTCGTTGATATCAGAAAACGTGCTTATAAGTTCCCTAAGCCTGAAAAAGCTCAGTTTGTTGCTATTCCAACAACCTTTGGTACAGGTGCTGAGGTAACTCCATTCAGCTCAATTATCGATACTAAGACGGGTACTAAGTATCCAATTGCCGACTATGCTCTAACACCTGATATTGCTATTATTGATTCACAATTTGTAGAAACTATGCCAAAGGAAATCATGGCTGAATCAGGAATGGACGTTTTGAATAACGCTGTCGAGTCATTTGTAGCTAATATGGCTTCAGATTATACTAGACCATATGCGTTACAAGCAATCAAATTAGTCTTTGATAATTTAGTTAAGGCTGTTAATGGTGATAAAGATGCTCAAGCAGAAATGCACAATGCTTCTACTTTAGCAGGTATGTCATTTGGTAATGCTTTTGCTGGTGTTGGACATTCAATTACCGATGTTTTAACTAATGCTTATGGAATTAGACATGGCTTGGCATCAATCATTGCCTTACCACAAGTTATTAATTATAACTTTGAACAGCCAACTAAGATTACAATGTGGCCTAAATATGAGAGCTTTAGAGCTGATTCAGATTATGCTTTAATAGCTAGTTATATTGGTTTAACTGGTGAAAATAATGAGGCTAAAAAAGATGCCTTAGTTAAAAAGATTGTTGATTTAGCTCATGAAATAGGGATTAAATTGAGTTTGAAGGATAACTACATTGATAAAAAAGATTTTGATGAGAAGTTAGATAGTTTATCAGAACAAGCTTTTGGTGATCAATTCTCATTTACTAACCCTAAGGAACCATTAATCTCAGAATTAAAACAAGTTCTTGAAGATTGTTACGTTGGAAAGAATATTGAAAAGTAAATTATGATTAAAGAAGATTTGGTAGGATCAATTGATCTTTTAATGTAATCTAAATAAGGACGACAGCTCAAAATTGAGTTGTCGTCCTTATTTACTTCAATGTTCAAAAATTGAGTGTGTCTATACAGAATATTATTGGAGATGTAATAAATTAATAGTGTTTAAATATTAATTTTTATTAGCTGTTATCAATCGATAATTATAAGAATTTATAACTAATTCAATGTCTTTATTTTTTAGATAATAGTTCTTACCTTGTTTGATAATAGTGGTTCTAGGATCAGAGATTATTTTATTTACCAATTGTTTTATTTCATCATTATCTAGCTTAGTGCCTAGTTTTTTGTTAAAGCGTTCAAAAACTAATGGAGTATAACAAATGTTTTTTAAGAAAATATCATTAGCAGGTATCATATTATTTCCACCTATTGATTAATTTAATGGTTTCTTTAGTGTTATTTGTAAAAACACTGTCGACTTTTAAAGTGTTCAATGCGTCATAATTGTCATTGTAAGTATTAAGAATCCAAGCATTAGTCTTAAAGCCATTTTTATGAGCTAGTTTGATTAATTTGGGTGTCCATTGATCGAGTTTGATGGAAATAAATTTAATATAACGAGGAGCGTTCTCTATTTGTTCACTGTATTGTCGTTCAGTAACAGAATCTAAGAGCCAGAGTGTGGGGATGTTTTTAAAAGAATTGTGAACTTCTTTAATGCCAGGCAAACTTTGATCTTGAAAAATAATATTGTTAGTCATACCGTATTTTTTTAATTCTTTAATGAGCGCTTTTTCAGTATCTGTATTGTCGCCAGCATTCTTTTTTGTTTCTATTATATAATGGACTTTTTTGCCATAACGGTTGAAAACATCTTTTAATTGATGAATCTTTTCACCATTGTGTAATTTAACCTTATCAATTTGACTGGAGTTAGATGTTGAAATAGTGACATTATGACCAGTTGATTTTTTGAGATTATCATCATGAGAAACATAAAGTTTGTTATCTTTACTTAGCCAAACGTCCTGTTCAATATATTGACTGCCATCTTTTATAGCTTGATTGTAGCCACTGAATGAGTGATCAGGATTATTATAGGGACTACCACGGTGTGAAAAGACAATAGGTGTGTCAGGTTCTGCGTGGTTGACGCTATTTGAAATTGAGGTTAAATTTTTGGCTTTTGGAGCCGCTGCGGCATTAACAGTAGTGGCTGACAATGGTAAAAAAAAGATCAAGGTCATCAAAAATGATACAATTTTAGTTTTCTTCATGATTACTCCTTAAATTCAATATATTCATATTTTACCCATAAAAAAAGTGTTACTGCAAGACAGTAACACGATTAATTAGTGAAGTCCAAAAGGTCCCTTGGGTTCAGCATTTTTGATAGCTAGTTGTTTAGTTCTTTCACGCTCAATTTTTAATTGCTTTTTAACAAGTCTATTTTTCCAAAATCCATGCACAGCAATGGCAACTGGAATTGTCATTGTACCAAATACTGCTGGTATCAACCAAGGATTATCATGAATGATTTCAAATGCCTGTTGGTTTGATTCTTCAAGATTTTTGCGAATTTCTTCAGGTGACAACATATTATCGCGTCCTTTCAACTTTGCCTAAAGCATAATATAAAAAGTGATTACTGTCATCATATATAGACAATAAATTATAATCTTTCCGGTTTTAATTTGATAAGATAGTCTTAAGAGATTAAAGAGGAAAGAATATGAAGAGATTTCAAAGTTTTAAACTATTTCAATTACGAGAGATAGCTATTGGATTAACCTTTATTGGCGGATTTATTGATGCCTATACTTTTGTTCAACGGGGTAATGTGCTAGCTGCTGGTCAAACAGGGAATATTATTTTTCTTAGTGTAGATATTGCACGTCATAATTTGCCGGGAGTAATTACCAAATTTGCGACGATGGTATTCTTCTGTCTAGGTATAGTTGCGGTTGAACTACTTAAACATAAAAATAATCGAAGTCATTATTGGCGTCTTGTTAGTTTGATAACAGAATTTATTGTTTGTATAATTGTTGGTTTCTTGCCAAAAAATATTTCTAATTTATATGTTGTTCCACCCTTAGCTTTTGTAATGGCAATGCAAAACGTTGCCTTTGACCAAATTGAAGGTTTAGGTTATAACAATGTTTTCTCTACTGGTAATTTAAAAAAGTCTGTTATTGCCTTTGTTGAATATTTTTATCATCATCGAACGAAAAATATTACTATTGCTAAAACTTATTTTGAATTAGTTTTGGGTTTCTCTAGTGGAGCTATTGTATCAGCACTCTTACAGAAACGGTTTTTCCTTAAAACAATTTGGTTTGTACCGATCCTATTAATTATTGTGGGAACTTATTACACAATCTTATTATATAGGCGAGATGCTTAACTACCAGAAGTAAATTTGATCCCAATAATACTGATTAGTAACAGAGCAACGAAGCCCCATGTTAAAGGTGAAATTTTATCTCCAAAGATAACCACCCCTGCAATGATCGAGCCGACGGCACCAATACCAGTCCAAATAGGATAGGCTAAACTCATAGGCATTTTTTTGATTGCTAAAGCCAGTAATCCCATACTCAAGGCTAAGCCAATAATTGTAAGAATTGTATAGTTCAATTTAGTGAAACCATGGCTCAATTTCATAGTTGTGGCCCAAACAGTTTCAAAAAGTCCTGCTGTAATTAAATAGATCCAATTCATAGTGTTTTCCTCCAAAAAAATAAGTACTCCTAGCAATTCCTTCTTTGGCC
Source organism: Companilactobacillus nuruki (assembly GCF_002872255.1). Lineage (GTDB taxonomy): Bacteria > Bacillota > Bacilli > Lactobacillales > Lactobacillaceae > Companilactobacillus > Companilactobacillus nuruki. The sequence goes on from NZ_NIPR01000008.1 coordinate 7,524, forward strand.
TAATGGAATTGGTAAGAGTACTTTTTGTATTTGACACCCGGCGGTGTTTATTAATTTCAAATTATTCTAGCAAATAAAAAGATAAATGGCAAATATGAAAAACACAACAAAGTTTGTATTTCTTATCCTTGTTGAATAATAGGATATTTTCTAACGATGAAAGTTAAGAGATATGATGCTGCTAAAATAACGGTAACAACTAAATATGGATAGTGTGTATTCCAATCCATCAATGCTCCAGACATCAAAGGTCCAATGACATTGCCGACACTGGTTAACGACATATTCATTCCATTTATTAGTCCTTGATTAGATTTGCTTGATTTAGTAAGTAAGGTTGTAATGGCTGGTCTTAACAAGTCAAATGACGAGAAAATTATTAGCGTAGCAACAATAACCTCAATATGGGAATGTGCTTGCGTAATCCAGAAAACACAAATAGCGCTTAGTAAAAAGGCGATACTTATCAAACGCATTTCACCGATCTTGTTAATAATCCAATTGAAAGCAACCACTTGCAGAATCAAAGATATAATTCCATTTAAGGTCAAGACTAAAGCAATTGTACTCAAACCAAAATTAAATACCTGATTGACATAGATACTATAAATACTTTCAAAACCTTGAAGACCAAATGATGAAACCAAGATCATTCCAAATAGCATTACCATTGGCAAAGTCAATATGGATCTGATCGAGCCAACTTGTTGAGCCTTTTGCTCGGCTTCTTGTTCTTCTCGCTCAAGAACATCTTTGTTTTCTTTCAAGAATATTTGAGTGAAAATGGCACTAGTTATACTTAGAACACCAGCTACCCAGAAAGGAGTCTTGTAGCTAATACCAGCTAAGATTCCACCAAGACCAGGTCCCAGAATCAATCCACCACTAAAGGCAGCTGAGAGCCAACCGATAACTTTAGCACGATCTTTTAAAGTAGTAAGATCCGAACCCAAGGCCATTGAAGTTGGAATAACCATTGCAGCAGATAAACCACCGATAATACGTGAAAGATTAAAAATAGGTAAAGTGGTTGCAACTGCGAAAATAAACTCAGAAATCATATAGGTAAATAATCCAAAAACAATAACTGGTTTACGACCGATTTTATCTGACATTTTTCCTACGATAGGTGAGGCGACAAATTGTGCAAAAGCAAATAATGAGGTCATAACACCCATTTGTGATGTTGTAAAATGATATTCATTTTTGATGAATGGTGTAACTGGTATAACCAAACCAATACCCAAACAGATTAAAAAGTTACTGAAAACAAGAATGTAGATTGATTTTTTGTTCTTTCCCATAATTCCCCTCCCCATATATTATTTTTTAGTTCAAAAAAACTACCATCTGTTGATAGTAGTTAATTATAAGAAAGCCGATATTCTAAGAAGGACTTAGATATCGGCTAGGTATGAACTTAAAATCTCACATTATAATTTAGCATACAATGTTTTTATATTAATGTCTAATACTTCGAACTAACATTTTTATTAATTTTATATAACAAAAATGACTTTTGGCATATAAATATATTGTAAAAGAGGACTAATAATGGACAATTGGTATATAAGTGGCTATTATATAAGTATGGCTGTTTAAAGGAGGTCATATTTTTGGATTTTCGAAGCGGGTTAAATAGTGATAAACCCCAGATAATAAATTTACTAGTAGAATCGTTTAAAGAATACATCACTACGAAAAACATGTTTCAATCTGAGTTTCGTTCAAGTGCTAAGTTTGATAAATTAATGCGTAAGTATTTTGCACTTGAGGTAAATGTGTTTATGAAAAAAGGTCTGGTCTATGTTGGAGCTGACGGAAAGGGAACGCCTAGAGCAGTTGCTCTAATTGAATTTAATCAAGGAAGACAGATTAGTTATTGGGATTATCTATCAATGGATGGTTTGAAATTACTACCTGAAATCCTTATGAGTGGATTCAATGGTTTCAATGCATTCGATATCTTTAAGTTTGAAGATCTCTTTGACATTGTTAAGGGAAAGAAAAAGTGTGCGGTTGAATACTTAGCGGTAGATAAAAAGCTCCGTGGCCAAGGAATTGGTAGTAAGATGTTGAACAATCACATTAGTCCTTATGTCAAAAAGATTGGATATAGAAATATAATTTTGGAAACAAATACTCAAAAGAATGTTAAATTTTATAAAAAGAATAATTTCTCCGTCAAATCAGTTAAGAAAGTTAACTTGAGCCACGGGGATGTTAAAGACTGGGTCTTATCAAAGGCCATTTAAATACAAAAAAGTCGTCCACGTGGTGGGCGACTTTTTTTAATAAAAACAACTGATTCCTACTAGTTAAGAATACCAAATTGTTTGATAGAAGTATTTATCTATTAAGGAAATTTAATCTTTTTGTTATATAGAATCCTGCATGCTCCAGGTTAAAGTTCCTTGATATGATCCTGCCTCAGTATTAGCGCCTAATTTGATCTTCCAATCACCGACACCAACGTAATCTGATAGATCAACATTAGAACCTGTTTGTGTGAATGAACTGGTTTGTAGAGGTGTTCCTGATGGCAAAATGGCCGTGAACGTTCCTGGGTTATTTGCGGAATTAGTTCTTTGACGGATAAAAAGTAAACCACTGCCATCAGAATTAATATTACTATTACTTAATGTGTTTGATCCACTTTTCATTTGAGTGTCCGTATTAGTGTTGTCATATGAAACCATAACTGAATATGGATTGCTATTAGGATGAGCAATTCTTAGTCCACCATCAGTAGAAACATTATTCAATGTAATTTCTTTGCCATACATATTAACTTTACCAAAATCAATATTAGGTACGGATAGGAATGCTTGGGAGTCTTGAACATTTAATGTAGCTATAGTTGATGTGATATCTCCAAGTGACGTTCCAGTGCTTGTCTTAGCTCCGTTTATAGTGGCCGAGTTAATAAGTTGTCCAGCCGTTGATTGGTTAATTTTGGCTTTAAAAGTTAACGTAACTGTTTTTCCAGCAGCAACTGGTCCAACATTGATATTATCTAAGCTGTTCCCATTAGATATATTATATGAGCTATTATCAGCCGTATAATTAACGGATTCATCAACTAAAGATAATCCATCTGGTAATTTATCTGTAAGTAATGCTCCAGTTGCTAGAGAGTTAGTATGAGTGGAATCATTTATTACTGAAAATTCAATTTTGTAGTCAACGATATTGGGGGAACTTTCGTCAATACTGGTTGAATAAGTCGTATCAGCATCTTTCTTTATTTGTTTAATAAAACTATAGCCAAAATTAGAACTATCTACGGGGATTTTAACTGATGCGTTAAAATCGCTGTCCGTTGATGGAATAGGTGATGTATTCATATCACGTCCTGAAAAAGTACCAGTATTTGTTAACGTCTTACCACTGGCATCATTTGTTATCGTTGCTTCAAAAGTTACGATACTGGATTTATCATCAGCAATAGATACCCCAGGGTTTACGGTCAAAGTATTAGTCGAACTATCAAAGTTGGCCTTACTACTGTCATAACTGGCTCCATTGATGCTGACTGAGTTTGGTTTGTATTGCAAACCAGTTGGTAACTTATCAACCAGTTTATTAAAGGCCCATGAACTATTAAAACCGAAATTATCCATTTTTAAGGAGAATTTTAAAGTATCACCGACTTTGTTCTTTCCAGTATTACGAGTTTCATTGGTATATGTCTTAGATGGGGTTGGTAAGGCATAGGGACTTTGAACCTCACCAATTGTTGAAGAGAAGTGAGCGACTTGATTTTGTTGCAAAGTGACGGAATTCCACTTCAACGAGTAAGTAGTATCATTTGGATTACTCAAGATTGGAGTTGTACTTGGAGCAGTTCCAGAATTGACCTCATCTCCAGCACCAGTAGATGTATTATAGTTTGCAGCCCAGTTAGGTGAATTAGTAGTTCTATCAATGGCTACGTAATTATTAAAACCATCTTCAGTTTCATTAGTTATGTTTAATCTGTAAGAAGAATCTTTTATATATAAACCACTTTTATTACCTAAATCATAGATAGGGACACGATCGTTACTATATCCAGCACTATTATTTGTTGGTCCGAGTTTAGTATCCTCTCCAAAGAGAGTTTGGAAAGATGCTGGATCACTTGAGGTGTTTCTAACGTACATTTCTCTTTGCACAAGAGCAGAATTGGTTGGTGATGGTCTTAACAATATTTCTATGGTTAAATTATATTTTCCATAAGTACTATTGTTACGTGTTAGAACACCAACAATTTTAAAGTAAGATTTGCCATCAACGGTAGCTGTATAATAGGCTTTATTATGTAAACCAGAGACATCCGAAGGGTGAGATCCATACTGATAATTTCCTCCACCAAGAATCGATGAGTTATCAGATTGAACTGTCTTGAAAGTATTTGGTGGAGTGATCAAAAAATCAGGTGAGGTCATTGAAACACCAGATGCACGAGTTAAATCCGAAGTGGAAGTGGCATAACCTTGAAAGGTGGATCCGATATATAGATTGCTACTATTTTTCAAAAAAACATTCATTTTGGAATAGGAAGTGTTCATGGAACCTGAGTTTACCGATGAATTAGTAATTGTCGAATCACCGGCATTCGTAGGATAGGTACTGTTCGCTGTTTGGGCTAGTCCAAAACCGTAACCAAGTTCTAGACCATTTCCTATTGGTATAAATCCAAAAGTAGATGTAGATGTGGATGTAGTAGGTTTTGACCAATTATTTACACCATCATCAAAACTGTAATCTACTCCGTTAACAGTGTCCGCTTGAACATTGTGAGTAGGAGTAACTACAAAGAAAAAGAAAATTGCGGCCATAAAGACCAGCAAGGTTCGATTATATTTAAGAAATTTCATAATTATTTCCCCCAACAAAAATAATTAGTGATAAATGAAACTAATTATATATTTATATCATTAAAATTATAAAATTTATAAATGGTAATGCAACTTCACATTCGGTAAAGATAATTATAAAAAGTTGGTCTTTTGCCAAAAAACAGTACATTTTTTTCTAAGAAAATGTACTTGCATAATGTAAAGAGTCGAGCTGTTCACTTTCATGTTATGTTAAAATTCTAATTATAAGTGAGAGGGTAAAATTATAATGATAAACTTTCAAGGAAATATATCGGATACTAGAATTTCAATTGATTTTGGTGAAGCGAGTCTAATAAATTATTATTTTGGAAAACCAGATAGTTTTAATGAGGATTCGATTTATTTGAGTATTGATAAAAAGCATTTTTTGTCCAAAATGAATATGGGAACCATTGGTGATTATTATGATGAGAATATTATTGAATTGTCTCTGCCAGATAATATAATTTCAGAAGATTTCTTTGGTTTCTTGAATGAAAAATTAAATTTGAATCAGTTAGATGCTGAGTATCAAGTAACGATATCCAAAGAATCAGCTCAAATTTACCAAGAATATTGGAGTGACATCTATCCATTATTAACAGCGTTAGGAGTACAAGTTCCTACTAAGAAGAAAGCAGTCAAACCACGACACAAATATCTTAAATCTTTAGCTGATGTACCATTAACAATTGACTATAAAGGAAGTAAAGCGACAGTTTATTGGACCAAACGTACAGAATTCGTTATTAAAAGTGGTGCAATATTAGTCGCAAAAACTCCATTAACTAAAGCTGGAGTAGTCGGTTTTGCTGGTAGATTTGGTTTACGTCTGCGTGAAGAACAACAAAGCAAGATTAAAGATAATATTTTAATTGCGGATGTTACTTTGAGCAGCGTTAATGAAGTTGGAACATTTCTTTATTTTGCAGGAACTAATAGTTGGCTACAATTAAAAAGTCCTGATGGCAAAACTTTAAATGAATTGACAGTTGTTGAATAATTGACAGTGGATTTTAAAATGCTAATATTTGGTTATATTACAATGATCGTCAACTTTCGGTTGGCGGTCTTTTTTTGAAGGAGGGACTTTGATATGAAAAAGGTAAATGCGCAAGCTTTAATATTAGGGGCTTTTCTGGAGTCGGTCGGAGCCAGTTTCATTTGGCCGATAAATACTATTTTTATCCACAATTATTTACATAAATCGTTGGCGGTGGCGGGGACGATCTTATTTTTTAATTCCTTATTAACTTTTTTAGGAAATTATACTGGCGGGAAGTTATTTGATAAAATTGGCGGTCACAAAACAGTTATGCTAAGTACCTTAATCGGTATGTTTGCTTTGATAGGATTAATAATTAATCACGGCTGGCCAGCATATCCGATTCTTTTGCCAATTTTAGGATTTGGAGTCGGAAGTGCCTTCACAGTTATCAATTCATTTGGAGCACAAATTGATGAAGTGGATAAATACAAACTTTTTAATGCCATTTATGTTGGAACAAATTTAGGAAACGCTATCGGAACAGCTTTAGGTGGTTATATAGCGGGTGTTCAAATGACCTTAGTATTTATTGCTAATTTTGTTTTCTTAAGTTTATTCTTTATTTTGGTAGTATTTTGGTACAACAATCGAGAGGTCACTAGGAAAAATATTAAGAAAATCAAACATAAAAAAACCAAGTTGCAACCTGGGACGGCTTTGATAGCTATCTTTTTGGGTACTACTTGGGTTTCGTATTCACAATGGAGTAGTAATATCTCTGCACATTTGACACATTTGGGAATTCCAGTTAGCAAGTATAGTCTTTTGTGGACAATCAATGCGATTGTAATTGTTGTTTTTCTACCATTGATAAATCATTTAGCTGAAAATCAGGCCTGGTTTAAAAAAATTCAAATTCCAACGGGGGTAATTTTCTTTATCGTAGCATTTGGATCTTTGATCGGAGCAACCAAATATTTGTCTTTTGCCATAGGAATGGTCCTGTTGACGTTAGGTGAGATGCTAGTTTATCCAGGAATTCCAGCCTTAATCAGCGAAGCAACCCCTAAAGCCGAGGCAGGGAGATATCAAAGTATTATCAGTATGGCAGCAACTTTTGCTAGAGCAATAGGACCTCTGTTGGGTGGTATGTTAGTTATGAGAACATCATACGATATTCTCTATTTAGCAGCTATTGCTATTTTAATTAGTTCATTATTTATTTTGAAACGTGGACGTCAAGAATTAATCGATTAAATTAGGAATGATTTTTAGAAAAAGATTTAGAGTGTCTTGTCTGTTGGGGAGGGTTTTTTCCTTAGCAATTTGAAGTGAAAATTGATAGAGATCATTTCCGATAAATTCTGAAATAAAATGAAGATTAGAAATATTTTCTATACTTATCATTACTCGTTGAATTATGCCATTAATTAAAGGAATGATTCGATCACGACAATGAGCCCATTCTACTAATTCTGGTAGAGTAGGCTTTTTTAATATGTTGGTTACTATTATATTGGAAATTGAACTGTAGGATACTGAGGATAAATTATTAATTTCCTCAGTAATATTTTGAATGAGAATTAAATATTCAACAGTGAGAATATCGGTCATATCTTGATGATGTCGATAAAAAGTTGCTCGACTTATTTTTGCCGATTTACAAAGCTTTTGGACGTTTAGGTTATCAAAATTGGTGCCATTACTAAATTCATTTGTTAAAGCCTTTAGTAATTTAATGTGAGTATTATGTGTACGTTTATCGATTTTAATATAATTATCAATTTGAACTTTTTTCATATGTGTGACACTTTCCAATAATGTGTATCATAAATAGGCTTCTATTTTAGATTATAGCTTACTATAATATTCCATACTAAATATTTTGTATTGGAAAAGAGAAATTAAAATGTCATTAAACCCACAACAGATGGATGCTACTAGAAGTGAATTAAGAGAAAATTTTGAATTAAGTGGTTTATCAGAAAAACAAATTGCAGATGATCTTGATATTAGTATTACAAAATTAGAGCATATATTTGATTTAAATCAATCATCAATTAATGATCCTTGGATTTTACGTAATTATTTGATTGAAAAAGTTGAAGAAATAGGTAAAACTCCAGTTCAATTTACAGCATTAAAAGGAGATTGGCATCATTATTGGTTTTTGAATAGTCGTGTGATTGATAATCGTCAAATGTCTAGTGGAGAATATTAATGGAGGTTTTGTTATGAGCAAAGGCGAAGATATAGCAGAAATTAGTGAATTAGTTGCACGTGAGAGATTATTTAGAGCTCGACATAATCCAGAGATTGCCGATTGTTATTACCCTGATGCAACTGTAGCAACAAGCTGGCAACAAGGACCACTATCGACTTTTATTGGTTCAGATTCAAAAGAAGTAGATCCTAGATTTACTATTGTCGGAAATATTAGCCCAGCGGTTGTTCACCTGAATGAAAAAAGGGCTTATGTAGAGTTGCCAACCTGTACACATATGCGAATGATGGTTAATGGGACTTTGGCACAAATTGAATCTTATCGTCGTTTAATTTATCGAGTTGAGAAACGAAATGGTGAATGGAAGATTAGTCAAATGACGTCAATTAATGAGAATGATGATCTACGTCCAGTAATTGCCGGACAAGATTTACATATTAAATCTAGTGATTTGGAAGGTTTACGACCATCATATCAATTTTTAGCATATGTTAGAAAAGCAGCTGGTGGGGATATTAGCAATGATTTATTAGGAACGGATAGACCTGAGGATATTGATAAATTGTATGCTCAAGCAGAAACTTGGTTGCAACAAGAAACTAAATTATAATTAGAAGGTTATAAAATGAGTAAAGTAGTTACTTTAGTTACCGGTGGGAATCGTGGTATGGGTTTTGAGATTGTTAAAGAATTGAGTCAAAAGGGACAGCAAGTAATAGTCGGTTCTAGAGATTTGGAAAAGGGACAAGAAGCAATTAAATCATTAACAGCTGATAATTTATCTGTTGATGTTGTTCAATTGGATGTAACTAATTCTGAATCTGTTAGTAAAGCTTCATCATATATTAATGGTAAGTATGGTTATTTAACAACACTCATTAATAATGCTGGAGCTACTTTTGACAAACATATAGCTCCATCAGAGCTAGAGTTAAGTACAATCAGAGAAGACTTTGAAATTAATTATTTTGGATTAATAAGGGTAACGCAAGAAATGTTACCTTTACTAAAAAAAGCACCGCAGGCCAAAATCATTAATATTTCAAGTATGATGGGATCGATAGGTTCGGCTTTAGATAATAATTCCTCAGTTTATCATGCCTCAGCTGTAGGTTATCAATCCTCTAAAGCAGCAGTAAATATGTTTACTGTGCAATTGGCCAAGGAATTACAGAGTGATAATTTACCCATTACTGTAAATGCAATTGATCCAGGATTAGTGGCGACAGAGTTTGCTGGTGCAAAACCTGAATTAGTAAGAGAGCATGGTGGTAAAACAGTTCAGGCTGGAGTAGCTCGAACTATAGAATTGGCCACTGATTTTAGTAATTTGGATACGGCTACATTTAGTAACACCAATGGGATTGTTGTTTGGTAAAAAGGTTTTTAGGATAAAATTAAAGCAAGATCCAGTAATCGTATTTTGATTACTGGATCTTGCTTTAATGCTCGAAATCGGAGCTTTTTAAATTGTATCAGTTCTCTTACTGCCGCAATGTCCGTTACAAGCGCATTTTTTATCATCTAGCATTGGACAATGACATGTGCCATCTGAACTGGAACAACGGCAACCTTCGTGACAAACCATTTCTTGATGGCAGTATGGATTATTTTCGCTCATGAATTCCATCTTCTTTTACTTTATTTTTTCCAACGTGATAAATTTTTCAATTGCATTGGATATCCAAGTTTTAAAATAAATTTTTTGATTGCACCATTGTTTCCATGGTCAATCCCTTCTAATCCAATTTGTTTCATTTGCTCAAAACTAATGTCTGGTTGAGTAAAATTACCATTCTTATAACACAAGTTACAATACTTGCTTGATTTACCATTATTAGCTTCAGTTCCCTGATTGGATTTCGTTAAGGGCATTCCGCAACTTTGACAAAATTTTTCCATAAATATATTTCTACCTTTTTTTGTTTATAAATTAATAATATCATTAATTAAATTGAATTTTATTTCAAATTCTGTTGATACTTGTAAATAACCTCGTTATTAGAAAATTCAATTTTAATAAAGGCATCTTGAGTAGAGTCTATTTCAGATAGATTGGATTCATAAGTTAAAGTTTTAATACCGTTATCCTCAGAGTAATCATCTGGATCGCCTAAAGTATTTAATACATGATTATAGTTATCGCCAGTTTGAACTTTATTGAAATCTTCAGTAGTTAATAACTGGGCTCTATCAATATTTAAACCTTGGATAGATTTAGAAATTACTCGATCTTTTGAAAAAGTGATCTGAATTGAGATATCGTTATCGTTTTCAGTACCATTCCAGGTTAGATTGTACAATTTACTATCGGCATCAATTTGTTGAGTCGAGTTAGGTTGACCGAGAAGGTTTATAACATCAGTTTTATTGAGACTGTTTTTTCCAGTTTTAATTGAATTATACTTTTCAATAAATGAAGGACTCTTTTTAGCCTTCTTCTTAGCTACATTTTTACTTTGACTAATAGATGCTTGGTCGGCTTTACCTTGATAGAATGAGTAGTTTGCCACATATGTCGTAGCTGAAACTACAATAAAAATGGAAAGAATTGTGATCCAAAACCAATTCCGTCTATAGAAAGGTTTTCTTTCATTCTCATTCATCATTTTCATACCTCCGTTTACAAAGACTATTTTATCAAGAGTTGAGGAAAGTAGCATTATTAATGCACTTTTATTTTCATTGAAAATACTAATAGTATGTCTGATGTAGTTATATTTAATTAATTGCAACATATTATTTGCTAATTAATTAAAAGTTAGATAGTATGTATTATATGAATATCCATGGGGGTGTTCTGGATTCGACATGTGTAGTAGCGTGCAGACTGCACTTAGGGTCTCGTGTCCCTTTAAAACACTCAGTTTATTATAACTGCAAAAAATAATAATTCTTACGCATTAGCTGCCTAAAAACAGTCTAAGCGTGATCCATTCTAGTTTCGCCCAAGGGTTAGAAATGGGTCTCAAAAATATTGGGCTACGTTTAACTATGCATTCTGAATAGTTAAAAAGAGATTGATCGGAATAGTTGCTTTGGTTAGCCTAGTTGTATGGCGTTCATAGTAGCGAAACTTTAAATGATACAACTATGAGTGTAGATGTCTGCATAGCATTACGCTTGGACAGGGGTTCAATTCCCCTCACCTCCATTATTAAAATAAAAGTCAGTTATAAAGAGACCTAGGGTCTTGATATAACTGACTTTTTATTTTAATAACCTTGAATAATAATATTACTAGTAGAACTGTACCATTATAGTTATGTAGTTTTCTTTTATAAAAAGATAAAAGGCACTGATCACAATGAACTGTCTTTTAAAAAGATTATTGGATAGAAATTCCCTTAGTTCTCAAGTTATTGATACATTCCTTTAAATATATGTCATTATGTTCAGGATATATGGGATATGTATTAGGTATTTCTTCTAGATTATTATATGGTTCACAATGTGCGCCTCTATAATTTGGATTAAACCAATTTTCATTAGGCTTATATCCACGACAAATCATTTCATTCATAACTAACAGATGAAATTGATATAGCTTATAAGGAGGGTATTTAAAGGCGTAATCCACGGTAGAATGTTTTTTACCCCAACCGTTTCCTCTAAGAGCCGCAATTTCTCTATGTTGGCCTAGTAATTGTTGCCTAGGTAATTTTGAAATTAAATCTTCATGCCACAATCTCATTTTATTTCTTTCTCAATTCTCTTATTATTCTTGATTGCATAAGATACTTTATTTGATACTTATAAGTTAGGTCCTTTAGGAAGAATCCTAATTGATCATTTTCAGGTTCTAAAGATACAATCAATTTAACATAGGTTTTTCTTTCAGAATCAGTACATATTTTTTTAAAGTATCCCCAAATATGTTGATAAGTATTTGTTAATGTTTCCTTTGTGGGATGAACGTTCTCTAAAGATTCTATGATATTTTCAAATTCGATGTTCTTAGTTTCAGACCATTCATTATTTTTAGCCATTAAACGAACGTTATCATACATCTTTTGAGATTTCGACATTACCCAATACTTATTATATGCCCACTCGTTTTGCCAATTAATAATTATCATCACCTTTTAGTCGTGATATTTATCTAACCATATCAAATTATTTAGTACTTTGAATAGTTTAATGTTTTATGAATTGGAATCATATATGTATTGAGTTTTGAATACAAAGAATTATGTTTCAAATTTAATAATTGCTTTTAAAATCTTTGTAAGAATAAAAACAAGTTTAATAAGAACACCGTAATTATTTATTGTTATAATGAATTACCGATATAAATCAAATAATTACTACCGAGAATAAAAAAAACAGTGATTAACACACTTAAATAAAGGTGTTAGTCACTGTTTTTTTTATAATTAGTTTTATTTATTATCTACAAAACCAATTATTTCCATAAATAAATCTATGTATGATTGGCGATCTTTTTTTTGCATTGAATTCATGAATTTGAAAAAATTATCCGTCTTATCATCAATAGAGCTTTGTTTAAAAATATCTCCTACCTCCATATCTAGGGCATGAACAATCTTTTCTAACTTTGATAAAGAGATACTTCCTGATTCTCCTAATTCTAATCTTGAAATTGTATATCTTGAAACGTGAGAATTCTCAGCAAGTTGTTCGATTGTTAGTCCCTTACTTAATCTTCTTTGTCTGATAAATTCATTGTAACTTTTAGCCATATTTTTATACTCCCTAGCTTAAGCTACCTTATGTGAGCAACGAGCGAAATTGCAAAAAACAGTCGTTTTTTAAATAATGTTAAAAATATGCACATAGATGTCTTATAATACTCTATAAAGAGGGTAAAGGGGGTTGCTCCTATGAAAAAATTAAGGTTTTTTTCCTGTTTAGCTTTTATTTTAATTTTTTTAGTATTTTTCTGCTCCAATTATCAGAACAGTTCAGCTGCTTCTTTGTTACCAACTCCTGATACAAAACCATCTAGTTGGACAACTAATTCTAATTATCTTACTTATTGGCAAAAACTTTTAGATGATACCAATAATCCTTCCTTGGATAACCTTGGCATTTCGTCTGTAGATACACCAATAGATTCCAAATATGCATTTTCACCTATTTTAACTTTAAATACTAAGTATTATGTTTACAATTCGGATGGTTCAAAATCGCAATTAACAACGGGGGGGTGCCAAAGTAGTTCGTTCAAATGATGGTCAACTATGGTGGGTGTAATGACGACAAGCTTATATATTATATTGCCATGGTATTCTTGGAATTAAGTACATAGATTAATAACGATATTGAATATATAGATTCTAATATTGAGGAACCAGTTAAGAATATTATTGGGACACAAAATTGTCATTTCGTAAATAATATATACGGCTCTTGATACTTCTAGGAGATTAGAGTGTCGACTGTTTCTGCCATCATAAAAATTTAAAATTTCAACTAACGAAGATCTGATAACAATTATAGAAACTCTTATAAATAAAAAAGGGTAGTTTGCTACCGCTAATTCAGATGATGAAAGTACAACTAAATAATACTGCAAACGAAAATAATAATATTATTTGAAATGTGATTAAATCGTTTCCACCGCAACTAATAGAAACTTATTTAGATAATTCTGTTTGAATTTTAAAATACTAGGTAATCTAGATCCTAATAATATTAAAAATTTATTTAGTATACAAAAAAGTTGTAAAACAGGAAAGGGGAAAAATGAAAACTAATGTGAAAAAATGTGTATTTTCTTTCTTTTTTACTTTTCTATTTTTATTCAGTTTTAAATATCAAATTGTTGGGGCAGATCAGCTATTACCTTCTAACGATAGCTTTTCTCCACCAAGTGATAGGCCCAATAGAAATAGTGCAATTTCCTCTGATAAAAATTGGACAGCATTGTTAGATGACGATGGGTCTTCTGAGGTTCCGGGGGTTTATGGGAGTGATGATATTGTACCAGCTAAATATTCATTTTCTCCGAAACTAACTTCTCAGACAACGTATTATCTAATAGATGCCAATGGAAATGAAACTCTACAAAAATCAACTAATCATAATTCTAATATTTCTGCAAAGGGTGAAACAAAATTAAGAGTAACTAATATTGGATATTATCAAGGAACAAGTGTGGATATTATATACAATATCCTTGTGCCAAATAAGTATAATGGTAATCCAACTGGGTCTTATACCATTTATATTCCCCATATTTCATCTAGTACTACTGATAACCAATATACAACTGCGCTCTCTAATTTCTTACAGGTAAGAATGGGGAGTGTTAAATCAAAAGAATATGTTCTCAATCAGGTTCAATTTGTAAAAAGTGGAACCACTACTCCAATAAAAAATATTAGTGGCGTGTTCACAAGCAATAGACTTTCAGCTTATAAAGGTATGTATATTGATCCACAATCTTATCAGGGCGCAAGAGTTGCAAAAGGTTATGGCTCTTCGCAACGTAGGATAGTATATGGGATTGCCCCTTTTAATGACAATAAGAGCTTATTCATAGCATCTAATACGCCTACAGGTGACACAGAAGAGCCTTATAATAGTTTTTCAGAACTATTTACTGCAAGTGATGGAACTCTTAACCTACTATTTTATGATTATCTAACCGTCATGTACTACAGTGTTGGTGCAACTGCAGTTTCCCCAACAGAAATATCTTCACCAGATGTCATAGGAAATACTAATGATAACTCTGATAAGAAAAATAATATCAGCTGGGACGTGGTTCAAACATTTCCCGCACAACCTGATAATACATATTTGGATAATTACGCACTACATTTCAAAGCTCCAGTTGATTTAGATTCTAGTAAAATGAACCTTAGTGTTACAGATTCTTCGGGAAAAGATGTTACTAGTAATTTTAATTTGAGTCATGACGACAGTGGCAATTATACTGCTACCGCAAAATCTCAAGATGCGCTAGTCAACCAACAATATACTTTCACTTTTACAGGTACCGTAAGTTCCGATCAGTTATCAAATAATGATTTCTTAAATAAGTATTTAGATACAAGTAGTAGTAATCCTTACTATATTAAGATGAATGGTGAGTCCTATGCCACTTATGGTCTTAAGGGCAATAGCTATACAACTACTACTGATGATGGGAAAGCCACTACATCAGCTGACTCAAAGATGGCTATTAATAGCTACAAAGTTATACCTGTATTAAATGGCTCTATGCAAAATACCACCACAAAAGATGGGAAAAATCATGTTGACGATACGATGTCATTTACATGGGCAGCACAGAATGGAAATTCGGATGCCAGATGGGGAGAACTGGTGTTTAAAGTAAAAATTCCCGATGGTTTAAATATTGATCTCAGTTCTTTAAAGTTAAAACTTGGAAATAATGCTTCCTATGCAGTTCCTAGTTCTAAGTACAGTTACGATAGTTCTAGTAGAACATTGACTGTTAATTCGAATAGTGGTTCTTGGATTGGAACAGGAAGCGAAATATTGACGTATGATACGACTATCGATGGCTCTGCTAGAGGTAGCACAATTTCAGAAACTGATGTGAGTGTTGGCGGTATAGATCAGAATGTATTTGTTAAACCCGGCGATACCAAACCAACTGCTTCGACAACATATTCGTCTACTCCATTTGATGTAGAGAAGGACAGTTTCCCAAGTGTTCCCGATTTTAAAAAGGGAGTTGAAAACGCCACTGAAGCTTCTAGAGGAGACGGAAAGAATAGGATCAATGATGTATTGAACTTTACTTTGACTGCTCAAAATAAAGGTAAGGTCAAATACAGTAAGTGGGGTCCTATTATCTTTAAAGATGTTATCCCTAAAGGTTTGAATATTGATAAAGATTCACTGAAGTTAAAATTAAATGATGGGACAACTCAATCTCCTACTAATGCAACTTACGATAAAAATTCCGATGGCAGTACTATCCTAACGCTCGATACAACTACTAATTTATCGGAAGGGGATAGTCTGACTTTAAGTTACAATGCGACCATCGATCCTCTTGCTGGAGACCCTAGTTCCGGACTAAGTCCTTTAGTAAATAAGGCTTGGGCAAGTGGTAAAGATATCAATGGATTTGCCGATGGTAATTATGGGGCAAATATTACGAAGACAGATAGTCAAACGATTGCTGTTGAACCTAATATTTTGAAGCCTAAGTTTACTAATCAATTGAAGAAAGACAATGATACAGATGATAGCTATTCTAATGCGGTTACTGCAAGGTATGGAGAAACTATAGATTATAAGTTAATTTTCAAAGCTGAAGCTAATGGAAGAAGTTTTAAGGGAGGTTCTTTTAAGGGATCATTACCAAAAGGACTAAGTTTAGTAAGTGATGGTGTAGATGTTAACTATTCTTCTGATGGATCAAATGTTAACTATAAAAACCTTGATAGCATAACTGATCTTAAACAAATTGATTCTGGGCAAAGTGTAACTATAACTTTTAAGGTTAAAATAACTCAAGAAACTCCTTCTGAAATACAGTATTTACCAAGTATTTTAGAAACCGATGATGACACACCTATAAATGCAAATGTATCAACGATAGAGCCACAAGATTGGTTGGGTTTCGAAGAGGTGCCTAGTGACATTGATTTTGGGACGCATACTCCTTTTAGTATTACAAATATTAATAATATTAAAACTGTTGGGAATCTTAATATAATGAACTATACGAATAGTCCATATTATCAAATATCTGTTTCATATGATCCCTTGGGTGATACGGCTATAAAGAATGGTGATAATATACTTCAAGCAGTTGATAGTCAGGGACTACTGTTCATTAAGCAAAAGGATACTGGCAGGTGGATTCCAATAAATTCGAGTGGCGCCATGTTGAATAGTGCAGGATTTAACAAAATAGGAAGTAATTCTCTTACTGAATTTGTAGGACCAGGAAAGTGGTTGATGAACGCAAACGGAACTAATATTAAATCAGGGCGCTATTCTGGAAATATAACATGGAGTGCGGTTGATGGGATTCCAAATAATTGATATTACAAAAAGATTTTAATTAATAAAATAAATTCTAAAATTATGAATATAGATCTCAATATTTTTGTGATTTAGATATTGAGATCTATTTATTTTGTTCTAGAAAATAATTGTTTAATAAATATGGAAAAAATCCTTTTATATGATATTTGAATTTGATCGAAAAAAATAGCCGTATTTTAAAACGGCTAAATATTATTGTTTTTAAATGTCCATCAAAACAAATGTATGAACGTGATGGAAAATTTTAAGTTAAATACTTTTATAGTTTAATTATTCTAAAATAAAAAAAGTGCATATGTCAAAACACTGAATGCTTTGATATGTGCGCTTTTTATTGTGTTGCAAGATGTTTCTGATGAATCAAACCAAATCCCTTAATAGAGAGGCTTGAAATTCCAACTGACATAACTGCTAGTAGGAATGAAACAACATCAGTTAATGCGATGTTTCCTAAGCAGACAATGGCATCAATGATGAAAAGACTAATGTATTTATCTACACCGAAATTTTTGTGAATAATCATTGGTGGAACAGTGGTTCCGCCACTAGACATGTTTAATGTATAAAGTATTGCTAAACCAATTCCAAAAATGATACTTCCTACAATAATAGAAATAACTCTACTGTTAGGAATTAAATTATAAACCGGTGTGATATATAACAATAAGGGCAACATGAAACTTCCTAAAGCCAATTTGACGGTTGTTTGTCGATCTAAATGTAAGTAAGCCAGTACTAACATCACAATATTTATGAACAGAACCGAGATGAAGGTTGGGATTTTCCATCCTGCTTGCAACAATATAGCAATTCCAGTGGCACCACCGGCTGCAATACTGTGCGGCTCGAAGAACATATTAAGACTGAATGCGATAAGTTCCAAAGCAACTAACATTATTAGTAGTTTTGTGGACGTTCTCTTCTTATTCTTCATATATATAACTATATCATGAATATATACTCATGGCAATAAAAGTCTAAGCTACTTTTATTATAAATATTTCAATAAAGTTACCTAGATTACATAAAACCTGAAAAATGTAACTTTGTGGTCGTTGTCATGTAATATTGAGCTGTTAATATAGCACCATAGCAAATGAGAGCTAAACAATTTAAAAATAAGGATGTAATTAATTTATGAAAAAAGTTTTATCTATCGCTTTAGTAAGTGCAATGGCTTTGACAGGAGTTCTTGCTTCAACACAAACAGCACAAGCTGCCGTAGCAAATAATGATGGCACTGTAACTGTTGAGAAAGGCGATACTTATAAGAGTATTGCTGCAGCAAATGGAATTTCAATTTCGACTCTAGAACAAGCTAATGGACGTGAAGTTGGCGGATTTGACTTAATTTACCCAGGCGAAACAATTACATTACCTGGAACTACGACAACAAATACAAACGATACAACTAATGCAACTGCGACAACTGACACAACAACTGCAACAGATACAACATCAACACAAGCAACTGATGCTACAACTGCAACTACTGATTCAAGTGCCACAACACAGGCAGCAAGTACAACAACAGGAACATCACAAGGAACATTTAAGATTTCCTTCTATGATCCATCTGTTTTAGGTTCAAATATGGGTTATTCTGGCGTTGCTGCTAATCTTTCAGTCTTTCCTAAGGGAACACAGTTGAAAATTACTCTATCTGATGGCACTGTATTGTATAGAACAGTTAATGATACAGGAACATTCGCTAATTCAAATTCACAACAATTAGATGTTGCTATGCCAAGTTCATCGATTCCATCATATGGTGTAACTACAGCATCAGTTGAGGTTTTATCATAATTTAAAGTTTAGCCTTCTATTAATTTAGAAGGCTTTTTTATTAGTAAAAATTTAATTTTGAAAATATTCTTTATATTTTTTTAATTTAAAAATAATTTGTTTTTATGTTATAAAAAGCATAGTAACGGTCCTGCTCATACATTGAAATAAAGGTATTTCTTTCAATAATTGACTGTAATCAACTTTTGGCATAAGAATTGAAAATTAGAAATTTCCTAAAAAAACTTATTTTTAACGATTGACATTTCAAAAATTAGATTGTATTATCTAACCAACGATTAACAAAAGATATTTATTAAACAAATTGATCGGGGGAAGTAATTCAACCTCGTTTGTACAGAAAACCTCTATTTGCTGAGATGAGGGCAACGACTTGAATGAAAATGACCCGTGATTGGTGCGCTGAATCCGGATGGATAAAGATGCAATGGTTGGTACCCTTTAACGTACACGCGTATAGAGTTTTTGTACGTTGTTAAGGGGATAAGTGCAAATTTATTCCGAATTAGAATGGTACCGCGAGAAGTCGCTTCTAACATTGAACCTAATTGGTTCAAGTTGGGAGCGATTTTTTTGTTTTTATAAATTATTTTTTAGTTGATTAAGTATTTGTATAAGGTGGGAGAAAGATATGAGTAAATTTAAGAAGTTCAGCAAGGTTATTTTATTAGCTTTTACGGCATTATTCATTTTTGTATTAGCTGGCTGTGGAAATCAAAGCAAATCACAAACGGTTAAAGTTGGTATTAATCCTTCAGATGCACCAATTTGGAAGGTTGTTCAAAAGAAGGTCAAGAGTGAGGGTATTGATTTACAAATCAAGGAATTCAACGATTACAATCAACCCAACACAGCCTTGAACCAAGGTGAGGTTGATATTAATGCTTATCAACATACTGATTTCTTGAATGCATGGAATAAAGCACATAAGACAGACTTAGTATCAATTGGTAAAACAGTTATTCAACCAATGGCTTTATACTCACATAAAATCACAAAGTTGAGTCAATTAAAAGACGGCGATAAAATTGCTATTCCTAATGATTCTTCAAACGAAGCTCGTGCATTACAGTTGTTAGAATATAACGGTATTATCAAACTTAATGATAAGAAGACTTTACCTTCAACAAAAGATATTACAGAAAACAAATTGAACTTGAAGTTTACTACGCTAGATGCTGCACAAACAGCTCGTTCACTTGATAGTGTCGATGCTGCAGTTGTTAATGGTAACGTTGCTTCAGATGCTAAGTTGAATCCTAAGAAGGCTGTTGTAACAGAAAAAATCAACAAGAATTCAATTCCTTGGATCAATATTATCGTTGCTCAAAAGAAAGACAAGAACAACAAAACTTACAAGAAAGTTGTTAAAGCTTTCCAATCAAAAGAAGTTGCTAAAGAAATCAAGAAAGTTTATGGCGGAAACGAAATTCCTGCATGGAATGCCAAGCTATAATATAGAATAAGTTTTATTGAGGAGGCACTACCACATGTCAAAATTATCAGACCCATTAATTCAGGATTCAATAGAAGATTTAAAAAAATATATCGCATTACCGTCTGTATCAGCTAAAAATCAATCTATTCCTGAGACGGCTGAATTCCTCAAGAAATTATTACAAGATTTTGGTGCAGAAGCAGTAGTTTGGGATGAGTTCGAATATCCAGTTGTTTTTGGAGAGATTAAACCAAAAGAGCCAAGTGATAGCACGATTCTGATTTATAATCATTATGATGTACAACCAGAAGAACCACTAGCACTTTGGAATTCAGACCCATTCAAACTAAAGATAACCGATGATAAGTTTATCGGACGTGGCGTTTCAGATTGTAAAGCTGACTTAATTAGTCGTATCACAGCCTTAAAGATCTATCGTCAAGAACATGGTGATATTCCTTGTAATATTAAATTTTTGATTGAAGGGCAAGAAGAGGTTGCCAGTCGACATTTAGAAGATTATTTAAAAAAGTACCAAAATCTTTTATCAGCCGATTTGATAATTTGGGAATCAGGTTATAAAAATGAACAAGAACAATTTAATTTCACTGGTGGTAATAAAGGTGTGTTGTGTTTTGAACTAGAGGCTACATCAGCCAATATTGATTTACATTCTTCTTTTGCAGCTGTTGTTGACAGTGCTACATGGAGATTAGCTCAAGCACTTGATGCTTTAAGAACGCCTGAAGGCGATATTAAAATACCTGGTTTTTATGATGATGTAGTAGCACCAACTCAACGAGAAATTGATTTAGTTAACAAAGCTACCACACCTGATTTGCAGAAAAAATGGGATTTGCAAGTTCCATTATTAAAAAACAAATCGGTTAATTACAACTTAACATTTAATCCTACTATTAATATAGAAGGAATCAGTAGCGGTTGGGAAGGCCAAGGAGTTAAAACCGTTACTCCAAAGTCAGCTACGGCAAAATTGGAATTCAGGTTAGTACCAAACCAAGATCCACATGATCTATTTGATAAATTGACTAAATACCTTAATGATCAAGGATTCAAAGATATTAAAGTTAAGTATTTACTTGGGGAAAAAGGATATCGTTGGGATCTTAATAGTCCAATTGTTAATAAGTTGATTGGCACGGCTAAAGATTTCTTTGGCGGAGATGAAAAAATCGAAGCATTGCCTTCCAGTCCTGGTACTGGCCCAATGTATTTGTTAAATGAATACACTCAGGCTTCGATTGTTTCAACTGGTGTTAGTTATTCAAAAGCAGGAAACCATGCACCAAATGAGAATATTAGAATTCAAGATTACCTAGATTTTATCGACTTCTTCGATCAGTTCTTGGGTAAGCTAAGGGAGTAGTTATTAAATGGCAGAACAAAATGGGATAATTCAGCTAAAGAATATAGATGTTACTTTCCATAATGAAGGTAAAACAATTGAAGCTGTAAAAGATGTTTCAATAGATGTTAAAAAAGGCGATGTTTTTGGAGTAATTGGTTACTCTGGTGCCGGAAAGAGTACCTTGGTTCGAGTAATTAATTTGTTACAAAAACCAACTGCTGGTTCGGTAGTTGTTAATAATCAAAATATGCTTCAATTAAGTCAAAAAGATTTACGATCGGCTCGCCGTAATATTGGAATGATTTTTCAACACTTTAATTTGATGAATTCCTTGACCGTTTATGGCAATGTGGACTTTCCATTGAGAGATTCAGGATTAAGTAAATCAGAGCGTAAACAAAAAATTGATAGACTATTAGATATTGTTGGTTTGGCTGATCGTGCTAAGAATTATCCATCGCAATTATCTGGTGGTCAGAAACAGCGTGTGGCGATTGCTCGTGCGCTTGCCAATGATCCTGAAATTTTGATTTCTGATGAAGCTACTAGTGCTTTGGATCCTAAAACAACTACTGAGATTTTGGATTTATTAGGTCGTTTGAATAAAGAATTGGGAATCACAATTGTTATTATTACTCATGAAATGGATGCAATTAAGCAAATTTGTAATCGAGTTTCAGTTATGGAGAATGGTCGTTTAATTGAGGAAGGTGATCTACTTTCAATTTTCGGTAATCCTAAGGAACAACTTACAAAGGATTTTGTTAATACATCAACTCACATTGGTTCTGTCCTTGATGAAATTCGTGATAGTGGAATTGTGAATAAACTTTCTGGTCGCCTGATTGAACTTAATTATATTGGTGATTCTACAAATGAGCCGATCGTAGTTGAATTATACAAACGATTTAAAGTTGAAGCCAATATTCTATTTAGTAATATTGAAAGATTACAAAATACCACTGTTGGAATTATGCTTTTTGCCTTAACTGGGGATGATGATAAGGTTGAAGAAGCAATTCAATATTTAAACGGTTTAAAGGTTAATGTTAAAGAAATTAGTTTGAAGAAAGAAGGCAAATAATTCATGGCAGGATTAGTAAATAAATTTCTTCCCAATGTAGTTGCTAACTGGGAAGGTGACAATGGTTTTGTTACCGCAATTTGGCAGACTTTATATATGACTTTTGTCAGTGCATTATTTGCCGGTATCATTGGTATTATTTTAGGTATTCTTTTGGTTATTACAGCCGAAGATGGTATCACACCACATAAAAATTTCTATTATTGGCTAGATAAGCTAGTTAACTTATTCAGGTCAATTCCATTTATTATTTTATTGGCGGTAATTGGACCGTTCACTAAATTGATCGTAGGGCAAACTATCGGACCTACTGGTGCTTTGGTACCATTAGTTGTCGGAACGGCACCATTCTTTGCTAGACAAGTTCAATTAGCACTAGTTGAAGTTGATCCTGGTGTGATTGAGGCTGCTGAAGCAATTGGACTTTCACCAATGAAGATTATCTTTAGAGTTTATCTACGTGAAGGACTTCCAGAATTAATTCGTTCAGGAACTTTGACAATTATCAGTTTGATTGGTCTAACTGCCATGGCTGGAGCCGTTGGTGGTGGTGGTCTTGGTAACATGGCTATCTCTGTTGGTTATCAGCGTTTTGAAAATGATGTAACTATCGTATCGATGATTTTTATTTTGATTTTAGTCTTCATTATTCAAGGTATAGGTGATTATGCAGTTCGTAAATTAGAACATTAGATAACAATATGATCGGAAAAGTAGTTTATGATTTTTGTACAGAAAGCCTCAGGTGCTGGGATGAGGACAAAATAGTAAATGAAAATGATTCGTGATTGGTATCCTTGAGTTTGATAAATAAGGGGATAATGGTTGGTACCCATTAAAGTACAGGCATGTGTTACATGTCGATAAGGAAAGTGGATGTAAATTTACTTTTGAAATAGAATGGTACCGCGCAAAAAGGCGCTTCTATCTTGGACAAAGTCTGAGAGGAAGCGTCTTTTTATATTGAGGAGGAGAAACTATGAAAAAGAATACGATTAAGAAAATATTATTATTAGTTACTACCACATTGAGTGTATTTTTCTTGGCAGCCTGTGGAAACAGTCAAGCAAGCAGTACCAAAGAAAAGACCGTTAAAATTGGTATTACTGGGTCAGATGACCGAGTTTTGAACCTAGTTGCAAAGAAAGTTAAAAAGGAAGGCATTAATTTGAAGATAGTTGAATTTTCAGATTATAATCAACCCAATACTGCTTTACAACAAGGTGAAATTGATTTGAATGCTTTTCAAACTATCACATTCCAAAATGATTGGAATAAAAAACATCATAGTAATATTGTTTCTATCGGTTCGACTGTAATTGCACCAATGGCACTTTACTCTAAGAAAATTACTAGTTTAGAACAATTTAAAGATGGAGATAAAATTGCTGTTCCAAATGATGCCACTAATGAGGGACGTGCCCTGCAATTACTTGAAAGTGCAGGTTTAATTAAACTAAATTCAGCAAAAATTCCAAACGTTAAAGATATTACAGAAAATAAATTGAATTTGAAAATTTCAGCACTAGATGCTGCCCAAACAGCTAAATCACTTGATGATGTTACTGCTTCAGTTGTTAATAGTGGAGTTGCTAGTGATGCTAAATTGAATCCTAAGAAGGCAGTTTATAGGGAAAAAATTACTGCTAAATCAAAACCTTATGTGAATATAATTTCCGCTAACGCCAAAGACAAAAACAATGCTACTTACAAGAAGATTGTTAAGGCATATCAATCAAAGGATGTTGCTAAAGAGATTAAAAAAGAATTTGGTGGTTATGAAAGTCCTGCTTGGAATTATAAAGTTTTGAATTAGAAATTCAAAGATTGAAAATTGAGTAAAATAAAAGTCACCTATACGGGTGATTTTTATTTTTTTATGGAAAATGATGACTGCCACTTATATTCTAACCAATCTTAAATAGATACTTTATTTAAGACATAATGAAATTTTTTTATTAAAATAGACGTAATAATTAAAACAGAAGTCAGGAATAAATATGAAAAATTTAGGAGCTGTTTTAAAAGAATTACGCAAAGAAAAAAAGCTGACTCAAAGAGAATTGGCTGAAGGAATTTGTGCACAATCAATGTTATCGGCGATTGAGAATGATGTTTACATTCCTAATGCAAATTTATTGATTAAGCTAGCAAATAGATTGGAAGTTAATCTTAATCAGATTAGTTTAGCCATTAATTATAATATTTCGACAAAGGACAATTATAATCAAACGGTGGATAAGCTGTGTAATAATCATCAATATCAGAAATTATTAAATTTTTTACAGCAAAACAGAGTAATAGATGATCTTGAAACAGCATCTCAATATCAAAGCTATTATTATTATTTGGGTGTTGCGCAATTACAAACTAATACGATCGATGAAGCATTACAATCGTTCAAGCTATCTTTGACAGAAATCAATCATCTTCAACTGGATACCATTTCGAGATTGGCGTATTTAGCAATTGGTTATATTTATGCCTTACAAAATAAAAAAATTACGGCTGTTGATAATATTGATTTAGCTTTTAGAAATTGGAATGAATTTTCCTATGATGAAAATCAAAATATTCTTTATTATTTGGCAGCACTGATTTACTTTAAGTTAAATGATTATCAAAATTCAACAGCATATTTAGTTGATGGAATTACTTTTATCGCTAAGCATGATTCACATTATATGTTGGCTAATTGTTATTTTCTGATGGCACGTTTGTCACAAGAGGCTCATCAAGATGATAAACGTTTAGAGGCATCAAGAAGAAAAGATTTGTTCACTGAACTTTATGGTGAAAAAGTTTTTAAAGATTTTTAGAATATCAGTAAACTGATTATTAAATTAGACTTTGTTTTTTTATGATGAGTTCATCAAATAAATGAGGTGACCGATATGAAAGAATTATTTAATAATCAAATTACTATTCAGAGCAACTCCGAAAGAATCAAACAAGTTTTATTAGATGGATTAAAGCTTAAAATTTGGAATCCATCAATTATGACGGTTGATAAGCTTGAAAAAAATACTTATGAGATAAGACGAAATGAAGGTCCTAATCGTTATGAAAAAATTATAGTTAAATCAAAACAAGATAGAGTTATTTATCAAAGTACAGGTGGTTATTTAGAATATAAGATTGAATTTGATATAAAAGATTACGGTGATCTTACCGATGTAAGAGAAACGTTTTTAATTAATTCTGAAAGAAGTAGATTTCCAATTAAACTTTTAACTCCAATCGCTAAGAATGCGTTTAATCATAATTTAACTAGCCTAAAATTAATTTTGGATAGAGTAGGTTAAGGTTACAAAAATGTAAGTTGACTGTAAGAGCTTTAGATGTACTAATATTAATAATTCCATTAAGATATAATTAACAATAAAAGAGAAATAGGGGGAATTGACTTATGCATATTCCAATTAAACGTTCTAAAAGTGATAAGGTTTTTGCCGGAGTAATTGGTGGATTAGCAGAGCATTTTCAATGGAATCCAACTATTGCTAGAGTTCTTTGGGTAATTATCAGTTTGACACCATTTCCGGGTATTATAGGTTACTTAGTGCTTTGGATGTTGATGGAAAGTCCCGAATATTAATTATTAGAGGTTAAATAAAATGCATATTCCTATTAAAAGATCAAAAGATAATCAAATACTTGGCGGTGTAGTTGCTGGTCTTTGTGAAAAATATGATTGGAATCCAGCAATTGGCAGAATCCTTTTTGTGGCTTTGTCATTAACACCTATGTTTCCAGGGATAATTGTCTACTTGTTACTATTATTATTGATGGAAAAACCTGATGAGGACTAATTTTTTGTCCTACTTTATTAAAAAATATCGCGTCTAATCATAATTTATGGTTAGACGTTTTTTTTATACCAAAATAATAAGATATAAAGATTAATTTGGAAAAAAACGTTTACATTTTTATGTAAGCGTTATATAATTATTTTGTTCAAAAGTTGAAACGTTTCAAGTTTTATAAGAGCTGTTATAAAGCAATTTTATTTGGTACATACCATTAAATTTAAAACGTTTTAAAAGACTTGGGAGGAATTAAAATGTCAGTATTATTAGCTAGGGTAGATCAACGTTTGATTCATGGAATTACAGTAAATCAATGGAATCGAGAATTACATCCAAAGCGTTTTATGGTGGTCGATGATGAAGATAGCCAAAACGAAATGGTTAAGGCAAGTATGAGAATGAGCAAACCAGCTGGAACAGGAATGTCTATTATCAGTCGAGAAAAGGCTATTAATAATTTTAAAGATGGTAAATATGATTCACATACAGTATTCATTATTGCTAAGGAACCAGCCACAATTTTGGATTTGATTAACGGTGGCGTAGATATTCCAGAAGTAAACGTTGGAGCATTGTTTGAAGAGAATGATCGTGTTCCATATACCAAACGTGTTGCTTTGGATAAAAAAGAAGTTGAGGATCTCAAATCAATTTCAGCCAAAGGTATTCCAGTATTTTTTGAATATACACCAGACGATGATGAAAAGGTTTCTCTTGAGGACGTTTTAAAGAAGAAGGGGGAAAACTAATATGCCAGTATTTTTACAAAATATCTTAGTTATTTTATTAGCAGCCTATATGGCTTGGGATAACGGAACTGGTAATCAAATTACGGGTAATTGGCCAGTAATTATTGGAATGCTAGTTGGTTTAATCATGGGTGATGTAAATGTTGGACTTGTCATCGGTGGTACATTGCAATTGATGTCATTAGGTGTTGCGGCTATTGGAGGTTCTTCAATTCCCGAATATGGTGTTGCCACTATAGTTGGTGTATTTTTAGCAATTAGAACTGGTGCAAGTACTGGTACTGCAATTGCTGTTGGATTACCAGTTGGTATGTTAACACTACAATTTGACGTCATTATGAAAATAATTAATAACTTCTTTGCACACTGGTCACAAAGATTGTTGCATGAGAAAAAATTTGAAAAAATTGATTGGGTTTTCTATTTAACAGTTTTCTGTTGGATGCTTAAATATGTAATTCCTATTACATTAGTCGTATTGTTTGGTACTCCTATTGTTAAAGCAGTTCTTCATATCATTCCAACTTGGTTTACAAATGGTTTGACCATTGCCGGAGGAATGTTGCCAGTTGTTGGTATTGGTATGTTATTACGTTATATGCCAGTTAAGAAATATCTAACATATTTAATCTTAGGTTTCGTTGCAGCAGCTTATGTTAAAATTCCGGTTTTAGGAATTGCTTTAATCGGTGGAGCAGCAGCCTATGCAATCTATCAACATAATTCACAAAAACTAACGCAAGAAGCAGCAGTTGTAACAGATTCTAATCAAGCTGATGAAGGAGACGATTTCGATGAGTAAGGATTTACAACAAGAGGCGGATACAAGTCGCAAATTAACAGTAAAAGAACGTAAAAGTATGTTTCGTCGTTGGATCTTCTCAGCTGGATTAGGTTATAACTTCGAATCACAACAGGCTCCATCAGTTGCATTTTCTATGCGTAAGGCCTTGAGAAAGATTTATCCAAATGATGATGAATATATTGAAGCAATGGATAATCATTATAAATATTTTAATGTAACTCCTCAAATGGGAAATGTCATCTTGGGTGCAACCTTAGCAATGGAAGAAAAAGATGGTATTAAATCAAAAGATGCTGTTCAATCATTGAAAACATCTCTAATGGGTCCATTATCAGGTGTTGGTGATTCATTATTTTGGATTTTGTTCCCAACTATTATGGGGTCAATTGCCGGATATATGGCCTTGCAGGGTAATGCTATTGGAGCAATTATCTGGATGGCAATTTACATCGGGCTGTATTGGGTTAAGATGTGGCTCTTTAATTTAGGATATACATCAGGTACTAAGCTAGTAACTACACTAGGTGCAAAAATAAATGTCTTTACAGATGCTATTTCTACAATGGGATTAATGGTTGTTGGATCGTTAATTTCAACAGTTGTTAAAGTTTATACGCCACTTAAATTCCAAACGGGGAAAGTAGCATTATCTCTACAAACAGGTGTTTTCGATAAGATTATGCCAGGCCTATTACCAGTTTGTTTAGCTGGATTGGTTTATTGGTTACTTGGAAAGAAATCTTGGACACCTACAAAAATTATTTTATTGATCATTGTTATTTGTTTAGTTGGTTCGTTCACTGGAATCTTAGGAATTGCTAAATAAATTTTAAATTAAGGAGAGTTGATTTTTATGAAACGTCATTATGTTATTGCTTCTCACAGCACATTTTCAGCCGGAATGGCTAAAGCACTACGTTTCTTTGCAGGAGACGAGTTAGATTTGGTGGTTTTAACAGCTTATGTGGATAATAAACCGATTGATGAACAAATAAAGAAAATTTTCGATAAGATTCCTGATGAAGATGAGGTAATCGTTCTAACCGATTTGATGGGTGGATCAGTTAACCAAAAATTCTTCCCATATGTTTATCGTCAACATACACAAATTATTACGGGGATGAATCTATCTTTGGCTTTGGCAATAGTAATGGAACCTGCAAATGATTATTTAAGTGCTGAACGAGTTAGAGCAATAGTAGACGAAGCTAGAGATCAACTTACTTATGTTAATGATGTTGCAAGTCAAATGTCGGGGGATGATGACGATGAATAACTGGAAGAAAAAAGGAATAGTTTATGAAGTCTATCCTCAAAGTTTTAAGGATACCAATAATGACGGAATTGGCGATATTAATGGTGTTATTGAGAAGTTAGATTACATCAAAAATCTAGGCGTTAATATCATTTGGTTAACACCAATTTTCAAATCACCAATGGTCGATAATGGTTATGATATTGCAGATTACGAAGCAATCAATCCCGTTTATGGAACCATGGAAGATTTTGATAAATTACTAAAATTATGTCATGAAAAAGGACTTAAATTAGTGATGGACTTGGTTGTTAATCATAACT
Source organism: Companilactobacillus nuruki (assembly GCF_002872255.1). GTDB lineage: Bacteria > Bacillota > Bacilli > Lactobacillales > Lactobacillaceae > Companilactobacillus > Companilactobacillus nuruki. The sequence continues at coordinate 37,239 of NZ_NIPR01000008.1, forward strand.
CTGATCAATCCAAATGGTTCCAAGAATCGAAGAAAAGCCGAGATAATAAATATAGCAATTATTATATTTGGGAAGATCCCAAAGCAGATGGTTCAGCACCGACTAATTTAGGTTCAACATTTGGAGGATCAGCTTGGGAATATGTTCCTGAACGTGATCAATATTATTTACATTTATTTGCTAAAGAACAACCAGATTTAAATTGGCGTTGTGAAGCCATGCGACAAGATATTTATAAGACAATGCGTTTTTGGTTAAATAAGGGTGTCGATGGTTTTAGAATGGATTCAATTAGTTTCATTTCAAAACCAGAGAAATTTGAAGATGCACCATTAGAAGATAATAAAGAATATGGTTCTTATTATTATGGATCATCTAATGGTCCCAAATTACATGAATATTTACATGAAATGAATCGAGAAGTTATGAGTAAATATGATGTGATTACTATTGGTGAAACTCCACATACAACGGCTGCGCAGGCTGAAAAGTATATTGCTCAGGAACGTCAGGAATTAGATATGGTGTTCCAATTTGAACATATGCATGTTGATTATGGTGAGTATGGACGATACTCAGATGTTACTTTTAAGTTAAGTGATTTGAGAGATTCAATAATTAGATGGCAAAAGGATTTATCATGGAATTCTAATTATTTAGGTAATCATGATCAACCAAGATTGGTTTCTCGATTTGGGAATGATGAAAAATATCGTAAAGAATCAGCCAAAATGTTAGCTATGATCACGGTTTTACAAAAGGGTACTCCATTTGTTTTTCAAGGTGATGAAATTGGTATGACCAATGTTGACTTTAAAAACATTGATGAATTCAAGGATTTGGAAGCCCACAATACATATGAGTTTTTGAAAAACAAAGGATTAAGTGATGAAAAAGCACTGGAAATGATCAAAAGAAAATCTCGTGATAATTCTAGGACCCCAATGCAATGGAATGATAGTAAAAACGGCGGTTTTTCTGAAGGTAATCCTTGGATTAAATTAAATGATAATTACGATTCAATTAACGTTAGGGAATCATTAGATGACAAAGATTCCATTTATCATTTTTATCAGAAGTTACTCCAATTGAGAACTAACTCGGATGTTGCCACTGATGGTGATTTTAAAATTGTTTCTTTAAGCGATTCTGATGTTTTCGCTTATACTAGGAAATTAAATAATAAGACGATGTTAGTAGTTGGATCATTTTCTGATAAAAAGGTTAAATTTGAAGTACCAGAATCCCTTGTTTCTATGGGCAGTTCTAAAGTATTATCTAATTATAGAGATTCCATTAGAGAATTATCGAATATATTATACTTGCGCCCATACGAAGGGATTGTGTTTATGAATGACTAATATGAAGGACGTGGCCAGGGAAGCAAATGTTTCTTTGGGGACAGTTTCAAATTATTTAAATGAGAAAAAAGTACGTCCTGATGTTGAAGAACGTATTAAAGAGGCTATTAAGGATTTACATTATGTAAGAAACAATGCTGCTAGAGACCTAAGGACAAATGGATCTAAGTATGTAGTATTTGTTTTGCCAACTGTCTGGACACCATATTTTTCGGAACTTACTTATTGGGTTCAAAAGGGATTGGATGAATTTGGTTATAAAGCAATTCTTTGTTTATCTGAGAATCAGTATGATCAGGAAAAGGGTTTCGTTGATATGGCAGAGGAACAGCGAGTGGCTGGAATAATCTCAGTGTCATACTCTAATTTGACCAGTCATGTTCACTCGAAGATTCCTTTGGTCTCCATTGAAAAGGAAGATACGGGTCTATTTCCTTTAGTATCTTCCGACAATTATTCTGGTGGTGAAATTGCGGCTGAAGAATTTGAAAAACGTGGTGTGACAAAGTACTTATTTATAGGTGCCGATCATATTTCTTCCAAGGCTATGACAGCTCGTAAGTCGGGGTTTGTTGATTATTGTAATCGTCATGGACTAAATTATCTTCTTGATAGAGTACCGTCAAGTCATCATGAAGAAGAATTTGATGAAAAACTTTCAAGTATTGTACAAAGAATTGTTGATGACAAATCAGATTACGGTAATCTAGGAATTTTCGCATACACTGATGAGGTAGCGCTAAAATTATATGAGAAATTTTTGAAGAAAGATATTAAAATTCCTGATGATATTCAAATTATTGGTTTTGATGGTTGGAAATTATCTAAAGATCAACATATCGATATATCGTCAATTAGACAGCCGATCAAAGATATAGCCATGATGGCGGTTAAAGAACTAGATAATCAAGTTAAGGAAGATGGTTCTGATGATGTACCGAGAATCATGCTACCCGTGTCTTTCTTCCAAGGAGAAACTACTAAATTAATTTAGGAGAATTAACTATGTTTAATGAAAACAATCATGATGTATTAGAATGGTCATTAAACGGTAAGACATTAAGAATAATTCCATGGGGTCACGGGCTTAGAGTCTGTGACTCTTTTGGTAATGTGGAACATAATTGGGCTCTTACCGAAATTGTTGATAAGCAAGATAACTTTTTGATTGAATACGATAATAGCAAGGCCAAAATAACCAATGGCAAAACTACTGCGATAGTTGATAATGATGGCAAGATAATATTCTACAACCAAACCGGTAAGATATTATTAGAAGAGTTTTGGCGTTTTAGGAAAAAGGATATTAAAAGAGTAAATAGTTCAACATTCGTTGATGAAAATATGTTGAATAATTTTGTGAGTGCTTTAAAAATAGCTGGTCGAGAATTTCATCCAATACTGGGAGGAGACTATCAAATCCATACGAGATTTGAGGCTAACGATGACGAAAAAATTTTTGGAATGGGACAGTATCAACAAAAACAGTTGAACCTCAAAGGCTGCCAATTAGAATTAGCACATCGTAACTCACAAGCTTCAGTTCCTTTTATGTTGTCCAATCAGGGATATGGTTTCTTATGGAATAATCCTTCTATAGGACGAGTAACTTTTGCCCAAAATATAACCGATTGGTATGCTTGTGATACCAAGGTAATTGACTATTGGATTTGTGCTGATGATAATCCCAAGAATATTTTGAAAGATTATACTGAGGTTACTGGTAGAACTCCAGAAATGCCCGAGTATGGTTTGGGATTGTGGCAAAGCAAGTTACGATATCGAACTCAAGATGAAGTATTAAAAGTTGCAAGAAAATATTATGATAATGGAATTCCTTTATCAGTTATTGTGATAGATTATTTTCATTGGCCTAATCAAGGTGATTTTAAATTTGATAAAACATATTGGCCTGATCCTGAGAAAATGGTCGATGAACTTCAAAAAATGGGTACCAAAGTTATGGTCTCAATTTGGCCTAACATTGATAAACAAAGTGAAAATTATCAAGAAATGTCTGATAAAGGCTATTTGGTAAAATCGGATCGTGGTAATGGATTAACTATGCTTTTTCAAGGGAATACGACGTTTTATGATACGTCCAATCCTCAGGCGCGTGAATTTGTTTGGAATAAAATAAAGAGTAATTATTATGATAAAGGTATACAGCTTTTTTGGCTCGATGAAGCTGAACCGGAATATAGTCCGTATGATTATGATAATTATCGGTTAAAGCAAGGCCGCAATACGCAGATAGGAAATCTTTATCCTAAACTTTATGCTAAGGGATTTTACGAAGGTTTAAAGAGAGAAGGAAAAACTAAAATAGTTAATCTAGTACGATCAGCTTGGGCTGGTAGCCAGAAATATGGTGTTTTAGTATGGACTGGGGACATTGATTCTAGTTTTCGTTCGTTTAAATATCAGTATCAATGTGGTTTAAACATGGGAATAGCTGGTATACCTTGGTGGACCAGTGATATTGGCGGTTTTCATGGAGGGAACCCTGAAGATAATGAATTTAGAGAATTAATTGTTCGATGGTTTGAGTTTGCAACGTATTGCCCTGTTCTTAGAATGCATGGTGATCGTGAACCACATACTATTCCAATGAGTAAGTTTGGTGGAGGAAAAGTAGAAACAGGGGCTGATAATGAAATTTGGTCATATGGCCAACGTGATTTTGAAATTATGAAAAAATATACTAAAGAACGTACCATGATGAAAGATTACATTGCCGATATTATGCATGAAGCCCATAGTAAAGGATATCCAATTATGAGGCCATTGTTTTTTGATTTTCCTAATGACCAAAGGGCTTGGAATGTGGAGAATCAACATATGTTTGGTGATGATTTACTGGTAGCTCCAATATTTGAATATGGTGCTAGAGAACGTGAAGTATATTTACCTGAGATCGAAGGTCATAAGAAGTGGATAAATATTAATACGGGGGATATGTATGATGGAGGCTGTAGTTACAGAATAGATGCACCGTTAGATGTGATACCAGTTTTTAAAATATCTCAATAGAAGAATAAATGAGCATGATGACCATTGAAAATGGTTTATCATGCTCATTTTATATAGAAAAGTTAAAATTCAAGTATTTCCTTGATCGTATTTAAAACCCCATCATGATCATTGTCATCTTTTGTGATTTTGTCAGCTATTTTCTTAACTTGTGGTTTAGCATTATTCATTGCAATACCAATACCTGATTCTTTCAACATTTCCAAATCATTAGTATTGTCACCAAAGGATATAACATTATCTAAAGAAATATTCATTGCTTGACATAGGTGCCTAAGACCGATGCTTTTGTTGATATGAGCGCTCATAATATCAATACTTCCGAAACCACTAACAGCGCCGTGAACAAGGTCACCATGTTTATCATTGATTAATTGAGAAGCGATATCTAAATCATCATGTTGTAATTGAATGTTAAATTTAAAAATATCGTCATCAACTTTTTTTAAGTCGTCAATAATTTTTAAATTATCCATATGATATAAAGGCTGATATTTGGCCGTTTCCGAATAAGTAGCATTTTTACCTGAGAGTGAGATAGCTTTTAAATCTAATTCACTGGTTAAAATATCGATCATTTGATTAACGAATTCATGTGGGATAGTCTTTTCAAAAATTGTTTGGTGATTTGATACTATTTGAGCACCATTTTCAGCTACAAATGTATCGATTTCAGGTGATTCAGTAAAAATTTTGTATAAATGATCTAGATTGTTACCACTAGCCACGGCAAATTTAATACCCTTTTCATGCATCCTCTTTAAATAATTATTTAGTCGTTTTACATCATATTGACGGTCAGAATCAAAAAGAGTTCCGTCAATATCGGTAGCAATTAATTTTATTTCAGTCATTTATTTTCCCCCAGAGTTTGATCGTAATTCTTCAAAACAGTTTTAGTATACTCGAAGTCCTTATAATTATCATTTATAATTGAATACAAAGGGGATTGAAAAATGGATTTACATAAATTAGAAGTTTTCCTGAATTTAACCCAAACACTCAATTACACTGATACTGCTGAAAATTTATTTACAACTCAAGGTAATATTTCTAAGCAAATCAAATCTTTGGAGAAAGAATTGGATGTGATTCTTTTTAAGCGAGAACATCGTCAAATCACTTTAACTAAGCAGGGAAAAGCAATTCTGCCGTATGCTAAAAAAATAGTCAAAGAATATAGTACTATGAAAATAAAGATTTCAGAAATTCAAGACATTGATAATTCAACAATTGAATTGCATACGATACCGACAATGCCTAATTATCAAAGTTTTGGTTTGATAACTAGCTTTTTGCAATCATATCCTAAAATACAATTGCAATTAAAGGAAGAGGAAAGCTACAATTTGGTAACTTCATTGAAGGCAGGTAAATGTGAGATTATTTTTGCTCGAACGTTTGAATTCAATGATTCGGATTTGGAAAGAATTATTGTAGAGAATGATGATTTTGTGGCAGTGTTGCCTAAAGAACATCCAATTGCACAAAAGAAGAAAATTGATTTGATTGAGTTAAAAAATGAACGTTTTTTGATTTTAGGTAATTCGACTAATCTTTATACACCAGTATTAGAACTTTGTAAGAATGCTGGATTTGAACCTAATGTTACTTATGAGGGAACTCGTGTAGACTTAATTATGCAAATGGTTCAGAATAATATGGGTGTTTCTTTAATGACAGGTAAAACGGCACAAGGTTTTGATAGTGACAAAGTATCGTTTGTGCCATTAACATCGAATATTTCTAACAAACTTTGTTTTATAAGAGTTAAAGGACAACATTCCAAAGCCAATGAATTATTTTGGAATTATGTTAAAGTACATTTGAATAGTATTGGGGGATAAGAATATTCAAGATTTATCAACAAAAGAAATGATCGACCTGATGGAATCAGGCCTTAATATGACGTTCTCCAATGAACAAATAGAAATTTTAAATAATGATTTTACTAAACCTTTATTAGTTAACGCCTGTGCAGGGTCAGGTAAAACAACTATTTTTATTTTGATGGCGCTAATAGCCATTGCTAAAGGTAATGCTGAACCAAATGAGATTTTGGGAATTACTTTTTCACACAAATCGAGAATAGATATGGGTGATCGATATGATAATTTCGTAAATGAGTTGAGCAACACGGGGCTGGATCTGTCAACTGGGAGACCGAACTTCACGACTTTTCATGCCTTATTTTATCAGTTATTACGTCAAAATCCGGAGTATAGAACGGCTCAAGTTTTAACCTCATATCGTTATTTTATGCGTGACTTATCAGATCAAATCAAACATCCAAGCAATATAATCACTAAAGCCGAGATGCTAGAAGAAATGTTTGATTTAAATGATTATATGATTAATCAAGGTTTAACAAATGATGGCGTTCTACCAAACAGTAGTGAAGGTAATTTGAGTGAAGCTATTAAAATAATGTCAGAATTCTCACGTCAGAATCATACAGATGATTTTTATAGTGATTACGTTGATGTGGTTCAAAAATATCAAGAATTAAAACGAGAGAATAGTTACATTGACTTCAATGATATGAAGCTGTTGTTACTTGAAAGTATGGAAGATCCCCAATACTTACAATATTATCAACAAATTATGTCTCGTTATAAGATAGCAGTCATTGATGAGTTTCAGGATATTGATAACTTGCAATGGCAAATAATTTCAAAGTTATTAGATCCAGAAACAATGGAGCATTTGATTGTTATTGGAGATGACGATCAGAGTATCTATTCATTCAGGGGCAGCAATCCTAAGTACATTTTGAATTACAAACGTTTACTGCCGAATGCTCAAAAGCATAACCTTTCAACAAATTATCGTACTGGAGAAAAAATTCTTAAACGAGTTATTCCTTTGATAAAAAAGAACCATGTTCGATTAGATAAAGAATTATTGTCAGGTCGTAAAGATATGGGAAAATTTGTCCTATATAGCAGTAAGAAATCAGGGTTTAGTGGTGATTCAAAAATGTTGAAGCGCCTAGTCAAGCAAATTAATGATCCGGATATTAATAATGACGATATTGCTATTCTGGTTCGATATAATTCTTCTAGAATGTTATTAGCAGATTGGTTAGCCAATCAAAAAATTTATGCCAACATAAATAATGCTGGAGCGATTTTACAAAATAATATTGTTTATAGAATTATTACCGATTTGATGAAATCCTTATGGCAAGATAAATATAAAGAATTTTCCAATCAAGCTAATCGAATTGGATTTCGAGCTTATAAGAATCATACTGAAAAGGTCGAGACTCGAACTGAGAATAATTTCAATAAATTGAGCGATTACTTATTGGGGGCTGAAGCTTATAACGCCGAGACCAATACACCTTTCAAAAGAACAGATGAACGGATTAAAGTTTATTTCAATAGTATCAGGAGATTCAAAACGAGAATGGGTCAGGCCGATAACGTTGAGAGTAAGAACAAGCTGTCCCAAAGTTTGATTAAAGATTTGTATAAGGCAGCAACTAAGTTAACTGATAAATATTTTGATTATATGACAGAGAAAAATTTTATGTCTAGAACTGAAGTTAATGATATTAAAAAGTATTTGGAAGACGAATTAGAAGGATATCAAAATATCGATGATTTTATTCTTGATGAAGAAAATAAAAGAGATATTTTGTCTAATCGAACGGAGCAGGATAAACAAGAACACCGGATTCAATTTTTGTCATTACATCAGGCAAAAGGTTTGGAATTTAAATATGTTTATTTGTATGGTTTAACTAATAAAGAAGTTGAAAATGCTGGTAAGGTATTGAACGATTGGTTCCCACCAGAAATTGCATTTGATGTGTTTGTTAAGAAGTGGAAATTAGTTTATAACAAGAATTTTACCTTTTTGGAAAAGGCTTTGAAGTCAGCTCATATTGATAACTATAAAGATATTACGAATAATAATGCCTTTAATCCAATTAATTTAGATAAGACATTAGATAAGAAAAAAGAATTTGCAATGTTTCATAGTTTTTATAGTGAAGTGGAAAACTATTCGTCCTTTATTGAAGAAGAACGTCGTTTGTTGTACGTTGGGGTCACTAGAGCACAACAGGAGTTAGTTTTGAGGATTGCTCCAGATTCTAATCCTTTGTTGTTTGATTTGAAACTTCCTAGGAAAAAGGAAAAAAATAATAGTGGGAGTAAGTAATGAAAATACGTAGATCAATTGAAATAATACCAACTCTAATTTTATTGGCAATTTCGATTTATAGTTTAGTATTGAGAGCTAATGGTGGAGTTTGGAATACTTATTTTGTTATTGGAGTAACAGGGTTGAGTGTTTATATACCAGTAGCATTATTCATTGAAGCTCTAGCTAATTCATCTCATAAAATTGAAAAAAATACTCATAAAAATAAAACTTTTTATAGTTGTATGATCGCCCTATGGATCATTTCATTGATTTTTGCCGTATTAATGATGGAACAAGTTAAATAATTAGAGTAAAAAAGCATTCCAATTTGGAATGCTTTTTGTTTTATCTTGAATTGTTTTGACATTTGATCAGACCCTATAATAATCATTGTTAAGAAAGAGAGGCCATAGCATGTCAAAACAATTGTATGATTTAAGAAAAGTCATTGATGAATTAAGGGAGCAACCAGGTCAATATCATGAAACTGATATTGAAGTTGATCCTAATGCTGAGCTATCTGGAGTTTATCGATACATTGGTGCTGGAGGAACAGTACAGCGTCCAACTAAAGAGGGACCATCTTTGATGTTCAACAATATTAAGGGATTTCCTGGCTCTCGAATATACATTGGCTCAATGGCAAGTAGGCAACGTGTCGGAATGATCTTACATCATGATTACCAAACGCTCGGTAGATTTTTAAAAGATTCAGTTGAACATCCTGTTGCTCCGGTTGAAGTAGATTCTAGTAAGGCACCTGTGCAAGAGGTTATTCATAAATCTACTGACAAGGGGTTTGATATTAGAAAGATTTTGCCAGCAGCTACTAATACTGAATATGACGCTGGACCTTATATCACAGTTGGGTTAGTTCTAGGTTCTAATCCAGAAAAAACCATGAGTGATGTTACAATTCATCGAATGGTTTTGGAAGATAAGGATACGCTGGGCATGTATATTATGCCAGGTGGTCGTCATATTGGTCATTTTCAAAAAGAATTTGAAAAATTAAATAAACCAATGCCAATAACAATTAATATTGGACTTGATCCGGCAATTACAATTGGTGCGACTTTTGAACCACCTACAACGCCACTAGGTTATGACGAATTGAATATTGCTGGGGCTATGCGGGACCAAGCAGTTCAACTGGTGAATGCCAAGACTGTTAATGAAAAAGCAATCGCTAGAGCTGAATATGTTATTGAGGCAGAAATTATGCCTAATCAAACGATGCAGGAAGATATTAATACTAATACAGGTAAAGCTATGCCAGAATTTCCTGGATATGATGGGGATGCTAATCCAGCTGTTAATGTTGTCAAGGTTAAGGCAATTACACATCGTAAAGACCCGATTTTTCAAACAATGATAGGTCCTAGTGAAGAACACGTTTCTATGGCTGGTATACCAACTGAGGCAAGTATTTTGGAACTGGTTGATAAGGCTATTCCTGGAAAAGTTGTTAACGTTTATAATCCTCCAGCAGGGGGCGGCAAGTTGATGACAATTATGCAGATTCATAAAGATGATGAGGCAGATGAAGGAATACAAAGACAGGCTGCTATCTTGGCGCTTTCTGCTTTTAAAGAGTTGAAGACAGTTATTTTGGTTGATGATGATGTTGATATCTTTGATATGAATGATGTTATGTGGACTTTGAATACTCGTTTTCAAGGTGATAAGGATATTATGGTTCTATCTGGCATGCGTAACCATCCGTTAGATCCGTCTGAAAGACCTGAGTATGATCCTAAATCAATTAGAGTTCGTGGTATGAGTTCTAAGACTATCTTGGACGGAACGGTTCCATTCGATATGAAGGATACCTTTGTTCGAGCTCAGTTTAAAGAAGTTAAAGATTGGGAAAAATATTTGAAATAAAGGAGAGTTAGGATGCCACGAAAGAGAAAAATTGTTATCGGTGTTACGGGTGCTTCAGGTACAATTTATGCAATTGATTTGATGAAAAAATTGAAATCAATTGAAAATGTTGAAACACATGTAATTTTCAGTGCATGGGCTAAAAAAAATTTACAGTTAGAAACAAACCTATCATTAGCTGATATAAAAGGGTTGGCTGATTACTTTTATAGTGATAGCGATCTTGGTGCCACGATTGCAAGTGGATCATTTTTGACTAATGGGATGGTAATTGTACCGGCAAGTATGAAAACTGTAGCTAGTATTGCAGTCGGTATTGGAGATAATTTAATTTCTCGTGCGGCGGATGTAACTCTTAAAGAACAACGAAAATTGATTATGGTACCGCGTGAAACGCCTTTGAATACCATTCACTTAGAAAATATGACCAAGTTATCAAAAATGGGAGTACAAATAATTCCACCTATTCCAGCTTTTTACAATAATCCTAAAACTATTCAAGATTTAATAGACCATCAAACTATGAAAGAATTGGATGCTTTAGGAATTGAAAATGATCTTAACGGTCGTTGGGAGGGGATTTAATGAAGTATTCAGTCACTAAAGAAAATTATACGATGATAGCCGATGTAAAAATTATTGGTAAAGATTTGTTTATTGCTGTGACTGGTGGTGATAATCCTCATATTGGCACTGTTACAACTTTAACTAAAGGTACAGAAATAAAAACGATTCGTTATCCTAGCCACGATGGAAGATTTCATAAAGATGATGTGCTTGCAATAAGAATAGGTAAAATTATTCAAGATTATTTACCAGGCAATTGTACAATTACAGCTGGAGTGCATGTTAATCATATTTCTAAGAAACAGATTATGGTTTCTGGGCAAATGGCTAAAAGTTTAGGCGATCAGATAAAAAAGTGGTTGCAAAATGCAAATTTTAATACACCAAATCCAATTTATTACAGTGATTCAGAAAAACCAGTATAAAAAATACCCATAGCTAGTTATCTTCTCAATGATTGAGAGGGTAATTATCCAATGGGTATTTTTTATTATAAAATTAGTTGCAAATTCCCAATTATTGTTTTACTGTATTAGTGTACTGATACAGTAAAACAATGGGGTGATAATTTTGAGTGCAACATTATTAAAAATTGAAAATTTAAATAAATCTTTTGGAAAAAAAGAAGTTTTGAAAGATATTAGTTTTACTGCTCAGAAGGGACACATAATTGGTTTGATTGGTGCTAATGGTGCAGGAAAGACTACAATTATGAAGGCCATTTTAGGTATTCTGCCTTTTAACGGAAAAATAACCATCAATGATAAAGAAGTTTCAATTGATAAACATCAACCGCTTCAGTCGGTTGGAGCGCTAATTGAGTACCCTGGTTTGTATCCATATCTGAGTGGCCGAGAGCAATTAAAACTGTTTGCTACTGGCAAAGAGCGAGAAAGAAAGGTACACAATATTATTGATGAGCTACAGATGAATCGTTTTGCAGATCAAAGGACGAAAGATTATTCTTTGGGGATGAAACAAAAACTTGGGGTTGGATTAGCGTTACTAAATGATCCCCAATTCGTGATTCTGGATGAACCGATGAACGGACTTGATCCCAAAGCTACAAAGGAATTGCGTGATCTAATTGTGCGTGAAAAAGAAAATGGTGTGACTTTCTTAGTTTCTAGTCATATCCTTAGTGAATTACAAAGAATTGCTGATGATGTAGTTGTAATTGATCACGGGAAAATCGTGACCTCCACAACAATGGAAAGATTACTATCGTCTAATAAGAAGTATTATTTTATTGATACAAATAATAATAAACTGGCTACTGATATTTTATTAAAAAATAATTATCAAGTTGAAAATAAAGAAGTTTTGAAAATACCTATCTTGGATGATTTCTCAATCAATAATCTTTTGAAAATCTTATTATCCAAAAATATTAAGATCAATGATATTAAACAACAGGATGGTGATCTTGAAGAGTCGCTCCTGAAAGTTTTAGATAAAGAGGTAATTCAAGCATGAAAACATTGATTAGACAAGAAATGTATAAATTAATAAAACAACGTAGCAATAAAATATTTTTTATTGGATTATTTGTTTTTCAATTACTAGTGGCACTATGTTCGGTTAAGTATCCTAAGTTTTTAGCCGCTAAAGATGCCTTTAGAACAAGTTATCTGGCCTTTATTCCCATTACGCTTTTCTTTATTGGCATTTGTAGCACACTCATAACTAAAGAGCATCAATATGGAACCTTGCGTTCATTGCTTTATCGGAGATTTTCATATGTTCAAGTAATAATTAGTAAAATAATATCTATGATGACTTTCACAATTGTAATCTTTCTATCAAGCTCAATAGTTAGTTTGATTTTTAAATTTATTTTCTTTAGTCATTTAACCTTGACCAAAAAAATGTTAGAAGATTGGTTGTTAAAAGATTTTAATCAATTTCTTACCTTAGTTTTCTTAATGAGTTTAGTTATTCTTTTAAGTACATTGATTAATAATTCTAATTTAGCTTTGACAATAGGTATTGTTGGATACTTTGTTGTTAATGTCTTCAATCAAATGCTGCTTATGTTGGTCGCAAAGTTTGATTGGTTAAAATGGAATCCTTTGAATATGATGAACTTTGGAGAACAACTTCAAAACAGTGATTTTCATAAATTGACCCAATTGTCGTTACCGCAAATTTCTATTGGTTATGTGGTTTATGTTGTATTATTTATTGGTTTGGCTGTTTATAGTTTTTGTAAGAAGGCAGTTTAGAGAAATATTGATTTTTTAAACAAGAATAGCTAAATTAATGCTAAAGTTATTAAATAAGCTTGGATTAAGGGAGATCAATTGGATCTTCCTTTTAGTTTTTATTAAGTTAATATTGACATAAATTATGCAAGGGCTTACACTTATGTCATTGAAAGGAATATATTAAAAAACGTATATTGAGGGAGGAAGTGATTATGAAGGAGAACTTATACCAAAAGAAAGGCATTGCTCTTATATATTTAGCAAAGAAGTTTTTTACATTGAGTATTGGCGATCGTATTCCAACTGTTGATGAATTGTGTATTGATACAAATACATCTAGAGGGACAATGCAAAGTGCACTAGAAACTCTTAAGAATGATGGAGCGATTAGAACTGTATCAAAAGGCCATATGGGAACATATTTAATAGATCAGAATCAGGATAAGTTATTGAATTATCTTGATGACAGAAATATTGTTTGTGCAATGCCTTTACCATATACAAAATATTATGAAGGATTAAGTACAGGCTTTTATAAATCCTTTGAGGATAAAAAGTTAGATTTAAATTTAGCTTATGTCAATGGTTCAGTTAATCGTTTAAATGGGTTGTTAAGTAATCGTTATGATTTTATTGTAACCTCTGGGTTAACTGCCGATTATTTGGTGAAAAATTATGATGTTGCTTTGATAAATATGTTTCCAGATGAAACTTATGTTTCTAAGCATGTGATTGTACACAAGAAGGGTGAAAATAACTTCATATATGATGGTATGAGTATAGGTGTAGATTCTCATTCAATTGATTATAAAATATTAACTCAAGAAGTAGTTAAGAATCATAAAGTAACTATGGTCGAAACTCCATATAATCAGATAGTTCAAAGAATTGAAAATGGTAGTATAGATGCTGCTATTTGGAATAAGGATGAGGTTATAGAAAAAAATTATCCAGTATCTTACGATTCAATTAATAGTAAATTGGTTGAAAAGTCCTCCAGAGCAGCATTACTTTGCAAAAAGGATAATGATTTTATTCGCGAAATAGTCAATCGTTATTCTGATGCAGACAAGATTAAGTTTGTTCAAGATCGGGTAATATCTGGGGAGATATTACCTGAATATTAGGAGATGATATGTTTGAAAGAAACTACTGAAGAAAAATTAAAAGTTTTGAACAGGGTAGGCAAGCTAGATCAGGATTCATTTGATTTTGTCACAGATGTTGATACTTATTTTGAATCAAATTTTTATAGCAATGATAACGAAATGTTGTTGATTCACTTATCGGTTGCTATAAATAGAATGATAAATTCTGAAAATGTCGATAGAATGCCAGATGAGTTGTGGCAACAAATTATAAACAAACCAGAGTATAAAGTTGCTGAATCTACTTGGAATGATTTAAAATCAAAAGCACCAGTCGAGTTTACAGAGAGTGAAACACAATATATTTTACTTCATATATTAAATATATTAAGGAGAAATCAAAATGATTAAAATTGTTATTGGCGGACAAATGGGAAAAGACGATATAAAAGCTTCGTTAGTAAGACTTATTGGTGATAAAGATGTTGAAATAACAATTAAGAACGATTTAGATGCAGCAATGGCTATTCAGAATAATGAAGCAGATTATTATATTGGAGCATGTGAGACTGGAGCAGGTGGAGCATTAGCGATGGCAACAGCATTATTGGGTTCTGATAAAACATTGACAGTAGCATCACCATCGAAAGTATTAACTGAGGATGTAATTGCAGAGGAGATTACCAACAAAGGCAAGATAGCATTTGGGTTCACAATTAATACTAAAGATACAGTATTACCGATTCTAGTGAAATATTTAGTGAAATAAAAAACTAACGTTTATCTATATTTCAATATACATTATTCAGTATATTGAATAATAAAAAAGGATGATGCAAAAATGAATATTACAACGCTAATTAATTATATATTAATTGCTGCTGTTGGTGGAGTTGGTTCGATTCTTGCAAATCGCGGTATTGCAGTGTTTAACGATGGATTAAGACCAATTATGCCAGAGTATATTGAAGGAAAAATTACCAGAAAAGAACTAGCAGCAACCAGTTTTGCCGTCAGTTTTGGGTTAATTATTGGGTTTGGTATTCCAGTTTCAATCGGTTCAACAATTTTGGTGGCTCATAGTATCTTATTGGCTGCCGATGTTATTGGAACTTGGACACCAGATAATAAATGGGGTACTGCATTAGCCGGTGTTGTCGGAGCGGTTTATGGAGCAGGATTATTATTCGGACTGTCATCAATTGTTGCATTATTTAAAATGCTACCATTCAACTTTTTACCTGCGCTTTCATTAATGAGTGGTCCCATTCTATTAGCTTTCTGTGCTTTTCCGGCTCTTGCAGTTGCAAGTCAACATAGTCCCAAAAAGGGATTTATCACATTTGGTTTAACATTTCTAGCATACCTGTTGGCAACTAAATTTGGTACTTTTAAAGCTGGAAAATACACAATTACTTTGAATGCTATTGGCATGGCTTTGTTGGTTGCGATGATCTGTATGATTTACTTTGCAGCACAAATTAAAGGCGAAGGCAACTCTAATGCTAGTTTAGTGAATGTCTTCTCAAAGCGTGTTGGTCGTATTAAAGGAAACTGGATCTGGTTGTCAATAATGGGTGGATTAATAACAGCCGCATCAAGTATGTTGATTATTGCCGTTGATGTTCTTCCACAACAATTATTGGTTAAGAATCAAATCATGGAGGCAGCAATTGCAACATTTGCTCGTGCAATTGGGTTTATTCCGTTGGTATTTTCAACTGCTATTGTAACTGGTGTTTATGGAATGGCTGGTACAACCATCATCTTCGCACTTGGTTTGTTGCTAAAAGGTCAACCAATTGTTGCTTTTATTGCTGGATTTGTTTGGATGTGGATTGAGGTTCAATTATTAGCAGCTACTGCTAAAGGATTGGATAAATTCCCAGGTTTAAGAGATATGGGAGAACATATTAGAACATCATTGCAAGATACTATTGCAATTGCCTTATTAATTGGTGCAGCGATTGCATGTAATAAGATGGCTGCCAATATTGGTTTCTTTTGGGTTATTGGATTCTGGCTTTTAAACAGGAAGGCTAAGAAACCTTTAGTAGATATGGCTGTAGGACCAATTGCAACAATTGCGTTTGGTGTTTTATTAAATTTGTTAAGAATAATAATGCTATTTTAATTAATTACATGGAAAGAGGAAATTAATATGTTAGTACCTGGTATGGTTTATTCACATGAGCATATTCCAATTGATTTATCAGAAGTTAAGCATAATGAAGATTGTCATCTTGATTCGCAAAATTTAGTGATTGAAGAATTTAAGGATTTATATTCTAAAGGTGTAAGAAATGTTATAGATATGACTAATAGAGGTATGGGGAGAAATATTCCTTATGCTCAAAGAGTTGCTAAGGAGTCTGGAATCAATATAGTTCAATCAACGGGATTTTATCAAGATGCTTTTTTACCAATTGAAGTTTATAGATTATCGATAAATCAATTAGCAGAAGAAATGATTAAAGATATTCAAGTCGGAATCAAGGGAACAGATATAAAAGCTGGAGTTATTGGCGAAATTGCTACTACTCAAGGTAAATGGACAGAAGGTGAGGGCAAGGTATTTGATGCAGCAGTAATTGCTTCAAAAGAAACAGGTTGTCCAATTAGTACTCATACATCTATTGGTACATTGGGTCATGAGCAAGTACGTTATTTCCAAAGAAATAATGCCAATCTAAGTAAAATTGTTATTGGTCATGTAGATTTATCTGCAAGTTCTGAATATGTCATTGATATGCTTAAAACAGGTATTAATGTTGAATTTGATACTATTGGTAAGAATAATTATTTGGCTGATTCGATCAGGGTAAAGATGCTTAAAGATATCGAAGAAGGAGGATATGAAGACCAAGTTGTCATGTCAATGGATATTACCAGAAAATCACATCTGAAGGAAAACGGTGGAAATGGATATTCCTATCTATTGGATAGTTTTATCCCTGAACTTGAAGATGGTGGCGTTTCAGAAAAATTCATCAATAAAATGATGAATGATAATCCCCACAGAATCTATGGTGATTTTAATGCCTAAATTTAAAACGTATCCTCTAGAAAGCATTTCAGTTGAAGAAGCCTTAAAAAAACAATTTTGTTTAGTTGATATTATGACAAGACATTTTTCGGGAAATGAATTATTAAGTCGTGGTGACTTGGGTGTAGTTCCCGGATTGAATCAACCAAAGTATACGAAAAAGGTAGAAGACGTATTGGCAGATTACTTTGGAACTGAATCAGCAATGTTAGTACGTGGTTCAGGAACAGCGGCTATTAGAATGGCATTGCATTCAGTTTTGAATCCAGGAAGTACCCTTTTGGTTCACAAGGCACCGATTTACCCTACAACTAAAGTTTCAATCGACAGTATGGGAATTAAGGCTAAGGAAATAGATTACAACAATATTGAAAAAGAACCCTTAATTAAAAATGTTTCAGCAATTTTGATTCAATATACACGTCAACAACCTGAAGATTCATATTCTATGAAAAATATTATTAAATATTTTAAATCTAATTATCCCAATACTCCGATAATTACAGATGATAATTATGCCGTAATGAAGGTAAAAAAAATTGGGGTTGAGTTAGGTGCAAATTTAAGTTGTTTCTCTACTTTTAAATTATTAGGTCCAGAAGGAATAGGCTGTATTGTTGGAAATAAAAAAGAATTGGATAAGTTAAGAAAAGAAAATTATTCCGGAGGTTCACAAGTACAAGGACATGAGGCACTCGATGTATTAAGGGGATTAACTTATGCGCCGGTTGCTTTAGCCAATCAAGCTAACGTGGTTAGCGAATTAGTAGAGCGATTAAATAATAATGAAATCCCTGAAATATCTTATGCTTATGTGGCTAATGCCCAATCAAAAGTTTTATTAGTAGAATTTGATCATCCAATTGCGCAGGAAATATTAAAATATACAAATTCTTTAGGAGCGGCACCAAATCCAGTTGGGGCCGAATCTAAATATGAAATTGTTCCTATGTTTTATCGAGTTTCCGGAACATTTAGAGAATATGATCCTGAACTACTTAAAACCACAATTCGAATCAATCCATATAGATGTGGAGCGGATACGATAATCCGAATTTTAAAGGAAAGTATCAATAAGGTGGTGAAATAATGTTTCTTAAACAACTTGAAAAACAAAACCCAGAATTAATTGATTTTGCATTTGAATTACATGAAACTGGACAAATTTTACCAGATACATATGTGATTGATTTGGATATGATTCATGAGAATACAAAGAAGATTGTTTCTGAAGCAAAAAAATATGGTATCGAGTTACTTTATATGACCAAACAATTGGGAAGAAATCCAATTATAGCTAAAGAAATTGAGATGGCAGGAATAGAAAATGCAGTTGTTGTTGATTATAGAGAAGCAGAAGTATTTATGGAGAATAATCTCAAATTAGGAAATGTTGGTCATTTAGTCCAGATACCAAAAGAATTTTTAAAGAAAATAGTTAACTATGGAACAAAGTACTTTACAACCTATTCTTTGGAAAATACTAGAGATTTAAATGATACTGCTAGGGCGGTTGATAAAAAACAAAAGGTGATTTTGAAAGTTCAAGATACTAGGGATGATATTTATCCAGGTCAAGTGGGTGGGTTTACCTTAAAGGAATTAGATGATCAGTTTGAGAAATTAAAAAGTTTATCGAATATAGAAATTGTAGGGATTACAACTTTTCCAGCCGTACTTTTTGATGAGAAAACATGTAGTTATGGATCAACTTCAAATATACAGACAGTTGAAGAGGCAAAAAAGATATTTAAAAAACATAATGCTGATTGTTCGGTTATAAGTTTACCTTCGGCAACAGCCACAAAATCTATTAAGTTGATTAAAGAACTCGGTGGTACTGAAGGAGAACCAGGACATTCATTAACGGGAACAACCCCAATGCATGCATTAAAAGATCTTCCAGAAAAACCTGCATATTGTTATGTAAGCGAAATCTCTCATAGTTATAACGATCATAGTTACATATATGGTGGCGGATACTACAGAAGAGGACACCTTAAAAATGCGATTGTAAAAGATGGAGATAAAGTTCATTCAGCCGAGGTTTTAGCATTAGATAATTCAAGTATCGATTATTACTTGGAATTAAATAAAAAATTTAAGTCAGGATTACCTGTGATTATGTCAACAAGAACACAAATCTTTGTGACAAGAAGTACAGTTGCCTTAGTAAGAGGATTACATAAGGGAAGTCCAAAATTAGTTGGTCTCTATGACAGTCAAGGAAGAGAATTACCAAAGGGGGTTAAATAATATGGGAAAGTTTGGAGTTATTGTATTAGATAGTTTTGGTGTCGGAGCTATGGACGATGTTTCCAAGGTTCGTCCTAATGATATTGGATCTAATACTGCTTTAAATATAATTAAAGCGGTTCCACAAATAAAAATACCAAATTTAATTAAATTAGGATTAATGAATACAATTGGTGAAGAAAGAGGAGAAAATAAGTTCTCTAATACTGCCAATTGGGGAACTTCAAACCTGATGCACCATGGTGCTGATTCTTATTTGGCCCACCAGGAAATCATGGGAACAAAGCCTAAAATGCCATTATTACAGCCATTTAATGAAGTTATTGATATTGTAGAATCACAAATAAAAGAAGATGGTTTTGATGTAAAAAGATATGGCGATGATGGTTATCAGGTATTAATAGTAAATGATTGTGCAACTGTTGGGGATAATTTAGAGGCTGATCCTGGCCAAGTGTATAATGTGACAGCCACTCTTGATAAAATGTCTTTTGAGGAAATAACTAAACTAGGTGAATCCGTAAGAAGTGTGGTAAAAGTTTCTCGTGTTATTGCTTTTGGTGGCAGAGAGGTGACACTTAAAGATATTTTAAATGCTCGTAAAGTTGAACATGGAAAGTATGTAGGTGTGTCTGCGCCTGAATCAGGAGTTTATAATAAAGATTATCATGTTATTCATTTGGGGTATGGTATTAATCCCAAAGTACAATTACCACAAATTCTTCATAGATCAAACATTGATGTTGCTTTAGTTGGTAAAACTGCTGATATTATTAATGTTAATACCGACAGAAAATTTCCAGGTGTTGATACAAACTATTTATTTGATAAGTTTATTGAGCAATCGAAAGATATGACTAACGGTTTGTTATTTATGAATATTCAGGAGACAGATTTAGCAGGCCATGCGGAAGATGCTGTAAGTTATGCTGATGTTTTAGAAAAGGCAGATAAAAAAATAGGAGAGTTGTTGCCACTATATACGGGTGATGATATTTTAATCATTATGGCTGATCATGGAGATGATCCAACGATTGGATTTACTTTACACACTCGTGAACGTACCCCGTTGTTGATTTATAAAGAAGGAACTCATAATAAGTATGTTGGCGATCGGTCAACTCTTTCTGATGTGGGAGCCACTGGTGCAGATTATTTTGGAGTTGATTATCCTGAAAATGGAAAGAGTTTCTTACATAGAATCGTTGATGGTACTGATATTGGCGATTGATTGAATAGATATGTAGGACTATAAAAAGAACAAAAAATCATCCGAATTTTAAAGATGATTTTTTGTTCTTTTTTACTTTGCTTGGAATCGTTTACTATAAATGGTATAGTTTCAAATGTATCGTCATAAAGGCTTTAAATTGATTTTTATACATGAAAGGTCTATACAAATAAATGAAAAAAGATTTAAAAACCATTAATGAAATAAAATCAGAAATAATAAACTTATCAGCAATTTTAAATTTGCCTAAAGGAACAGAATTATTCATTAGCGATATCCATGGTGAGTATGATGAGTTTGCTCATATTATGAGAAATGGGTCTGGGAATACCAAGCAAAAAATAGCAGAAGTGTTTACTGGAAGACTATCCGCTGCTAGTCAAAAGAAATTAGCTTTTCTGATCTATTATCCTTCAGAAATTTTAAAAACTACCAAATTAGAATTAACTGACCATGAACGTTTAATTCAATGGTATATGGATACTTTCAATAACTTAATTGAGATGTTAAGGTATACGTCGAATAAATATACCCGATCTAAAGTTAGAAAAGCAATTGATCCAGACTTTGTTTATGTTACCGAGGAATTGCTTTATGCTGATACTAACATGGAAACAAAGCAACTTTCTTACCAGAAAGTTATGGATAATATTATAGATTTAGGTATGGCTGATGCTTTTATTATCGAAACTTGCCATTCAATTCAGAAATTGGTAGTAGATCAGGTTCATATTATTGGTGATATTTATGATCGTGGACCACATCCAGATTTTATTATTGAACATTTGGCTAGGCACTGGCAAAATTTTGATTTTCAATGGGGAAACCATGATATTTTGTGGATGGGAAGTGTGGCTGGTTCAAGGTTATGCATGCTAAATTTAATGAGAATTTGTGCCAGATATGACAATTTAGCAATTTTGACCGATTCCTACCAGATTAATTTATCAAATATTATTGATTTTGCGACAAAGAATTACACACCTTTAGAAGCATTTAAACCCAGGTCTGACACGGATGAACAGGTTTCTGAAGAGAAATCGAGAATTGATAATTGTTTACAACAGGCAATTTCGATAATGCAGTTTAAGCTAGAAGGACAAGCAATTGCTAGAAATCCGGAATTTCAAATGGAAAATCGTTTACTATTGGATAAGTTATCCCCAGATAAAAAATCCATCACTATTGATGGGAAGGATTATCCTATCCAAAGTGGATGTTTTCAACTAGTAGATCCGAATGATCCATATCAATTGACTAAGGAAGAAACTCAATTGATTGATGAATTGATTTCACAATTTACAAACTCTAATAAATTGCGAAAACATATTCAATATTTAATTGATAATGGATCGATGTATTTGAAATATAATGGTAATTTGCTATTACATGGCTGTGTACCAGTCGATAGTGACGGCAATTTATTGGCATGGAAGATAGGTGGAAAAGCCTATTTTGGAAAGTCTTTGTTTGATTATTTTGATAAAATAATACGAGAGTCGTTGAAAAACCCTTCGTCTAGCGATGATTTTAAAAAAGATGTTATTTGGTATTTATGGACAGGAAAAATGTCGCCACTTTTTGGTAAAGACAAAATGACGACATTTGAGAGATATTTTATTAATGATAAGAATCTTCAAATCGAAAAATTAAATCCATATTATTCATTGCGTAAAGAAGAATGGTTTGCAGATAAATTATTTAGTGATTTTGGCTTAGAAGGTGATGGTCATATTATCAATGGACATACTCCAGTTAAAGCAGGAACCTCACCAATCATGGCTAATGGAAAAATTTTTGTTATTGATGGTGGAATGTCTAAGCCGTATCATAAAACTACTGGTATTGGTGGATATACGTTGTTATCAAATTCATATGGTTTACAACTAGTTACCAATGAACCATTTACTACTCGAGAAAGAGCTATTAAAGATATGACGGATGTTGTTTCGACTAAGCGGGTGATTGAACAGTCCGTTCATCGAAAGACCGTTGCGGAAACCGATATTGGAGAAAAATTACGATGGCAAATAATTGAATTGAAAAAACGTTTATAAATTAATATAAAACCCCCAGAATTTTTTTGCCACATCGACCTTAGACATCAAAGGCCAAGAATCAGGCTCGTGATCTTTTTGTAAAAGGGTGATTTTATTAGTATCGACGTTAAAACCAGCACCATTTTCAGAAACATTATTGGCTAAAATAACATCGGCATTTTTACTTGCCAATTTTTTCTCAGCATTTGCAAGTAGATTCTGGGTTTCGGCTGCAAAACCGACTACAAATTGATGTGTCTTGGTGGAAGCAACTGTTTTTAGAATATCGGGATTTTTTGTTAATTTGATGGTGAAGATATCTTCATTGTCATTTTTTTTGATTTTTTGATCAGCCACGTTAATTGGTTTGAAATCAGCTACGGCAGCGGCCATTACTAAGACATCGATAGTATCAAATCTATCTTGTAATTTTTTCATCATTTCAGCAGCCGTTTGTACTTTAATAATTTCAATATCTGTTAAATCAGTTTCTACAGTAGTAATCAAAGTAATATCTGCGCCTAAATCTCTAGCAACTTCGGCCATTGCAAGTCCCATTTTTCCGGATGAACGATTACCAATATACCTGACCGGATCAATATTTTCTTTGGTACCACCAGCGGTAACAATAACTTTTTTGCCTGTTAATTTCTTGTCGATAAAATTATTCTCAATCGCGGTCACGATTTCCGGCAATTCGGGTAGACGACCCTTACCGGTCATTCCTTCAGCTAAGAAACCAGTAGCAGGTTGGATGACTTGGATGTTCATTTTCTTAAGGATATCCAGATTATTTTTAACTGCAAAATTATTATACATATCAGTATTCATAGCAGGAAATACTAATTTCTTGGCCTTAGTAGCGAGTATACTAGTTGAAACAATATCATCAGCTAAACCATTAGCAATTTTTCCAATAATATTGGCTGTTGCCGGAATAACGACGGCTAGGTCGGTCCATAAAGCTAGTTTAATATGGGGTATAAAATCATTAGGACTAGTCTGTGGTGTAAAATTATCTGTAATGACTGGTCGTTGACTTAGCGTGGCAAATGTTAGTGGTGTGACAAATTCTTGAGCGGCTTTTGTCATGATAACTTGAACCTGTGCATCTTTTTTTATCAATTCACGTACGACGTTCAATGATTTATAGGCAGCAATGCCACCAGTTACGTAGAGAGCAATATGTTTGTCTTTAATCATTTTTTCACCTCAGAAATTTTTCTTACTATTATTATACCTGTTTTGGAGTATGATATTATTCATGTATCAGGAGGGAACTATGAATATTTTTACAGCCGATATTATTTTGTTTTTATTACTAATTTCGATTTTTAATAATCCTTTACTTAATATTTTCCAAGCTTTGGGTTGGAATTTTATTTTTAGCGAAGTGTTAATTGGTCTGATTTTATTATTAATATTATTTATCATTCATAAATATATTTTAAGAAAATACGTTTTTAAAAAATAGGTGGTTCTACAAAGATTACTATTCAGTCTAAAGATTTTGGGGGTGATTCCCAAGCTTTCACTTTTTCTAGACGGAGCCGGTTTCAAATTTTGTTCCAGGTTAAATAATTGTTGTATAAATTTTTATTCAAAATAAATAGTCTGTATTGATTTTCAATCTCGTTCAAAAAGAACATTGATTGATATCAATACAGACTATTTTTGAATATTTAAAAACTTAGAATAGAACTAATCATACTTATTGCAATCTTAAGAAAGAACAATAACCGTTACAATCACTTTTTTGTTGCTCAGAAGTGTAAAATTAAATTAAGTATATTTCCACCAAAGGAGTGATTTTAGATGGAAAATGAAATCTCACAACGTGAACTTGAGAATATAGAATTGGCTAAACAAGCTGCTCAAGAGGCAATTGTTTTATTGCAAAATAAAAATAATATTTTGCCTTTAAAGAATAAAACCGTTGCTTTGTATGGTAGTGGGGCATTCGCTACAGTAAAGGGTGGCACTGGATCTGGCGATGTTAATCAACGAAATGTAATTAATATTATGGATGGATTAGAGAATCACGGTTTTGATATTGTAACAAAATCTTGGTTAATAAGGTTGCAACGTTTTTATCAACAAGAAAAGACACTTTATCAGGAAAAGTTAAAGGATGATCCGATGGCCTTATTGGCACCTGCCTTTAATTTTAAAGATCCAGAGATTGCTGACTTTGAGGATGCTTCAACTGGTATTTATGTCATTTCTCGTAGTTCCGGTGAAAATTATGATCGTCGGAATCATAAGGGCGACTTTAAGCTGACTGATAACGAATTATCTAATATTAAGCAAATGAGTGAATATTATAATAATAGTATTGTTTTATTAAATGTAGGTGGAGTTATAGATACGAGTTTCATTGATCAATGTCCTTTGTTAGACAGTGTTGTTTTAGTTTCACAGTTGGGAATGGTTAGTGGTGATGTTGTTGCTGATGTTCTTGATGGTACAAGGACTCCCTCAGGTAAATTAACTGATACTTGGGCTTATTCTTATAATGATTATCCAACCTCAGAGAATTTTGGGATGTCGAATCCTGAATATGTTGAAGGAATTTATGTGGGTTATCGTTACTTTGATAGCTTTAATATTAAACCAAGATTTGAATTTGGATTTGGTTTGAGTTACGCCAAATTCTTTATTGATACACAGAAAATAAATATCAACGAACAACGTCTTCGCTTACAAGTAAAAGTTGAGAATATAAGCAAGCATTTCTCTGGTCAGGAAACTGTTCAAGTTTATGTTTCAAAACCACAAACTGAACTGTCAACTCCTTATCAAGATTTGATAGATTATCAAAAAACAACAGTTTTGAGACCTAAATCGCAACAGGTTTTAAATTTTGAAATTCCTATAAAAGATTTAAGTGTCTTTGATTCAGAGTTAAAAGCTTATATCTTGGTACCTGGAACATACTTAGTTAGAGTTGGAAATAGTTCTAAAAATACATCTATAGTGGCCTCTTTCAAACTAGATGAAAAAGTTATTCTTAAAATGGTCAATGATTCCTTGAAACCACGGATTGATCCAACGACTTTAATAGAGAATCAAGTTGAGTTAGAGCAGGCTAAACATGTACCGTTCTTTATTTTAAAATCGGTAAATTTTCCAGATACTGACTTTGTTCAATATCAGGAAGAATCCGATGTAACAACGTTTGTGGCTAATAGAGATTCTTTGCCAGGGAAGGGACTTGATGAGGTTGTCGAGGAAGTTAGAAATGCCTCTGGTAAAACTTTGCGAGATGTAGCTAATGGTGAGGTTGAATTAGCTGAGTTAGTTGCCAGTCTTTCTGAAAAGCAATTGATAAGTATTGTTGAAGGACAATTATCAAGTAACGATAATGGTGTAGTAGGAGTATCTTCTGATCTAGTACCAGGTGCAGCTGGACAAACGGGATCTATTTCTGAAAAAAAGATTCCAGCGATAGTAATGTCAGATGGTCCAGCAGGAATCAGAGTTGATCCAATTTTCAAAAAAAATAATCAAACTATTACTCACTATGCTACTGCTTGGCCAATAGGAACGGCTTTGGCTCAGACTTGGAATAAGGACTTGATTAGGAGAATAGGCTTTGCAATCGGAAATGAAATGGAAGAATTTGGTGTAGATCTTTGGTTAGCACCAGGTATGAATATTCACCGTGATCCACTTGGTGGTCGCAATTTTGAATACTTCTCAGAAGATCCTTATCTTTCAGGAACAATGGCCGCTTATGAAACTAAGGGTGTTCAAGCACATGAAAAACTTGGTGTTACTTTAAAGCATTTTTTGGGTAATAATCAAGAAAGTCATCGTAATTATGGTAATAGCGTGATTGGTGAGCAAGCTTTAAGAGAAATCTATTTACGCAATTTTGAAATTGCAGTGAAGTTGGGATACCCAGTTGCCATTATGTCTTCATATAATCGAGTCAATGGAATATTTTCAGGTGCAAATTTTGATTCGTTAACAAATATTTTAAGGGATGAATGGAATTTTGATGGATTGGTTATGACTGACTGGTTTAGTTCTGCCGATCCTAAAAAAAGCATGCATGCCGGCAATGATTTGATTATGCCAGGAGATTCGAAGTCTGAATTGTTAAGTTCTGTGAGTGATCTAGGTCCAGATCTTGATGAACAAGGAAATATCAGAATTAAGAAATCCTATGATATGTTGAAAAAGAAATTTGTAGAAAAAGAAATGTGGAATGATTTTGTCATTGAAGCTGATGGTCCGGTTGTTGTTAAATTACGGGTAGATGATTCATCAGAGTTACATGATAAAGTAAAAGAATGGGTCTATAATCGAGAAGGTCAAATCGTTGATGATCAACATATTCTTTTAACAGGTAAATGGAAGGATAATAATGACCTATATTTGGGGGATTTACAAAAATCAGCTATTAATGTATTAAAAGTTGTTTTGAAATTGAAATTTTAAATTTTGAATGTGGATAAACATATACAGATTTCGAGTATAAGATAAATAGCCTCTAGTAATCAAACTATGATTACTAGAGGCTATTTATTTTGAACAGAAAGGTTATATTTGTCTAAAAACTATCGTTATAACGATAAAAAGTGCGTGAAGTGAATAAAAGTTTTAAATTCACAAAGTTTTTATTGAGAAATCTATAAATTTTGATATATCAATGATTTTACAATTGTAAATATTGATCATTTTACAAATAGTCAATTATCCATGAACATATTTTCTTTGTAACGGTTTACAAATGAAAAAATCACTGATATGCTGTAATCATAAATTTATGAAAGGGGTTTCATAATCATGGAACTTTCAAAATATATTGATCACACATTACTAAAACCAGAAGCAACAAGAGAACAAGTAGATAAAGTTATCCAAGAGGCTAAAGAACATAATTTTGCCTCAGTAATGATTAATCCATACTGGGTAAAACATACGCATGAAGAACTAGTTGGAACTGATATTCATACTGCAACTGTTATTGGATTTCCCTTGGGAGCAAACACTACTGATATCAAAGTTGCAGAGGCAAAAAAAGCCATGGATGATGGTGCTGATGAAATTGATATGGTATTAAATATCGGTGAACTTAAAGGAAATAATTTAGAAGCTGTTGAAGCAGATATTAAGTCAGTTGTAGATGCAGGACATTCTGAAAATAAAATCGTAAAGGTAATTATTGAAACAGCATTATTAACCGATGAAGAAAAAGTTAAAGCAGCCAAATTAGTTATGGATGCTAATGCTGATTTTGTAAAAACTTCAACAGGATTCTCAACTTCTGGAGCCAAAGTAGAGGATGTTAAATTACTTAAAGAAACTGTTGGCGATGCAATTGGCGTTAAAGCTTCTGGTGGTATTCATTCCAAAGAAGAAGCGGAGGCCATGGTTGAAGCCGGTGCTACAAGACTAGGAACAAGTGCAAGTATCAAGATTGTTAATGGATAGAAGTTAGTTCATAAAATGGAGGATTAAGTAGATGGATAGTCCAAATACAATGACGACTGAAAAGAAAAGGTTTCATTTGTTTAAGTTAAATGCAGAGCAAACAGATGATGGATATTTAAATAAAATTCCTATTTTCCAATTTATTCTATTATCATGTTTATTCCCTATGTGGGCCGCTGCTGCCAGCTTAAATGATATTCTAATTACACAATTCAAAACAATTTTTACATTGAGTAACTTTGCTAGTGCCTTTGTACAAAGCGCATTCTATGGTGGTTATTTCTTGATTGCTATTCCTGCTTCATTAGTTATTAAAAAGACTTCGTATAAAATCGCAATTTTAATTGGACTATTATTCTACACCATGGGTTGCATGCTATTCTTCCCAGCATCAACAATGGCAACGTACAGTGTTTTCTTAGTTGCTCTTTTTGCAATTGCAATTGGCTTGAGCTTCTTGGAAACATCAGCAAATACATATAGTTCACTACTTGGACCGCAGAGCACATCAACTCTCAGGTTAAATATATCGCAAACCTTTTATCCAATTGGTGCTGTCAGTGGTATTTTGATGGGAAAATATATGATCTTTGGTTCAGGAGCTAGTCTTGAAAAACAAATGGCTGGTATGTCTGGGGCACAAAAGATTGCCTTTGGTGAACAGGCTTTACAAAAAACGCTGTTACCTTATAAATACATCATTATTGTTTTAATTGTAGGTATTATTCTTTTTGCTCTAACAGAATTTCCTAATAGTAAGCCAAAGGGGAATGACGTAAAGGCCGCTAAGATTTCGGAAACGATTAACTATTTAATACATAATAAAGAGTTTGTTAAGGGAATCTGTACGGAATTTATGTATATTGGCATGCAAACAGCCGTGTGGTCATACACAATTCGACTGGCCATGTCTTTAAATGGAAGTATCAATGAACGTGATGCCTCAACGTTTATGATCTATAGTTACATCGCTTTCTTCGTTGGTAAAATGGTCGCTAATGTATTAATGAAAAAGTATTCCCCATCAAGGATTTTGGCTGGATTCAGTGTAGTTGGTATTGCTACATTGCTCTATATTATTTTTGTCCATAACATGACTGCCGTTTATGCAGCGATTATAACAAGTGGTTTATTTGGACCATGTTGGGCAACTATTTATTCCAAAACTCTGGATACAGTTAAAGATAAACGTCATACAGAAACAGCGGGAGCAATTATTGTCATGTCAATTGTCGGTGGATCATTTATTCCATTGATTCAGGGATTGGCTGCAGATGCTTTTAAATCAATGTCATATTCATTTGTTGTTTCGTTAGTAAGTTTCGTTGTCGTATTATTCTATGCAATTGATCAAATTAGACATAATAACTTGTAATTAATAGGAGATTTAAAAAATGACACTAATACATTTACAACACAGATTATTTAACGAAAAAGAATTTACTATTTTGGAAAATGATGATTTTTCAGTAGAATCATTTGTCTATCCTTCTGGAGTAGAGGGATTAGATGTAAAAAATTCACGTGGACATTTAACATTGCTTCCATATATGGGAATGATTATCTGGGATGCAGTATTTGATGGTGAGTCTTTAAAAATGAAAGATATGTTCTCTCAACCGCTTCCAGGTAAGGGAATTGCTGACACTTATGGCTGTTTTCAATTCTCGTCTGGTCTGTTAGGCAATGGAACACCTGGTCCAGAAGATCATTATCAATTACATGGCGAATTTCCAACCTCAAAAATGAGCAACGCTTATTTAGATGTTGAAGATGGTCAGATTACTATTGGAAGTAGTTTTGAATATGTAAAAGGCTTTGGACATCATTATATGGCAAAGCCAAGTGTAGTTATGCATAAAGGCAGTGGATTGTTTGATATTAAGATGAGTGTAACTAATCTTTCTAAATCTCAAGAAATGCCTCTGCAATATATGTGCCATATGAATTATGCATACGGGGATAATGCTGAATTGACTGATTCATTACCTGATGGAACATTTAAGCTCAGAGAATCAGTTCCTTCACATGTTCATCCAACAAAAGAATGGTTGGCATATAACGAAGAATTGAAAAAATCTAGAAAAGTTATTAATAAATTAGATGATTCAAGTCGCTATGATCCAGAAATTGTCTTCTTTACGGATGATTTAACTCAGTATAGTGATACTGCAGAATTTAGAATGAACTTGAAAAATGGAAAGAACTTCTTAACTAAGATTCATACCACAGAATTTCCAATTGTAACTCGCTGGATTCTTTATAATGCTGATCAACAGGTTGCTGCATTTGCTTTACCTGGAACAAGTCGCCCAGAAGGTTATCACGCCGCTGAAAAAGCAGGAACATTAATTTTCTTGAAACCACTTGAAGAACGCAAATTTAGCGTAACAACTGGGTTAGAAAAGTAGGAGGAGAAATAATGAGTGATATTACAGTTATTGGATCTAATATGATTGATTTGATTACCTATTTGGATAAGATGCCAGTTGAAGGTGAGACTGTTAGTGCTCCTGATTTTGAAATGGGATTCGGTGGCAAAGGTGCTAATCAGGCTGTTGCGGCTTCAAGGCTTGGATCAGATGTTGCTATGATCACAATGGTTGGTCACGATAATTTTGGGAAACAACAGCTACATAATTTTCATAGAGTAGGTATTGATACTAAATGTATAGGTGTTGGAAGCAAAAATAGTGGTGTAGCGCCAATTTTTGTAGATCCATCGTCAGATAATCGAATTATTGTTGTAAAAGGAGCAAATAATGAATTAACGCCAGAAGTATTGGATACATTTAGAGAGCAGATTAAGAATTCTAAATTGATTGTTTTGCAGCAAGAAATACCACTAGAAACTAATTATCACGCTATTGATTTAGCTGTAAAATATGGAGTGCCTGTATTATTAAATCCTGCACCTGCTAATAAAGATCTTAATTTAGAATATGTTTCTAAGGTAGAGTTCTTCTCACCAAATGAAACTGAGTTATCAACCTTAACAGGTCTACCAACCACTAATCTTGATGAAATTAAAAAGGCGGCCCATGTATTGGTAGACAAAGGTGTTGGCAATATTATTGTTACTTTAGGTTCAAAGGGAGCTTTGTGGGTCAATAAGGATAATGAAGAAATTATTCCAGGAAAAAAGGTTGCTGCAGTTGATACAACCGGTGCTGGGGATTCATTCATTGGTTCATTTGCACATTACTTTACCGAGGGAGAGAGTGTTCCTGAAGCATTGAAGCATGCGAATGAATATGCAGCTGTTACGGTTACTAGAAAAGGGACTCAAAAATCATATCCGACAAAAGCTGAACTAAAAGAACTGGTAAATGTATAATTTTTATAGAAATTATGGAGAAGGCCCTCATAATCAAAAGAAGATTATGAGGGCCTTATATTTTAACTTAAATAGAAGTGAAGAATTGTTATATACTTAATTTAAAGGATATTTAAGGAGTGGGTTAATAATGGAAGATACAGAATCTAAAAGAATAAAACAGTCTTTGAGGGCAGCAAGGTTCTATTATGAGAGTAATTATGACCAAAGTAAAATTGCTAAAGAAATGGGACTATCTCGGCCCACGGTATCACGCCTACTCCAATATGCTAAGGATAACGGTTATGTCCAAATAAAAATTGTAGATCCATTCAACGATGCTATTTCTTTAGAAAATAGATTTGAAGAGAAATATGGTTTGGATAAAGTGATTGTAGTATATACTCCGTCGACGGATTATAAAACAATAATTCAGAATATTGGAAAAGCTGGCGCTGAGTATTTAGAAAGTATTGTCAAAGATGGCGATTCTATTGGAGTTACATGGGGACATACGATGAGTGTGGTTGCTAAAAATTTGTCTGCTAAAGATAATCCTCAAGAGAATGTCAAGGTTGTTCAATTAAAGGGTGGAGTATCTCATTCTGAGACAAATAATTTTGCACGTGAGATTATTTCTGAATTTGCAACAGCTTTTCATACCACTGCAGAAAGTTTACCATTACCTGTTATTTTTGATAATGCTGAAACTAGTCGTTTGGTCAAACAAGATACCCATACAAAGTATATTATGGATGAGGGTAAAAAAACTAATATCGCTTTGTATACTGTTGGTACAGTTAGAGATGATGCAATGTTATTTAATTTGGGATATCTTAAATCCAGTGAAATAGATTCATTAAAAAAGAACGCCGTAGGTGATATTAGTTCTCGTTTTATAAATTCTAAGGGTGAAATTGCCGATGAAAATATCAATGAGCGAACGATTGGTATTGGTTTGGATGATCTCAAAGGAAAAGAATATTCAATATTGATTGCCGGTGGTGAACAGAAGATAGAATCAATTAGGGCGGCATTACGTGGAAAGTATCCTAATGTGTTTATTACAGATGAAAATACTGCTCGAATACTTTTAGAGAGTTAAGTTAGGAATATAATAATGGAAAAGTATCTCTAGATAATTATAAAGGGATGCTTTTTTTTCGTTCTTTGAAAAAAGAGAAATAAAATAAAAAACTGCCCACAAATGTGAGCAGCCAGTTATCGTCAATTTCGACAACTATACGATAGTTATCCTGTAGTGCCATTATCTTTAATAATTAATTTTACTTGATGTTCATCCATTTTTCGAAAGGACCTTAACAAAAAAACCATCCTTGGGATGGCTTTAATTAATATCTATTCAAAAGATCAACGTAAGCATCAACGATACTTTGTAAGAATCCAACAGTACCTTCAGCAACATTGCCATCTTCATCAAGAATATTTGTAACATTACCAATGTAAGCTTCTGGCTGTTGTAAAACGGGCATATTCAAGAATACTAATGATTGACGTAATACATGGTTAGCACCGAATCCACTGATAGCACCAGGTGAAACAGATACAACAGCAGCAGGTTTCTTATCCCAAGAACTAGCACCGTAAGGACGTGAGCCAACATCAATGGCATTCTTCAAACCACCAGGAATTGAACGGTTGTATTCAGGGGTAACAAACAATACACCATCGGCAGATTGAATCTTATTTCTGAATTCAGTATATTCAGCAGGTACACTTTCAGGTGTATCAATATCCTCACTATATAGTGGCAAATTACCAAACTCTACAAATTCTGGTTCGTAATCATTAGGGAATAACTTCATAAGATTTTTAGCAATTTGCTTTGAATATGATCCCTTACGTAAACTACCTACAAGAACAGCAATTTTTTTTGACATTTAAATTTCCTCCATCTTTTCGATGTTTCTAAATTATCACAAATAGATTTATTCAACAAATATTTGTTCTCGCAAACAAATATTTTTTTACGAAATAAAGTAATCGATTACAAAAAACATTGAGAGAAATATCACAAGTTATGTTTTTAAGCTAAAGATCAAATAAATAAAAACTATATACAATTAATTGATCCTGATTACAAAACTATTACAGAAAACCATCCTAACTGATTTTTCTTATTATGGCTGTAATATGTTTGTTACATTCATCTTGTATAGTGACATCTGGTAAACATAAAACCGGGGAGAGATTAGTTGCTAAAGCAAATTAAATTAGATGCAATACTTATTTTGGCTTTGATAGTTACAGGGGGAATGGGATATTCTGTTGCCTATGCCGCAGATTCAACATCAACTCAAATAAGTAATACAACAGATTTTCAAAAAACATTAACCAATTTGAAAAACAAAACAGTTAATGGTGCTGCTTATACGCTAAATAAAAAAGTATCTTTATCAGGCAATAAGGAATTTATGCCTGGAATCGAGCACAGTGAAAAGGATCCAAATATGGGTGACGTCACTTCGAACCAAGAAGTAGACCATGCACCAATCCAAGTTTCACAACCAGAACAGATTGAAGAATCTCAGCAAGCTATTACACAAGCTGCTGCAGAGCCACCAGTAGAAATGCAATCTACAGGTAAAAATGTTGGTACATTCAAAATTAGTTTTTATGATCCTGCTGTTTTAGGATCAGATATGGGCTATTCAGGAGTTGCTACCAATTTAGGAGTAATTCCTCGTGGTTCTCAATTAAAGATCACTACAGCTCAAGGAGATGTCTATTATCGAACTGTTAACGATACAGGGACATTTGCCTATGATAATCCTTACCAAATTGATATGGCAATGCCTAACAGTATGATTCCTTCATATGGAATAACAAGTGCTACCGTTGAAATCATTGGGTAAGAAGTGAAAAAAGCTAGTCAAGTTAACTAAAAACGTTAACTAGGCTAGCTTTTTTATTTAAAAGATTTATTTAGCCAATTGTTGATGGATACGCTTTTCCTCACCAATAGCAATTATAGCCAAAACAATGATACTTAATACTACGGCAATGTAGAAAACGATAAATGTATCGTTCCAACCATGTAAATTCATCCCAAATAGTGATAAACCATTTGCCTTAGGATCAGCAATAGCAGCGAATCCAACTTGAGCCATTAGATCACCAAAGATATATGCAAATGTACCAGTTAGACCATCGGAAACATTTAAGGCATTCTTGGGAACAAAACTAATAACCGAAACACCAATCAACAATTGAGGTCCGTAAATTAACATTCCTAAGAAGAATAAAGAAGTATTGATCATCATAGGGGTTGTTCCATAACGATAGCCTAGAACGACAAAAGCTGTTAATGCTAGACAGATGATAGAAACGATTGCTCTACGTCCCTTTAATAGATCTGAGAACCATCCCCAAACAACGCTACCAATAATACCGCCAAGCTGGAATAACAAAAGAGTGTTAGCACCTTGAGCAACAGTAAAGTGCAATTGTTGGACAGTATATAATGGAGCCCAGTTAACAATACCAATTCTAACAACATAGACAAAAACATTAGCAATACAAAGTAACCAAACCCAAGGACTCTTCATAACGAAAGTCTTGAAAATAGTCCATTTGCTCATCTTTGCAGCGGATTGATCCGCTTTTGAAATATTTTCACCGAAGATGACCTCGCTAGAATCCCAACCTAATTCTTGAGGATCATCAGCACCAAAGAATAGTCCCCAGAAACCGACAATCAAACCAATAATAGCAGGAAAAATAAACATACCACCAACATTTCCAGCAAAAAGATGATTAGCTCCCCAAAGTGCGATAACACCAGCAACAGCACCACCAAATTCATGAGAAATGTTCCAAATACCGATATAGCGACCACGAGTAGTAGTAGTTGTCCAACGTGAGATAGTTGAAAGTGAAGCTGAACCACCAGGTGATTGGAAAATACCGTTCAATGACCAAAGAACCAAAATTAATCCTACTGGTGCTTGATTCATCAATAAAGCAACACCGATGATTAAAGTCACAACGGCGGCTAAAATCAAAAGAAATGACATAAACCGCTTAGTATTTTTACCATCAACCACATAACCTAGAACAGTTTTACCAATTCCGTAGGCTAATGAAAAACCATATCCGATCCAACCTAAAGCAGTTGTAGAGATACCTTGCTTAACCAATAAAGGTTGAGCCGCAGAAAGGTTGTTACGAATCAAATACATACAGAAATAAACAAAGAAAACGACCAAGAAAGATTTTAGGAATTCCCTGAACCAACGACTCTTTTGTTCGTCGATTGATAATCCTAATTTAGCAGGTCGTTTCAAATCAAAATAATGTAACATTTAAAACATCCCCTTAGTACATATAATAGTTTGATTCTTCTTTATTCTAGTTTATCGAACCGGTTCGATACCAAGGAGTAATTAAATTAATATATATAATGGATAAAAATTTAATCCTTATCTTAATTATTGTAAAATTAATTTAGTTAAAAAAAGAAGGTTAGACAAATGAAGGCATTCGGTGTAATAAATGACAAGATAGATAGTTTTGTAGAATTTGATAAGCCTAAAGAAACTCCCACTGGCAGAGATCTTTTGGTAAAAATATCCGGAATAGCAATTAATCCAGTTGATATTGCTACTAGAAAGAAGATTGCTGATAAATTGGTAGATCCTAAAATTCTAGGATATGATGGTTATGGAATTGTTGATGCAGTGGGTTCAGAAGTTAAGAACTTCAAAATAGGCGATAAAGTCTTTTTTGCAGGAGACTATACGCGTGATGGCTCATATCAAGAATATGAAATTATCGATGAACGAATCGTAGCACATGCTCCAAAGAAAACATCTATTGAAAAAAGTGTTGCTATGCCACTGGTAACTCTGACTGCTAGTGAGTTATTATTTGAAAAGTTGCAAATTAATCCTGCATCTGATAATCGTGATAAAACAATTTTGATTATCAATGGTGCTGGAGGAGTTGGTTCAATTGCGACACAGTTAGCTCATTTATCAGGTCTCAAGGTAGTAGCTACAGCTTCAACAGAAGAAAAAGTAAATTGGGTAAAAGACTTGGGTGCAGATTTAGTGGTAAATCACCATCATGATTTAATAAAGCAAGTTCATGATTTGGGAATTAAAAATATTGATTATATTCTTGGATTGAGTAATAACGATCCACATTGGGATGAAATTGTGGAGTTAATCAAACCATTTGGAACTTTTGCAACAATTACCAATTTGCGGGAATCACAGATTGAAGACTTGAAACAAAAGTCAGTTAATTTTGCTTGGGAATGGATGTTTACTAAAGCCAAATTCAAATTAGATTCAATGTCTGATCAAGGTGCTTATTTGGAGAAATTAGCAGATGGATTAGATAGTGGAATGATTTGTTCTACTGTTACTAAGGTGTTTAATGGTTTTAATTTAGAGAATATAAAGAAGGCCACGGAATTAGTTGAGGGTGGTCATATGATGGGAAAAGTTGTTGTTAAGGTATAAAAAAATAATTTAATCGTTTGTGAGAAATTTATCTCATAAACGATTTTTTTTATACTTTTATGGAAACTGATGATAAAATTTGAAATAATATGACAAAAAATGAAAAATGATGATATAATAGAAAACGTTTACAGGAGGTATTCAAAATGTTGAAATTAGCAACACGCATCAATTCTTTTTTACCGGTCAATGATAATGACATGGATAAGGTATTTAACCAATTTCAAGAATTAGGATTAGGATATGTGGACCTTAATTATCCTGAACATGTGAGAGGATTTAGTCCATTGAAAATGAAAACACTCTTAGAGTCACATGACTTAAAACTTAATGGTGTGGCCTTAAGATTTAAAGATGATTTTTTGAATGGTGACTTGGGAAATGCCGACGAAGGTCTTGCGAAGGAAGCAGTAGATTTGTGCAAGTCAGCTGCTGATTATTGTAGAGATGTTGGTGGTCACGTTGTCACTATTTGGATGGCACATGATGGATTTGATTATAATTTTCAAATAGATTATTCAAAAACTTGGAATCGATTGAAAAAGTCTTTTCAAGAAATTGCAGATTATGCACCAGATTTAAAAATTAGTATTGAGTACAAGCCTTTTCAACCTAGGGCATATGCCTTTATTGATTCAATGGGAATCACAGGGATGATGATAAGTGAAATTGATCGAAAGAATATTGGTGTTACTTTGGATTATTGTCATATGTTAATGAAGCATGAGAATCCGGCTTTTGCTGCTGATATATTTGGTACTCGGAAAAAACTTTTTGGGATACATATTAATGACGGTTATGGTTTGAACGATGATGGATTAATGGTAGGAACTGCTAGCCCATTTAAGACATTAGAATTTTTATATTATGTAAAGAAACATAATTATGAAGGAATGTTTTATTTTGATACATTTCCAGTTATCGAAAATGCAACTAAAGAATGTCAAGCAAATATAGAAATGATAAAGAGAATGGATTCTTTGATCGATAATATTGGAATAAAGAAAATCAGTGAAGTTATTGAAAAAAATGACGCAATTGAAGCACAAAAATTAATGATTGGTTTTTTTAAAGAAAGTTAAAAACTGACTCTGGGGGAAACAAGCATGAATTATAAAAAAACGGCAGTGGAAATACTAAAGACTGTCGGTGGAAAAGAAAACATATCTAATATGACTCATTGTGCGACGAGATTACGTTTGAATTTAAAGGACGAATCGATAGTTGACGATGAGAAAGTAAAAAAGATAGATGGGGTTATTAATGTTGCCCGAGCTGCAGGTCAGTATCAGGTCTTAATTGGTATTGAGGTTCCTAAAGTATATGAGGAATTTGAAAAGGCTGTCGGTGGAAATGATTCAATATCTGATGATGAATCTTCTAAGTCTGGTAGCGTGATGAGTAATATCTTCTCTGCAATTTCTAGTATTTTTGCACCTTTATTGCCTGCATTAGCTGGATCGGGAATTTTAAGAGGTATATTGATCCTTTGTGTACAGGTAGGGATAATCAATGAAAAGAGTGGAACATATACTATTCTTTATGCAACATCAATGAGTGTATTTTATTTCCTACCTATTCTTTTGGCATTTACTTCTGCTAAAAGATTTAAAGCAAGTCCATATTTATCGGCCATTATAGGTGGAGCATTGCTCTATCCAGATTTTATTAAACTAATGGGAAGTCACGGTAATGGTGCAACAACAACATTTATGAAGATTCCCGTTGTTCTAATGAACTACAATTCAACCGTGGTTCCTATTATTTTATCTATTTGGGTATTTTCTTATTTGTATAAGTGGCTAGATAAACATGTCACAGAAAATTTAAAATTAGTTGTAGTCCCATTAGTTTCTTTAGTCGTTATGATTCCTTTAACAATTATTGTTATTGGTCCACTTGGAGTTTATGGTGGCGAACTGATTGCTGGGGTAGTTAACTGGTCAATTATTCATAGCCGTGTGCTTGCCGGTGTTTTAGTTGGCGGGGGTTGGAGTATTTTGGTAAGTTTTGGTATACATTGGGCTGTTAATCCAATAATGATCAATAATATTGCAACAGTCGGATATGATTATATTTGTCCTTTAACTTTTGCATGTAATTTTGCAGTAATTGGGGTAACACTTGGTGTTTGGTTAAAGGCACGTGATATGCAATTGCGCAGTTTTTCATTGACAGGTTTAGTAACAATTGCTCTGTCGGCTATTATTGAACCCACTTTATTTGGATTGTTAGTAAAGAATAGGAAAATATGGTTGGCACAGATAATTGGCGGAGCCGTTGGCGGTACATATTTAGGATTAATGCACGTTGCTACTAATGCTTTTGTATTTGGAAGCGTTACAACATTCCCAGCATTTATAATGAAAAATCAAAATAATTTTATTCAAGCAATGATCGGTTTATTGATTTCATTAGTTGTAGGTGCCATTTTAGCTTATTTATTCACTAGTCGAGATGAAAAATTAGCATAGAAATAATAATTGGTATGGAATTAATGTCGAGTATGGTTTGTTATAATTACATTAAATAAGTAATAAAAATGTAAGGAAATGAAGATAATGATTCCGTACGAAAGACAAGAGAAATTATTAGATATATTAAAAAAAAGAAGACTCATAAAAATTGAAGATATTAACAAAGAGATCCCAGATGTTTCTTCATCAACAATAAGAAGAGATATTAAAGAGTTAGAAAAGATAGGCAAAGTCGAGTCTATGTATGGTGGTGCAGTTAGATATTTATCGAATATAGATGAAATACCAATATCTAAAAAATCATTAATTAATAAAAAAGAAAAAGATATTATTGCGACGTTAGCTGCTGATTTAATAAATGATGGAGATAATGTCTATGTTGATTCAGGTTCGAATGGATCAATTTTATTGGAAAAAATAATTCAAAAA
This sequence comes from Companilactobacillus nuruki, assembly GCF_002872255.1. Lineage (GTDB taxonomy): Bacteria > Bacillota > Bacilli > Lactobacillales > Lactobacillaceae > Companilactobacillus > Companilactobacillus nuruki. The sequence continues at coordinate 77,262 of NZ_NIPR01000008.1, forward strand.
AATATTACGATTTACACGACTAATACAAATATATTTAGACAAAATTGGGATGTTCTTAATGCAGAGATAGTTGTAATAGGAGGATCGTATAATCCTATTACATCCTCTCTTAGTGGTTCATTTACTGAGGATGGACTTAAAAATATTTTTTTTGATGAATCGTTTATTGGAACAAATGGGATAGATCCTAAAAACGGTGTAACGACTCCTAATATATCGGAAGCAGTAAAAAAGAGAATCGTCAAAGAACATTCAAGAAAGACTTACGTATTATGCGATAATAGTAAATTTTATCAGACGGCAAATGTGAGGGCGTTTGGTATTTCAGAAGCTACTATTATAACTAACAAGATCGACAAGGAACTTGAAGAATATACTCAATTTATTGTGCCTAAAGAATAAAGGTGTAAGAATGAATTTATTTTCAAAAAAAGAAAGTTTATTTTCACCTGTTGACGGTATTGTTAAATCTATTACTGAAACAAATGACGAATTGTTTGCCACAAAGTCGATGGGGGATGGATTTGTTGTGATTCCGACAGCAAATGAAATTTATAGTCCAATAAGTGGAACCGTCGTTGCAGTGTTTCCAACAAAACATGCTATAAGTTTAAAAAAAGGAAAAATGAAATTCTTGCTCCACTTAGGAATTGATACAGTGGAGTTAAATGGAGAAGGTTTTGATATTAAAGTTTCTTCTGGGGATATTGTTAATGAAAAAATGCTGTTAGGTACCGTGGACTTTGATTTTGTAAAAAGATCTAATAAGGCTACAGATGTTGTATTTGTTTGTACCAATCTAAAGGAAAAACAGCAAGTTAATTTATCTACTTTGAAAGAGGTTAATCACTCTGAAAAGGTGGGTTTTATAGAATAAAAAAAGAGTAATCATATTTGATTACTCTTTTTTCTTATAAACTAGAATCTCGTTGTATAAGTTTTACGGGTATAGTAATTGATTCACCAGTAATTGCTGTATGGTCTATTAGACCAATTATATTATCAACAGTAACTTGGGCAATCTTATCAGTATCTTGTTTTACAGAAGACAATGTAGGATAAGAATGAATATCTTGTGGTTCGTCATCGAATCCGATGATTTTTATATCTTTAGGAATTTCTTTTCCTAATCTTAATAATGATGATAATACATTTGTAGCAATTGAATCGTTTATTGCAAAGAATCCATCAATTTGAGGATTCTCTTTTAGTAAAAGGTCAATAGCATTTGTCGAATCATTCGTGGTGATGACTATTTGATTTCTAGAAGAATCGAAATCTAATCCATTTTTGCTTAATGCATCTTTGAAACCATTCAAACGATCAACGGCAGAGGAGGATGAACGGTTATGAGAAGCAATTATAGGAAATTTACACCCAGCCTGAAAAAGAGAATTCGTCGCATCAAAAGCTCCTTGATAGTGATCAGATCCAATAAATACTGTATTACTTCGATCCTTTGGTTTTCTATCGATACATACAAAGGGTATTTTATTAGGGGAGTTTAGTTTACTAATATCGAAAGCTTTTGCTCCAGAAATAATTATTAATCCGTCTACACCTTTACTTTCAAGCATTTTTAAATAAGCCAATTCCTTGTTTTCGTCACGAGCAGTATTACAGATAAATGTTGAATAGCCACGATTAAATAAAATCTTTTCGATTTTTTGGACAACATTTGCAAAGAAATAATTACTTATATCTGGCACCAAGATTCCAACAGAAAATGATTTATTCATTCTTAAATTTTTAGCACTAAAATTAGTTTGGTAACCAGTCTTTTTTATAACTTTTAATACTTTTTTTCTAGTCTCTTCAGAAAATCTCCCGTTGTTATTTATTACTCGGGAAACAGTTGCAACCGAGACGCCACTAAGTTCTGCAATATCTTTGATTGAATATTTTTTATTCATATAAAATTCCTTAGTTTCAATGTTTTCTTACTAAAATAGTCTGTCATAATTTAAGTAATTGTTCAAATATTAATGTTTTAGAAAGCGTTGACATTTTTTATTTGTGATGATACACTTTTGTTGTTGAGAAAACGATTACCCAACATATGTATAATACTACTAAAGGAGGAATCTAATATAATTCATTTAGAAAAAGGATTTCCAAAAAACTTTAAATGGGGAAGCTCCACAAATGCCCAACAATTTGAAGGTGGATTTAATGAAGGTGGTAAGGGTCCTTCCATATCGGATACTCGGGTTGAATCTGAATCATTAAAAGATGCCAGTTTTAATGATTTTAAAATGGCTTCTGATCATTTTCACCGTTTTAAAGAGGATATTAGATATTATAATGAATTAGGACTTAAGATTTATCGTTTTACTATGAGTTGGTCTAGGATTTTTCCTAATGGAAATGATAACTATCCAAACAAAGCAGGATTAGAATTCTATGATCATATTTTGATGGAATTAGAGAAATATAATATTGAGCCTGTAGTTACTCTTTATGCTTATGATTTACCATTAAATTTATTGAAAAAATACAATGGATGGATGAGTAGAAAAGTAATAACCGATTATTCCAATTATGTTTCAACGGTGGCAACTTATTTTAAAGGAAGAGTCAAATATTGGGTTCCTTTTAATGAACAGAATTTCCTGCTTCTAGATTCTAAGTATATAGCGGGATATCAGGCTAGGAATCAGACGGAGCTTTTTAAAATGCAGCATAATTTTAATTTGAGTTATGCTAAGGCACTTGAAATTATTCATAAAGTCGATCCTGGAACACAGGTTGGAGGAAATATTGGTAACACATGTATTTATCCTAAAAGTTGTGATCCAAATGATGTTGAGAAATCTGATGAAGCTATGAAAAGAATTGGTTATGGTCCTGCGGATGTCGATTTCCGAGGGCAGTACTCACCTTATTATTTGAATAGCTTTAAGGGAGTTAATTTTAACGAAATTATTCAAAAAGATGACTTGGATTTAATTAAATCAGTTAAACCAGATTTCATGTCATTAACTTATTATATGTCATCAGTTGTTGGGAAGGATGATAATACTGAAAATATGAGCGTTGTTAAATTCCCTAACCCTTATTGTAAATCTACTGATTGGGGATGGACGATTGATCCATATGGTTTTAAGCATTTTATTGAAGAATTCTATCATCGTTATCAGTTGCCAATTTTAATTCTAGAGAATGGTTTGGGAGCCTATGATGAATTAAAGAATGGAAATATTAATGATGATTATCGAATCAAGTATCTGACGGAACATATATTGAGAATGAAGGAAGCCATAGCTGATGGAGTTAATATTATTGGTTATCTGACATGGTCAGCAATTGATTTATATTCAACTAGGGAAGGCTTTGAAAAACGATATGGTTTCATTTATGTTGATAAGAACGATGATCTAAAGAGAATAAAGAAAAAGAGTTTTTATTGGTATAAGAAAGTTATTAAAACAAATGGAGTGGAATTACTTTAGTTTTTGAGTAATCGTTTTCTCAAAAAGGAGATTTTTTTATGAAAAGATTAATTTGTCCGTCACTAATGTGCGCGGATTTTACAAATATAAAGTCAGAAGTAAATGAATTGGATCAAGCAGGTACTGATATTTTTCATATGGATGTTATGGACGGAGCTTTTGTTCCTAATATGGCATTAGGCCTTGAAGATTATAAAGCAGTCCGGAGCCTAACCAAACTACCAATGGATGTACATTTGATGGTTAATAATCCTCAAAATATAGTTCCTATTTTTGAAAAATTAGGGGCTAATATCATTTACATTCACCCAGATACTGATCCGATGCCAAGTAGAACAATTGATGAAATTAAAACAAATGGAATTCATCCCGGAATTGCAATAAATCCAGGTACTTCTATTGAGACAATTAAGGAATTGCTACCGTTAGTTGATTATGTGTTGGTTATGACAGTTAATCCTGGTTTTTCTGGGCAATCATATTTGGAATATGTGAACGATAAAATTAAACATCTGGCCGAATTAAAAAACAAATATGATTTTAATTTGATGGTAGATGGCGCCATTTCCCCAGAAAAAATTAAACTATTGTCTGACCTTGGTGTTGACGGATTTATTGTTGGAACATCGTCTTTATTTGGAAAAGATAAAACTTACAAAGAAATTATTAAAGAATTAAAGGAGCTTTGAAAATTATGAAAATTGCAGTTGGTTCAGATCATGTTGGATATGAATTAAAACCAACAATTATAGAATATTTAAAAGAATTGGGATATGAAGTTAAAGACTTTGGTACAGATTCCACTAAGAGAACAGATTACCCGATATATGGCAAGAAAGTTGGAGAAGTTGTTGCTAATGGTGAGTATGATTTAGGAATTATTATGTGTGGTACTGGAGTAGGAATTTCATTAGCAGCTAATAAGGTTCCTGGAATTAGGGCAGTAGTATGTAGTGAACCATATTCTGCCAAATTATCTAAACAGCACAATAATACTAATATTTTAGCCTTTGGTTCCAGAGTAGTCGGAGCAGAGTTGGCTAAAATGATTGTTAAAGAATGGTTAGACGCTAAGTTTATTGGTGGTCGGCATGAACGCAGAGTTGATGAATTAGGGGCTATTGAAGACCAAAATGATAAAGAGTTTGAAAATATTGAATATTCTCAAAGCAACAAATATAAAGATTAAAAATGATATAAAAATCTGATATTTATGTATAGAGGTGCAATTATGTCAAACGAAAAATCCTTAGGAAAAAGGATTCTTGATTTAGTAGGTGGCGAAAAAAATATTTCAGGTATAACTCATTGTGCTACTAGATTGAGGATGCTTTTAAGGGATGACACTATAGCAAATAATAATCGTAATGATATTAAGAACTTAGATGGGGTCATTGATGTCGCAGAGACTGGTGGGCAATTTCAAGTTATTATTGGACCAGCAGTTGCTAATGTATATGATGAGTTGGTAGATGGTACAAATTTAAATGGAGATAGTGATAAAGATGATGATATACCTAAGAGTGGTAATATCTTATCCAGATTGCTTGATGTCGTTGCTGGGATATTTACTCCATTGTTACCATTGCTGGCTGGTTCAGGTGTCCTTCGGGGAGTAGTCTTATTATTAGTTCAAATGAAATGGCTCAGTAATACGTCAGGCACTTATCATATTCTCACTGCAGCTTCAACGGCGGTATTTTATTTCTTGCCAATTTTGTTAGCAATAACGTCGGCAGAAAAATTTAAAGTAAATAAATATGTTTCAGCAGCGATTATGGGATCTCTAATTATGCCAGAGATCACTAATATAATGGGATCGCATGGTAATGGAGTTGTAACACACTTCTTTGGCATTCCTATTGTGCTGATGACTTATACTTCAACGGTTATTCCAGCCATTTTAGCAATTTGGTGCTTATCGTATTTGGAACGTTGGTTGAAAAAACTTATTCCTGAAAGTCTACAATTATTATTTGTTCCATTAATTTCATTATTTATTATGGTTCCATTAACTGCAGGATTATTCGGACCATTTGGAGTTTATGTAGGTGAAGGAATATCCAATGTTATTAATTTCTTAATGAATTATAATGGTTGGATCGCTGGTGCCCTTGTTGGTGGTGCCTGGAATGTATTTGTTATATTCGGATTACAGTGGGCCGTTAATCCAGTTATGATTCAAAATATTAGTCGATTTGGATTTGATCAAATTGTTCCATTAACTGCAGCTGCTAATTTTGGTATGGCAGGAGCTACCTTAGGTACTTTCTTTAGAACTCATGATCAGAAAATGAAGGCTTATTCGATGTCAGCGTTACTATCAATTTTCTTTGCTGGTATTACCGAACCTTCAATTTATGGTGTAGGTGTCAGATATAAGAAACCTTTGATTGCAGCAGTGGCCGGTGGTGCTGTTGGTGGCGCCTTTATTGGTGGAATGCACGTTAAAGCCTTTGCTTTTGTTTTTGGTGGTTTAACAACATTACCTGCCTTTGTTGGTTCAACCTTTATTTCATATGTTATTGGTTTAGCAATTTGTTTTGCGGTTGCATTTGCAATCACTTTAGTTATTGGTATTAATGAGAATTCTATTACAAAAACAAAAACTGATCCTGTTGGTAATACTAAAGCGCTATCTGATGAATTAATTCAACAACCATTAAGTGGGAAAGTAGCTGATTTAGCTACTGCTAATGACCCAGCTTTTGCATCTGGAGCTATGGGTCAAGGAATGGTAATTTTACCAGACGATAATGTCGTGTATGCACCATTTAGTGGAACAATTACGATGTTATTTGATACACATCATGCTATTGGTATTACATCCAATAGGGGTGCTGAAGTTATGATTCATATTGGTATTGATACAGTCAAGTTGAACGGTAAATATTTTGAAGCATTAGTTAAACAAGGAGATAGTGTTTCAGCTGGTCAGCCATTAATTAAGTTTGACAGAAAGAAAATTGAAGAAGAAGGATATGATCTATCAACATTTGTCATAGTTACAAATACAAATGAATATAAGGATGTTCGATTAGTTGCCGCTGATGTTGGTCAACACGGACGTGATACACTTCAAGTTGCATTGTGATTGGAGGTTAAGTAAAAAAACGTAGTTCCCAAATAAAAAGGAACTACGTTTTTTATACTTTAAATTAAATTATAATGTTTCAATCCGTTAACAATACCACCGTTAACGTTTTCAGTGGTAACATAAGTAGCAGCTTCCTTAACTGAATCTATACCATTACCCATAGCAATACCATAATCAGCAAATTCGATCATTGGCAAATCATTAGTTCCATCACCAAAGGCATAAACGGGCTTTTTCTCTAAATCCAACTCCTTTAGTAGATGCTTTATACCAGTCATTTTAGATATTCCTTGATTAACAGTATCAATTGAAAAATGGCCTGTTTTATAAAATGTAAGTTGGTCATATTTTTCTTGATAGCGTTGAGAATTACCATGTGATAAAACAACAATCATTGAAATATCCTCTTTTTGGTAAAAGTTTGGATCAATCGAGGGCATATCAAGGTGTAAATTTTGGAAGAAGTCAGTGACCTCGTCTGTATTTTCACTTAAAACAGTTTTGTAGGGAGTATGCATACTGACAGTGTCACCTAGAGAGTGTGCTGAATCAATAACTTCTTTGATAAGTTCAGGGTTAATATTATTCTTATAGATTACCTTGCCTTGGGCTTGGACAAACGCACCATTTAAAGTAATATAAGAATCAATATCAGTGGTACTAGTAGCAGCATCTATTTCAATTGGAGAGCGTCCAGTGCTAATTACTGGTAAATAATTATTAGCTTTTAATTGATGGATGGCCTGGGAGACTGAGTTGTCTACTTGAGATTGTTTATTAAATAAGGTACCGTCTAGGTCAAAGAAGACAGTTCCTTGATAATTATTTTGCAAAAAATCACCAACTTAATTCAAATTTATTTTGTATACTTATATCATAGTAACAATTTTTACATTGATGATATAGTTTAATCTTACGTATGGAGTGATAATTTATGAAAATTCTAATGATAGAAGATAATAAGTCCGTCTCTGAAATGATGGGGATGTTCTTTCAAAAGGAAAAATGGGAGGCTAGTTTTGCCTATGATGGCAATGAAGCTGTAGATATGTTCAATGAAGATCCTAACAAGTGGGATATGATTACTTTGGACTTAAACCTTCCTGGCAAAGATGGAATGGAGGTTGCAAAGGAAATCCGCAAGGTTTCTAAAACTGTCCCTATTATCATGTTAACTGCTCGTGATACTGAGAGCGATCAGGTTCTAGGACTAGAATTTGGTGCAGATGATTATGTCACAAAACCATTCAGCCCAATTACTTTGATTGCCAGAATGAAAGCCATTCATAGACGTGATGAAAATTTGGCTGAAAAATTAGCTGAGAATACACCAGTTAATGCTGAAGTGGAAGAGATTGATGATGGGTTTGATATCAATACAGGATTTTTCAAACTTAATTCTAGTACGCGGGAAGCTTACTTGGATGATAAAGAAATCCCTGATCTAACACCAAAAGAATTTGATTTATTAAAAACTTTAGCAAGCAAACCAAAACAAGTCTTTTCTCGTGAACAATTGTTAGAACAAGTTTGGGACTATGATTACTTTGGTGAAGAGAGAACCGTTGATGCCCATATAAAAAAATTGCGTCAAAAAATTGAGAAAGTCGGACCACAAGTTATTGAAACTGTTTGGGGCGTTGGCTATAAATTTGATGATTCAGGAGCAAAGTCTAAAGCATAATGAAATTAATTTATCAAAATATGCTGAGTTTTTTGATTGTTATTCTAACCACACTTGGAATTATTTTATATTCAGTAACTAGCGCCTCAACTAGTTGGGAATATAATCGAACTTATAAAAGTTTGGAAAGCTATGCCGGTAACTTGGAAAAAATAGCTTTGAAGACGGATCCTAAAACTGGGCAGATTCATAACATTACTGGGGATAATATTCGGACGGTTGAACAGGTTCTATCTGAAAGAAATGTTCAGTTTGCAATCTTTGATTATAACAATAATCAAGTTTATCCAAATCCACCAGCTAACGTTAAACTACATTTAAGACCATCATATTGGAATAAATTAAAGCAAGGCAAAACAATTCGTAACGTTCAAAAGTTACAAGATACTGAAGGTAATCCAAGATTACGTAAAGATGATAATCGTAGTTATGTTTACGTATTAACACCATGGTTCCAGAATGGTAAGCTGATTGCAGCGGTTTGGGCTGGTTCTGATGTCTCTGAACTGCAAACTAATATTGGTGAAATTAATAGTCGTTTATACTTTGCTCTGTTAATCTCGTTATTAGCTGCAATTATTTTGAGTTTCTTATTGTCGCGTTATCAAGTTAATCGAATTAATCGTTTACGTGGCGCTACTAAAAAGGTCGCTAATAATGATTTTTCAGTTCATATTGAAAGTAAAGGTCGAGACGAGTTGGATGATTTGGCTGAAGACTTCAATCAAATGGTTAAGTCACTTGAAGCTTCAGATACTGAAATTAAACGTCAAGAGCAACGACGCAAAGAGTTCATGGCAGATGCTTCTCATGAAATGAGAACACCTTTAACGACAATCAATGGTTTATTAGAGGGATTAGCGTATGATGCTATTCCAGAAGAATCTAAGGGACAAAGTATCCAATTGATGAGAAACGAAACTAAGCGTTTGATCAGGTTAGTTAATGAGAATCTTGATTACGAAAAAATTCGTACTAATCAGATTACGATGGCTAAACGAGTATTTGATGCCAATAAGCCGTTGAAGGATATCACCTCACAACTTGAGAAAAAGGCTGATAGTTCAGGAGATAAATTAATCCTTAAAACTTTTGATGGTGATTTAAAGACTTATGCTGACTATGATCGATTTGTTCAAGTTATTTTTAATATCATGCAAAATGCTATTCAATTTACCAACGATGGTAAAATTTTTATTAGTGGTAGTCGTGATGAAGAACGTCATGCGGCAGTATTTACAATTTCTGATACTGGTATTGGAATGTCTGAAGATCAAGTTAAGAATATTTGGGATCGTTACTATAAAGCTGACCCATCACGTAAGAATCGAAAATATGGTGAATCGGGTCTAGGATTATCAATTGTCCATCAATTAGTTGAGAATCATGGTGGTGAAATTGAGGTCACAAGTAAATTGAATGAAGGAACAACCTTTACAATTACTTTATTTGATGAAGGGTTCGAACATAAGACTGATGAGAATAAATCAGAAAATGAATAATTTTTATTAGAAAAAAGCATCTTTAATTCAACTTGAGTTAAAGGTGTTTTTTGTTAAATTAAGGTGGATAAGATTATGAAATATGAATGGCGTAAACAAGAAAAAGAGTTTTATACGATGAAGAAACAACCTAAAATTGTAACTATACCTAAACAAAGATTCATGTCGTTACATGGAATAGGTGATCCTAATGGCAAAGATTTTAATGAAAAGATTCAAATACTTTATCCCGCTTCATATGGGGTGAAAGGTGCTTATAAAAAGTATTGTCTTGATAAAGATGTTGAGTTTGAGGATTATGTTGTATTTCCACTGGAAGGTGTGTGGTCTCTAACGACTAAGGGACAACAGATGGATCATCTTGATAAAAATGAGTTTGAATATGATATTATGATTAGAATTCCTGATTTTGTTCCGAATGAATTGATACAGGTGAGCTTAGATGAAACTCGAGATAAGAAAAATTTATCTGGGATTTCTAAAATTGAAATAAAGGAATATCCTGAAATGCAAGTTGGTCAAATTTTACATATTGGTAGTTATGATGATGAACCTACTAGTTTTGAAAAGATTGATGAGTTAGTGGGCAAAGAGGGAAAAAGTAGAACCTCTAAAATCCATCGAGAGATATATTTGTCTGATGCTAGAAGAGTTGCACCAGACAAGTTGAAAACGGTTTTGAGATATCAAATAAAATAACAATATAAAAAAGGGGCCAGTAATCATCGTCGATTACTGGCCTCCTTTATTTTTTATTCAAATAAGACCAACTATCAATTGGAGTACGATCATCTTGTAATTGAACCGCATCAGTATTGTAAAGGTCGGTTGTTGATTTATTACCATTCTTTGAATATAAACTAGTTGATTTATCACCTAGTTTGTTTCTGATTTCTTCCATTTGTTGAATTTGGTTCTGATAAGAATAATCAGCAGGGTTAATAGGGGTAAAATCAAATGGCGTATAGAATCGTAATAGATTTTTATTATTGATACTATCCGAAGTTGATAATTTTAAATCTACTGCTTTTTCCCATTTATCGACTTTAGTTAAAAGTTCAGGGTTACTTTGTAGATCGACTTTTTCGCCAGTATCATTTGAAAAGACTTGTGCTGAGTCACTGCTACGAAGGACTGTATAGTGTGGTGTTATGAAATTACCGTTACGTAAAGCAACTAGTTGACTGTGGTCTTTGGACAATAAATCAGTTCCCAGTTGAACGTATTGTTTAGTATTGATGCCTGCTAAATGCAAAATAGTTGGTAAAACATCGATTTCTCCACCATATGTGTGTTTTATTCCACCTTTAAGTCCATTCATATGAATCATAAATGGAACTCGTTGCATTTGCGTATTATCGAATTTTCCCCATGTATCAGGATCTTTCCCAATTAAGGATGAGAGTACTTTGTGTTGATCATCATTTAACCCAAAATGATCTCCATAGAGTACAACCATGGTATTTTTTTCTAAGCCGGAATCATTTAGGTAATTGAAGAATTCTTCAACTGATTTATCCAAATAATGAGCCGTTTTGAAATAGCTATTTAATTTATCATTAGTTGTTTCAGATGTCTTAAAATCACCGTTGTCTTCATCCGACAATTGATAATCAACGTGATTAGTGACAGTTAGGAATTTGGTATAGAAGGGTTGTTGTAATTGTTCTAAATACTTAGCCCCCTCTGAGAAAAGTAACTTATCTTTGATGCCGTACCCGCTTCCCGATTGAGTATCAGGATTCTTGGAGTCATAATAACTTTCATCAAAGAAGTAGTTGTAGCCCATGTTCTTATATGTCACATTTCTTCCCCAGAAGCTACCAACGTTTCCGTGAAATACAGCGCTTGTATAACCCTTTTCTTGTTGTAAAATTGCTGGAGCGGCTTGAAAAGTATTGTCTCCACCTAACTTTTGAAAGAATGAACCAGATGAGAAACCAAAGAGACCCGATTCTAACATAGTTTCGGCATCACTGGTACGGCCACCTCCACCGACTTCATTGAAAAAATTATCATAGGAAATAGTATTCTTATCATTATAAAGACTGTTTAAAAATGGTGTTACTTCTTGACCATTAATTTTCATGCCAATTAAAAATTGTTCAAAGCTTTCCAAATGAATAATTATGATATTTTTTCCATTAGCTTTTCCAAAATAATTGGGATTAGGGGCAGCATAATTATCTTTTGTATAGTCAAGAGCTGAATCAACTTCAGTTTCCGTAGCAGTTGATCGAACTTGACTATTTTGAACTGATCGAACTGAATCATAAGCTAGAAAGGAGTTTATTCCCAAATATTTAACGATATAGGAATGATCGAAAGTCCGACCTAATAATTGGGGACGATTTAATTCCGAACCAGCTAAATCAGCTGTGAAAAGAGTAAATCCTAAAAATGTTGTGGCGAGAGCATTAATTTTTCTAAAAGGCGTTTGATCAATTTTAATAAAGTGAGTTGCAAATAATAAAACAATCACTATAATATCAAACCAATAAATAATATCTCCTAATTGCATAGCACTAGCGGTAGTTTTGCCAAGTCCTTTAGCAACCTTGGCAACTCCTGTAATAGTACTACTGGCAATGAAGTCAGCATTTTCACGATAAAATAAAATATTTGAATAAATAAAAATCGTGTCAATTAAATAAATAATTCCCATAAAGATATATGATAATTTAGGCCTGTTAAAGTACAAAGCCAAGCTCATAAAGAAGACGGTTGTGGCAAAGGGATTGACAATTAGAAATAAGTACTGCCAAGGATTGTTAGCCGTCAAAGAAAAACCAGCAAAATAAGCAATTACTGATTTTAACCATAAACAAAGGATTAGAAGTGACATAAAGCCTAATCTTCTATTTAGTATGGATTGAATTTTTTTCATAATAACCCTCATAACTAATATAATTCATCAACTTATCATACGTTATTTAGAGAATAAAAAAAAGCCGACTTGTGTCGACTTATTTACTACTATCACTGTCATCTTTTAAAATACTCGACCAACTGTCAATAAATGTTCGATCACCATTCAATTCAGGTGCATCAGTATTATATAGGTCAGTCGTTGATTTATTTCCATTTTTGGAATAAACACTAGTTGATTTCAAACCGAGATCATTTCTTGTTTGAACCAATTTTTGAATTTCGTTTTGATAATCATAGTTTTTAGGATCAACGGGCGTAAATCCAGTTGGTGTGTAGAAGCGCAATAAATTCTTATTATTAATCGTGTCAGATAGTTTTAATTTTTTGTTGACATATTTTTGCCACTTAGCAACTTTTTCTTTTAAGACTGGATTTTGATCAAGGTCAATTCTTTCACCGGTTTTATTTCGATAAACCTCAGGATTTCCATCGCTGTCTTTTAGTACAGTGTATGTAGGTGTAATGAAGTTTTTGTTTCTAAAGATCACAATCTGTTTATGTTGTGTAGATAACAAGTCGGTTCCTAATTGTGCATACTGTTTGGTTTTGATACCAGCCAAGTGCAAAATTGTTGGTAAGACGTCAATTTCCCCACCATAAGTATGGTTGATACCGCCTTTTAATCCCTTCATATGAATCATGAAAGGAACTTTTTGCATTTGAGAATCATTGAAGTCAGTCCAATCATCAGAATTAACGCCTAATAAAGGAGCTAAGGAGGTATTTTGACTGTTTGATAGTCCATAGTGATCTCCATAAAGAATTATCATTGAATTATCATATATTCCACTTGATTTCAAATAATCAAAGAATTCCTTAAGAGAATTATCCAAATAATGGGCTGTAACAAAATAGTTATTAACAACACTGGCATCAGTGTCTGGTGCTTGGAAGCCGTCGTTATCTTCATCAGGTAATTGGAAAGGATAGTGATTGGTTACGGTAATAAATTTAGCATAGAAAGGTTGTTGCAATTGTTCGAGATATTTAGCACTCTCAGAAAGCATTAATTTATCCTTCATACCATATTCCATACTAGAATCAGCCGTCTTGTTGAAATAACTAGAATCAAAGAAATAATTATATCCCATGTTTTTATAAACATTATCACGATTCCAAAAACTACCGATATTACCATGGAACACAGCGCTTGTATAGCCTTCTTTTTGACCCAGAATGGCTGGAGCAGCTTGGAAAGTATTGTCACTGCCGAGTTTTGAAAAGAGCGATCCCTCAGGTAATCCAAAAAGACCAGTCTCTAGCATGTTTTCAGCATCACTAGTTTTACCTTGACCAACTTCATGATAGAAATTATCAAACGACATGGTATTTTTATCGTTATATAAACTATTTAAAAACGGAGTAATTTCTTGACCATTTACCTTATCGTTGATTAAAAATTGTTGGAAACTTTCCAAGTGAATAACAATAATATTTTTACCCTTAGCTTTCCCGAAATAGGTGGCATTAGGCTTGGCATAATTCTGATTGAGATAACTGAGAACATCATCCATATCAGTACCAACTGCTTCAGAACGAACTTGGTTATTTTGAACAGTTTTGATAGAGTCATAAGCTAAGAAAGTATTAAGTCCTAGGTATTTAACGATATAAGCTCTGTCAAAAGTTCGACCTAATAATTGAGGTCGATTGGATTCAGCAATTGCCAGGTTAAAGGAAAAAAGAAAAACTCCTAATAAAGTAGTTGCAATCGCAGTCAATTTTCTCATTGGACGATCGTCTAATTTGATATAATGGGTAAGTAATAAAATAGCTATAATAATGAAATCTAATCCATAAATAAAATCGTGTGCTTGTACTAAGTTTGCGGCACTGCCACCGAGTCCCTTTGATACTTTGGAAGCCCCGGCAATTGTATTGAATGAAAGAAAATCGCTAAATTCACGGTAATAAAGAATATTGCCATAGAGTAGAGCTGACTCAAGTAAATAAATTACTCCCATAACGATGTATGAAATTTTAGCACGATTGATATATAACGCTATACTTAGTAAAATAACTGCTGTAGCAATCGGATTAATAATTAGTATTAAATGTTGTAACGGGTCCGAAACGCCTAAAGAAAAATCAGCATAGTAAGCAATAATTGTTTTAATCCAAAGAAAAAAGATTAATAATGACATAAAACCTAATCTTTTATTGATAATAATTTTTAATTTATTCATTGATAATTCCTTGTTTTTAAAAATTCTTAAATAATTCTATTTAAACACTAAATAAATTACTTAATTGTTAGTATAATACGTAATGGGTAAAAAGTGGGAAAGAATGAGCAAAATGATATTTTTAGGACCTTTGTACGATTACATATATAAAATATATGCAATGAAGATTAATCATTTTCCGTTGATACGGCTTTCCTTTTATGCTGTGGATAAAGCAATATTATATACCTTATTTTTTATGGTTCTGAGGTATATATGGATAAGAATTAAGAAAAAAAAGACTTATTTAAGTCGTGAATTCGGCTTAGCAGTTTTTGCATTCTATATTTTCCTGCTTTTTGCTTTGACAGTTTTTCGGGATGGCTATTTCATTTGGCAATTTAAGTTTTATTTCCATCGACCTTTGTCCCAAATTAATATAATTCCACTAATCGAAACATTTAAATTGACAAAAGGTCAGTCTTTAATTGACTTTTTTTATAATTTATATGGTAATATTGTGTGGTTCGTACCAATGGGAATATTTATTCCAGCGCTTACAAAAAAACATTTAGGGTTTTCAAAAGTTGTTTTGATAGGGGCATTGATTTCTACATCAATTGAAACGTTGCAGTTTATTTTAAGTACTGGTGTAACAGATATTGATGATGTGATTTTTAATACTCTGGGTGCAGCGGTAGGATATTTGTTATATTTTGTGGGAAAATGGATAAAAATGCGAATAAAAGTTTGAAATTTTCAGCGAAAATGATTAATCTAGTTTTGACGATATATATGGAGGAGAGAAAATGACTCAAATTAAATTTGATGATTCAAAATTAAATAAGTTCATTCATGAAAATGAACTTGGTGAAATGCAAGCACTTGTAACTGCTGCTGATGACGAATTACGTAAGGGTACCGGTGCCGGTGCTGACTTCCGTGGCTTCATCGACTTGCCTGTTGACTATGACAAGGATGAATTTGCTCGCATTAAGAAAGCTGCTAAAAAGATTCAATCCGACTCAGAAGTATTTGTTGGAATTGGTATCGGTGGTTCATATTTAGGAGCACGTGCTGCAATTGATTTCCTAAGTTCATCATTCTATAACGTTAAGAATGAAAAAGATGTACCAGAAGTTTACTTTGCTGGTAACTCAATTTCTCCTAACTATCTAGCTGATCTTCTTGAGGTAATCGGTGATCGTGATTTCAGTATCAACGTTATCTCAAAATCAGGTACAACAACAGAACCTTCAATTGCTTTCCGTATTTTGAAGGCTAAGTTGATTGAAAAATATGGTGTTGATGGTGCCAAAGGACGTATCTATGCTACAACTGATCGTGCTAAGGGTGCTTTGAAGAGTGAAGCTGATGCTGAAGGCTACGAAGAATTCGTTGTTCCTGATGATATCGGTGGTCGTTTCTCAGTTCTTACAGCTGTTGGTCTATTGCCAATTGCCGTTGCTGGTATCGAGATTGATAAGTTAATGGAAGGTGCTGCACAATCACGTGCTGACTATTCATCAGCTGATCTTACAAAGAACGACGCATACAAATATGCTGCTTTAAGAAACATTTTGTATCGTAAAGGTTACACAACAGAATTGCTAGAAAACTATGAACCAAATGTTCAATACTTTGGTGAATGGTGGAAGCAATTGATGGGTGAATCCGAAGGTAAAGACCAAAAGGGTATCTATCCATCATCAGCTAACTTCTCAACTGATCTTCATTCATTAGGTCAATATATTCAAGAAGGCCGTCGTAACTTGATGGAAACTGTTGTCCTAATTGATCAACCAAGACATGATGTTAAGATTCCTGCTGAAAAGGGTAACCTTGATGGTTTGGAATATCTAGAAAACAAGTCAATGGACTTTGTTAACAAGAAGGCTTATGAAGGTGTTGTTCTTGCACATACTGATGGTGGAGTTCCTGTTATGTCAGTTCATATTGAAAAACAAGATGCCTATAATCTTGGCTACTTGATGTACTTCTTTGAAATTGCTGTTGGTATTTCAGGTTACTTGAATGGAATTAACCCATTCAACCAACCAGGTGTTGAAGCATATAAGAAGAACATGTTTGCCTTGTTGGGTCGTCCTGGTTACGAAGAACTTGGTAAAGAATTGAACGAAAGAC
Organism: Companilactobacillus nuruki; assembly: GCF_002872255.1. Taxonomy (GTDB): domain Bacteria; phylum Bacillota; class Bacilli; order Lactobacillales; family Lactobacillaceae; genus Companilactobacillus; species Companilactobacillus nuruki. The sequence goes on from NZ_NIPR01000008.1 coordinate 94,238, forward strand.
TTTAATTTATAATTGAAAATAGAGACTCGATAACCGTTATGGTTATTGGATCTCTATTTTTTGTTTAGTTTAATATTTCATAGGTTACTTAAATAATTTATTTTGTTATCTAGGAATGTATCGATCTCTTGTAACTCGGAGATTTGAGATTTGATGCCATTTTGATATTTTCTTAAAAAATTCACTCTTTCAATCATCGGAGAAGCTTGCTGACCAATAAATTCTTTAATGGGAACTTTGATCTTTTTCATCATATTAACAATAATTAACCAATCAATGTCATCTTGACTATATTGTCGATAACCATTTTTATCTCTATTAATATGGTCAATTACGCCAATTTTTTCATAAAACCTAAGTGTATCTTTAGATAATCCGGTAAGTTGTATTACTTGTTTAGTTGAAAAAGTTTTTTCAGGCATTTTTATTTCTCCTCTTGCTATGGAGTATACTCCATAGTTTATGATTTGAAAATGTTAGGAGTTGGTAATGATGTCAGAAAAAATAGCTTTAGTGATTGGTGGAAATTCAGGGGTAGGTAAAAAAACAGCAATAGATCTTGCCAAAGAAGGTTTAAAGCTAATCATTGTCGGTAGTAATAAATTAAAAACTGAGGCAGCTTGTAAAGAAATTGTCAAAGAATCACAAAATAAAAATGTTACCTCTCTCTCATTTGATTTAAGTACAAAAAAGGGTGTAGAAGAGTTATATCGGATCATTACACAGAAAGTCTCACAGATAGATATTTTGATTAGTAGTGTGGGAGTAATGTTCTCTGATTTAAAATTATCTCAGGATGGTTATGATTTGAATTTGGTTTTGAATTATTTAACCCATTTTTGGATAATTCAAGAATTTTTACCTTTATTAAAAAAATCAAAGCAAGGTAGGATCTTATTAGTTGGAGCTGTTCCATTGGCCATTAATCATAGTAAGGTATCATTACCTGATTTTAAAACAGATAAGCAAGCAAAGTATAAGATGATGTCTGTAATCTCGTCAGCGACGGCAGCAAGATATTTACTAATGTTGTATTGGAGTCAAAGATTGATAAATACAAATATTACTATTAATATTTTTCATCCGGGATATGTTACAGACTCAAATCTTGGTAATGCAGATTCCTGGATTAGTAAACAATTAGGTAAAGCGATTGGATTAATATTTTCTAAAAAGGATCAACCAATTGGTGCTTACTTATCAAGTGATCCCCAACTGGCAAATACTAGTGGTAAATTCTTCAATGAAAAAGGAAAGATTGTTAAATTGTCAAAAAGTTATTCATCAACGATGGCTGAAGAACTATATCGAATAACTAAAGACAAATAATAAACTTGTAATATTTATACAAATAAAGCTATATTGACTGGATTAAATGAGTCAGTATAGCTTATTTTGTATATCGATGATCTTAAATAAAAATATAGATTGTTTTTAATTATTTCACATAGATAATTTCATCTAGAATACCATATTTTGTTTGATCCGCAATCAAATCATCAGTCTCGTTAAAGTTGAAGAGTTCATAAAAGGCACGAGCGGCTAAATTATTTTTTAGAACAATTAAATAAATATTTGAATATTCTTCCCCTAGGATATTTAGAGAAGTTTGAAAAAGTTTTTGACCAATTTTTTGATGCTGAAATTCAGGAAGAACATAAAGTGAGTAGATTTCCCGAATCCTTGATACTTGATTCTACGAGCTGGACCATATGAACAAACCCCAACAATTTTTCCAGAAACTCTAGCTATTAAGGTGTTATCAATACGCTTTTCGGGGTGCCAAATATCTTTATTTAGTTGATCCAAAAATAACTGTGGAATTAAATCAATATATGAATATGTCCATGTTTTGTAATAAAGATCTTTAATTTCTTCAAAGTTTGTTTGTTGATCAGTTTTTACTATTTCAAAATTCATAATTAATCACGGTTTTCGATGGTTTCGGTAGCACTGGCAAATACCCCCAATTTACCTAGAAGAAATCCTAACATGAAACCAACAAAAGTAGGTACGATCCAACCTAATCCCAGACTGGCAAAAGGAACGTATTGATGGTATGCCATCAAAATTTTTTTAACAAAGGATAGACTAGTGACAGCACTAGGAGAAGCATTTAACATATCAAAGATCGCTGGTAACACAGTAAAGGCAATTGTCATTTTGTAAACAATCCCAGCATATGGCTTAGCATGAACAGTTAATGAAACTAGGATTAAAGCAAGTGATAAGGGGTAAAGCAACATTAAGACGGGCAATGACCAAGCGATGATATTGTCGAGTCCAGCGTTGGCAACGACAAATGACATAATTGTAGTTGTTCTTAACCAAGCTAAGTAACTTACTTTAGGGAACAACTTATGAAAGTCTTGTGAAAAAGAGGCAACTAATCCCATGGCGGTGGTAAAAACTCCTAAAGTTACAAGAACTCCTAGGAAAGCAGCTCCGAACCTACCAAAGTAGTAGTTAACAATCTGTGAAAGTGCAACTCCACCATTAGCAGATAAGGTCAATTTGCTTAAACTAAAGGCTCCAAGTAGAACTAAACCAAAGTAAACCAAAACCTCTAAGGCGATACTTAATGATCCAGCTTTAGCAGTAAGTCCTGATAATTCACGATCTTTATAGCCTAATCCTTTGACAGCATGAACGAAAGTGACGCTTAATGCTAATAAAGCAACAGCATCAATTGTGTTATAACCTTCAAGGAGTCCACTAACGGTTGAATTAGTTTGATAGGCTTGGGTAGGCATATGATTTAATCCGCCCATTGGATGCAAAAAAGCAACTAGGAAAACGACTGCTAATAAAACTAAAAAGATAGTATTTAAATATTTTCCAACATATTTTAGTAATTTATTTTGATGAACAGTCAGTGTATAAGCTAAGCCAAAGAATAATGCCGTAAATAGTAACATCCCAACAAAGTAAAATTGTTTGGGCAAAAATGGCTGAACGGCCATTTGGAATGCGGTAGCAGCAGTACGCGGTGTACCAAAGAATGGTCCGATAGTGAGGTGGACCAAAACTAGGAATAGTGCAGCATAGAACTTACCAACTGGACGAGCTAAATCATATAACCCGTCACTTTTAGTAACAACTACTGCCATGATTGCTAGTAATGGGAAGAGTGAACCGGAGATCGCAAATCCAAATGCAGCTGATAACCAATTGTTACCAGCAAGTTGTCCCAGATGGACTGGGAAAATTAAATTACCTGATCCAAAAAACATTCCAAAAATTAATGAACTAACAACTAGCAAATGTAATACTTTTTTATTGTTTCTTTTTCCTGATAAATCGTAATCGTTCTTCATAAATGATCCTCCTAAAAATGTTGTTTCTAATCTGTGATGGGCTTTTAATACCACTAATATCAGAATCCATTTTTACCACCTCTTTTTTATTTTTAAAACGTTATAAAAAAAGAGCCCTTCTTCCCACTTAGGGAAAAAGGGCTCAAATAGAACGGTACCACCTTTTTGGGTATTCAAAGAATACTCACTTAATTAACAGACAGACATCTGCTAGCCAGGTAATGGTGGCAACCACGGCAACCTACATATCGGCACCGAACTCGGAAATGATTTTCAAAATTCTCGCGATGATCGTTTTTCACTTAACACGATTCACTAGGCATCTTGGAGATTTCTACTTTTTTCGTCAACGTTTTGTTGGTTCGTATTATAGACACATAAAAAAATAAATTCAAGAGTTTTTTTAATTAAATTATAGACACTATAATTTATTGGGCGTTCGATTCAGAAAATGTTTGGCACCGTCTATAACGTGAAAGTAGGTTGCCAAAGCTAACATATCAGTGTTCATGCTCTTCAAGAAAGGCCACTCACGTAACGAACCTCGTAGAACGGAGTTATTTTGTTCAATAAATTCTTGGTTAACTTTTTGCGGTTGATCGATAAAAGCACCACATTGGTATAAATAATTAGCATAATCATAAAAATATTTGGATGTCTTAGGATTGCTCATGGTGTCGTGAAGCAATTTTGTACGTAAACGAATGAAACTCATACTGTTTCTAATGACTTGAGAACTACTATTTGAATTAGATAGATAAGCAAATAATTGTTCAAAAAATTGTTGATAAGCGTGAATTTCTCCACTGCTTAAATATGCTCTAGGATGGTTTTTGAAAGGATAAGTCCAATTATTAAAGTTATATTCCCATTTTTGACCAATCCAAATAGTAAAAGGAAGTTCATAGAACACTTGAGTCATGTCTTGTTCAAAACTTTCATTAATAATTCTAGAGTAATCATTTGGTAATAAGCGATTAATTTGCTTTCGTAATTCAGGTGTGATCAGTTTATTTCCGTCGGTATCATCAGTTAAATCAAATAGTCTTTGCCAGACGCTGTCAGTAAATAACGTTGGCTTAATATGCTTGATTAATTTTAAATTAACAGGAGCCGAATTGAGAGTAAAACCAGCATCAAAAGAATTATCCATTAACGCCAAGGTTTGAACAAAATGTCCACCAAGAGAGTGACCGATACCGTAAACAAAGGTATTAGGAGCAATGCTTTCATTGATGTAATTGATGAATTCCCGTGCGACTTTTAATTGTGTAAGATTTTTATCACTTCCGACTAAAATAGCATTAACGTTATAGTCCCAGTCCTTGTAGGTTTCCAAAAGTGACTGCTCAAAACGCTTACTACGAGAGTGAATGGTTTCGTCAACACTGGCCTCCGTTCCCTTAAAAGTGACATAGCATTCTCTAATGCCATCAATTGATATTTCATATGCAATGCCTGAAAAACCACAGTCAGAAGCTTCTGGAATAATTTCACGAACATCGTAAGACTTGATATAATCAGGAATTCGATGAATTAAGCTGTAAATTAAGAACTTTAAATAATTCTCTGGTTCAAATTCCTGATAAAGGTAACGATCATAATCGAACTGTAATAGTTTAGTACGAAATTCAGGGTTTTGAAGTAACTCTGCCTTAAGATAAGATTCCTCTCGTATGTCTAATGGCAAAAGGTTATGAATTAAAAGAATCACGTAAATCTGATTCAAATAGCCATGACAGAGATTAATGTTTTCATCTTCAATCATGTTAATCAGTTCTTTTAGTTTATTAACTTTACGATTTCTTTTAGGCAAGTGGAAAGTTTTATTTCGATGATTCTGATCGGTATTTTTTAATTTTAAAGCTTTATCGATTAGCTGTGGATGAATCGTTTTATCAGTGTTAAAAAGAGGATCTTGCAAATCAATAATTTGGTTGAGCATTAAATTGGTTAGGCGAGTTTTTTCTTTATTTAAATATGAGTAATTAAAATAAAGTCGTTTATTCTTAGGTAATAGTTTTTTGCTGTCGTCCTTATTAAAGGTCAATGGTAAATTTTTGTGTGCTCGAAAGTTAAGCAAATCTAACTGGTCATAAACATGATTTAATCTGTTTAAAGTGTTCAGTAGAGCTTTCATTGAATCACCTCATTCTAACTTTATTTTAACAAATTGTTGCTATATAAGGAATTGAGAACAATTTTGATATTATTGCACAGAAGTGATGCTTCACACTTGTAATATACTACATATGTGCTATACTATTGATTGTGGAGGTTGAAGAAAGATGAGAATAGATATCAAATCATACTTAGAAGATAACGATTTAACGATATATGTAATAGCCAAGAAAAGTGGGTATGGTTATACGACTCTGCATAAATCTTTCAACAAAAAACAATCCTCCGCCACATCTATCAATTTGCGCGATATAGAGGCAATTGCCAAAGCGCAGGATACCGAAATGTGGAGAGTTCTGCGTGAATTGGAATTGCATTACTTAAGATGAGGAGGCTTTATATATGGCAAGATCATTTTGGGATGAAGATCCATTTAACGACAATATGGACGAAATTTTTAATAGATTAATGGGTCAACAAAATAATTCACAGGCTAAATATTATGTGAATGGTAAAGAGTTGACTCCTGAAGAATTAGCAAAATATCAAGAGGCCAGAACTGCTGGAAAGAATATTCCGGTAAGTGAAGGCAATAAAAAGAAAAATGGCACTATGTTAGAGAAGCTCGGACGTAACTTAACGCAAGAGGCTAAAGAAGGTCTACTTGATCCGGTTATCGGACGTGATAAAGAGATTCAAGAAACAGCAGAGGTTTTAAGCCGCAGAACTAAGAATAATCCAATCTTAGTTGGTGATGCTGGTGTTGGTAAGACAGCAGTTGTTGAAGGACTTGCTCAAGCAATTGTTAAGGGTAATGTTCCAGAAGCAATCAAAGATAAACAGATTGTTTCAATTGATGTATCAGCACTTGAGGCCGGGACTCAATATCGTGGATCATTTGAAGAGAATATTCAAAAATTACTGGATGAAGTAAAGAAAGCCGGTAATGTGGTTTTGTTCTTTGATGAAATCCATCAAATCATTGGTGCAGGTTCAGCTGGTGCTGATTCTGGCAGTAAAGGTTTGGCAGATATTATTAAACCTGCTTTGAGTAGAGGTGAAATTTCAATTATTGGTGCGACAACTCAAGATGAGTATCGTAACACTATTATGAAGGATGCCGCTTTAGCTAGAAGATTTAATGACGTAACGATCAATGAACCAAGTAAAAAAGCTACCGTTGCTATTTTGAAGGGATTACGCAGTGCTTATGAGAACCATCATCATGTGAAATTACCTGATGATGTCTTAAAGGCAGCTGTTGATTATTCAGTTCAATATATTCCACAGAGATCTTTACCAGACAAGGCGATTGATCTGATCGATATGACAGCAGCACATTTGGCTGCAAAAAATCCTGTTACTGATAAAGTTAGTTTAGAAAAAGATTTAAAACAAGCTCAAAAAGCTAAGGACGATGCAGCGGCTAAAGAAGATTTTGAAAAGGCTGCAAATCTAAAAAAGAAGATTGAAGAAATTCAAGCCAAATTAGACAAGGGCGATAGTCATGATGAACCAGTTGCTGATGTAAATGATATTGCAGCTTCAGTTCAAAGATTAACTGGAGTACCTGTTTCTCAAATGGGTGCTAGCGATATTGAAAGACTAAAAGGTATGGGCAAACGACTTAAAGATAAGGTTATTGGCCAAGATGAAGCCGTAGATATGGTTGTTAGAGCTATTCGTCGTAATAGAGCCGGTTTCGATGAAGGCAATCGTCCAATTGGTAGTTTCTTATTTGTTGGACCTACCGGAGTTGGTAAAACTGAATTAGTAAAACAACTAGCACAAGATATGTTTGGCTCAAAGAGCGCCATTGTTCGTTTGGATATGAGTGAATATTCAGACCTAACAGCGGTATCTAAATTGATTGGAACTACAGCTGGTTATGTGGGTTATGAAGATAACGGGAATACATTGACTGAAAAAGTTCGTCGTAATCCATATTCAATTGTCTTACTAGATGAAATTGAAAAGGCAAATCCCCAAGTGCTTACTTTATTACTACAAGTTATGGATGATGGGCGTTTGACGGATGGTCAAGGTAATGTGGTTGATTTTAAGAATACAATTATCATTGCTACATCAAATGCTGGCTTCGGTAATGACAGTAATAAGGATGAAAAAATAATGGACAAATTAGCACCATACTTCCGTCCAGAATTCTTGAATAGATTCAATGGTATTGTTGAGTTTACTCATTTATCTAAGAAAGATTTGAATCAAATTGTTGAGCTTTTACTTGATGATGTAAACCGTAACTTGGCCAAGAAGCAGATTACTCTAGAAGTAACTCCTGAAGCTAAGGAATGGTTGATCGATGAAGGATATGATGAAGCCATGGGTGCACGGCCACTGCGTCGAGTAATTGAGCAACAAATTAGAGATAAAGTTGCTGAGTTCTATCTTGACCATATTGATGCCAAGAATTTGAAGGCAGATTTGGTTGATGGAACTATTGAGATTTCAGAGGAGTCAGTTGTTAAAAAATAAATAAATTAAAAACGTCTCATAATTATTTTTAATAATTATGAGACGTTTTTGTGTGTAGATTCTAATTTTTATTTTGTAGATGTTAATTTCATTAATGATCATATTAATTAAATAATTTTTTAATTCCTGGTTTCATTATCTGCCATAATTCCTCAAAATGTACTTGAGTTTGATCATTCCAAGTTTTCGCATATTTAGGTGATGAAAAAGTTGCAAAAGCACGCATTATGGTTTGCAAATCCTTCAAATTGGAGTATTTCAGTGCATTACTAAGACTATTATTTAAATCATTGAGATGAATTTCGAGTGCTTTAGGATTGTCATCAATGTAAGCTGTATAAATTCCAAACATTATAGGATCATTTTGATAAGCTAGCATTTTTTGACGTGTCAGAATCCATAACCAATCATGCAAAATATCAGTTTTATTTGTATAGGCAGTAGTATTGAATGGAAAAAGATCTTTCAAAATATCATCTAGCCATGTTAGGGACAGAGATGTCCAGAGATCCTGTTTATTTTTAAAATGTTTATAAAGTGCAGCATGACTGATACCTAGTTCTTGTCCAACCTTTGCAAGTGTAACTTTTTGCATACCTTGTTTTTCTACTAGTTGTTGAGCAGTTTTTAAGATAAGTTCCTTTGTTATTTTTCCCATAAAGAAAGTATAACATAAATTTAGTTACATTATTTGACTTTTGTAACTTAAACCATTAAACTAACTTTTAGTTACAGAATTTTAAAAAAGTAACCTAATTGGAGAAATTATTATGAAATTAATAAATAATACAATTTTAATAACTGGTGGAACTTCAGGTATAGGTCTAGGCCTGGCGGAAGAAATGGCTAACCGTGATAATCAAATTATTGTAGTTGGAAGAAATCAAGATAAACTTAATTCTGTTAAAAGGAAACATCCAAAGTTTGGAATTTATCAGGCAGATGTTAGTAACATTGCTGATATTGAAAAATTAAGCATGAAGGTTAAAACTGATTTTCCGCAACTTAACATGCTTATTAACTCGGCTGGAATCATGTCACCATTTGATTTGTTAGATCCAGCAGTTTCAGTAGATAGCCTAATTTCGGATATTCAAGTTGATTTAATTGGTACTGTTGCAGTGGATAAATTGTTTTTACCACAATTAAAAGAACAAGAAGAATCAATGATTGTTAATATTTCATCCGGTTTAGCAAATATTAGTTCAGCAGCACATCCCACTTATTCAGCTTCCAAGGCAGGAGTACATATGTTTACATCGGCCTTACGTGACCAATTACGTTATGCGGGAGTGGACAATATTCATATTATGGAGCTTGTGCCACCATTGGTATCTGAAACTAACCTAGAACCTGGTTCAAATAGTATCAGCGGTAATGGTGATATGAAGCTGGTGGATCTGATTAAAGAAACTATTGACGGAATGGAGAACAATGAGATGAGAGTTAATGCTGGTGCAGCAGCAGCGCTTAGAAAGGCCGGTCAAACCAATCCTGATAATACTGAATGGGATATGGCAAAAATGATGTTACCAGAATATTTTCCTAATGGTTTATACTAGTTTTAAATAGGGGGGATTTAATGTCAAAAGGACGAGTAGAAGCTTTTACTGACGGAGTTATTGCAATTATTTTGACAATATTAGTATTGGATATAAAGTTGCCAGATAAATACTCTTGGAATGTTCTCTGGGATGTAAAGATGCAATTTTTTACTTATGTGGCAAGCTTTTTCTTGGTGGCGATGATCTGGAATCAGCATCATCAAATGTTTGCTAAAGTTAAACGAATCGACGGGAGAGTGATGTGGGCTAATATATTAATGCTTTTTTGGCTATCGCTGATTCCGGTGGCATCTAGTTGGTATGGTCGTAATATCGTATCTAAGCCAGCAGGAGTATTGTTTGCTGTGATAGTGATATTCTTCAATCTGGCTTTTCTATGGTTAAACCATTGCTTACAACTTGCAAATAAAAATGAACTAGTTTTTAAGAAGAAAGATACTTTTGATCGACGCAGTCAATTATCATTGATAATTAATTTGGCAAGTATTATTATCGGATATTTATTTCCAGAATTTGTATTACTCGCCACAGTGTTGAATGCAGTTATTTGGGCAATACCTATTAAATTAACGTTGGTGGACTAGCAAAAAAGCTCGATAATCCTTTAATTAGGGATTGTCGAGCTTTTTTTTGCCAAGAGTAAAGGCAGTTAGAATAGCGTTTAATAATTTTTGTTGTTGGGGACTAAAGACTGATGACCTGCGATAGGCTAATCCAACTTTAAAAATGGGACTATTAGAATCGAGGATTGGAATGCTAGTTAATCTAGGATCATTAATAGTTATAGAATTACTCAATAGAGCGATTCCCATACCGTTGGCCACCATATTAATGACACTTTGTACTTCACTGGTTTCAAAGATTATTTTTGGTCGAATATGATTTATTTGAGATAAATATTTAAAGGCCTGTTTTTGGACAAAACTGTTTTTTAAGGAAATAAATTTTTGTGATTGTATATCCTTAAAATAAAATCCCTTTGAATTAGCTAATCTATTGGTTTTAGGCATAATGATTGAAAAAGGCTGTTCATCAAAGGTAATCATTTTTATAGTTTCATCGGTAAATTGATCTAAATAGCCTAATAATGCAACATCTAAATCTCCATTTTTTAAGTCTTTAAGTGTTGCAATTGACCCTTGGCTAATATGCATTACTTGTTGGAATAATTCTGTAGGCAATTGTCGAGCAACTTTAGGCAAATAAGTGATTTCAATCAATGGAGGCATACCAATAATTAATTTATTTTCAATCCCATGAGCAATCTCAGATTGGGCCAATTTATAATCGGAAAGAATATTTTTACTATGTACTAGTAGCTTTTGTCCGGAATCTGTTAGCTTCAATGGTAAGTGTGGATTATCTCGAATAATTAGATGGGTGTTAAATTCCCTTTCTAATCGCTGAATAGCGGCAGATACTGTTGGCTGACTTACTTTGAATTTTTCTGAAACTTTGGAGAAACTTTTTAACTGTATTAGGGAAACGAAATATTCTAAATCTTTGGTTCTCATGTTTATAACCTACTATGCTGGGATTTACAAATTTAGTATTATCAAATTCTATCTTAACACTGCTATTTGACTATGATATTAATCTAATTTTATTATGAAAACAAGTTAAGAAAGGATCGTGTTTTTAGTGTCGGTATTAGATTTGAATATTATTTTAATTGTAACAGGGATTTTAGCAGGAATTGTTAGTACGGCTGCAGGTTTGGCATCACTAGTTTCTTACCCGGTGCTGTTAGCTTTAGGGTTACCACCTGTTACTGCAAATGTAACCAATACATTGGGATTATTATTTACGAGTATTGGTGCAGTAGCTTCATCACAAAAGGAATTACATGGACACGCTAGGAGTTTGCGAGTCATACTTCCCCTAACATTATTAGGCAGCATTTTGGGTGCATTATTATTATTTATTATTCCTGAAGCTACTTTTGCTAAAATCGTACCTTTTTTTATCTTTATAGCGGCTATATTGGTTTTGATCCCTCATCATAATCAATTGTCTATTAATGAAAAAAAGGATATTTCAATTAGTAAAAAATTTTTAACATGGTTGGCGATATTTCTGATTGGTGGATATACGGGATACTTTGGAGCTGCTGGTGGTGTTTTGATGTTGTCGCTTTTTTCATGGACATCTAATGATACTTTTCCAGAATATAATGCACAAAAAAATTTAGCTTTAGGATTGGCAAATATTGTTGCGGCAATTATTTATGTAACCAAAACTCCCATCCCTTGGAATAATGTTATATTCTTAGGCATAGGTTTTTTAGTAGGCGGTTTTTGGGGACCGAGAATTGTCCGTCATTTACCAACTCAGTTATTAAAAGTTTTAATCGGAATTGGAGCTTTGATTTTAGCAGCTAGCTTATTTATGAAGGCTTATAAAATAATATTGTAAGTTTTGATGAAAATCTTTATCAAGTTAAAAGAATGAGAACGACTATTTAATTTTTTTTAAAGCAAACGTTTTACTAAAATTTTTATATAATTTGTAAAAATATATCTAGAATACGAACTATTGTGATGTAATTAAATCTATTTAAGTAATAAATACGATTAATATCAACATAATTATATCAAAATACGAACATTATCAAGTGAAAATATATAAATGTTTCTAATTCTCTTGTAAAAACACGAATAATCTGTAATACTATATAAGTTCGAAAAAGAGATTATTTTTTCTAAGGGGCGTTTATAGTGAATTCATTAGATAATAGAGGGAATTTAAGCTTTATGGAACGTTTATTCAATCTTGAAGAAGCTCAAACAAACGTTAAACGAGAGATACTGGCTGGTTTGACAACATTTGTTTCGATGGCTTATATATTATTTGTTAATCCGCAGGTTTTGGGAGACTCTGGGATGAACAAGGGAGCACTGTTCACAGCAACTGCTTTAACTGCTGTTGTTGGCTCAGTGTTAATGGGGATTTTAGCAAATTATCCAATTGCTATTGCTCCAGGACTTGGTGATAATGCTTTTTTTAGTTATTCAGTAGTTATTGCGATGGGTATTCCTTGGCAAACTGCTATGGCTGGTGTTTTTGTTGCCAGTTTGATTTTCTTAGTACTTTCTTTAATGAAGATACGTGAGGTCGTTATTAATGCAATTCCAAAGGATTTGAAATTAGCCGTGGCGGCTGGGTTAGGTATTTTTATTGCCTTTGTTGGTCTTCAAGGTGGAGGGCTGATTACGGCAAGTAAGTCATCACTTGTCGCAATTGGTTCGTTTGCTACACCAACTACTTGGTTAACTATTACGGGCTTGTTAGTTACAGCTATTTTGATGGCTCGTAAGATTCCTGGTGCTATTTTTATTGGTATGGTCTTTACAACAGTTGTTGGATTGATAACTAAGCTGATTCCAGCGCCATCACATATTGTTTCGGCAATTCCTAGTTTGAAACCAACATTTGGTGTCGGCGTTGCTCATATTGGCGATATTAGAGAACCACAACTATGGGCGGTTGTTATTATTTTCTTATTAGTAGCATTTTTTGATACTGCTGGTACTTTGATCGGTTTGGCTGAGCAAGTTGATGTTATGCAGGATAAAGATGGTAAGATGCCAAGAATTGGACATGCCTTAATGGCTGATTCAATTTCAATGGTAGCTGGATCTGTATTCGGTACTACACCACCAACAGCTTATGTTGAGTCATCAGCTGGTATCGCAGTCGGTGGTAGAACCGGTTTAACATCCATTACGGTTGGAGTATTGTTTGCTCTATCAATGTTCTTCTCACCATTGTTGAGTGTCGTTACAAGTAATGTAACGGCTCCTGTATTGATTATCGTTGGTACATTAATGGCTCAATCAATGCGTGGAATTCAATGGGATAGATTTGAAATAGCACTACCTGCATTCTTAACGATTGTTGGTATGCCGTTGACTTATAATATTTCTTACGGTATTGCTTTTGGATTTCTAGTTTATCCAATTACGATGTTAGCAGCTGGTAAGAGAAAAGAAATTAATCCTATTATGTATGGATTGTTCATTGTTTTCGTAATTTTACTTTATATTATTAACATCTTGCCAAAAGCTAGTTTGGCATAGAGTGAGAAATGTTCAACCTGTGAATATTAGAACTGAGTCGATTTTAGTTTTTGTTTCAGGCTGTATAATTTACTAGCTATTAAAATAGTTTTAGTTATTCAAATAAAATAGTCTGTATTGGTTTTCAGCAATGTTTGCGAAAGAACATAGTTGATATCAGTACAGACTATTTTTGATTATTTAAGTGACCCAGTAATTAAGACTATTTGTTGAACCAATATCTTTTTGTAATACCTTTAAAATGCAATCAATAACCCCAAAGCTGTATAATAATATCTGTAAGCGCACGCAAGGAGGACTTTTATGAAGAAAATTATTAATAATGTTGAGGATATTGTGCCTGAAATGATTTCAGGGCTTGTAAAAACCAATTCAGATTTAGTAAGACAGATTGAAGGAACAACTGCTGTAGTTAGAAATGATGCCAAGTTTAGTGATAATAAACAAGTTGGTATTGTTTCTGGTGGTGGTAGTGGTCATGAACCATTGCATGCTGGCTACGTTGGTGATGGAATGCTCAGTGCCGCTGTTGCTGGGGAAGTTTTTACATCTCCAACGCCGGATCAAATTTATGAGGCAATCAAAGCAGTTGATCAAGGCAAAGGTGTCTTGTTAATTGTTAAGAATTATTCCGGTGACGTGATGAATTTTGATATGGCTAAAGAAATGGCTGAAGCTGACGATATTGAGGTTCAAAGCATTATTGTCGATGATGATATTGCAGTCAAGAATAGTGAATTTACTCAAGGCAAACGTGGTGTTGCGGGAACTGCTTTGGTAGAAAAGATCATTGGAGCAGCGGCTAGATCAGGTATGTCATTAAACGATTTGAAGGATTTGGGTCAAAAGGTTATTGATAATACTAAAACTATCGGAATTGCCCTGCACGCGGCAACTGTACCTGCTGTAGGACACCCTGGATTTGAATTAAAAGATGATGAAATTGAATATGGTATTGGAATCCACAATGAACGTGGATATGCAGTTGAAAAGATTCAACCATCAAAAGAATTAGCACATGAACTGATTGAAAAAATTTTGGCTGACTTCGATGACAAATCAGGAAATTTCGCTATTCTTGTAAACGGAATGGGAGCAACTCCGTTGATGGAACAGTATATTTTTGCAAATGATGTATTGAATGAATTAGTGGATAAAAAAATTGATGTGAAATTTAGTAAAGTTGGAAATTTGGTAACTTCGCTTGATATGCAAGGAATTTCTTTAACAATTATGAAAGCCGATAGTAGCTGGATCAATTACTTGAAAGAACCAGTTACAACTATCGCTTGGTAAAGGGAGAGTTTTGATGAAATTAGAATTAGCAGATGCAAAAAAATGGATTGATTTATTTATTGAAGAATTAAAAGAAAATAAATCTAATTTGAATGAATTAGATACAGCTATTGGTGATGGAGACCATGGAACAAATATGGATCGTGGAGCAAGTGCTGTAGTAGAATCATTTGCAAAAAAAGACCCTGAAAACTTAACTGATTTATATAAAGCAACAGCTTTTGCAATGATTCAAAAAGTGGGTGGAGCTTCAGGTCCACTTTATGGTACAGCTTTTTTGGATATGTCTAAGGCCGTCAAGGAAGAAAATCTTGAATTAGGTGAACTGGTCCAAGTTGGGACTGATGGTATTAAACGCCGCGGACAATCAGACGTAGGTATGAAGACAATGATCGATGTTTGGCAACCAGTTAGTGATGCTTTGAAGGCAGAAAGTTTAAATCAAAGCGTTATTGATGAAGCACTATCTAAAGTAAAAGGTTTAGTCGCAACCAAGGGACGTGCTAGTTACTTGGAAGAGAAATCCAAAGGACACATCGATCCCGGTGCTCAATCGAGTGCATATTTATTCGAGTCATTAATCAAAGTGATAGGAGAGTAATCATATGAAATATGGAATACTAATTGTTTCACATTCACCTAAGATTGCTGCAGGGGTTAAGGATTTAATTTCCCAAGCAGCACCAGATTTATCGATTACCACTGCCGGTGGAACTGACGAAGGAGAAATTGGCTCATCACTAGAAAAAATTCAACAGGCTGTTGATAATAATGAAGGTTCAGAGATTCTGGCATTTTACGATTTAGGCAGTTCTAAGATGAACTTGGAAATGTTGTTAGAGATGACTGATCGTAAGATTCACAAATACGATGTTGCTTTAGTTGAGGGTGCTTATACAGCGGCCACCTTAGCTCAAGTAGATTCACCGCTAGATGTTATTGAAAGTAATTTGAAACAGTTAATTATTAAGTGAAAAATCTAAATTTTGTATTTTGTTATAAAAATAGTTTTAGTTGATTAAAGCAAATAGTCTGTATTGATCATCAATTGTGTTCAAAAAAACATAGTTGATGTCAATACAGACTATTTTTG
>NZ_NIPR01000009.1 GCF_002872255.1 Companilactobacillus nuruki
TACTAGATGACCTTATTTTAATGTTCACAAGCTAAGTATATTTCTTCTTGTTCTAATTTTATTTTTTATTTTCGTAATAAGTAACTTTGCTCTTAATGATTCTTTCACACAAATCAGGATAAGAAATTCCAGCCGCTTCTGCTTCTCTTGGCATTAATGACAATGGTGTCATACCTGGCAATGTATTAGCTTCCATGACATATAATTGACCATCACGCAATAAGAAATCAACTCGACCATAGTTACTCATGCCTAACGCCTCAAAAGTCTTCTTAGTTAATGCTTGCATCTTTGAATGTGTTTCGTCATCCAAATCTGGTGGCGTGATAAAATGTGTAACAGTATTTTCTTGGAATTTGTGTTGGAAATCATACCAACCAGTATCAACAGTTATCTCAACAGCAGGTAAAACCAAACCATCAACGATTGCAACTGAGAATTCACGACCTTTGATATATTCTTCAATCAAGGCCTCGCTATCAAATCTCAACGCATCAGCTACTGATTCTCTTAATTCAGTAGCATTATTAACAATGTGTGTACCAACACTTGAACCACCATTAGATGGTTTTACTACCATTGGATAATTGAATGGAATATCTTCAGATAAAATCTGAGCAGTTTTAGTTGTTGCATATTGAGCTGTTGGAATCTTACTTTGAACAAAAATTTCTTTAGAATATTTCTTATCCATAGCAAGTCCTGAAGCAAGTGAACCGCTACCTGTATATCTGATATCAAAAACATCAAAAACGGCTTGCATTTTACCATTCTCGCCATCTTCACCGTGAAGTCCCATGTAGACAATATCGGCATGTTGACAAATCTTCAAGACATTCTTACCTAGAAGACCTCTAGTTCCATCCGTACGAAGTGCATTGATCTTTTCATCAGTTAAAACTTCGTCATCAATGACAAGTTTTCCTTCACTCTCTGGTTCAGTTGTAAAAAGATCATCAATTTTATCTTCTTCGACATCCTTGCCTAAAAATGAATCAACGTATGCGACTTCATAACCCTTGCTGCGTAGTGCGTTGGTGATTTTAACTCCGGAAGATAAAGAAACATTTCTTTCTGTACTTCTTCCGCCTGAAAGAACGACAATTTTCATTGTGTTTTCACCTAATCCTTTTAAATTTATTACTTAAGCGTAATCCTAGAACCTACAGAATAGCATAAAACAGGCCAAAAAGCTATTTGCGAAGGTGAAACTTGAAAAAATTGAGTGAAGTTCTCGAATTTTTCACATATTTTTGGTTTAATTATCAATATAAGGAGGATATGACCTTGAAAAAGTTAAATGTTATTTTATTAGGTTTAATATCTGTAATCACACTGGGAGTATTTTCAGCTCAATCAGTTAAAGCTGATGATTTGAGTGATCAACCAGTTATGACTTTGGGAACATCTTTAACGAATGACCAACGTCAAGGTACAATTAGTGCCTTATCTTCACAAATTAATGACAGTAATTACAAAACAATTACTGTCACAGGTGATACTTTAGTTAAGTACTTGAATCCAAGTGGTAGTTCATTCACCAGCAACTCCGGTGTTTGGTCATCTGCGTTGATTCAAAAAACATCATCTGGCTCAGGTATCAACGTAAAGATCGTCGACTACAATGGTAAAAACAATATCACTACTATTACTGCTGATCAGTATCGTAATGCTGCTGTTACTGCTGGTATCAGTGATGCTAATATTTATGTAACATCTGCCACTCCAATTGATGGCTCAGGTGCCTTAGCTGGTATTTATGCAGCATATGCAAATAGTGGCGATTCATTGAACCAAAACCAAGTTAATGCGGCTCAAAAAGAAATGAGCGTCTTAAGTGGTATTACCGATGCCAATAAAGGTACTGATGGCTATACTGATAAGCAATTGAATAATGCGGTTGCTGGAATGAAATCAGACATCGCTAAAAAAGGTGACAATATAACCGTCAACCAAATCACTACTATCGTTAATAACAACCTTCAACAAAATAATATTCAGAATATTATCACTGATAACCAAAAACAACAGATTATCAATTTGATGGTTCAAATCAGAGATTCTGGTGCTTTAAAGGATTCAAACTTTAAAGAACAAGCTTCTAAACTAAGTAGCGATATCATGAGTAAAGCTAAGAATATTTTCAATAACTTGAATACTCAAGAGAATCGTAATTTCTTACAAAGAATTTGGGACTCAATTGTCTCATTCTTCAACGGATTATTTGGTGGTAACAGTTCTAACTAATAATAATTATAGTTGCTCAATAAAAAGCATGAATGACAGCCAAGTTGGTTATCATCCATGCTTTTTTATTTCCTTAAAATCATTGCCTCATAAGGCCTCAGAGTACCCTTTTCTTCAAAATCATAATTTCCAAGTACCAGATTTGTTTTATCATAATCATTCAAGCACGAAGCCTGTTGTTCCCAACTTGATAAGTTAGCAATAACCAGCCACATCTGATCTTTCAATGTTCTAGTATAAGCAAAAATATTTCTATCATTTGGCAAAATCAATTTAAAATCACCATCTCTAAAAATATCTTCATTATGTCGTAATTCAATTAATTTTTGATAATACTTAAAAATCGAACGTGGCGAATTCATATCTCGTTCAACATTTACAGTTTGATAATTAGGATTCAATTTAAACCACGGATCACTCTCACTAAATCCAGCGTTTTTTGAACTGTTCCATTGCATTGGCGTACGAGCGTTATCCCGACTTATCTTTTGAGCCGCCTTCAAGAAATCTGCCTTACTGATAGTCTTTTCTTGCTCAACTAATTTTTGATAATTAGTTTTTAATTCAATATCTTCATAATCTGCCAGTTCAAATTTAGGATTGGTCATCCCAATTTCCTCACCTTGATAAACAAACGGTGTTCCCTTTAATCCATGCAAAACAGTAGCAAATGCTGTGGCAGATTCATAACGATAATTTTTATCATCACCCCATCTTGATGGAGTTCTAGCACGATCATGATTTTCAAAATATAATGCATTCCAACCATGTCCATTCAAATTGTCTTGCCAATTTGCTAAAGTCTTTTTTAATTGAACGATATCTATTGGTTGAATGGCCCAACGACCATTGACATCTCCCGGTTTACGGTCAACATGCATATGTTCAAACGTAAAGACCATATCTAGTTCTTCGCGCTTTGGATCAACCAACATTCTTGCATCTTTACTTTTACTTGAAGGGGCTTCACCAACGCTCATCATAGAAAAAGGAGCCAGCACTTGTTGATTCATTTCATGAATAAATTCATGCATTCTAGGTCCGTTATCTTGATTACCAACAACATACCTCAATTGATGCGGATTGGGATTGTCGGGAAAGTCTTGGTTTTTAGAGATCGAGGTAATCACATCCATTCTCCAGCCATCGACACCTTGAGCTTTCCAATATCGCATCACATCATAAATAGCTTCCCTAACTAGAGGATTTTCCCAATTTAAATCAGGTTGCTTTTTCCCATAATAATGTAGGTAATACTGTTGACGAGTTTCATCATAAGTCCAAGCAGAACCGCCAAAATTTGATCCCCAATTGTTAGGCTCACTGCCATCATTTTTAGGGTCTCTCCAGATGTAGAAATCACTAAAATAATTATTTCTAGATTTACGACTTTCCTTAAACCAAATTGATTCATCAGAGGTATGATTAGCTACCATATCCATAATAATTTTTATATTTTTTTGATGAGCATCTACAATAAGCTGCTTCATATCGTCGTTATTACCAAACATAGGATCAATCTTGCGATAATCAGCAATGTCATAGCCATTATCAATCTGGGGAGATAGATAACAAGGGCTGATCCATAAAGCATCAATTCCTAATGATTTCAAATAATTCAATTTCTTGTCAATACCGGATAAATCTCCAATGCCATCATTATTAGTATCATAAAAACTCTTGGGATAAACTTGATAAATAACAGCATTTTTCCACCATTCGCTTTTCATTTAAACAATACCTAATAAAGCCAAAACTACTGCAATCACGATTGTTCCCAAGATCAACCAGTTAATTGAGACGTTCTTTTTCTTTAATAACCAAAAACACAATAAGGTTATCGTCAATGGCAAAATGCCAACAAAAATTTGATTCAACATTTCTTGAGATTTTAGAATAGTTTTACCACCTAAAACCATATTCCATTTCAAATCGAATTTAACCATATTACTTGTCATGGCACCAACCATCATCAAACCTACAATGCTAGCCGCCTTTGTCAAGATATTGATTAGACCCTTTTCATACAATTCACCAATATAATTTGATCCCAAAGTATAGCCAAGTTGACCACCATACCACCGAACCAATTGAACTGGAATATTGAATAGTAATAAGAAAATAATAGGAGCAGCAATATTACCGTTTTTGGCTAAACTGATGGCAATTCCCGCTGCGATAACTCTTAAAACTCCCCAGAAAATAGAATCCCCAATACCAGCTAATGGTCCCATTAAACTAGTTTTGATCGCATTAATTGACTCCGCATTGAAATCATCGCTCTCACTGTTTTGTTTCTCCATGGAAGCTGTAACTCCCATGACAAATGGTGCCATGGCTAGATTCGTATTGAAATATGACATCTGACGAACCATAGCTTCTTTTTTGTCTTGTTCTTTTTTATAGAACTTATTTATAAATGGCAACATTGAATATTCAAAACCTGAAGCCCCTTGCTTAGCGGGTGTTACGGCTGAATATAAAGTAAATGAACGCCAATACATTTGTCTCATTAATTTCTTTTCATCTTTGGTCATATCTTTCGAAAATTTACTCATAATCGTCTTCTCCTAATTTTTAGCTAAAGAAATCATCATTTTCTTGTTCATCTTTCGTTTCCGTGGTAGTTTGAGCAACGACTGGTTTAGCTGAAATTTTTTGTCCCATATTGTGCAATTGATAATCTCTTTGAGCGACCAAAATAGCAATAATCGTACCCATTACAGCTACCGCAATCAATGGCATTTTTAGATATGCTACCAATAAGAAACCTAAGAAATAGAAGGCTGAAATATTTTTATCCCAAAGTATTTTCATCAACATTGCCATACCAACAGCTGGCAATACGTTTCCGGCCACTGTTAGACCATGGACAATAATAGTTGGAATCATTTTTAAAACATTTTGTGTAGCTTCTGAACCAAATAACATTGCAAAAAATGGAATCAATGAATATAAGAACCATTGCAAGGCCCATAACCCAAAATGTAACCTAACTATTCCCTTTTGATTACCTTTTTCAGCCATACTATCGAATTTACTTGCAAACGGACCAACAACAGCAACGTAAATTAAAGTTTTTATTTGTAGACCAATAATACCCAATGGAATTGCTAGTGGTAGAGCAACTCCTAAGCCACCGTGCATAATAATAGCAAAAGCAACTGCCAAAGCACTGGCCAATCCTGGTTCAGCGGCACTGGCACCACCGATATTAACAATACCCATAAAAATGGTTTCCAGAGATGCACCGATCATTAAACCAGTTTTAACATCCCCCAATAATAATCCGACCAATGGTCCAATAACGATTGGTCTACCTAACATTGAAAAACCTAATAGCTCCTGACCACCAACGGTTAGGAATACAACTATCGCAACAGCAAATGCCTCATACATGTTAAATTCTCCTCATCTTTAATAATTTTATAGATTCATTTTTTCAATGAAATCAGTGGCTTTTTCTTTTTTATCAGTTGGTAAGTTCTGTAATGCGGTATCCGGATAAATCTTTACCAACTCCTTTAAAGATTCAATTTCTGGATCGGTCAGCATAACAAATTGTGTCAAAGTCTTTTTAGGATCAGTCGAAGCCTTTCCAACATTTCCGAGATTAATATATTGAATGTCTGATACTTTCTCAGCTATTTTTTCAGCATCGCCCACAGTTCTAACCAAAACAAACAACTTCATATTTTGGGCACGCTCATCAGTCAATAGATCAATTGCTGCATCAACAGTTTTTACAATGACTTTGATTCCTGAAGGAACTGCCATTTTTAAAGCCATTTGTTGAGTAGGATTAGCGGCAGTATCATCATTAGCCACTACGATTCCATCAATACTCATTTCCTTTGACCAGACCATTGCTATCTGTCCATGAATCAATCTTTCATCAACTCTCATAATTTTAATCATTTTTATTTCCTCCTAATTGAAAAAATCTTCATCGTCATTTTTCGATTCATTCTTACTAAAATCAATTGTTCCCAAACTATCCTTACCAATTTGAATCAAGTTTTTAATATATTCTTGAGTAATTTCTTCCTTAGTTAAAATTGCTTCAATTACTACTGGTAAATTAAATCCATAAATTATGAATATGTTTTGATTATTCTGGGCCTTAACAGTTAGACGTTGATTAACACTGCCACCCTTTAAATCTGTAAAAATAATTACTTTATCATCATCATTAAATGAACTAAATAATTTATCGATTGTTTCATTTAAATCATCATTCTTCTTTGTATATGCGGATATATAGTCAACATCATTGTCATGTCCCGCAAATAATTCAATTGTGTTCTTCATACCTTCAGCCATGCTTCCATGCGAGGCAACAACTATTCTTTTCATTTTGCTTTCCTCCTCACTTTTATATAAGCAATTTACGTGCCAACTTTTCAAAAGGCTGCTGTTTAGGCATTTTAAAATAAAAAAAAGTAAGTGCTTAATTATAATTAAGCACTTACTTTAATCAAATATAAAAATGTAATAGTTGATACATCAGTGATATTTCGTAATCATTGACCGTAAAATTGTATTTCAATTCAATACCTTTAAAAATCGTCCTTGAAACTGAATAAAACTCTTTTTCCTTATCATCATCAAAAGTAACACTGGGATTATCTTGTTTACGTGAATTCACTAACATTCGCTCAATCATCAATGATAGATGCATATATAGATTCAATTTTGTTTTACCATCTAATGAAATATCATAATAATCCTGATATTTTTGAGTAATCAGTTGAACCTCATCAATAACTACATCCGGATTCAAAAACTGTAATCTATCTTTAATCCCTTCAATGGTAAAAAACTTCAACATCTTATTCATTAGTGACTCAATATTAGGTTCTTGCTCACCTGAACTTACTAGAAGTTTTTCAAATCGTTCATAACCATCTTTTTCCATGATGTCATAAATATTAATAATATTAATATCCAGATTAGTTGTAATATCAGTGGTTGTGACTACAAATTTGGTTTTATCGAAGAACTTTTGTTCATGATTCTCCAAGGTTTGCTTCAAATCTTTATAATCCATCGTTATTATTTCAAATTTATTTGAAAGCGAATCTAACATCATCCGTTTGATTTCTTCTGACAAACCAACTCCAGACATACAAGAAACAACAATATTAGAAGAATCCGATAAGCCTTCATAATATTGGGTTCCAGATGCTAAACCAAACTGATTGGCCGCCTTTGTTATCTGCTTAAAAGAATCATTTCTTTGAATTCTTATCCCCACATCCAACGCTGTCGCAGTCGTAACATTGTTGATAACTAAGAGTTCACAGTTAGAATATTTTTTTATTTCTGAGAACATTTGTGTCAATGATCCCATATCAAATAGAACAAAGATCCCCTTATGATCGTTATCTTTCTGATTTTTAATATACTTTTGAACATAACGATTAATTTCGTAAATTGATATGTCAATTGGCATATCAAAGGCCTCAAAAATATAATTTCCACATAGATTATTAACTACACTCTGAATACTAGTGGCCGTACTATCACCATGGGCAAGAATTATCCCAGTATATTGAACACTTTCAATAAGACTGATTTTGTCTTTAAATAATAAAAACAACCAAGGCGTATTGAATTTTTGAAACTGTTCATCGACATTAATAGATTTTAAAAATTGTTGATAAATGTACATTGTTCTAGGATAAGTTTCTTCGAAGTTCTTAAACATCTTGTCCATGTTAAATTTATTATTTTGAACAAAATAGTAAATAGATATTCCAAAACACAGTTGCTCAAACTCGCTATAAGACAATTGTAATTTGATTCCGTATTTTTTATTAAGTACATCCTTGATTCCTGAATCAACTTTAGTTTTGATCGAATCAATTAAACTTGTATCTTTTAAATATTGAACCTCTCTTAAAAATTTCATCAGTAAGAGAATGTGATCCGAAATATCCTTGTTGTTACCAATATCCATAACTAGTTCTTCATGCAATCTCTGTAGTAATTTATATTCTGAATCTTTAATAGGTGCATAGTTATTAACATCAAATTCCTTATTAATTACTACACAATTGTCTTCTACAGCATCATGCCCAATATAGATATCTTTGGCATAAGAATTATCAGTATATGCTGAAGCACAGAGCAACTTCACAGAATTTTCTACTGCTCCAATATTTCCCGGAGCATCATTTTTAGTTAATCTTTCAATCACCGAATTTTCCACATGCAGTTGTCGCTCGGTCCTTCTAGCTTCTTCTTTAAATGCATTGAATATCAATGACAAACGCTCTGTTAACGGTCTATCTTTAAAGGCAGGCAACGCAACATTTAGTGGAACTCTTCTAACAAAAGTTTTTAATAAAAAGTTATTTAGTTCCTCAGTTGTTGCAAAAATAAATCTAACATTAACTTGATGAGCAGCTTCGTTTTCCCCCAAAGGATAGAATCGACCTGAATCTAATAATGAAAATAACTTCTCCTGACTTTCTTTTGGCAAACGATGAACTTCATCTAAGAAAAAGTATCCTTTGTCTGCCTGATCCAGCAATCCCAACGTATCTTCATTGGCGCCAGTAAATGCTCCTTTTTTATAACCAAATAATACCGAAGAAAGTAATTCAGGATTATTGGCATAATCAGCAGCATTTAAAGTAATAAATTTGGCGTCTTTGTCAATTACATGCAGCTTTTTTGCTTCTTCATAAATATTTTTTGCTAGGAAGCTCTTACCAACACCACTAGGACCAGTAATTATCAAGGGAAAACCATTAGGTGGATAAACAATTGACTCCTGACATTTTTTTACAATTTCCTTTAAGCTGCCAGAATAACCAATTATGTTTTGAAATGGTTGATCTTTTTGAGCCAGTTTCCAAAGAACCGGACGGCTATTTTGTTTAATTAGTTTCCCATCTTTATATAATTGCGATAAATAAATACTAATAACATTACGACTTAAACCTACAGCATTAGCGATTTCTTTAGTATTTACCCAGTCGTTAGAATAATTGTTCTTAATTACTTCATAAACTTTGTCTACTGATTTAACCATATTCTCTTCCCTTTTAAGCACTAATTAGTAAATTAAGCATTATTTATATTTGGAAAATCATTTATTTCCAGTTTAACTGTCTTTAATTAGTTAAGCACTAACTTTATTTTTTAAAATTCAAAAATACTGCTTTCTATAAAAACATAGGATATAATTTCATTGGTATCCCATCATGAGGATAAATAAACCTAAATATTAGGAGGAAAATATGCAAGACGAAAAGACTTATCCAGATTCATCCGAAAATACTGATTCGGATCACGTCCCGATACGCCACGAAAAAAGAATTTGGCAACTCAATGAGGAAGATTTAACAAATCTTTATCAAACCGACGCTGAAGATGGATTAAGTGAAAATGAATATTCTAAACGATTAACTCAAAATGGCAAAAATGAATTAGAGGTCAAAAAAACCTCGAAATTAGTACAGTTCATTAAACAATTCAATAACAGTATTATCTATATTTTGGCTGCAGCTGCAATCATGACATTCCTAATGCATCGTTATTCCGATTCGATTGTTATCGGCTTAGTTATCATCTGTAATGCGATCATTGGCTATGTTCAGGAACGACAAGCTGGTAATGCATTAGAGAAAATTCGCGAAATGTTAGTTTCAAAAAATTTTGTCTTCCGCGATGGCGAAAAATTAGAGGTCGATGCTCGTGATCTTGTTGTCGGTGATTTAGTTAACCTAGAGGCTGGTGATGCTGTTCCTGCCGATATCCGATTGATTTCAGCCGATAACTTAAGTGTCCAAGAATCTGTTTTGACCGGTGAGACCAACCCTGTAGAAAAAATCGAAGAACCCATCTCTGAAAGCAGTTTGCCTTTGGCCGAGCGCAAAAATATGGTTTATGCCTCAACCGCTGTCACAAGTGGTTCTGGTATGGGTATCGTTGTTGCGACAGCTGGAAATACAGAAATTGGTAAAATTCAAGATTCTGTTGAAACTGTCAAAGAACGTCCCACTCCTTTAATGAGAAATCTAAATTCATTAGGTTTCGGTCTATCAATTGCTATCGTGATTGCAGCAGTTATTTTATTCATCATTGGTTATTTCTTAGATACATATAGCTTACCAACATTGTTGGTTTCCGTTATTACAATGGTTGTCGGATCAATGCCCGAAGGTCTTCCTGCAAGTACCTCAGTTGTTTTAGCTATGGGTACAAGGAAAATGACTAAACGTAATGTGATCGTAAAATCATTGCCAGCTGTTGAGACACTTGGTGCCGTTGATATTGTTAATACTGACAAAACTGGTACATTAACTAAAAACGAAATGACCGTTAAAAAAGTCATCACGCCTGAACATAGCTTTGATGTAACTGGTGTTGGTTACTCCGATGGTGGAGTTAATTTTGACGGTGAATTACAGTTAAATGGACAAAAAATTAATTGGCATTCAGACAAAAATATGCAATGGTTAGTTAATATTGCTGGCCAGACCACTGACGCCCAATTGCATTTTGAAAATAATCGCTGGGAATTAAACGGTGAACCAACTGATGGTGCTTTAACCACCCTATATCGGAAAATGACTGGTGTTGACCCTGAAGTAGATGAAATCGATTCTCTACCATTTGATTCCGCCTTTAGATATTCTGCTCGTCTAGCTAACTTAAATAATCAAAGAGTCTTAATGGTTAAGGGTTCTCCTCATACAATTATTGATTTGAGTAATCAACGAACTGATTCTAATTATTGGGATCAACAAATAAAAGCTTTAACTACTGATGGATTACGAGTTGTAGCACTAGCCTATAAAATTGTCGATTCTTCAGTAAATAATATTGAAAAAAATGAGATTAAAGACTTAACACTAGCTGGTATGGTGGGAATTATTGATCCACCAAGAGAAGAAGCTCGTAAATCGATTCACGAATTACGTATGGCTGGTATCAAAGTAAAAATGATAACTGGTGATCATCCAGATACTGCAACCGCAATTGCCAATAAATTAGATTTGGATTCAGTAGTAAAAGCTATTACTGGTCCTGAAATCGATGCTATGTCTGATGACGAGTTAAAAGATAAAATCGATGACTACAACGTCTTTGCTAGAACTACTCCGGCCAACAAGTTAAGAATCGTTCGTGCTCAGCAAGCCAATGATCATGTTGTTTCAATGACTGGTGATGGTGTTAATGATGCCCCAGCCCTAAAACAAGCTGATATCGGTGTGGCTATGGGTATAAAAGGTACTGAGGTTGCCAAAGAATCAGCTGATATGGTTTTAGCTGACGACGATTTTGCCGATATTGTTGTGGCTGTTCGTGAAGGTCGTCATGTATTTGACAATATTCGTAAAACAATTCGTTTCCTTTTACCAACAAGTTTTGCTGAAGGTTTAATTGCTGTGATCAGTATCCTCTTAGGCCAAGATTTACCACTTTATCCTGCTCAATTGCTTTGGATCAATATGGTTTCAGCCTTAACAATTCAATTTGCTTTCATCTTTGAACCACCAGAAGCCGGAATTATGGCTCGTGGTCCAAGAAATGTAAAAGCTGGATTATTAACGAAATTAGATACTTTTGAAATAGTTTACGTCTCCGCCTTAATCTCAGGTCTCGGTATTTGGGCCTTTGATTCTCTAACGAGTCGTGGTCTACCTGAGGTTGTCGGAAGCACAATGGCTTTGAACATCATTATCTTTGGTAAGATTTTCTACCTATTTAATTTAAGAAATGATCACCCTGTTATTTCCAAATTTTTCTTCCAGAATAAAATGGCCTTTTATATCATTGCCATTTTGATTGTTCTACAAATGGGAATTATTTACTTACCATTTATGCAAGACATTTTCCATACTACAAGTATTAATTTCTACTATGGTTGGTTGATTCCTATTCTAGCCGGCTGTATTGTTCTACTAGTAACTGAAATAGGTAAATTTATTCGTTTCCGTTTGCTTAAAGGTGTTACAAGAGATTTTTAAACTGCTAAACTCTCTTAAATAGATTAAAAATAGTCTGTATTGATATCAATTATGTTATTTCTCAAACATTTTTGACAATCAATACAGACTATTTATTTTGGTTTCAAATCAAACTACATTTTATCCATTGTTTCATTTAATAGCTCATCAACTCGATTATTGCCAACATTAGTCGCATGTCCTTTAGTCCATTCAAAAGTTTTATTAGTAACTGTTGGTAATAGTTTATCCAATTCTTTCCATAATTCTACATTAACAGGAACACTACCATCAGCCTTTTTATAACCTCGTTTTCTCCATCCTGCTAACCAATTTTTAGTAATTGCATTTAGCACATATTGAGAATCTAAGACAAATATCGTATTTTGTTGATTGATTTTTAGCTCATTTAATCGAATAATACTTTGAATCAGGCCCATTATCTCCATGCGATTATTGGTTGCTCCAAATTCACCACCAGTTCCTTCATAAGTTTGGTCGTGATTGCTGATATGATAGGCCCAGGCGGCTTTATCGGTTGTTTTTACATGACCACCTTTATAATTTCCATGATTTCTAGAGCCACCATCAGTGTAAACCACTACGTCATAATCATTAATATCAGAAACTTTTGGCTTATTATTTTTCTTAGTTACTGGCTTGCTGTAAGAATCACTACCTTCTAAAAAGGCTTGAGCCTGGGATTTATCGGTAAAACTTTTATACCTTGCACCGGTGAAACCATCAACTTGAGCCTTACATTCAGGCCATGTTAAATAGATTCCTGGCTTCTTGCCACGTCGTACTGCATAATATTTTTGCAATTGTCATACCTCATTTGGTTAAAATTTCTCAACAATAATTATATAATAATATGTTGTTGGGGTGAATTTATGAAAAATGGACAATGGCCGATTTTCTACATCCACGGATTTCGTGGAGGAGATTATACGACTGAAAAAATGATTGAGTCTGCTTTAGACTGTAATGGTAAACAAAAAGATCAATTTTTGAAAGCAATAATCAATTGGCGTGGAAAAATCACTTATGAGGGAACTTGGACTGATGATGAACATCCCATTGTCCAAGTCGTTTTCCAAAACAAATGGGTTGGCAGTAACCAAATGGCTTATTGGTTGGTCAAACTACTATTTGATTTACGCTTAAAACATGAATTTACTACATATGATGCTATCGGTCATTCTTTGGGTGCGGTCGCTTTAGTTTTACTCAATATACGAGAAAAAATGCGTTCTTATATGCCACGACTAAAAAAATTGGTTCTTATTGCAGGACCATTCAATGGAATTTTAGGTTTGGGAGATCTTCCCAACATCAATCGTCTAAAACCTGATGGACGACCTGCTTTTATGAGTCCTACTTATTTTAGAATTTTTATAAATCGCAACAACGTTTCGGATGATTTGAGGGTTCTGAATATCTATGGAAACGTTGGCGACCATTCCAATAGTGACAAATATATTTCCGTTACATCGGCTAAATCGATTTCCTATATTCTAAAGCCTCGGGCTAAGGAATATAGTGAATATTATATGAAAGGTTCAAACGCTGAACATTCAATGCTTCACGACGATTCTGAAATCCTAGATACCGTCAATGGTTTTATTTACTATAATCCGTTATCATAACGTTATATAATGGCATTGCGCCACTTTGCTTTTAAGAAAGATTTGGAGGGGATTTCTATCAAAGCTTGGGAGCTATTTAGATTAGATATAAAGAGGACGTTACAGTCAAAACCTGCAACATTATTAATGTTGGCTTTGATTATTTTACCATGTCTGTATTGTTGGTTTAACGTTTGGGCTCTGTGGGATCCTTATTCAAACACAGGTGGTCTAAAAGTTGGTGTTTATTCCGATGATCAGGCCGTTGAACTTGAGGGACAAAAAATTGAAATTGGCGATCAATTAATTGCTAATTTAAAGAAAAACAAAAAACTTGGTTGGACTTTCGTTGACTCCAAGAAGGAATTAGACCAAGGAGTCAAAGATGGTTCCTTTTATGCCGGAATTTATGTACCCAAGAATTTCTCTAAGGATATAGTTAGTTTCTTGTCTGGTAAAATCAAGAAACCTAATTTAGTATTCTCGGTTAATCAGAAAATAAATGCGGTCGCCCCGAAGTTAACTGAGTCGGGGGCAACGACACTGCAAAACACAATTTCAGACGAATTTATTGGTACAGTAAGTAAGACTATTACCAAAGCATTGAACAAGTCTGGAGTTGATATTGAGCACAACCTACCAATGTTACGGCGGCTTTCAAGTCTGCTTATTACCACTGATGACAATCTACCAGAATTGCAAGATATCATGGACAAAGTTCAACAAGCCAATACAATTGTTCCTAATTTAAACCAAAAATTACAACAAGCAAATGATATGTATGGCTATCTTCCACTATTGAATCAAGATGCCCAAAAATTAGTCAATTTGAATAACTTTTTACCATTAGCGGATGCTGGTGGCACAGCAGCTAAGGATCTTCAAACCAAGATACCTGACATTCAAAGTGCTGGTTCACAAGTCAATGAGATCGATAATGATTTTGGTAAAATTTCCAACCTAATGGATACAAGTATTACTCAGGTTGAAAACGGTATTCAAGTTATTGATAAGGTTCAAAATGTTATGCCTGATATTCAACAATTAGGGCAAGATGCTGAAAATGCTACTAATAAAGCTAACAACGAATTAATTCCTAAGATTCAACAGGCCCTTCCAGTAATCAAGACAACCGTTGATACCGGTTTATCAATGATTTATAACATTGCTAATCAAATCAGCAATTCGTTATCCAATGCCAACGATTTGATCGATAAAATTAAAGAAGATCCTAAAAATCAACAATTAAAGGATCAACTAAAAACAGTTATCCAAAATATAGCAACTGATGCTACGCAATTGGCTAAAGTAAGTCGTCAAATCGCCTCATCCCTTAATGATCTGCAAAACTTCTATAATAATTTAGCTGATCAATTAGGAAACGATAAAACAACCATCTTTGATAAACCTATTCAGCACCTTAATGACTTGGCAACTTTAAATGACACTTTAAGTGACAAAGCCAATGACATTTTAAATAATTACAGTGATCTTAATACTACTGATCTTCAAAATAAATTAACTGATCTACAATCACAAGCTGATAAGATCGCTGACGGAATTACTGATATTAAGGCCTTAAATATCATGGACAGTGTTTCTAGCACCATTAGTAGCGTTTCAACGCTCTTAAAAGATGCTGGTACAACATTAAGTCAAGTTAACAATAATATTATTCCTGCTATTCCTGGACTTTTGAATAATACTAAAGGTGTTTTGCAAACTGCTTTAACTTACCTTCAAAAGTACCAAAAACAATTGCCTGCTGTTGGTAACGAAATTCACGACGCTAACCAATTGCTAAACGGGAACATGGGCAATATTGTAACAGGTATTAATTTGGTTAACGATTTTTATAATAATGATTATCCAACTTTGAAGAAGAAACTATCCACCGCTACATTCTTCGTTCAATATCAATTACCACAAATTGAAAACGAATTAACTACAACCTTGAATC
The DNA here is from genome assembly GCF_002872255.1 of Companilactobacillus nuruki. Classification (GTDB taxonomy): domain Bacteria; phylum Bacillota; class Bacilli; order Lactobacillales; family Lactobacillaceae; genus Companilactobacillus; species Companilactobacillus nuruki. The sequence goes on from NZ_NIPR01000009.1 coordinate 15,801, forward strand.
TGGTTAACTCTAAAACTCCTGAACTAGAACAAGCTCTGTCAACAGCTAATGATTTTGCTGAAAATGATTGGCCACAGCTAAAGAAGGATGTTCATCATTCCGCCAAGTTGTTGAAAAAGGGCGAAAAGAACGTTGATCTAGAAGCTCTTATCAAGCTAATGAAGTCTGATGCTAATAAAGAATCTGACTTTTTCTCTAACCCAGTTCATTTGAAACAAGTCAATTTATACGATGTACCAAATTATGGTTCTGCTAGTGCTCCTTTCTATTTAGCATTATGTATTTGGGTTGGTGCCTTGCTTCTATCCAGTGTTTTCACAGTTCATTTCCAATTAAACGATCGTCAAAAATATCGTTACACATTTAAACAACGATTCAATGGTCGTTACTTAACCTTTGGCTTTTTAAACCAATTACAAGCAATTGCTGCAGCACTTGGTAATCTCTTTATCATTCATGCTTATGTAAAAGAAAAAGTCTTTTTAGTACTATTCTGTATGCTAGTCAGTTTCGTCTTCATATCAATTCTCTACTCACTGGTTCAGATGTTCGGTACGGTTGGTAAGGGATTAGGTATTATCATTCTGGTACTTTCAATTTCCGGTGCCGGTGGTAACTTCCCAGTCGTCCTATCAGATGGTTTCTTCAGGTTTATCAATCCATACTTACCATTTACCTATGCTGTTAATCTGATTCGTGAAGCAGTTGGTGGTATTTACTGGCCAAATGCAACAAAGGATATTATCATATTAATAGCCTTCGGAGTAGCCTTTTATCTCCTAGGTCTACTAACTACTGAAAAGCTCAAACCATTTATGCACAAGCTTCACAAGAGTGCTAAGAAGAGTATGATTATTGAATAATCTTATCGGAAAAGGGGTAGTAAGTATTTGTCTGATATAAAAATGAAATCTTATCGACCTTTCATGACTGAAAATTTTATTTGGGATTTTCCCACTCGTTTTAATCTCAAAGATGTTAGTCAATTTTTGGGCGAAGATATTGATCCTACAACCGAATATATTTCCAATAGTGCTAAAGTAATTATGCGCAATGAAGGTATTTATTGGTTAGTCGAAAAAAAACATTCCCAAGAAATCGTTGCTTTGATAAGTTTGAGTGACCTTGATTTAGAAACAAATAAAGCCGCTTTAATGATCACTCTTAAGAATATTTCAACTGAAGAAAAGCTAGAAATAGCTCAACGTCTTTTAACTTTTTTGAGAGATCAAATTTCTCTTCAAATAATAGAAATTAATCGTCTGGACCACACAATTCAAGAAAACTTCATAAATAATGGTTATACTATTTCCAATAATAATCTATTAAAGAGGAGTTAATATATGTACGGATATGGTTACGGTTTTGGTTCCAGCTATCTACTGATAATTATTGGTTTAGTTATTAGTCTATGGGCATCATGGTACGTAAATCATAATTTCAAAAAGTATGATCAGTTCACTAGTCATCATGGAATTAGTGGTGCCGATGCTGCTAGATATATCTTAGATAATGCTGGATTACAAAATATTCAAATTAATAAGGTCAGTGGTAACTTAACTGACAACTACAATCCTGGTAATAAAACTTTGAATCTTTCTGAATCTACATATGATTCAACCTCAGTTGCGGCGATTGGTGTTGCCGCTCATGAGTGTGGACATGCCATCCAAGATCAAACTAGTTATGTGCCAATGCGTGTCAGAGCTGCACTGGTTCCAGCCGTTAATCTTGGTTCTAATGCTTCAATTCCTTTGATTATTGTCGGTGCGCTTTTGGGGATGAACCATACACTGATCACAATCGGAATTTGGTTATTTGCTTTAGTCGTATTATTTCAAGTGGTTACTTTACCAGTTGAATTTAACGCTTCTGGCCGAGCAATTAAGATTCTTAGCTCAGGAGATTTGCTAGATAGTGATGAGGTTCCAATGGTTAAACAAGTACTCTTCTCTGCCGCTTTAACCTATGTTGCCGCTGCTATTTCCACAGCCTTACAACTCTTACGTCTGATTATCATCTTTGGTGATAATCGAAATTAAGGCTTATATCTCTAAATAAAGACCCCAATAATTCTAAAACGAGTTATTGGGGTCTTTATTTTTGAATTAATAATTTAATACGCTAATAAATTAGATTTTATTAGTGTTTTGAAGTAAAATTTTTAATATAAACATATAGAGGGGAATTTATTTTATGATTGATGTTTGGATCATCTGGCTAATTCTCATAATTTTGGTAGTCAATACCATTTCTGCATTAATCACCGTCTTCCATAGACCACGTAACATCGTTACCACTTGGGCATGGATTTTGGTCTTGGTATTGCTGCCAATCATAGGGTTTTTGATTTATGCTTTCTTGGGCCGTGGGATTGCTCAAGAAAAGATTTTCAATATTAGTAAACAAGAACACTATAGTTTAAGCCAGCTTAAAAGAATGGCAATTGCAGCTCAAAAGAGGCCTCAAAATGTTTCTCGCTACGATGAGACACACTACGCCGACCATATAATTCGCTTCTTCAATGAAACCGAGGAAGCACCTTTAACTCGCCATAATGAAATTGAACTATTCTTTGACGGAAAAGAAAAATTTAAACGTATGTTTGAAGATATCAGAAATGCCAAAGAAACTGTTCACGTTGAATATTATGCTTTTATTAAAAGTAATATTGGTGACGAATTCCTAAAACTACTTACCCAAAAAGCCAAGGAGGGCTTAGAGGTACGTTTACTTTATGATCCATGGGGTTCAGGTGGTACAAAGCCTCGTTATTTCAAGGAATTTCAGGCTGCAGGTGGTGAGGTGTTACCCTTTATCACTTCTAAGAATGTTATCGCCAAAACTCGTTTGAACTATCACTTGCATCGTAAAAATGTTGTTATTGATGGTACTATCGGTTGGATCGGTGGATTTAATGTTGGTGATCAATATGTTAACGTCACTGATAAATTTGGATATTGGCGTGACACACACTCAAGAATTTTTGGTGCCGCCACCTTGCTTTTACAGGAAAGGTTTTTCCGTGACTGGAATGCTTCATTAGACCGTAATGCCGAACCACTATCTTTCTTAGAAAAGTATTTTCCATCTGACAAGTTTAACAACGATGCTAATTTACCGATCCAAATTATCTCTGATGGACCTGACAGCCGTGAAGAAATTCTTAAAGATGGTTTCATTGATATGATTGTCAGTGCTAAAAAGAGTGTCTGGATTCAATCACCCTATCTAGTTCCGGATGATGCGATGTTCACTGCCTTAACTATTGCTGCACGGTCAGGTGTAGATGTTAGAATTATGATTCCATGTATGCCAGACCATCCATTCATTTATCGTGCTACACAATATTATGCAAATCTGTTAACTACCTATGGTATCAAAATTTATAGTTATCAAAAGGGATTCTTGCATGCTAAAACGTCTGTTTTTGATGGTAAGATTTGTTCTGTTGGTTCAATGAATCATGATTTTAGAAGTTATTCATTGAACTTCGAAGCTAACGCTTTTATCTACGATGCTAAAATCTCTCACCAAATTGCGCGTTCTTTTGAAAATGACATGAAAGATTCATTGCTCCTAACTCCAGAGATAATTAAAGAACAGGGTGCATGGTTACATTTCAAACAACGTTTTTCAAGATTACTATCACCAATTCTTTAAACAATACCCTAGTAGACATCATGTCTCTAGGGTATATTCTTTCCTGGAGGTTGATCTCGTGACATACTTTCTCGTTATAATAATTACTCTTTTCGGAGCCCTAATGCGAACAGTCTTCGGATTTGGAGAAGCTTTAGTTACGATGCCTTTACTTGCATTAATTGCATTCGATCTACAAACCTCGACTGCCTTAATAGGTGCCCTAGGATTACTAGTAGCCATACCCGTTGCCATAAAGTATCGTCAACATATTGACCTTCAAACACTCAAAAGGTTAGTTCTTGGTTCAATTTTGGGTATTCCCCTCGGAATCTTGATCATTAAACTTGGTTCTCCCATAATCATCATGAAAATATTAGGAATGTTTATCATTCTTTATGGGAGCTATAATCTATATGCGCTAAAACATCCTCGCCCCGCACTAAATTTAAGCAATCGCTATGATTATTTGGCAGGAATCATTTCAGGAATATTAGGTGCTTCTTTTAACAGTCACGGCGTTCCCATTGTCGTTTATGGAACTATTAAAAAGTGGGATTCTGATAAATTACGTGGAATTTTACAGGGTCATTTTGTTTGCGTAGGTACTTTAGTAGTTTTGAGCCAACTAGGTTCAGGAATGTGGAATATGACGGTTGTAAAACTACTGGCTATCATTATCCCGCTACTTTTTATTGTTGTACCTTTTGGAAATTGGGTGGGTTCCAAGATAGATAGTGAGCATTTTACAAAGTATGTTTTTGGAATTTTAATTTTATTCGGATTTATTCTCTTAATAAAAAATTAATAATGGTATAGAAGACACAAAAAGCACAGTCAATTATTAGAATTGACTGTGCTTTTTTATTTCCTAGATTAAATAAATTTTAATTTTCATGATTTTATTCTAACTTCAATTAGAATGATAGTGCTATAATACGCTCATAAATCATGTTAGGGGTTCTAAATATGGAATATCTAAGATTAATTGGAATTATTATAATTATATTAGGATTTGCATTTAAATTAGATACTATTGCTGTAGTAGTTGCGGCTGCTTTAGCAACTGGTCTAGTCTCTGGAATGTCGATTAGTCATGTTCTTACAATTATTGGTAAAGGTTTTATGGATAATCGAATGGTCTCATTATTCTTCCTAACTTTACCAATGATCGGTGTTGTTGAAAGTCACGGTATGAAACAGGCCGCAGTGAATGGCATTAGTAAGATCAAAAACTTATCGGCTGGAAAAATATTCAATTTGTATTTAGCTATTCGTGAAATAACCGATGCCTTTGGTATCGCCTTATCTGGTCAAGTGCAATTCATCAGACCGTTGATCAACCCAATGGCCCAAGCAGCTGCTAGTGTAAAACATCCACTTACTGAAAAACAAGTTGATTTGATTAAAGCACGGGCCGCCGCAACCGATAACTTCGGTAATTTCTTTGCTCAAAACCTTTTTATCGCTTCTAGCGGTGTCCTATTAATGGCAAGTACCATGAAATCACTGGGACACAATGTCTCAACTACTAGCATCGTGCTATATTCAATTCCTGTAGCGGTAATTACATTCGTTATAGTTGGCTATTACAATATTCGTTTTGATAAGAAATTCGATATTGATAAATAAGGAGGTTATCGCATGAATGCTAATAATATTCTAGAAATTTTTTATGTATTGATGGGAATCATCATGATATTCGCTAGTATTGAATCATTTCGTGACAAAGACAATTCAGCTCGTATCGGTACTGGACTGTTCTGGTTGATTCTGGGCTTGATCTTTGCCATTGGCAGGTATCTTCCCAATCTAGTTATTGGACTATTAATTATATTCATTGGAATTTTATCTTTAATGAAACAAATCAAAGTTGGCAAACTCAAAGAGGTCAATAAGGAACTTGCCGAAAAATCTGCTAAAAAACTTGGCGGTTGGCTCTTCTTTCCTAGTATTATCTTAGCTGTTCTCTCTATTTTGATTAGCGAATTTACCAAATTAGGTGGTCAAGTTGGTATCGGTATTGCTTCTGTTGTCGCTCTAATAGTTGCGATGATTCTTTCCAAGGCCGACGCCAAAACAACTTATCATGATAGTGAAAGAATGGTTCGTTCTGTTGGTACAGCTGGTATCTTGCCACAATTGCTTGCTACCTTAGGCGTTATCTTCACCGCTTCAGGTGTTGGAGATATTACTGCTAAAACTATTTCTGGTATCTTCCCTGTTGGAAACCATCTATTGGGTGTTGTCCTCTACTGTGTGGCCATGGTTATTTTTACCATGATTATGGGAAACGCCTTTGCTGCCTTTGCTGTCATCACAGCCGGAATTGGTGTTCCATTTATTGTCGCTCAAGGTGGAAACGCCGCCGTTGTTGCTGCTATAGGGATGACCTCAGGTTATTGTGGTACTTTAATGACGCCAATGGCCGCCAACTTCAATTCTCTACCTGTGGCCTTGATGGAAATGAAGGATAACTTAGGTGTTATCAAGCAACAAGTACCAATCGCATTATCACTATTAGTTATTCAAATTATATTAATGTACTTTTTGGCTTTTTAATTGAGGAGGAAAATTATGAAAATTCTTGTAACTGGTTTTGATCCATTTGGCACTGACAAAATAAATCCTGCTATCGAAGCAGTTAAAAAATTACCCAATGAAATTGAGGGTGCTGAAATTATTAAATTAGAGATTCCCACCATTTTTAACAAGTGTGCTGAGGTAGTTCATCAAGCTATTCTAGATTACCAACCTGACTATGTTTTAGATATTGGTCAAGCAGGTGGACGCTTTGCCTTGACTCCAGAACGTGTTGCAATTAACTTTGATGATGGTCGAATTGCTGATAACGCTGGTTTTCAACCTCGAAACCAACCAATTCATGAAGACGGTCAAAATGCCTATTTTACTCAACTGCCAGTTAAAGCTATGGCACAGGCAGTAATTGAAGCTGGCGTCCCTAGCTACGTTTCAACGACTGCTGGAACCTACGTCTGCAACCATATTATGTATCAGGTTCAGTATATGATCGATAAAGAGTTCCCTGATATAAAAGCTGGTTTCATGCATATACCATTCTTACCTAATCAGGTATTGGATCGACCAGATACACCATGTTTATCTTTGGCTGACGATGTAACTGGTATTACAGCTGCTATTGGAGCCATTGTCAAACAAGACGGTAAAGGTGATATTGAGGTTATTGGCGGTAGTTTGAATTAAAGCCAAAAAGGATCAATCAAATAATTTGTTTGATTGATCCTTTTTTTATGAAAATTTCAAATAAATATAAAATATTGTAAATATTATTATATAAAGTTGAATACATTTATCTAAAATCTTAGGATATTATATTTTATATTGACCAATTCTGAAGTCATTAAAAGCTAACTTTATATGGGGGTATTTATCATGAACGAAAATGGAAAACAAGTTCCTGACGAAATAAAGGGTTGGAATTGGGGGGCCTTCATGTACAACTTTATCTGGGGTATAGGTAACAAAACTTATTTACCATTGCTTTGCTTAATTCCATTTTTTAATATTATTTGGGTCTTTGTCGTGGGGTTCAAAGGAAACACTTGGGCATGGCAAAAGGGCGATTACAAAGATATTGAAACATTTAAAGCTGTCCAAGCTACTTGGAATCGTGCTGGTCTTGTACAATTTATTATTGCTATTGCCGTACTTATACTTTATATTTTCTTTTTTGCCTCAATTCTTTCGTCATTATCATCTAATTATTAACTCAAAATAAATATTTAAAAAATGCCAGTCAGCAACCTTCAAGGTTTGTTGACTGGCATTTTTTCATTCATAAATTCTATTAACAACTTTTTGATGGTACAAATCGTTCCCTTGTCCCCAAAAAATAAAGCTAAGTGACACGTAAACAACGGCCAATACTATATTCAAAATATTAAATTGCATGAGATTAGTTAACATTAACCAAATAATCAAGATAATTGATAATATCGGAACAATGGCACCCAACCAAACACGCGAATTATTTGCTAAAACATATTTCTCTAGGACTAAGGAGGCAATTGAACCAACGACAAAAATAACCCCTAACATAATTACACCCCCATAATTAATTCAGCATGAAGTATGTTAACACAAATAATTTTCTGAAATAAACCAAAAAGACTCTGAAAACGTCTTCAAGAAACAATTTAACACTTTTTCGCCATTCTATTAGATAATATTTGTTAGGAGGATTTACCTTGTACACACAAATTAATATCTATAATCTATTAGAAATCCTATCAAAAAAACTCGGTGAACAAAATTGGTGGCCCGCTGAGAATAACGAAAATATGCTGGCGGGTATGATCCTGATTCAAAATACTAATTGGAAAAATGCTGACAAATCTCTGGCTAATTTAAAAATGGCGACTGACTTTAACGTTGATAAAATGCTGGCCCTGTCAACTGAACAGATGGAACAATTAATTCAACCTAGTGGTTTCTTCCATAATAAAGCTGTTTACTTGCGTTCTATATTAACGGCATATCGTGATAATTTCGACGATTGGGAGAAATTATCTACACCAATATTAAGGAAAAAACTAATCGCGATGAAGGGCGTTGGCAATGAAACTGCTGACGTTCTACTACTCTATTATTTCCATCGTCCAGCTTTCGTGGCTGATAATTATGCAATGAAATTATTTACAAAACTACATACTTTTACTAAGAGACCAACTTATTTACAACTCAAAAACGCCGTTGAAAGAGATTTTAAGTTAACCTCCAAACAGGCTGAAGAATTACATGCCTTAATTGACGAATTCGGCAAATTAAACAGTGACTTCTTCGATGAATATCAACTCAAATTGCCTTATTTAACGGCCCATAATACCGTAAAAGAATAGATGCATCAAATCGTCTTCATGATTTTTAATTTCAACTGGACTATGTAATTTGTTAAATTCTGAATTCATGGCATGAACAACAAACATATCTAAATATATCATTGCTCCTTCATCTGTTATATTAGGATCAACGGCTCCTTCGTCCCTACCCTGATCCAGTAGCTTCTTCCAAAAAGAGTGTTTATTATCGTTATAAACTTTCATAACGCTGTTATCACCATTTTTACCACTAAATTCGTCATACATAAAAACCACAAAATCATCGCTGATTTCATTTGACATAGAAATACCAAAATTCATCATATCTTGCATCTTTTCGACAAAAGTTTTATTAGTTGCATTCAAATAAGCTTCTGATTCATTATAACCATCAATTATCAATTTAATAACTACTGCTCGAGCTAAGGAAACTTTATTAGAAAAATATTTATATAAAGTTACCTGTGAGGATCTTGCCTCTTTAGCAATCTTTGCTATAGAGGCTTTTTTGTAACCTTCTTTAACAAAGACCTTTGTAGCAGCTTCTAAAATCGATTCTTTTTTGTCTTTTTTACGTTTCAAATTATCAACCATTATAATTACCTCAAATATTTTTTGTAATGATATTTCATTTTTCATTACTATCTAATAGCCTTTTGAAAAATACCGCTTCTAATAGTTCAATATTAGCTTTCATCTTTATTGACAAGGGTTACTAGTGGCTTTAATATACACGGTAAATAGTGAACTATTCAAGACAAATATTTCATTTTAGGGGTAAATATTATGTTAAATCAAAATGTTCCAATCTTACACATTGATCATCTACAAAAAAACTTTGGCAAGTTTCATGCGCTTAAAAATATTACTTTCGATATCTATCCGGGGGAAGTTTTTGGATTTATCGGTCCTAATGGTGCTGGTAAGTCAACTACTATTAGAACCATTTTGGGAATCCTCAGAGCCTCTGGTGGTCGAGCTACTATCTTCGGTAAAGATGTCTTCAAAGATGCCGTTGAAATCCACAAACGAATCGCTTACGTTCCCGGTGATGTTTATCTCTGGCCCAATCTAACTGGTGGTGAAATTATTGATCTATTTCTAAAGCTCGGTCATAGTCGCCACACATTAAAAACAGATGAATTAATCAAAAAATTTCAACTTGATCCTACCAAGAAAGCACGTACTTACTCGAAAGGAAATCGTCAAAAAGTGGCTTTGATTGCGGCCTTCTCTACTAAAGCCGATTTGTATATCTTTGATGAGCCAACCTCAGGACTTGACCCCTTAAATGAGGAGATCTTTCAAAAAGAGGTCTTTAACCTTAAAAAAAATGGCAAAGCCGTTTTATTATCCAGTCATATTCTTTCTGAAGTTGAAAAAATGTGCGACAACATTGGCATTATTAGAAATGGCGAAATTGTTGAAACTGGTTCTTTAGCACAAATGCGTCATTTAACTAGAACTACTATCAAAGTTCAAACTCAAATTCAAACACCTGAACTACTTAGTATGTCTGGAGTACATAACGTTGAACTCGGTAATAATCAAACCGTACTATCAGTTGACTCCGATTACTTAGAAAGTGTCATGGCCTATCTCTCACAAAAGCAAATCGTCTCAATTCAAGCAACGCCTCCTACTTTAGAGGACCTTTTCTTACGTTATTATGATTCAAACAACGGAGGATCAAATAATGAAAAGTGAAAGATTTCAAAAAACATTTTTTCTCACTCGATTTAGTTTTAAACGAGATTGGTTAAGATTATCCGTCTGGACAGTCGTTTTAATTGGACTCTTTGTGGGCGTAGCCGCCAAATTCAATGGCTTGTATGGTAGTAAAAACGCTATTGAACAAATCATTAAAACCTTAAAAACTCCCGCTATGGTGTCCTTATTTGGGAAAATGCCTAGTGGACCTTATACGACCGCTGATGTATTTGCCTCAGAAATGACTGTCTTCATGGCAATTATCGCTGCTATTATGAACTTCTATTTCATTATTCATAATACCCGTGGTGAAGAAGAAGATGGCATTTTAGAAATGATACAGGCACATTCAGTTGGTAGATTATCGAATCTGTCCGCCGCTTTACTCGAAGTTTTTATTTTAAATTTAGTTATCGGTTTAATCTATTCACTAGGTTTACAGTTTGCCAATCTAGCTGGTACCGATACAAATGGTAATTTTTTACTTGGCTTGGGACTCGGAGCAGTTGGTTTCATGTTTGCTAGTATCGCCGCCGTTATTGCCCAATTAACCGATAACTCCAGAACCGCTTCAATTCTTTCATATCTGGTTTTCGGGATTATGTACATTGCACGTATGATAACCGACGTTTCTCATTCTAAATACACTTGGCTTGTTCCTATGGGTTGGGTCGAAAAATTTTCAACTTACAAAGATAATAACTGGTTACCCGTTTTATTAATGTTAATCCTATCGATTATCATGACCCTTTTGGCCTTTTATTTGAACAGTCATCGTGATGTTGGTTCCGGTTTGATTGCTACTAGGGCAGGTAAATCGCATGCTAGTATTTTTCTACGTGGACCAATTTCATTATCGTGGCGTTTAAATCGAGTCAGCATTTTGGTCTGGTTCTTTGGTATTATGATTCTCGGTGCCACTTACGGTTCGGTCTTCAACACCATAGGTGATATTCTCAAAACTAATCCAATGATGAAACAATTGTTGGATACCAAAGCTATCAATGCCGCTAATATTTTAATCATCAAAGAATTCATTGCTTTACTAGTCATTGTCTTTGCAGTATTGGCATTGGTTCCTGGAATCTCATTAATAAACTATCTTAAAACTGGGGAAAGTAAGGGCTATTTAGAAATAATCCATGCCACTCCAACCAGTCGTACTAGGCTGTACTTTTCTACTTTATTCTTAGCTACTTTGACTAGCATTGCTGTTTTCTTTGGTGGATTATATGGCCTATATATTGGTGGTAACGCCGTTATGAGTCATTATTTAGACTTCTCAATCTTCCTTAGAAGTTTCTATGGCTATCTCTCTCCATTGCTTGTTTTGATTGGTATATCAGCTTTTCTTATTGGTTGGTTGCCTAAACTAGTTGCCATCAACTATGGTTATTTAATCCTAGCCTTCTTTATTCAATATTTTGGTAAATTGTTGAAATTACCTGATTGGTCTGCCAAAATCAGTCCTTTTGGTTTTATTGATAAAGTTCCGGTTAAAAATTTTGATATTGCAACCTTCTGGTGGCAAATTGGTATTGCTGTTATCTTGATAGGTATTGGTTATATTGGTTATAGAAGACGTGATTTGATTATTAATTAAATATTTATTCATGTTGTTTTTGTATGTGATAATAAGTTCTAAATAACTTAAATTTGTAATAGCGAGAAAAAATAACTCGTTCCGGTTAAAATAAAAGTCCCCTAGTAATCGTATATTAATTACTAGAGGACTTTTATTTTAGTATTTACAAACCTTTTCTACTTATAAAATGTTTCATTAACGGCTTGTGTAATTGCAATCTTGGCATGTGCATATGACAAGCCACCCTGAATATAAAGTGAATATGGTGGTCTCAATGGTCCATCTGATGACAATTCAATCGTTGAACCTTCTACGAAACTACCAGATGCCATAACAACATCATCGACATAACCATCTTGATGACTTGGAATTGGATCAACAAACGAATTCATTGGTGAAAAGTGTTGAATGGCAGCACAGAATTTAACCATTGGATCAGGTTCTCCGAATGATACTGTCTGCACAATATCAGTTCTAGGTGCATCCCATTTTGGTGAAACATTCATTCCCATTTCTTCACATAACGCTGAGGTAAAAATCATTCCCTTCAAAGCTTCGCCAGTTGTATGAGCAGCCATAAAGAAACCTTGATAGAAATCTCTTAAATAACCCCAAGTTGCTCCCTCGCCTTTACCAGCACCGGGAACTGTTAGTCTTGAACCAGCACCATCTACCAAATCCTCTCGACCGACAATATAAGCACCACTCTTAACCAAACCAGCACCAGCATTTTTATACAATGAGCCAGCCATAATATCAGCACCATAAAAGGTTGGTTCTTCCATTTCAGAAAATTCACCGTAACAATTATCAATGAAAACATTAACATCGGGACGAATTGATTTAACGAATTTTATCATCTTAGCAATTTTTTCAACGGTAAAACTATCACGAACGGCATAGCCTCTTGAACGTTGGATTGCTACGACCTTGATAGAATCGTCTGCCAAATCATTTTTGGCATTGTCATAATCTACTGAACCATCTTCAAGTAATTCAGTCGTCTTAAAGTTAATACCATATTCTTTCATATTGCCGCGTTTATCGCCAGCTAATCCAATAACCTCTTGAATCGTATCATAAGGTGTACCAGTTAAATAATAAAGCGTGTTGCCTGGTCTAAGCATACTGAACAAGGCAGTTGAAATAGCATGAGTTCCTGAAGCAAATTGTGGACGAACTAACGCATCATCTACTTTGAAATAATCAGCGTAAATAGCTTCAATCTTATCTCTACCAATATCATCATAACCATAACCAGTCGAAGGAACTAAATCCTCCTCACCAACACGATGTTTTCTAAATAAATTCAAAACACGTTGTTGATTGTATAACACTTGTTGATCAATTTCTTCTAGACGTGGTTGAATCAATTTCTCAACCTTTGTTACTTTTTCACTTAAATCCTTTGGTAATTTTTCTTTCCACGATAAGACCATTCTTTGGTCCCCCTCTTTTAATTAACTATTTTTCAAAACTTCAGCTTGTACAGAAATCGTTCCATCAGCCTTTTGATCCCAATAAACACCTTGAATTTCTGGTACGAAACCTGGAAAGCGTTCAATCGCTCCTACCAAAACTTCAAAATAGGTTTGGTCGATCTTACCCCATTTCTCACCAGGTGCTACAATAAATACCCCTGGAGGGTATGGCAAGGCACCTTCGACAGCAATTCGACCTTCAATATCCTTCAAGTTAACCAACTCACTTTGATTACGCATAAATAATTGATCGGCATGAGCTGGTGTCATTATATATTGCTGCATATCAGGTTTGGCAAACAATCCTTTTTGTAACGTAAAAGTTTTGTTCTCACGGTAATATTCATGCATCTCTTGGCATAACTTTTTTAAGGTATATCCTTGATAACGTTGTGGATATACCTTGGCTAATTTTGGTAAGACCTTAGTCAAGGCTGCATCCTCATTATATAATTTTTCAAACTCTAAAAAGGCTTGTAATAAAGTATCCAATTCTTCTTTAGAATCACCTGGTGTCAGTAGAAATAATAATGAATTTAAGTCATCCTTTGCCCGAATAATCCTCTTCTCCATCAAAAATTCAGCCACAACAGGTCCAGGAATTCCATTAGTTTGATATGTATTTTTTTCAACATCTACCCCAGGCGTTATAACGGTTATTTTGAGTGGATCGATCATCGCTTGTCCAGATGCAATTTCTCTAAATCCATGCCAAGAATCATCTGGATTCAGGGTCCAATATTTACTATTTGTTGCTAACTCATCGGTAGTTATCGTCAAGAAATCATCTGGTACAAAAGGTCTGAATAGCTTAGATCTTTTCAATAATTCTTTACGCCATTCAATTCCCAAGCGAAGTGTCTCATCCCACCATTTTTTATTGCCAGTCCCTGCTGTGACATAGGCATTAACAGTCAAGGAAGCATAAACTGGATAAGAATAACTGGATGTGACGAATTTCAAATAGGCATTGTTAAAATGTTTATGATCAACATAACGATCTTGCCCTTTCAAATGAGCATCCTTTTTCAAAATTTGAGAAGTTTGAGCCAATCCCGCTTGTTGTTTATGTAATGACTGGGTTACTAAGATTCCGGGATCATCTGGACCATACTCTAATGACAAAGGTGAAAGATGATTCATAATTGGAACAAATTGTTCAAATCCACCCCAGGCACAATCAAACAAAATATAGTCACACAATTTACCAATTTTATCGATCATCCATTTGGCATCATAGAAGACACCATCGTAGGTTTCTAATTGAACAATTGCCAATCTAAATGGTCTTTTTTCTTGAGCTTTTTTAGGATCAACCTTAGCAATCTCTTTACGAATATTCTTTTCATCTAGGGCTTCTGGATTCATTTCCCCGATTAAACCTAAAGGATTGCGATCCGTTGGAATATAGACTGGTTTGGCTCCGCTCATAACTAAGGCACTGTTGTATAATGATTTATGATTATTGCGATCAAATAATACTAGATCATCCTCTGCCAATAAGGCACTGGCACAAATTGAATTTGCACTAGTTGTACCATTCGTACAAAAATAAACTTTATCTGCATTATACGTTTGAGCTGCTTTTTGTTCAGCGGTTAAAGGCGTCCCTTCATGAGTCATTGTGTCACCGAGTTCATCAACTGTATCACTTGTATCTGCAAACATCAGATTCTTACCAAAGAAACGATTAAATACTACACCGGCCGGATGCTTTTCATAATATTGACCGTTATGATGACCAGGTGTGGTGAAACTAATTGGACGGTCTTCTGCAAAGTTAACTAAATCAGTTAAAAAACCGGGTACCATTTTCTTAGTATATTCATTGACTTGTTGAGTTATTTTTTCTAATTCTTCTTGCGTAATTTGTTCATGAGTTACTTTTATAATAGGGATGCCTAATCCTGATGTTTGTTGTAAGTCCTTAGCCTGCTCTAACATCTTTTGATCATTTTGATTCAAGACAATAGCAGCTAGTTCAGCAATATTCATTTCTTTTGTGAAAGGAACTAATTCCCAATCATTAGAACTGCTGATTTTAACATCATTACCGATGGCAATTTTCAGAAAATTCATAAATTTCCCCCTATTTTTATTATTTTCATAAAAACTATTGCAAATGATATATATTTCCCTATAATTTTCTGGGTATGTTTTTTTATATTTTGCAATAATTATTATAAAAAATATTACGGCATTGATTATATCTACATATTGAGGTCATACACAAGTGAAATTAAACAGTTCGCTCTTGCCACTGAAGCCCCCTAACTTAAGAATCCCGTTCTAACAAGATTCTTATAAACAATTCGGGGGAAAATAAAATTGGAAACTTTAGAACCAAATAAAAAACATTACATGAGCTGGCCGGTCATTGCTCTGATCGACTTCGTTACCATTATCAGTTTTGAAAATATCTTTTATCCATTTCAAAACCAAGGACTATCCGTGGTTATTTCATGGATCTTCCTACTTTTTTCTTACGTTATTCCTTATGCCTTAATCTCTAGTCAAATGAGTTTAACTTTTGATAACCAGGCCGGAGGACTTGCTTCTTGGGTTCGGCACTCTAGTAACGACACTCTTGGCTACTGGACATCTTGGATGTATTGGGTTCAAAGTGTGCCTTACATTGTTGATGTCTCTAACTCAGTTATTGTCTCATTCAGTTGGATGTTCTTAGGTAATAATACTTTGGATAAAAGAATGTCGACTTTCTGGTTTGGAATTTTAACTTTTATTATCATTTTGATTTTTATTCTATTGGAAAACGTCATAAAGAACTCTCTAGAAATCCTCTCGCTGATCGGTGGAGGTGCCATGTTTGTGATGTCATTCCTATTCGTATTGCTAGCTGGTTATGCAGTTATGCATGGTCACCATATTGCCACACAACCATTCAATTGGGGCGCATTCAAACCATCGTTTAGTTTGAAATACTTCTCAACTACCGGATTATTGATCTTTGCTATGTCTGGTGCTGAACTAGCAGCTCCTTATGTCGTACAAATGCGTGATCCAAAACATGAGTTTCCTAAAGCCATGTGGCTATTAGCTATTATGACAGGTTTCTTAACCATCTTTGGTACCTTGGCCTTGGCAATGTTCTTCAATGCCAACCATATACCACATGACTTCAAGATGAACGGTCCTTACTATGCCTTCCAACTATTAGGTACTAGTCTTGGTGTAGGCAAATTATTAATGTATATCTTCGCTGTCGTTCAAGCCGTTTTCATGATGGCTCAATTGGCAGTCTTGTTAGATGCATCAAGTCGTGTCTTTGCTGGTGATGTCGCTGATAAATTCATGCCAAAGTGGTTAACAAAAACTAACAAGAACGGTCGTCCAATTCATAGTTACACTATGACAACTGGTTTGAGTTTGTTCCTATTATTATTGACAGGTACTTTGCCAAATATTAATACTATTTATAATTGGTTATTGAATATCAACGGAATCATCTCACCATATAAGACCTGCTGGGTATTCTTCGCCTTCGTGGCAATGCGTTGGCAACAAGACAAATTCCATTCAGATTATACCTTCATCAAAAATAGAACAGGTGCCTTACTCGTTGGTGGTTGGTGTTTAGCCTTTACCTTTGTCTGTGCTACTTTAGGTTTCATTCCTCAAGAAGCTAAGTTTGGTACTGGTGCCTTTAACCATCAGTTATTATTGAACTTCATTACTGTTATCGTGCTATTCGGATTAGGTTTCGTTATGCCTTGGTTGCGTAAACGCGAGGCCGCACGAGAATTGGGTTAAAAAATAAACCTTATTTTATTTCTAAATATATAAAAAGTGGCTCTTTACTGATTTATAGTAGAGAGCCACTTTTTATTAAACTATTTTCAAATAAAATAAATTATCGTTCCAATTCCACCAATCAATAGAAAAACCGCTACAATTAATCCCGTCCACAAGCCATATACAACAAACGTTGATGTACTTGTGGTCTCTCCACTCTTTAGCCGTTTAAACGTCCCTCTTACTGTATAAAATTGATATAAAGACAAAACTACTAGAACAACGCCCAAAAGAATCATTAGCATATTCATCATAGCTCTCCAGTATTAATTTATTTAAATACAGCCATATTATAACGCCGCTGTAACGAACACACTATATAGTTTATTTATATCTCAATATAAACTTATTAGTCAGCATTTTTTGCCACAAAGACTTATTTTTTTACAATAAAACAGATAAAAAGGCAATCGTATTAGAACAAACATGTAAAATAATCGGATACATCAAATTATCGTCGCGAGCACTATATAAAATCGCAAAGAAAATTAAATCGGAATATCCCAGAAACGTTAAATTAGTTATATCACTCCACGTCTGCATATGAAACATCATGAATAATAACGTAGCAACCAAAATACTAATAGTTATAGTTAATTTTTTATTAATACCTAAATTCAAAAGACTATTCTTTACTATTAATTTCTGAATGAAATATTGAAAAATGATTTCTTCCACAACAGGACCAACTAAAACCACAAGTATGCTTAATAACATAACTCCGATTGGACTACTACTTTGAATCAAATGCTCGAGTCCATTTTGATTAGTTGAATTTGTAGAAATAAGATTATTTATTACTATTTGTAAGCCAAAATCCAAAACAAGAAAAACCGGTATGATCCAGATTCTCTTTATATTCTCGGTTATTTTTTTGAAACCGA
Organism: Companilactobacillus nuruki; assembly: GCF_002872255.1. Lineage (GTDB taxonomy): Bacteria > Bacillota > Bacilli > Lactobacillales > Lactobacillaceae > Companilactobacillus > Companilactobacillus nuruki. The sequence goes on from NZ_NIPR01000009.1 coordinate 33,775, forward strand.
CTCTGAACTCATCTCTCAGTAAAAATACAAGAGAACTACAGACCAAAAATTGCATAAAAATGAAAACTAAATTAGATACTGTTGATGACAAGAATGAATTAAAAAAACTAATTGAAAAGTCGTAAGCACCTAATAACTGA